>NZ_JBGCVY010000048.1:0-4371 GCF_041088075.1 Mucilaginibacter sp. | reverse complement strand
ATCGTTGATTTGCCGGTTCAAATCTTCCAAATTAAAATCATGGTTTGTGCCGCAATCCAACAAATGAAAATAAGCCGTGGGTTTAAAACTTTCAAAATAATCAACCAAAACCGCACAATACACAATCTGGCAATTGCCTTTAATGTTTTTTATGAGATAACTGATCCCTTTTTCGATCCTGATTTCGGTACTGTGGTTGGATTCAAGCGAGCCTTGCGGAAAAACGGTTACCAGGTTTTCCGGCTGGCTTAATTGCTCCGCGGCATATTGCATAGACTGCAACATATCCCTCGAAGTCCGGCTGATCGAAAAAGAACCTAAGCGCCGCAGCCACATCCTTTTTTGCAAATGGTCTTCCTGCATCATCGTAAACAGTTTCTTCCGGAAAATAAAATGGCCGAGGTACGCTGTCAAAAAACCGTCCCACCAACTAAAATGGTTGCCTAAAAGAAGCACTGAATGGTTGGGCTTTAGCTCGATCTGGTTGTACAATTGAAGTTGTTTAAAACTCCTCAATATCCGCCAGCGCATAAACGGTAAAAAAATTTTGTAAAACAACAGGTGCCTTTTGCTGGTGATCATGCAGTTTGTTTGGCTATGTAAACATCCAGTTCCGGTACAATCATCCAATGGCCCATCGGCACTACATAAAGTTCGGGCCGTAGAAGTAATTGAACAAGCTTTTTGCTGTTTTTTGTGGGAAAAAGGTCATCAAATTCGCCAAAATACAAACGGCAACGGATGTGGTTTTGGTTGATTAAGGCAGCAACACGGTTGATATCCGGGCGGATGTTTTTTAAAAAATGAATGGTAAAATAAGCATTCAACCGTTTTTCCGGTGTTGATATTTCGTGCCTGGCAATGGTGTACAAGCTATGGTCAATCACCCGCAATTGCCTTAACAATTTTAAAGCGCGCAGCATCATCCAGTTGCTGTAAGTCAGCTTTTTGAAGATTTTTTGCCCGATAAAAGAAGTACGCAAAAAATGAAAACCTTGGTGCAGCACCAAACCATCCGGGGCCAGCAAAATAATTTCATCTATGACCGGTGCAAAATGCCCGACCAGAAAAAGTGCCAGGTTTGCCCCAATCGAGTAGCCCATCAACGAAAAACGTTCTTCGCCAAATGCTTCAAACCAAGTGTTAATGTATTCCTTTAAAAATTTGGGGTCCATGCCGGCAAGGATTGATGCTTCGTTTACCTCATCTAAATAAGAAGTGCCGTGAAAAAAATGATCAAAAGAAACAATGCGGAACTGTTTTAGCAAAGACTGCTCAAAAACATCAAACTGACTGCCCGACATGCCATAGCCGTGGAACGCAAACAACAACTTTTTTCCGCTTCCGTACTCATGGTAATGCACTTTGCCCAAACCTTTTATTTCCAAAAAACCCATTGAAACAAGTATAACTATTTTTACGACAAACAAAAAGGCCATCGTTTTACCGACGGCCTTTTTCAAATTTCAAAAATTGTTTATGCTTATTCTTTTTCAGCAGCAGCATTTACGCTGCTTTCTGCAATTTGAGTCAACAATTTGTCGGTTTTCTTTTCTTCTTCCAAAGTTTGTTCCAACAAGCCTTGTGCTTCGGTAAAGCCTAAAACTCCTGCAAGGGTTTTTAAAGTGCCGTAAGTGGCAATTTCATAATGCTCGCATTTTTGGGCGGCAGAAATCAAGGCCACATCGCGTACCTCTGTGCCTTCTTCAGTGCTTTCGATCAGTTCTTCGGCTTCTTTGGCCAAACCTGCCATTGCTTCGCATTTTTTAGGTTTTGCTTCTTCGCCGATGAATTCAAAAACTTGTTTCAAGCGTTCAATTTGTCCTTCGGTTTCTGTTAAATGGGTTTCAAAAGCTTTTTTTAACTCTTCGGAAGTAGAAGCTTCTGCCAATTTTTTCAAGCTTTTTGATAATTGGTTTTCAGCCCATAAAATATCTTTCAACTCGTCTGTAAACAATTCTTTTAATGCACTTTCTTCTTTTGGTGTGCGTTCTGGTTTTTTAGCAGTTTTAGATTTTGCAGTTGCCATTTTGGTTTATATTTTAAATTAATTTGATTTATTATAAAGACAAGCAGCAGCAAAATTTGTTTCTTAAAAATTTACTGGTTTTCCGCTGTCAGTACTACAATTTTGCCGGTTGCCTGGTTGCTTTCCATGTATTCGTGTGCTTTTACAATATCCTTTAGCATAAAAACCTGGTCAACGTTCAGTTCTATTTGCCCAGCCTTAACATTGTCAATAAAATCCTGTAGTATTTCGGCAGAAATGTTTTCAGGACTGCTGCCGTAAGTAGTGAATTTTACCATCGGCGGAATATATTCCATCGGAGAAAAATCTTTGATCGCCCATTCTTCGCTTAGCATTCCGGTCAGGCATAATGTTCCGCCTTTTTTAACGCATTGCATCGAATCTTTAAGGGTTTGTATGCCTACCAGTTCGAGCACTTTGTCCACGCCTTCCGGAAACAATGCTTTTACCCGTTGTGCAATATTGCCATCGTCAATAATGGTATAAAATGCGCCATTGTCTCTTAAACGCTCTTCTTTTTCCGGGTTTCGGGTAGTCGAAACCACTGTTAAACCGTAATATTTTGCAAACTGGCAGGCCAGCATCCCGATAGAAGAACTTCCGCCCCTGATTAGCAATGTTTCCCCTTCCTTGATTTCAAGTGCCAGTTGCAACGAACCATAAACCGTTTGAAACATCTCCGGCACGGCACCAAGCTGGTCCCATCCCAGGTCACTTTGAAACGGGAAAACAATTTTCTTTGGCAAAAGTGCATATTCTGCATATCCGCCGTCAAAATCCCGGCCCATCCCGCCCATCAGTGCCGCTACCTTTTGTCCTTTTTGGTATCCTCCGGATGGGTCTTCTTCAACTTCTCCTACACATTCAATGCCTAAAACCCTGGGAAAATAAACACTTGGCGATTGCCCTTTCCGCGTGATGATTTCCGACCGGTTTAGCCCGAACGCCTTTACTTTTATCAGTATATTTCCTTCTGTTGCTTTAGGGACAGGCCTTTCTTCCAGATGAATAACCGATGCCCCGCCCGGCTGGGCCACTACTGCTGCTTTCATGTTCAATGTTTTAATTTGTTTAATCATAAACCAAACAGCAATTATTTAACCGGGTTTTGATTTATTGATGTGGCTAACCGTAAAAAATAAGTTGTAGAGCTGTTTAAACTTATTTCCGATGCTTCTTTTATCGGGTAATTTTTAAACTTTAAAAAGATTGTAAACAGCATTGGCGCCTGTTTCAGTTTTGTTCAATTTATTTCCGATGCTTCTTTTACCACATAAAAATCATTGGCCAATTGTGCTTTTTATCTCGAAACAAAATTTACCGGCATAAAAGAAGCATGGTAAATTTTTATGATAGAAGTTTAAAAGCCCTTTGAACTTAATTTTTTTTGCCCACCCAATCGCCCACAATTTTTGCCGAAAGCAAAGCCAGCGGGATGCCGCCGCCCGGATGCACGCTTCCGCCGCAAAAAAACAGGTTTTTAATTTTGGAAGATTTATTGGCATGGCGCAAAAAAGCCGCAAACTGGCTGTTAGAACTTGTGCCGTACAAAGACCCCTGGTAAGAAGAAGTTTTGCTTTCGATGCTGCGCGGATCTAAAATACTTTCGCAAACAATCAATTTGCCAATGTCTTCGCCCAAAGCTTTTGATAGTTTTTGGATGATGTTTGCCCGCGCTTTGGCAATCAGTTTGTCCCAATCCTGGCCCTGGTTTGCTGGAACGTTGATCATCGTAAACCAGTTTTCGCAACCATGCGGTGCATCATTTGGTAAAAACTTAGAAGTAATGTTGAGGTAAATAGTTGGATCGCTGCCAACGTTTTTCTGTTTCCAGATGTGTTCAAACTCCTGCTGGTAATCATTGCTAAAGAAAATATTGTGCAGATCCAATTGCGGAAAAGTTTTATTAATTCCCCAATAAAAAATTAAGGCCGAACTGCTCCGCTCCTGCCGCAACGTTTTTTCGGGGATCAATTTCGGATATTCCGACAACAGTTTTTTATAAGTGAAGTAAACATCCATATTGGAAATTACGAGATCTGCTGTTATCATTTGCGCCTTCCGCCCTCCGCTCTCCGCTCCCCGTTCTTCGCCCACCAATACTCCTTTTACCTGCCTTTTTTCGATGACAATTTTTTCTACCGATGAATTATAATGGAAAACAACACCTAATCTTTCTGCCAATGCAACCAATGAAAGCGTAATCTGATACATTCCGCCATCAGGAAAATAAGCGCCAAAATGCTGCTCTAAATGCGGGATGACGTTTAAAGTTGCCGGTGCTTTGTACGGGTTTGAACCGTTGTAGGTAGCAAAACGATCGGCATATTGCACCATTTTTT
>NZ_JBGCVY010000047.1:0-100215 GCF_041088075.1 Mucilaginibacter sp. | reverse complement strand
CCAAGAGTTATTGAAATTGTATATATCACCTATAGAAAGAAGTAATAAAATTGATGAGTTAGTTAAACAAGCGTGCAAAGATTCAAACTTGAGAAATAAATATACTAAAAAAGAGATGAGACGGCATTTCAGCAAGGAGATTGATGGCAGGCCTGCGGTTATGGAAAAAGCAAAAAATCATTTCCTCTTTAGAGAGTAATTTTGATTTAGTTTCCATTGGTCGAAATTTGCAATCCCAACCTCTAAGCTTCAAATTTTTAATTCAAGTAACCAGACTTTTTTTATCAACCTAAAATACAACTAACCAAATTTTACCACCATAAAAAAAGCATCCCTATTTCTGTAACAATGCTTCTTTTATCGCCTAAAAATTGGGCTTAGTTAAACACGGTAGAAACATGGGTAATTTTCCAACCGGCACCGGTGCCAGTCATGGTTACATAGTTATTGCGGGAAAAGTTATCGTACTTCATTTGTACTTTGTAACAACCAGGTTGCTGGTGTTTTTTACAATACTGGCTGTGGTTTTGTAGTTTTGTTCTACATAGTCAATTTCAGTTATCCAAAAATCACTTTGTGTAATAAAATCTTCTAATCTCTTTGTTTCTTCACTTTTGAAACGCTTTGTGTCTTCAATTGCTGAACTTGTTTTTTCGCCATCTTTAAGGTAACTGGCGACTGTTTTGATAGTTGTTCCAAACCTAACTTGGCTCTTTCCTGAAAGGACATTTCGTAATTCATGTTTTAAAATGATTTGCACAAACCAGTATAAAGATTTTTTTTAGGATAATCTGAACAGTTAACCACTTAATTTATAGGGTATTTGTTAACAATTACTAAAGTTAGCTAAATTTAGTGATATTGGCTTTTACTTTTTTAAGAATAGCAAAATAAAACCAAAAGTAGCAACAATTTGTCCGATCCAAAAAATGAACATCCATTTGATGGTATCTGATTTAGCTTCGAGAAATTTTTCAGTTAATTTTGTTTCAAGTTTTAACAGGTCTTGTTTGGTGGCTACATTATCTGATTGTCTGTCAAATTCAGCTTTTATTTTTTCTTCAATGTAGCCTGTCAAGTTTTCAGCAGTTTCTTTGCCTACTTTCTCATTTAAAAGTGAATACAATTGAGTGATACTAACTGATGCCATAGATAAAGTAAAAGTAAGAATATCTATTTGATAAATTAGTATTTGCAGAAACAGAAATAATAATGCCAAATTTTCACCCCATAAAAAAAGCATCCCTATTTCCGTAAGAATGCTTCTTTTATCGCCTAAAAATTGGGCTTAGTTAAACACGGTAGAAACATTGGTAATTTTCCAACCGGCGCCGGTATCAGTCATGGTTACATAATTGATGCGGGCAAAGTTATCGTACTTCATTTGTACTTTGTAAACAACCAAATTACCGGTGTTTTCTACAATGCGGGCCGTAGTTTTGCAGTTTTGTTCTACATTTTGCTGGCCTTTCAAGCTTTCGATAATGTCGTTCTTGCTAAAGCTCAAAATCTTTTGGCCGCGGGTTTGGGTAAATTTGGCACTGTCGTCAATCACTTCAGAAAAGCCATCGAAGTGGCCATGTGCAAAAGCATCCACGTAAGCAGCAATGGCATAACGCATGGTCAGTTTTTCGTTTACGTTTGGCGTGGCAGCTTGGGTAAAATTGTAAGTTACGGTCAATAACAAAGCGATGAGGGTGGTTTTTAGTGTAGTTTTCATGATATTTAATTTTTAAGTTTTTATGTTGTTTTGGTAGATAGACGCCACGAGTAACCAGTTCGTTACACCAAATGCAATTAATTTTTTGTTAAATAATAGAGGTGGGGAGACGCACCAAAAAAACATAGGTAAAAACAGCATTAACGCAGCCAGTAAACATTGCCAGAATTTTACCACGATAACTTATATTTGTATCTTTTTTAGCCAATACCGAATGAATGACGATTTAAGTCAGCAAAACGAACAGCTTTCTAACATAACTTCCCTTTCCGGGCTGTACGAAAACTGGTTCCTGGATTACGCTTCTTACGTAATCCTCGACCGTGCCGTGCCGCATATCCACGATGGGTTGAAGCCGGTGCAGCGCCGAATCCTGCATTCTTTAAAAGAAATGGACGACGGGCGTTTTAACAAAGCGGCGAACGTGATCGGCAACACCATGAAATATCACCCGCACGGCGATGCTTCGATTGGTGATGCGATGGTGCAGATCGGACAAAAAAATTTGTTGATTGATTGCCAGGGAAACTGGGGCGATCCCGTAACCGGCGATTCTGCTGCGGCACCACGTTATATCGAAGCGCGTTTGTCCAAGTTCGCGCTGGATGTTGTTTTTAATCCCGATACCACCGAATGGCAATCCAGTTACGATGGCCGCAACAAAGAACCGGTAACGCTTCCCGTTAAATTCCCGCTTTTATTAGCGCAAGGTGCCGAGGGAATTGCCGTTGGTTTGGCCACCAAAGTAATGCCGCACAATTTTATCGAACTGATTGATGCTTCGATAGCAATACTAAAAGGCGAACGGCCAAATTTGCTGCCCGATTTCCCGACCGGTGGTTTGGCCGATTGTTCGGCTTATAACGAAGGCCAGCGCGGCGGCAAAATCCGTATCCGGGCCAAAATAGAAGAGCGCGATAAAAAAACGCTGGCTATTACCGAAGTCCCGTTTTCTACCACCACCGGAAGTTTGATTGATAGCGTAATTGCGGCAAATGACAAAGGGAAAATCCGCATCAAAAAAATTGAAGATAATACGGCGAAAAACGTAGAGATTATCATCCATTTGGCGCCCGGCATTTCGCCCGATGTTACCATTGATGCGCTGTATGCTTTTACCGATTGCGAGGTTTCCATCTCCCCAAACACCTGCGTGATCAAGGATGACAAGCCGCACTTTATGAGTGTGAACGACATCCTGACGGAGAGTACTGTTTTTACCAGGGAATTATTGAAGCAGGAACTGGATATCCGGTTGGCCGAACTGAAGGAGAAAATATTTTTCAGTTCGCTGTTGAAGATTTTTATTCAAAACGGAATGTACAAGCATCCGGATTACGAAACTTCCGGAAACTTTGAAGCGGTTGTAAAAGTATTGTACAAATTGTTCGAGCCGTTTTTGCCGCAGCTTTACCGTGCAATTTTGCCCGAAGATTTTAAAAAGCTAATTGACAAACCGATGAGCAGCATCACGCGCTTCGACGTAAAAAAAGCGGACGAGCAGATGAAATCGCTGGAAAATGAGATCAGGGAAGTCAACAATCACCTGAAACATCTCACGGATTATGCCATTGACTGGTTCCAGAAACTGAAAGAAAAGTTTGGCAAAGGCCGCGAACGCAAAACCGAATTGCGCATTTTTGATCGGGTAGAAGCAGCACAAGTTGCGCTGGCAAACGTAAAAATTTACCTGAACCGTGCAGATGGTTTTGTGGGAACCGCGCTGAAAAAAGACGAATTTGTAGGCGATTGCTCTGACTTGGATGAAATTATTGTTTTCCGCGAAGATGGCCGCTTTTTGGTTACCAAAGTGCAGGAAAAGGTTTTTGTGGGGAAAGACATCATCTACGCCGGCATCTTTAAAAAGAACGACGAGCGCACGGTTTACAATTTGATTTACAGGGATGGCGAAACCGGTACTGCTTTTATCAAGCGTTTTTTTGTGCAGGGCATCACGCGCGACCGCGAATACGATTTGACCAAAGGCACGAAAGGCACCAAAACGCTTTACTTTACGCATAATCCAAACGGCGAGGCGGAAGTGGTAAACGTGCAGTTAAAACCTCATGCCAAATTAAAAAAACTGACTTTTGATTTGAATTTTGCCGATGTGGCCATCAAAGGCAGAAGTTCGCTGGGGAACGTGGTTACCAAATATCCGATCAAAAAAATCACGCTGAAAACGAAAGGGATTTCCACACTTTCCGGCCGGAAGATTTGGTACGATGAGGTGCTGAAAAGATTAAATGTAGATGGCCGCGGAACTTTTTTAGGCGAATTTGACGGAGAAGACAAGATACTGAAAGTGTTGAGCAACGGTATTTGCGAGTTGAGTAGTTTCGATCTCACTAATCATTTTGAAGATAAAATGATCAGGATCGAAAAGTACAATCCCGATCAGGTTTACACCGTGGTGCATTACGAAGGCAAGCTGAAAAACTATTTTGTAAAGCGTTTTACGTTTGAAAATATGGTGATCGGCAAACCGGTCAATTTGATCAGCGATGAACATGGTTCTAAAATGACTTTGATTTCGGGCGCGTCGCAACCGGTGGTTAAAGTAGAATTGCTGAAAGGAAAAGCACATATCCCGGAAACGACAGAACTGAACCTGGCCGATTTGATTGATGTAAAAGGCATCAAAGCACAGGGAAACCGGCTTTCTCAACATGAAATCAAAAGTATTGTATTGATTGCCGAACACGATGACGAAGAAGATGTGCCAGACCCGGTTGCAGAAGTTTCTTTAAAAGCGATTGTTTTGGAAGAACACAAGGAAGAAGAAGCCGAAAAAGAAATCTCGCAGAAAGAAGAACAGGTGGTTAAACCGGCCAAAAAGATTGAACTGGAAATTACCAACCCGGATGATGTGGATTTAAAAGGGAAGGGGCAGTTGCCGTTGTTTTAGTCATGCCGAACTTGTTTCGGCATCCCATCAGAAAGATTTAAATATTGAAAGAGGGATTCTGAAACAAGTTCAGAATGACAGAGCAAACCTTAAACCTTAATTTACGCCATGCTTCTTTTATCGCCTAAAATTCATCAACCTCTGCTCTCGCTGTGCGAACCGAAAATATAACCCAGGATTGCCGTTAAAATAGGTAAGAGCATATTGAGCAAAACCATTTGGCTGATCTGGACAATAAAATCGCGGGAAGCTTTATTGTCTTCCTGCGCCAATTGGATCAGCCTGAAATTTCGGTTAAAAGCGCTGTCGGTCAAGTTTCCCTTACCGGCCAAATCTATTTTCGGAACGTTGTTTGGCTTTTCAAAAAGGATGTACAGGATCAGAAAAATTAAAAATACACTAATGATTGCCAGCACGATGCGTGCCAAATGATAACCAATACGCGATTTTGGGTCGAGTACGCTGATCTGGGGAGCGATTGTATTATCTTCTTTAAGCTCTAAGTTAGGATGGTCTTCCGGTAAAGCTGCTATATTAAAATGTACTTCAGAGCCACTCATTCAGCTTAAATTTATTTGGTCAGTTTTGCTTTTTCTAAGGTCGTTGTTACCACTTTTCTTGGGTTTTCCCCATTCTCGTCAACGGTAAGAAAAACACGGCCTTTTTTTACCTCGGATACTACCCAGCTAAAAAATGTCAAAGCATCTTTAGTCAACTCATCAGGCTTGTCAATGCCGGTTTTATTGCTTAATTCAGTCATAAAATCCCGGTTGATTGATAATCTTATATCTGCCATAGTAGTGGTTTTTATTTGCTTATAAAGTTAAGCAATTAGCTAAGTAATTTTGTAAAAAGAAGTTTTGTTTTACCCAATGCTTCTTTTACCCCATAAAAAACATGGCTTTGTTTAAAGCGATAATGGCTTTGGCAAAATCTTCGCGGGCAATCAAAAACTGGATGTTTACTTTCCGCAACGAAAAACCGCAGCTTTTGATGTTGATGCCTTCATTGGCCAAACCGGTTGCAGATTTGGCCAGCAAGCCCGGCTGGTCAATGTTAGAACCGATGATGCAAACCATGGCAGCTTGTTCTACCGTTATTTTTTCAAACTTTTCTTCCAGCTCGTTGAACAAAGATTGCTTAAAATCTTTCTCCCAAATTACCACGGTAATGCTGTTGGCGCTGGTTGCTTTGTAGCTGTAACTAACGTCATGTTTGAAAAAAACCTGCATGATCTGTAAATCCGAACCCACATGGCCTACCATCAGCGGGTCATAAATATCGAGGATCATCACTTTATCGGTCCCGGTAATTACTTCAACACGTTTTTTCTCCGAAACGTAATCCTGCGTAATCAGCGTTCCGGGATGTTCCGGCTCGAAAGTATTTTTAATGCGCAGGTTAATATTATTGATTTCCAAAGGTTTAGAAGCTTTTGGGTGGATAGCTTCCATGCCAATATCCGCCAATTGGTCGGCCACATCATAATTGGTAAAACCTACGGGCTGGCAATGGTCTAAGCCAACCAGCATCGGGTCGGCCGTGCACAAATGGTATTCTTTGTGGATGATCGCTTCCTCTGGTTTTACGGCAACCGCAATTTTGCTGAAGGTAACTTCCGAATAACCGCGGTCAAATTCGCGCATGATGCCTTCCGTCCCTTTGGCGTAGCCGGTAACAATGCAAATGGTTTTACCGAAATCAATATCCTTAAAAGCTTCACGGATACGCTGGTCAATGGTGTAATATTGATGGTCGTCGAAACCGCTCAGATCAATACAAGTAGCGTTGATACGGTTGTTTTGCAGGATGTTGGTGAAGTTAAAAGCCGAATGCGTTTCGCCGATGGAAGCCAGGATTTCGCGTGCGGCCTGCAAAATCCCTTCCTCGCTTACATAACCCGAAGCCAGAATATTGACCAAGTTTTCGAGGTAACTTTGCGCATCGCGGACACGTTTTTCGATAAACTGATCGGCAGCGGCCAAATCCAAACCCAAATCAACATAGGTTTTATTGATGGTTTGAAGTTTGATAACGAGGTCGTTCAAGGCGGCGTGGAAATCCTGATAATTGGCGATCAAATGGTAAACGCCAGGTTCGCCGGTCTTTTTGTTTTCCAGCAACAAATTGGTAACGCCCGAAAAAGCCGAAACCACAAAAATGCGGTTGTACAGCTCGTCGCCGGTACGGTTAAACAGGATGATATTTTTAAGCACATCTTTGAGGGCCGTCATGGAAGTGCCCCCGATTTTTTCTACAGTCAGCATTCAGATCAAATTTTTATGCCATAAAAACAGTATTGCATTTGCTGTTTTACAAGGATTTCAAAGCTATTAAAAAAGCTGAAAAGCAGGTGCGGTTGCGGAGGAGGAAATTTGGGTGGTAAAAGAAGTATGCAGGTTTTGGTGTTTTTGTCTTATTTAAAGCCTTTAAAAACGGTTTTTGCATCTATCAAATTCTTCGACTGATTGGATTCTTCATAAGCTAATAATATTTCATCTTGCTGTTCTTCGTTTAAAGATTTCCAAATCGAATCGTCCTTTTCGTTTTGCTTCAATTTTAAGAAATCGTAACAAGCTTGCAGAACCTGCTCGTTTTCCGTTGCCTTTACAATTCGATGGATTGCTGATCTAAGTTCTGTTGCCTTCATGTTTTGATCGCTCGGTTTTACTAATTTATGCAGATAAAAGAAGTATTAAAAATGCGCCGCAACTACCAAATCATTTCGGCCTGATAACAGAAGACCGGTTTTTATAAGGCAGAAAATAATAAGAGGCAGATAACCCGAAAAATGTGGCCGAAGTTGCCGTGTACCTTCCGCTGTAATAAAACGTACCGAAGTTGGCGTTTAGGTGCAGGCGGTCGGAGGCCGAGTACTCGATACCGGAAGTCAGTTCGCTTAAAAAATTATTGGGGGCCAAAAACACGTAGCCCACGCCAACCGTAAGCGTATTGGTAAACCGACCTTGCTGAAAAATATTTAGGTTTGGCCTAATCTCAAAATAAAACGAGGTGTCCCGGCCGTGGATGTGTTCTAAGGTAGTTTTGCCCAGATCAAGCCCTAAGCTAAAAACGTTCCATTGTTTGCCCACTTCAACCGATAAATTGGATTTGCCGCCCAGCGTCCCTGCGGTATTGGTAAGCGAATAGTACACTTGCACGTAAGTTTGCGGTTTTACTTTACCTGTGTCAGATTGTGCATAGACTTTGCTATTAAAACTGAGGCACAAGCAAAAAATGATGAACAAGTAAAGTGTTTGTTTAATCATTGAAAATATTTTTTGCTTTTATACAAGCCTAAAGAAAGCAAAAATATTTTCTTTTTTCCGCCACAAAAAAAGAAGCACCTACTTTTACGCAAATGCTTCTTTTATCACCTAAAAATTGGTATTGCTTTTAAGAGGCTAAATTGGTTTTCTCTTTAAACTCCTTGATAAACTTGTTCAGTTTAGGCTGAATTACAAAGGCGCAGTATGGCTGGTTGGAATTGTTGTTGAAATAGTTTTGGTGGTAGCCTTCTGCTTTGTAAAAAGTTTCGGCCGGAACTACTTGCGTTACAATTTTTTGGTCGAAGATGCCTTCTGCATCCAATTTTTGGATCATGGCTTCGGCTTCGGCTTTTTGCTCGTCATCAGCATAAAAAATAACCGAGCGGTATTGCGTACCGCTGTCGTTGCCCTGCCGGTTTAACGTGGTTGGGTTATGGGTTTTAAAAAAGATTAGCAACAACTCATTAAAAGAAATTACTGCCGGATCGTATTCTACTTCAATTACTTCAGCGTGTCCGGTATTGCCGCCGCAAACCTGTTCATATGTCGGGTTTTTAACCGCGCCGCCCATGTATCCCGAAACGGATTTGATGACGCCTTTTACATTCTGAAAAACAGCTTCGGTGCACCAAAAACAGCCTCCGCCAAACGTTGCTTTCTTACTCATATGTTAACAAACGCAAACACTTGTGTTTTGATTTGCGGTGCTGTTTTTAATGAGGTAAAATTGACAAACCAAAAGCGTGTTTAAATTTTGGCTTGCCTGTTTTTCATGCTTCTTTTATGCCACCAAAATTGAGGCAACCTTTGGCTGAAGCCAATTCCTGTTCGCCTTTATCCACGGCCTGAAGGCCGCGGCAATGAATAAAGCATGATGCTTTAGGGTTTTGCTATCGGGTTAAAAAGATTTGTAAAACAAAGCGATTCAATTGCCACGGCCTTTAGGCCGTGGTAGGTGTAAGTTTAGATTGGCTTTAGCCAAAACTCTATTCAATAAAATTTAAACAGGCTCTAAAAATCACGAAGGATGCTAAAACAAGTCCGGTATAAAAAAAGCGCGTTCTACTGATACTGAATATAGATTGGTTTCGGTTTCAAGGCCAGCACTTCACTTGGTGTCATCATACGGTTGGGTGCCTTTTTCAAATCGTTTTTGTAAAACAGTTTAAAGCCGGTAAACTGTACCGGTTCTGCATAAATATGATGGCGGTACGTGCCTTTTTTCAGTTCCGGTTCGCCCCAGCCGTCCATGTCCATCACCAATTGCACTTCGGGGCGCAGTTTGATTTGTTTGTAATTGGTAACCATGTTTTTGGTAAAACGGTGCACGATCAGGATTTTTGGCGTGAGGTTGTACTTTTTGACCAAACCGGCCAGATAGTTGGAGGCAAAATTAATATCGTCCGCATCATAAGTGCCAATTTTTGTTCCTGGTTTTGCGCCGGTTTTCATCGAAAACTCCGGGTCCATGCCAAAATGCACGTTAGGCATCATCAGGTATTTTTCAAACAAAGGCAGTTCCGTCCGGATATCGCTTAAAGCAACCTGTACATCCAAAAAAACCAAAGCATCACGCTTTTTTGCAATGGCCAAAACCGAATCAATTTGTTTAAAAGGCATCCGGTAACGAAACTTTCCATCGGCACCGCCATCGCCCTGCGCAACAATAGCGATATAATGCAAGGCCGGGATGACAGGCGTGGAAGGATCAGCTTTTTCCCAGTTTTTTACTTCGGAATCCAATTTTCGCAGCATTTCGTTCGGCGGCAGTTCGCCCAAAATCCCCATCCTTTTTGAATACAGGTTTCCGTAAAAAGCAACAATGCGGTGTTCGGGCAAAATGGCTCCGGCCAACGGATAAGGTGTGTTTTTTACCGGCCAGTTTCCGGTGGTATCGCCGTTGGCCAGTTTTTTCATCAACGAATCGTACTGCTGTTTATCAATTGGTTTTGGCGGCGGCGGTGTTTTTTTAAGGTTTGCCGTATCTGCGGTTGCTTGTTTTGAATTGGCTGTGGCAAGTAGTTTTTCGGCCGTACTGCTTTCGCTGCAATTGGTGAGCAGCATAATGGATGTACAGGCAAAAGTTAAATTTAAAAGTAAGTTTTTAAGGTTCATGTTTGTTTATACGGGCAATGTAAATAATAAGTAGCCGATGCTGTTTTTATCGGCCTAAAATTAACAATCAATTAAAAATTTCTCATACGTTGATTGCTTGCTTTCGGTTCCAAAAATCAAACATAACAATATCAATCAGAAAAAAAGGCTTTTCTATCCGTTCATTTTCGGCACAAAAAATGGTAATGCTTCTTTTATCAGTGCTTTTTACAAATTGTTAAACTTGCCAAACACGCCCAAAGGCAGTTTGCTTCCGGCGGTTGCCTGCAAATAAAGTTCGCCGGTTTCCAAGTTTTTTGCTTTGGGATAAGCGTTGCGGATGAGGTTTTCTACAATCACCGAAGAAAAACCAAGCGAGTAAGTATTTAAGATCAGGAAATGTTCCTGCTCGTCCAGCAGCTTCACCACGTCCAGCATCATTTCCAAAATGTTGTCTTCCAGTTTCCATTTCTCGCCGTTTGGCCCATGGCCAAAAGCAGGCGGGTCGAGGATGATGCCGTTGTATTTGTTGCCCCGTTTCAGTTCGCGTTTTACAAATTTCAGCGCATCTTCCACCACCCAGCGGATGTTGTCGAGCGAAGACAATTGCATATTTTCATTCGCCCAGGTAACCACTTGTTTGATCGAATCCACGTGCGTAACTTCTGCACCGGCAGCTCTTGCAATTAAAGATGCCGCGCCGGTATAAGCAAACAAGTTTAAAAATTTAGGCTGAGGCGTTTTTAGTTTTTTGATGTTGGCAGAAATATAGTCCCAATTAACGGCTTGCTCCGGGAAAACGCCAACATGTTTAAAAGACGTTAGGCCGAGGCGTAGTTTGATAGCAACTTCCGGGTTTTGGTATTCGATGTGCCAGCGGTCGGGCGTTGCCGAGTTCTTTTTCAGCCATTCGCCCGAAGTTGCCGAACGGCCTTTAAAACGGATATGATGCTGTTTTTGCCACTCGTTTTCCGATAAGCTTTTGCCCCAAACGGCCTGCGGTTCCGGCCGGATCAAAATCAGGCTGCCAAAGCGTTCCAGTTTTTCAAAATTGCCGCAATCCATCAGTTCGTAATCTTTCCAATGTTGTGGGGTGAGGAGTTGGATCATTTTTTAGGTGCGGGGTAAGAGGTGTGAGGTAAATTAGGTTTGGGGTAAGCCTGTTTGATGAAAACTTTTTTTAAGTTATCCGATTCTTATAACAAATTCAAAGCTTGAAATAATAGAGAGCAAACAATACCTCAATGCTCATACCTCTTACCTCACACCTCTCTACTACAACTTCTCCTTCGCTGCCTGCATAAATTTACTGGCAAATACAAATTCGTTCAGTTCTTTATTATCGGTGTGGGCAATTTCTTTGTTGGAACCTTGCCACCATTTTTCGCCGTTGTGCAAAAATAAAATATTATCGCCGATGCCCATTACTGAGTTCATATCGTGCGTAACCACAACCGTGGTAATGTTGTTTTCTTCGGTGATGTCTTTAATCAGTTCATCAATTACGATGGAAGTTTTTGGGTCCAAGCCGGAGTTAGGCTCATCGCAAAACAGATATTTGGGCTGCATGGTAATGGCGCGGGCAATGCCGACCCGTTTTTTCATCCCGCCCGAAAGTTCGGATGGAAACAGTTTGTTCGTGCCTTTTAGGTTTACTTTTTCTAAGCAATAATTGGCGCGGTCAACTTTTTCGGCCTTAGACATTTCGGTAAATAAATTCAGCGGAAAAATAATGTTTTCTTCCACCGTCATCGAATCAAACAAAGCTGAATTTTGAAACAACATGCCAATTTCTTTTCGGATCGGGATTCGTTGTTCAAAATCCATCTTTGTAAAATTCTGGTTGCTGTACAGCACTTCGCCTTTATCGGGTTCGTGCAAACCTACAATACATTTTAGTAAAGTTGTTTTCCCGGAACCGGAACCACCAATGATCAGGTTGCTCATACCCTGGTTAAAAACAGCCGAAATACCTTTTAAAACGTGCTTATCGCCAAAACTTTTATTAATATCTTTAATCTCAATCATAACATCAACTGGGCTATCAAATAATCGGCACAAAGGATAATGATACAGCTCATCACCACGCCGCGTGTGCTGGCCTGCCCAACTTCAAGCGCGCCGCCCGAAGTATAATAACCCTGATAAGCCGAAACACTGGTGATGATAAACGCAAAAACCAGGGCTTTAATCAGCGCAATCCGGGCAAAAAGCGGGTTAAAATCGGTGGTTAAACCAATCACATAATCATTGGGCGAAACCGCGCCCGAAGCTGCACCGGCAATATAGCCGCCAAACAACGACAGGCAAACGGAGATGATCACGAGCAGCGGGAACATGGTAACACCGCCAATAATTTTGGGCAAAATTAAATATCCAGGTGCGTTTACGCCCATTATTTCCAGCGCATCTATTTGTTCGGTTACGCGCATGGTGCCAATCTGGGAAGCAATGCTGGAACCAACGCGGCCTGCCAGCACCAAAGAAGTAATGGTTGGGCTGAATTCTAAAATAACCGAATCGCGCGTAATGCCGCCGATGATAGAACGCGGAATTAAATTGCTGACCAACTGAAACGCCGTTTGAACGGTAGAAACCGCACCGATAAAAACCGAAATAATGCAAACAATCCCAAGCGAACCAATGCCGATAGAAACCATTTCGCGCATGATCTCGCTCCAGTAAACCTTAAATTTTTCGGGCTTTTTAAAGCTTGCCCGCAGCAATAATATATACTTTCCTAAGTGGTGAAAAATCATCCTTTAAATTTTTTTAAAAATACATTTTTTCAATTTAAGTGCCGATGCTGTTTTTAAGCTAATTTTATCCATGCAAAACGCACTGATAACGGGCGCCACCAAAGGCATCGGACTGGCCATAGCCAAAGCGCTGGCCAAAGAAGGCATAAACCTGGCCATTTGTTCCAGAAATGAGGAAGAATTATTGCTGGTAAAAGAAGCATTGCTGCAAATCAGCCCGCAAATAAAGGTTTTTACACGCACAACCGATTGCAGTTTGCGCGATGATGTCCGCCGGTTTGCTGCCGAAGCGGAACGGGAATTGGGTTCTATCCAAATCATCATTAATAATGCCGGTGCTTTTTTTCCTGTAAGTATTTTGGAGGAAGAGGAAAACGCTTTGCAAAAACAGTTGGATTTGAACCTGATGTCCGGCTACGAATTGTACCGTTATTTCGGCAAAAAACTAATGGCTGCAAGAAGCGGGCATGTCTTTAACATTTGCTCCATGGCTGGCAAACAAATTGTTGCAAATGCCGGAAGTTATTCTGTAACAAAGTTTGCGCAGCGCGGTCTTAATGATGTTATGCGCGAAGAAATGAAAGCTTATCAGGTAAAAGTAACGGCGGTTTTTCCGGGGTCAACTTTAACAGATTCCTGGAACGGAACCACAATTCCGGCAGAAAAATTTATCTTGCCCGAAGATGTTGCCGCGGCAATAATTGCTTGTTTAAAAATGAGTGCCGGGGCCAATGTTGATGAGCTGATTATCCAAACCACAACAAAAGAAATTTAAAATAAAAAAGATCATGGAAAAAAAATTGTACCGCGACGAAAACCGTAAAGTAATAGCAGGCGTTTGCGCCGGCCTGGCCGATTATTTTAGTATTGATGTAACTATTGTGCGCTTGATTTTTGTGTTAACGCTGATTTACCACGGCGGCGGCACGCTGGCCTACATCGTTTTGTGGATTGTAATGCCACGCAGAAATTCGGTTTTAAACGAGCCGGTTGTTGATTATACCGTGCACAATGAAAGCCGTCCTTTTCAAACCGTTAACCAAAACTTTAGGGTAAACAACAATAAAAACGTAGCGCAAATTGGCGGCATCGTGCTGATTTTGCTGGGCCTATTTTTCCTGTTAGACCAGCTCGACATCATTCCGTATTGGTTTAACTTTGAGCAGTTTTGGCCGGTTATTTTGGTTGTGATTGGTTTGGTGCTCATCTTTCGCGCCAAAAGTAAAACTATCGAACCGGAAACAACAACCAAAAAAGAAGACTGGTCTGGCATTAACCCAAACGAACCTAAAGATTTATAGCTATGAAACGCGACCGATTATTTACAGGTATGTTGCTGCTGTGCATCGGCATACTGTTTTTACTGGATAATTTTAATGTGATCAGCTTTCACTGGAGCAATGTTTTAAGTTTGTGGCCACTGCTGCTGATCGTCTCGGGTGTAAATATGGTTACGAAACACTATCATTCAACAGGAATAACAGCATTGCGCGCCCTGATTTTTGCTGCGGTGCTGGGCATTGTTGCTTACCGCGGCCTGCAACCGCCAAACCATCAGTTTTTTGGCCGCCAGTTTGGCAACCATTTTTTTAACGGCGATAACGATTTTAATAATGACGACGACGATAATGATAATGGAAAAGGCGTAATGAAATTAGAAGGCAGCCGAACGTATAACGAACCGTACACAGCAGCCGTAAAAGTAGCTTCATTAAACATCAAAGGCGGCGGCGCAACGTATGTTTTGCAAGATACCACGAACCAACTTTTCAGTGCCAGCACCCACGAGTTATCGAGTAAATTTCACTTCAATACCACCGCTACCGATTCTGGACGAACCATCAATTTTAACACCAGCAGTTCGCGCAATTCCATCAACTGGGACAGCGACAAAGGCAACCAGGCCAACATCAAACTAAATGTAAACCCGGTTTGGGACATTGATATTGCTTCGGGCGCCAGCAAAATGGATTTGGATTTGAGCAAATTTAAAGTGCGTAAACTATTGGTAAAAGGCGGCGCAACTTCAATGGATTTAAAGCTGGGCCAGCCTGTTGCGGTGATGAATGTGGATATTTCAACCGGTGTTTCGGAAGTGAACATCAGCGTGCCAAGCAATGCAGCCTGCCATATCATCAGCAAAACCGGCTTGTCTTCCAAATCTTTTGATGGCTTTGAATCCAAAAGCGACAACGAATACCAAACCGCCGGGTTTGACAATGCGCCGCGGAAAATCTACCTCAACTTAAAAGGCGGCATTTCTGATTTTAATGTGAAGCGGTACTGATTTTATACCGATAAAAGAAGCATTGGCCTAAACAGCCAAAAGGCCGGTACTAAAAAAAAGTATCGGCCTTTTCTATTTTTATCAAAATAAAATTTATAAAATAGTTTTTTAGTTATGTTACTATTTTTTTAGTTATATTTGCTTTTTGCAATTTTGAAACAATTATTAATGATGAAAACGATACTAAACCTTTGCCTGATTTCTATGCTATTTACAAAATTATCTTACGGACAAACAGCAGAACCGGCGCAAGCCCAGGCTACTTACCATTTTATGCATGTTCGGGATACAACAGACCGTACACATCCTTATACTGAAGATTTGCTTTTGCTGTTAGGACGTAATTCGAGTGCGTGTACAAGTATTGATGCCCGTTTGCAAATTGAAAATGTGGTAAAAGAGGTACAAAACCAGATAAAAAACGCAACAGATCCGAATCATTTAAACCTTAACATCAGTGCAAAACGCCCGGTTTCTGATGAATATTTTCAATTCTTTACCGCCCATAAATCTTTTACCAAGAAAAATTTAATAAACGATTATTTGGTAGAAGAACCAATGCCAGTAATTAATTGGAAAATCATGAGTGATACGCTTACTGTCAGCGGCCTGCATTGTCAGAAAGCAACTACTGCTTTTAAAGGCAGAAATTACGAAGCTTGGTTTTGCCCGGCTTTGCCTTTTCGCAGTGGGCCATGGAAGTTGCAAGGTTTGCCGGGACTAATTATAGAAGCCAGCGACAGTAAAAAAGAAGTACAATTTAAATTTGCAGGTTTTGAGCAGATCAGCGATCAAAAGCAATTGGTCAAATTACCGGAAGACGCAATCCGTACCACGCAAAAAGAGTTTGATCGTTTGCAGGAAGTAGCAAAAACCAATCCATCGGCACTTTCTAAAGTAGCAGGTAAAAGCTTCCGTTCTCCTTTGGATGATATTGATGTTTCCAAAATTAGTTCTATAAATGTTAGCCGTCCCAATTATGGTTTTAGTAAGAAAGTTAATAATCCAATCGAATTGACTGAAAAATAAAAGCTATTTTTTCTGTTTAAACCATCTTCCCATGAAAAAGCACATACTTCTTTTACCGGCTATTTTATTGATTTTTCAATTGGTAAAAGCGCAAAAACCAGATGCAACCATTGCAATAGTTCGTTATACTTTTTCGCATATCCGCGATACTACGGACAAAGCAAAAGTTTACACCGAAAACATGGAATTGCTGCTTGGCAAAAATGCAAGTGTTTATCGAAGTGCAGATCAACGTTTGCATGATGAAAAAATGAAAAAGCTGATTGCCGAACGCGCTAAAACCGGGACAACCAGCATGGTGAATTTTTCCGGAGTAGGCGGACCACGTGGTTCTGCTACTAAATTTTACCAGTTTCAGGCTGAGAAAAAAATAATCCGGCAGGAAAAAATCATTAACATTTATTTAATGGATGAAACTTTACCTGCTATGAATTGGACAATTTTAACCGATACAATCAGCTTTGGAACTTTGCATTGTCAGAAAGCCAAAACTACTTTTAAAGGTAGAAATTATGAAGCTTGGTTTTGTCCCACATTACCTTTTCGCAGCGGGCCATGGAAATTAAATGGTTTGCCGGGATTGATTGTAGAAGCAAACGACACTAAAAAAGAAGTAGTTTGGAAGTTTGCGGGACTGGAAGATGTTAGCAAAATAGCTGAAAATTCAGTTTCGGTTGCAGAAGCGGATAACAGTTCCGAAAGAAAGTCAATGACGATTTTTGTTAGAGAAAGTTATTCTTTTAAAATAATTGAGTTACCTAAAGATGGTTTAAAAACTACTGAAAAAGAATTTGCAAGGCTTGACAAGGCTGTACACGAAAACCCAACAGGATTTATAAATGCTGCGTATGCAGCTGCTGGTTCAAGTGCAAAAGTTTACAGCACTTCGCCTGTTCCTGCAAGAAAACCAATCAACAACCCGATAGAATTATCAGACAAACCATGAACGGTTTTGCCATACTGTTTTTACCGGTCATTTTTTTGTTTGGGTGGAATGCGGGTTTCGCCCAAAACATCCACGGCACAGTTACCGACAGCACCGGCAAAGCAGTGGCTTATGCAAATATCAGCCTTAAAAACAGCAGCAACCTGATTATTGCTTACCAGGGAAGCAATGAAAAAGGTCAGTTTTTACTGCCTGTGCCGGAAGGGGTTGACCCAAAAAGCCTATTTGTTGAAGCAAGCTGCATCGGTTTTAAAACGCAAACTAAACCTTTTATCGGTTTTGGCCCGGCTTATCAATTCAAATTATCCGTAGCAAACAATCAGCTAAAAACAGTTACAGTTAGGGACAACCGCCCCGGGTTAAAAACCAGCGGCGATACGTTAAGCTACAAGGTTTCTGATTTCAGCAGCCCGCAAGACCGGGTGATTGGCGATGTGATCAGAAAATTGCCGGGCATTGATGTGGACGATAACGGCAAGATCAAATACAACGGCAAAGCAATTTCTAACTTGTACATCGGAGGCGACAATTTGCTGGACGATAAATACAACATTGCCACGCGTTCTATCCCGCATGGCGTGGTTGACCAGGTGCAGGTGATGGAAAATCATCAACCCATTAAAATGTTAAAAAATAAAGTGGTAAGCGATGATGTTGCGCTAAACCTCACTTTTAAAAAAGATACAAAATTGCGGTTGGTTGGGCAGGAAACTTTGGGGCTTGGTTTGCCGGATAAGTATTATGCCGATTTGAATGCGATGGCTTTCAAAGATCAATACAAAGCCATTAACTATTTAAAAGCGAACAATTATAGTTTGGATTTGCAGCAGGATTTGGTATCGCACAATTTATCTGATTATTTAAAAAGGTTGGATAATAATAAACCTGATGCAATTTTAACTTTAGGCACAGTTGGCGACCCAGACTTGCCGCGCAACCGTTATCTTTTTAACCAGTCGGCTTTACTTAATTTAAATAACTTGGTTCATTTGAAACAAGACGTTCAATTAAAAGTAAACTTGTACGAACTGCACGATGCACAGCGGCAATATTACCAGAAACGAACCGAAGTTTATTTGCCACAAGATACGGTAAGGTACAGCGAAAGCCAGCAAAATAAACTCCGGCCTGATTTGCTGCACAGCCAATTTACGCTCAACGTAAATAAAGAAAAATATTATTTGAACAATGCATTGGTTTTGGATTACAATCACCAGTCTTCGTATTCCAATTTTGTTGCAAATACAAGTCCGGTAAACCAAGTTTTAAAAAATAATCCATTAGATTTTTCCAACGAGTTTAATTTGATGCAAATTTTAAAGTTCAACCATATTTTGGAAATCTACTCTTACATTAACCGTTTTGCAGAACCGGAAACGCGCACAATTGAACCCAACTTTAACAATGCTGTTTTTAACGAAGGAAAATTGTATTCGCAATTGGTGCAAACGGTAAATGTGCCGTCGTGGTTCACCAACAATTATTTGTCGTACAAAGTTCCGGGTGAAAAAATCACGCAAGGCTACAAAGCAGGTTTCACTTTGCAATCGCAACAATTGCAATCGGCTTTAAATGTGGTGCAAAATAATCAAACTGTTCGTGCTTTTGCAGATAGTTCGGCCAATCAAACGCATTGGTTGCGAAAACGGATTTATGCAGAAGCGAGTTACGATTTGCCCGGAGATAAATTAAAAGCAAGTGTCAATTTGCCGGTCAGTTTACAGCAAATTGATTACTCGGATAGTTTATACCATTTTAACCAAAGCTTAACGCGCTTGTTTTTCAACCCAAAAATAAGCGTTACTTATAAAATTGCAACTGAAAAAACAATCAATTTAAATTGCAATTTAAGAAACGAATTTGGCAATATCCAGGATGTTTACCGCGGTTATATTTTAACCAATTACCGTTCATTGCAGGCCAACAATGCAAATTTGACCGAGAGGCAAAACAGTACGTTTATCCTGAACTACAGCCAGCGCAAAGCAATTGTGATATTCTTTTTTTCGGTCAATGCTTCTTACAATCATATCACAAGTAACAATATTGCATCAAGTTTAATCAACAAAAATTTCCAGCAACTTGTACTTTTACCTTATAAAAACAGTATTGATTCCTGGACGCTAAATGCCAATACAAGTAAATATATTTTTGTTTTGCACACAACTATCAGCGGCGGTTTTTTGTTGCAATCCAATCGTTCCAACCAAATTCAAAATAATATTTTGCTGCCTTACAATACCGTTTTAAACAATTTTACCGCAAGTACCGAAACCAAGTTTAGCAACCAGTTAAATGCAAGTTACAAGGTTAATTACAGCCGGACAAAAAGTTCTTCTTCCGCAGCAATTCCAAATACAATTGTAAGACAAGCTTTGCAGGAAGCGGCGGTTAATTATTCGCCCAAAAACAATTTGCTGTTTAATTTTTCGGGTAATTATTATTTAACAATACAAAACCAAAACAATCATTTAAAATATTTTTTTGCCGATGCTTTTGCAAGGTACAAGTTCAATAAAATACGCACAGATTTGGAATTGAATTTCAACAATATTTTCAATATCAAACAATACAGCGCAGTTTATTTATCGGCCAATAATTATTCGTTTAGCTCTTATCAGCTTCCCGGAAGGATGATGCTGCTTAAAGCAACTTTTACACTTTAATTTTGGGCAGGTGTTGATACTGTTTTTATGCCGATAAAAACAGTATCCGTTTTTTCGTTTGTGTTATCCAATTACTAAACCTTAAACGGGTTGGCAACAAAACATTCGTTCTTTTTAAAGGTTAAAATTAGGAGTATAATACTTGTTATGAAACCCATTTTTCAACCCAAAACCCAAAGCTTGTTTGGGATGCTTCTTTTATCGGTACTTTTTTCGTGCAACAGCATTGGCCCGGCAGGATTGTTCAAAAAGATGTCGCCGCACGATGTTTATGGCAACCGTTTAAAAACAGCCGGACTGCAACAAACCGCGCTGGGAAGCGAATGGCTGCAAACGGCGGATCAAAGTCTGGGCAAAGCAACGCATATCACCATCCCGTATAAAGAAACCGGTTTTTTTGCTGCTGAAAAAATTCGGGCGGCCACGTTTCAGTTTGAAGGCAAAAGAGGGGAGAAGCTGTACATCAGCCTCAGCAAAAACCCGGCTCAAAATTTTGTTGTTTTTGTGGATGTATGGCAGCAAAACGGCCAGCAAAACCAGTTGCTGGCTTCGGCAGATACCACCGGCAAACCTTTAATTGTTGAGGTGAAACAGGCGGGAACTTATTTGCTTCGTTTGCAGCCGGAATTGTTGCGCAGCGGCGAATATACGTTGACCATACAATCCGGCCCGGCCTTGGCTTTTCCGGTCGCGGCTTCGGGCAGGCCAAATATTGGTAGTTTTTTTGGTGCCGAGCGTGATGCCGGGATCCGCAAACACGAAGGCATAGATATTTTCGCCAGAAAAGGGACACCAGCTTTGGCCGCGGCAAACGGGATTGCACAGCCCGGCGAAAATAAATTGGGCGGAAAAGTGGTTTTCCTTCATCCCGATGATGCCGATTACACATTATATTACGCGCATTTGGATTCGCAGTTGGTGCACAACGGGCAGCATGTTCAAGTTGGCGATACCGTTGGTTTGGTGGGCAATACCGGCAATGCGCGCACCACGCCATCACATTTGCATTTCGGCATTTATACCAATGGCGGGGCCGTAAACCCCCTTACGTTTGTTGCGCCCATTACCAAAAAGCCCGAACCGGTTACCGCTTCGCTTAAAAACCTGAATGCAACTGTGCGCACCAACAACCGCAACAGCAAATTATTAACAGAACCCACTGAAAAAGCACCGGTAAAAGAAGCATTGCCCGAAGCAACGGCTTTGCATGTAGATGCCGCAACCTGCAATTTTTATAAAGTAACTTTGCCGGATGGAAGTTCGGGCTACTTAAACAGCAGAACAGTTATTGGCGTCGAAATGCCATTGAGGAAATTAACGCCAAAAGTAGCCGAAGCTTTGTACGCGCATCCGGATACCATTTCTCCCCGAAAAACCATTTTGGCCGCCGGGAAACCGGTTAACGTGCTGGGCAGTTTTGGAAGTTTTTATTTGGTGGAGGATGGAAAGGAAACGGGTTGGGTGAAGAAGTAGGGGTTTTGGTATTTGGGTTTTTTTTGTCATTTCGACCGTAGGAAGAAATCTTCTTTCAACAAAAAAGACTGATCGCTTTGAAGAAGATTTCTCCCTACGGTCGAAATGACAGCACGCTTAAAAAGTACCGATAAAAGAAGCATTTAACCCAAAACCCAAACCTCCAAAATCAACCCAACCCTTTCAAAAAAGCATCTGCAATCCGGTAAGACAAAGCCATAATCGTAAGGGAAGGATTGGCGCTTAAAGCACTCGGAAAAATGGAGTTATCGGCAATGTACAAATTGGGGATATCAAAAGACTGGCCGTTTTTGTCAACTACATTTCTCTCCGGATCGTTGCCCATGCGGCAGGTTCCAATGGTGTGCGCGTTGCGGTCCATCGTCCATAAATGGCTGGCACCGGCGTTTTTCCAAATGTCTTCCATTACTTTTTTGGCGTGGGCCATCATTCGGTTTTCGTTCTCGCCGTTGGTAAAATGGATGCGCGGTTTTGGCAAACCCATATCGTCCAACTCATCCGAAAGTTCTAAATAATTGTGTTCGTAAGGCAGGCAATCGCCCTGCATGTTGATGCCGGCCACATTTTTGTAAGCTTTCATCCGCTCGCGCAATTCCTCGCCCCAAACACCGGTTGCCCTGGCCAGTTGTGAAGCATAAGTTACAGGCATCACGCCAATGGACTGGATGAGATAGCCGCCGGCAAAATCAGCATCCACCGGGCGGTGCATAGCTTCGGAAATCAAACCGCCGGGAATGCCAATCCAAGGGTCGAGCAGTTCATCAAATTCGCCCCAAACCTGCAAACCGGTATTTGCCATAAAGTTTTTGCCCACTTGCCCGCTGCTGTTGGCCAAACCGTTGATCAATAATAATCGCGGCGTTTCAACGGCACCGGCGCAAAGGAAAACGTTTTTGCAAAGCTGTTTTTCTTCTTGTCCGTCTTTGCGGTAAACTATGGCTTCAATTTCTCCTGATTTATTTTTGATGATTTCCGTTACAAAAGCGTTTGGCCTTACTTCGGCACCAAAATGAATAGCCACTGGAACCAGCGTAACATCCATACTTGCTTTGGCGCCCGTGGTACAACCGGCCTGACAAAAGCCGCGGTTGGTGCAGGCATTTCGCCAACCAATATGTTCCTGAAAATACGCAGCCGACAAAGCCGCATTTGCCGCAGGGGAAGTTTTGATGCCGAGTGGTTTGCAGCCGCGTTCCATCAACTGTGCGGCCGTATTTAAAGCCAATGGCGGAAGCGGATAAGAAGTTTTTCGCGCCGGTCCCCAGGGATAAACGGCCGGGCCGGAAATGCCGAGGTTTTGCTCCAGTTCATCGTAATAAGCTTCCAAATCCACGTATTGCAGCGGCCAGTCTTCCCCCAAACCAAAATCAGTTTTTAGGGCGAAGTTATCGGGCTGTGGCCGGGGCGTATAAGCCGTGTAATGCAAGGTAGAACCGCCCACGCCGATACCCGAATTATTACGGCCAAAAGCAAGCGGATCTTGGCCGGCACTCAGCCTTTCGTGCGGCCAAAAAAGCTTGTTTTGGTCAATTTCATCGGTTGAAAAATCGGCAACCGGGTTCCAGTAATTGCCTGCTTCCAGCGCAACGACTTTTAAACCGGCTTTGGCCAAACGCGCCATAATGGGCGAACCACCGGCGCCTGTCCCGATAATGACAGCGTCAACGGTTTCATTGGTTGGGTAACAACGCATAAATAGGTGGGCTAAAAAGAGTATAAGTTTAAACTAAAGTATGGGCACCTGCCAGCCTTGGGCATCGGCAAAGCCGGTATAATTAATTTCCTGCTGCGCGGCAGGATGACTGTAAAAGTGTTCGGCGGTTTCGGTCAGCATCAGTTCAAAAAACCGGGTTGCCGGAAATGTTTTCCAGGTTTCGCCCGGCGCGTTTCCCTGCTGTACTGTTTTTAGCAGGTTGTTTTGTTCCTCACGGGAGAGGTCAGTAAAATTTTTATGGTATAAAAGAAGCACGCTTTCGCTAATGCCTTTTAAGCCGATTTGGTAGGCTGTTCCGTCTGTCGGCAATTCGTCAAAACGCCAGCCCGGCCCGGTTTGTGCGGCCAGCCGGTTATCAATCATGGTTGCTACATCTGCCAAACGTGCTTCGGCTGGTTGCGCTGTCAAACAATCGGTAACGGCGCGCAGCAAGGCAAATTCTTCTACCGTAAAAAAAGCAGACGAATCGGTGGTTTCAGTCAGGCGGTTTAGTAAAACTTTGCGTGTAGGTTCGGTAACCCGATCGGAATTTAGGAGGGCAAAAAAAGTATCGGCGATCATGTTTTTGTAGAAATAGACTGGATTTGTGCGAATGATATTTTCGATGATTACATTAATTCGAGCCAAACTGATAAAGCTGCTTCTGTAATCTTTTCCAAAATAGTAATCGTAAAATCAACATTACCGCTGGTAGAATGTTTGTTTAAACATCTGTAAAAAGAAGCTGTGATTGGTTTTATGTTGATGTTTGGCGATGCTTCTTTTACCGGGTAAAAATTGGTGTGGTTGCTAAATCTATTACTGATACAAAGCTTCACGGTTAATCAATACATAATTGCCTACAAGATCAAAGTCCATTACGTTACTTTCTGGTTTTGGTATTTTGCTTTCAATTTGTCCGGTTTCCTTGTTTATAATCAAATAAAATTTTAAACCAGGCGTACAAGCTATAACATGTTTTTTATATAAGCCCCAATAACCCGCATTTTTAACTTCCCAAATCTTTTTCCCAGAAATTAAATCTGCACAAATCAAAGTGTAATTGTTTTCTAAGTATATCTTATGGTTCTCTACGTTAAAACGGGGGTTATATCGGAAGTAGCCTTTCCAGCGTAGCTTTCCCTTAACCTTACCCGAATTAAGATTAAGCGTATAACAAGTATCAATTTGTGGAATAACTACTTCACTACTGTCATTGTACAAATGGTGATGAGGCGAATACTGCTGATCATAAGTATAAGTTGCACTATGATTCAATGTTTTTAGCCATTTTACTTTGAACTTATTTAGATCAACACAAACAATATTTGTGTTTGTACTTTTTTTGATAGTATCTGTTGCAGTTTCAGTAAACACAAGTTTATCGTTTATTACAGTACTCATCCCATCATTTGGATCATCTACGTAAATGTATTTCCATAATAATTTTTCGCTTTTCATATCAAAAACATAAACTCCATACATTCCGGCAATAACTACCTTGTCTTTATAAAACATCAATTTATTAGCATAAGATATATCATGGTCGTACTTCCTAAAATATTCGGTCAGCTTTCCAGTTGAATCTAAAGATTGCATAGTACCCCTTCCAAAACGGCAGAAGTAAAAGTTTCCATTTTTATAATTGTCAATATGAGATATACTTGGGTATTTTAATGAGTCATTGTCTGTCTCAATTTTGAATTCTGGATTTTTAAGACTATGAGCAAAAAAATATTCGTAATATTTATTATTTATGTAAGCATGGGATTCGAATCCAACAATTGTATCGTTATATATATTAAAGAACGGATTATTATATTTTTCATCCCTATTGATATACACAAGGTGTAAAGCTTTTGCCATGTTTAATTCAAATGCGTGCCGCTCTTTGATGGTAGGGTATTGTTTGCAAGACATTAGAAGAATATTGCAAAAAATTCCGAAGAAAAGATATTTCATCATTATTTGTTTTTTGCCAAAGTTCGATTTGCAGAAGTTATACTCTTAGTTATCACATTTAGTTCCTAAAAACAAAAAATCCCGAACTAGTTTTGACCAATTCGGGAGATGCTTCTTTTGTCAGTAAAAATTCAAACTCTAATATCAAATGTAAAAATTTTAGAAGATGAACTTGTTTAAACTTATTTCTTTGTGCTTTACGCCATGCTTCTTTTACCGTATAAAAATTGGTATTGCCTGGTTTTTGATTTGTTCAAGACCGGTAAAGGCACCAATTTTTATGCGATAAAAGAAGCATCAACCAAAAAAACACGGCCAGAAAAAAGTTTAAACAACTTTGATAATTGGCAAACAAGCAATTATCTTATTAAAATTTTACAATGCTTCTTTTATCGGTATATTTTTAGTGCTTTCCATTACAGTGAAATGAATGATGCTGTTTTTATCACCCTAAAATTGTTGTAAAAACAAAAGCACGGCCTTATTACAAACCGTGCTTCTTTTATCGCCTAAAAAATGTTATACCGCGTCGGACAGCGAGCTGAAAGTAAAATCCCGAATCTTCATCGGCGGGATCAAATAGCTGCGGTAAGATTCTACGCTGATGCTGCGCTCCGGTTTGCCCAAAGCTTCCACATTATTCAGCATAATCACCGGGCTTTCATTAAAACGGAAGTTTTTTACTGGGTACATGATTTTTCCGTTCTCGATGTAAAACGTACCGTCGCGGGTTAAACCGGTTAAAAGCAGCGTTTGCGGGTCAACCATGCGGATGTACCAAAGCCGCGAAACTAAAATGCCCCTTTCGGTACTTTTGATCAAATCCTCCACCGAAGCCGTTCCGCCTTCCATGATGATATTGGCCGGGCCGGGCAGCGGTTTTACGCCTTTTTTCTCGGCCCAGTAACGCGAATAGCTGAGGTTTTTAACCACGCCTTTATCAATCCAGGTCGTTTTTTCCAGTTTATCGCCTTCGCGGTCCCAAGTTGCCGAAGGCAGTTCCGCGTTAAACGGGTCCGAATAAATAGTTACTTTTTCGTCCATCAGCTTCTCGCCCAAACGCGTTCCGCCGCCGGGTTTGCTCAAAAAGCTACGGCCTTCGTCTGCCTGGCGCGCATCAAAACGGAACATGTTTTCGAGCATATAAGTTGCCGCAACCGGTTCCAAAATCACCGTATATTTTCCCGGTTCGATGGCTTTTGCACCTTTTGATCCATTTGCTTTTGAGGCTGCAATTTTCGTTGCCGTCAAAGTGTCCAATTTGCTGATGTCGTTAAAACCGCGCGCCGCATAACCGGAAGCTGTTCCTTCAGCGTTGCGCGTGGTTACCGAAAAAATCACGTCCGTATCTTTATTGTACGCAAACAAACCTTTCGAGTTCATGACCGCGTTAAAACCGGTTGTGTTTTCGAGGAAACCTGCGGCCTGTAAATTTGCATCTTTACAAACCTGGATGCTTTTTAAAACCGCCTCGGCACGTGTGTCCGGCGTAATGGCAGCGGTAGAACTGATATAGCCAATGCCTTCCGGAAAATTCTGCGGGCCTTGCAAAGGCATGTATTCCGGGTTTTCGGGTGCCAGTTGCGCCAGTTCTTCTGATCTTTTCACCACCGTTTGCAACGATTTATCGTCGAACTGGTCTATGGTAGAAGTTGCAGATTTTTTACCATACGTAGAAGTTACCGCCAGCCCCAGCGTGCTGATATCGCCGGCCGTAGAAACGCCGTTCCGCGCATAACGGATGTTGCCGCCTTCGCTGCCGTACAAGCCCACTTCGCATTCATCGGCCTTAGAAAAACCAAGTACTTTTTTGAGTATCGTTTGGGCTTCTTCTTTGCTTAATATCGCCATTTCTTTTTTATTTTGATTTCACAGATTTTTTGATGATTCCACAGATTTTTTTAGAACGATTTCATAGATTGAAAATGATTCCACAGATTTTATGTTGTAAAAGCAGCATTCTGTTAATTCTTAAATTCTATTAATTCTGGTCAAATCTTCCGCGCCGTATTAATCACATTAACACCATTAAAACGCGTCGTTGCCGAACCATGAGAAACCGCGTTCGATTGCGAAGGCTGACCTTTTCCGTCGTTAAAAGCACCGCCCAAACGGTAATCGCTTTCATCGGCAATAGCTGTGCACGAATTCCAGAACTCACGCGTATTGGCCTGATAAGCAACATCGTTTAACATGCCTGCAATTTTACCGTTCTTGATCTCGTAAAAGGTTTGTCCGCCGAACTGGAAGTTATAACGTTGCTGATCAATCGAGAAAGAACCATCGCCGATGATGTAAATCCCTTTTTCGGTGTTTTTGATCATGTCGTCCACGCTCAATTTGGTTTTTCCGGGTTGCAGCGAAACGTTGGCCATCCGTTGAAACTGCACATCGTTCCAGCTTTGTGCGTAGCAACAGCCTTGCGATTCTTTCAAACCGATGATATGAGCCTGATCGCGAATGGCCTGGTAATTCACCAAAATACCATCGCTGATCAAGTCCCATTTCTTGCATTTTACGCCTTCGTCATCATAACCAACCGCGCCCAAAGAACCGGGCTGTGTTTTGTCGGCCACCACATTCACCAACTTACTGCCAAACTGAAATTTTTTGGATTCCCATTTGTCCAACGTTAAAAAACTGGTTCCCGCATAGTTGGCTTCGTAACCTAAAACGCGGTCTAATTCCGTCGGGTGGCCAACAGATTCGTGGATCGTCAGCCACAAATGCGAAGGGTCCAAAATCAAATCATATTTACCCGGCTCTACTGTTTTTGCCTTGATTTTTTGGTTGGCTTCTGCTGTTGCGGCTTTCACATCTTCCAGCATATCGTAGCGGTCTTTGTAGCGGGTAACGATACCGGTAACTTTGTCCTGCGGGCGTGCATTCAAATATTCGTGGCCCATGCCAACCGGCGAACTAAGCGATTTGCGCGACTGGAACTTGCCCGAAGCGGCATCAATTTTGGTAACCACAAAACTTGGAAAATTGCGGTGGATATCCTGGTCAATGTAAGAACCATCCGTCGAAGCAAAATATTTCTGCTCGTTCACCGCAAAATAAGTGGAGTTGATAAAACTGGCGCCTCCCGCTTTTGCCGCCGCATTTACCGAAAGCAAAAGGTCGGTTTTATCTTTGATCGGCACTTCAAAAGCATTAATTTCTATCGGCGTTTTCCAGCTAACTTCGCCATAACCTTTTTGCGGCGCCAATTGCACGGGTTCGGCCTGTATTTTGGCGTTTGCTTTGGCCACGGCAACGGCGCGTTCGGCTGTTTTGGCAACGTCTTCCTTCGTCATGTTGTTGCTCGCCGCAAATCCCCAGCAACCGTTTGCAATTACGCGGATGCCAACGCCCTGCGATTCGGTGTTGGCGATGTTTTGCACATGGTTTTCGCGGGTAATAATGGCTTGGTTGAGGTAACGGCCAATGCGCACATCGGCATAACTGGCACCTTTGGATTTTGCTGCGTTCAACGCCACATCGGCCAGTTGTTTTTTGAGTTTTATGTCAATGCCGTCGTACAAAGCAGCCATCGGATCAATCGGACGGGCAAACGCGTCCAGGCTGGGCAATAGCATCGAGCCGAGGCCCAAGCCCGAAAGGTAAAGAAAGTCGCTTCTTTTCAATTAATTATCCTCCAGAATTAAATTTGATTTATTAAAAGTTCCAATTTAGTGCTTTTTAGTTAAGGTTGATGGAAAAAAGTTTATAACAATTTTGTTTCAAGCCATAAAAAAGTACAGGAAAGTAAAAACAACAGGTAAAACCAAAACGGCGGAACAAAAACCAACTCCTCTTTTTGCTGGTTTTGAAGATTTTGCTGCTTTGCCGAGAATTGCCGCGCGTATTGCAGCGTTCGTTTGATTTTATCCGCCGCTTTTACAGTTTTCCAGTTGGTGTTTTCAAAAATATAAACCCAATCGGTCGTGTTGTTTTGGGTTGAGATGGGAAACCAGCCCGAACGTTCCGGCCAAAACACAGCTTCCTGCAAAAACGGGATTGCCGAATTTTGACTAAGCGGAAGCCTTTCTCCGTTCACTTTTAAAGTGGCATTCCGATCCGAAGTTTCCAAATAAATTTTCGTCATGCTGTTTTTACCGGCATAATTTTCAACATAAACATTTTCTTTCCGGTTGGTTTTTTGCGCCGCTTTGGATAACAACGCCGACCAAAATGTACTGTAAGCCGCCTTGCTGCCCGAAAGCTGCCAGCTAAACGTGTTGTTCAAAGTTGATAAAAGCAGCTTGCCCGAACCATATAATTTGCTGCTGACCAACACGTGCGCGGCTTCGTCCTGCACCAAATTTTGTGAATTAGGCTGATTTCGGATAAAAGCCGGATGCTCGCTTTGGATTTTCAAACGCGTTCCGACGAGATCATTCAGCTTCAAACGCAGTTCTTTCTGCGGGTTGTCCGGCTGGTACAAGGCGAAATTTTTACCGATAAAAGAAGCATCGTCAATACTATCGGCACGGACAACCAAACCCATTCCTTTTGCGCTAACCTGCGCTAAAATGGCCGAAGCTTCCGGTTTGCTTAACGCGTTAAACCCGCTTGCATCGGTAACCAAAACATCAAATTTTTGGAGCAGCAAAGGCGTGATTTTCTCCAGCGGAAACTTTTCCAAATTGGCAAAATCCGTTGTGATTTTATTTTTGCTAATGGTGCTTCTCGCCGCCACTTCATAAGCATTTTCGGCCAGCCAGTTCTTCAAAAAGCGGCTTTCAAAATCCGGCGAAGCCGAAAGCATCAACACTTTTAGTTTTTCCTGCGGATTAATCACAGTCGGCAACGCTTCGTTTTCCAGCGTATCTTCTCCCGCAATTGCCAGCAATTCAAAAACTGCCCGTCTGCTTTCTTTCGGAACCGTTTGGAATGAAAAAGCCATGCTTCTTTTAGCACCTATTTTTACGGAATCCAAACCGGTGTTCAAACCTTGTAAAATTAGCTTGATTTCGCCATCCGTTTGGTTGAGGAAATTGCCTTGTACCCGAAAAATTTCGCCAGCTTTCAACCGCTTCGTCCAGTTTATTTTTTGGATTCCTGAAGGTAATTCCGTCGAAGTAAAACGAACCGAATAATTTTTCACAGCTTTCAATTCATCTTCCTTCAAACCAAAACCTAAAATATGCCAAGTTTTATGTTTGAGGTTTGCGTTTTCGCTTAAATCCAAATCGGTTAAAAAGCGGATTTTGGAAGATTTTAAAGTTTGATAAATTGCAGGATCAGCCGTAAAAACCGGAGTTGAATTTTGGTATTTATTTAAACTATCTTGGTTGAAACCTTCCGTCAGCAGCAAAATTTCCTGATTTAAATTGATGCTTCTTTTACCATGATAAAATGGCGGAATGGCCAGGCAAACCAAACTGAGAACCGCCAAAACCGAAGCCAGCAAACGCCAAATCAAATGCGATTTATTTTTCCGGCCTACCTCTTTCCAAAGCAAAAAAGCCAGCAGCAAAACGGAGATAGCAAGTACGCCAAAATTCCAAGCCATGTTATCGGTTCATGCGGTTTAGGTTTTTAAAATAGGAACTGGCCAAACCTAAATCCGGGTTGGTTGTGCTTGGTTTCGGTAGTTTGGCGACGGGCGGAAGCATTTTTTGTATTGCTTTTTCGACTGCTAAAATATCGGTTTCGCGTATGTTTTTAGGTTGATTCAATTGTGCCAAAATCCTGCGAAAAGCCGCTACCGCCGGTAAATAAACCGAAGGCTGCGCCGCCGCTTTACTGCTCAATTGCAAATTGGTTTGCCGCAAAATTTGTTGCGAACCTGCACCCAAACCAATTCCATTTTCAAGCTGGTGCAGCAACGTTGCCGATTGCCGCAAAGCCAAATTTGGATCCGCTGGTTTTTTAAAATCCTGCTGGTTTACCGGTTCAATAATTTTGGTCAAATCGCCGGTCAGCCTTTTTTCTGCCGGTTTTAGCGGCGCAATTTTGGCACTTGTTTTGGCCACATACGCGCGCGATTTTTGCTGCAAATCTTTCAATAAGCGCAAAGCTTTGTAGGCAAAAGGCAAGGCTTCCTGCGGTTTGTATGTTCGCAAACGCAGTTCGGCACTCCACATTTCATTTAAGGTTGCCTTCAACTGGTTTTTGGTTTCCGGTGTCAAAAAACCGGCATCTTCGGCGTTGTCGTGCTTGTCGGTATAAGCGTCCAAAATTTTGGCGGCGTTGCTGAAATCTTTTGGGTCAGACAAAGAAGTTTCGCCTTCCGCTTCCGGGTCGCCGATGTTCGATTCATTGTCTTCGCCCAAAAACTTGCCGTAACGCAACCTTAACAGCTTTTGGTCGAAACCCAAATTGTTGCTCCGTTTTTTAAATTCTTCTACCTTGATTGAATCTTTATCTTTCAGTAATTGTTCAGTTTCGATAATAATTTGCCGCTCGCTTCTGAACAGTTCCGGCTTCACATCCAAACTGTTTGCCATGCCATCAAGCTGCATCAGTTTGGCCGTATCAGCGATGGAAACGATGTACACTTCCGAGCGTGTTTCCTGCTGGTGGTTGTCGGTTGCCTGGATGTAAAAATACAGTTCGTCGCCCGGCTGCATCCCCAACGCCTTTAAATCAAGCGTTTTTTGCAGTTGGTATTGTGTTTGATGGCCGTTAAACGCCGCATCAAAACTGATTTTTTGCTCTTTAAACTTCACCGCTTCGCCGCTTCCGCTGGCAATGGTGGCGTTGATATACGCTTGGCTGATGCCGTAATCATCGCTCAATGCTGTTTTTAGCAGTGTTTTTTGCGGCTCGCCAAAATCAATAACTATACTTGGTTTTGGCGATTGGATATGAATAATTGGCGGCTGGTCTTTTATCACTTCAACCTGATACAATTCGGAAATTTTGCCGTCCAGATTCACCTGATAAAACCCCGGAGTATGGATTTCTTTTGCCGTTTTCCACAACGTACGATCTGCGTTTGCTGCTTTTAACAATAGTTTTTCTTTGTCATTAAAAATAAAACTGATTTGTTTCACGGCTTTGTTCGTACTGATTTGCCAGTTGACAACTGCGCCATCTTCTGCAATTAAATTAAACTTTTCCTGTTCGCGGCTGCTTTTTCCGGTGTAAGCCGGCGGCGTAATTTTTAGGTTGAAATGATCAATTTCCGGTAAAATAACTTCCGGTTTGGCAGAAGATTTCGTTCCATTGAATGCTTCTTTTATCGGCATAAAATGAGCGCGACGAAAACTGAACGGCAATTTCGCCAATAAAAAACTGAGGATTAACGAAACAAAAAAGATGATGGAAGCCAATTTTAATCGCTTGTAAAATTCTTTCGGCTCCGGCAGTTCCGGTAAAATATGTTCTACTTTTTGCCGCTGCAAACGTTCTAACAAATTAAGCGATTCGGCGGGTTTTAAAGTCAATTCGCTGCTTTCTTCCAGCTCCGGGAAATACGAATTGAGGAAACGCGCCACTTCCGGAACACTGATCTTCCATAAAGAATCCACAAAAAACAACACCGAAACCAGCACAAAAAATAATGGAACAATGAGCCAGAACGACGCCGAAAAAACGACATGAAAAAGTGTTGTTAAAAACAGTGCCGCCGATAAAGCCAGCAAAACAAGTGCGAACAAATTGCTGCGCGCCCACTTTTTTTGCCAGTTGCTGATGATGTATTTTCCGCTTGCTTCAGGCATAATTTATTTCTTTTTTTGGCCGCAAAGCAACTATTCTTTCCAACAAAAACACGATTAAAAGCGCAATCCAAAATGCATGTTTTAAATCTGTTAAATCTTTGGGTTGATTGATTTGCTTTGCCGGATTTTCATTTGTTGCCGTTTCAATTTGTTGCTGATTTGCGGCGATTGTCCGTTTATCAAAAGCTTCAAAATTTTGCTGCGGATAACTTTTCAAGATTAAATTCAAGATCAGTTTCGGGAAATCGCTGCTCCAAACCAAATCGTTCCAGGCCGGGTTAAAGCGGTTGTAAAAATGATAGATGTTTTTATTTCCGAAGTTTTGACTGCTTAAAACTGGTTCGCCAAAACCGTTTTGCCAAACGTTTTCTGTTGTTGCGATGCTTCTTTTATCAGGCAAAATTTGTTGGTATAAGTTGATTGGATCGTTTACGTTTTCATCATTGATCCAGGAATTAATGCTTTGCGTTTTGCCATTTTCGTATTGAAACAAACTTCCGCCCGAAACCAATTTGGAAGAATTTAAAGGAAAATTTTGATTGGATAACCAGAAAATCCAATTTTGATTTGATGGGATTTGGCTGAAATTATTTGCAAGATTAATCTTCATTTTCCTGCCCGTAAACTTTTTGACCGATTGCAAGGAGGCATTTAAATAAGCCGCATCAACCGGAAATTGATTTTGATAAATGGTAATTTTTAAGGTTGATGTATCCACCAAAACTAAATTTCGCGGCTTGTTTTTTAAAGAAACAACCGGTTTTCCTTCTTCAAAAGAAACGTTAAAACGGGAATTGCCGCGATCTGCGGATTGCAAATTTATCGTGCTAAAAGAAGTATGGGCAGGTTTGCTTTCGCCGACAATTATGCGGATGCTGTCTTTGGAAGTAAAATAAGCGTTTTGGATCCAGGTGGAAACAGAATCGGCAGGCGTGTAGGTTTTCCAGCGGAGATCTAAATTCAACGCTGGTTTTACGCCTTGAAAATGCTGCAACTGGTTGAAAGTGAACAAATATGTCGGTGTTTTTTGCGGTATTTGCTGTTCCAATAAAACCAGCAACGGCCAGTAGGAGCGGGGTTTTGTGTTGATTGTTAAGGTTTTAACAGTATCATTCAAAACCTGCTGCAAATTAATGGCCTTAAAAGAAGTATCCAATTGGTGCAAAGTATAACCCGCTTTCAGCAACGAATCCATCTGAGGTTTAAAATGCGCATATACTTCTTTTATCGGCCCTTTTTCAACCAAAACCCAGCCTTTGGTTTTGGTTTGCTGCGCCTGCTTTTGCCAATAAGGTTGCGTAAGCAAAAGTGCAAGCAAGATCAACAACAGGCAGCGCAAAAGCAGCAGCAGCCAATCGTTGATGCGGAAACTGCGCGAACTTTGCCTGGCACTTTCGCCCAGCAGCGCAATGCTGCCGATTTTGAGCGTTTTGCCGGTTTTGATGTGCCATAAATGGATGAGCACCGGGATGCTGATCGCGGCCATCGCCCAAAGCCATAATGGGTTGAGTAGTTGCATATTAGCGGTCAGCTTTCAGCAATCGGCTGTTAGCACTTTTCAAGTTTGTTATTTTGTGGGCTGTCAGCTTTCGGCTTTCAGCTATTAACCATGAACCATTATCTATCAACTTCCAACTCAAAATCCCTTCATCCGCTGGTTTAAAAAATCGCGCAAAGCCAAATCTAAAGGTTGCTCCATGCTGATTAAACGGTAAAAAATGTTTCTGTCTAAAAGTTGTGTTTTGATGTAAGTTAAGCGTTCTTCCAATTTTTTCTGGTAGATTTTTCGGGCTTGTGTGGCGTTGATTTGGATGGTTTCGCCGGTTTCTAAATCTTCTAAATTGGAATAGCCGGCAAAATCAAGTTCGAGTTCGTTTTTGCCGATGATCTGGAAGACGATGATTTCGTGTTTTAAGGTGGAAAGCTTGTCGAGCAGCGTTAAAATTTCGTTGTTTTCTTCATAAAAATCGGTTACAAAAATGAGTAGTTCGCGTTTCCCGGTCCCGGCAAAAATTTCTTTGTAGGCTACTGGTTCGGTTAGTTTTCCTGCAGGATTAAGGTTTTCCAACTGATAAAACAAACGGTTTAAATGCTGCGTGCTTTGCCTCGGCACCAACGAAAACAAACCGCCGTTTTGCAGCACAAACAAACCGGTGGCATCGCTTTGCAAATTGGCCAGGTAAGCCAGCGAAGCCGTGAGGTAAGCGGCATAAGTGATCTTTTTAAAACCGGCATCTTCGTGGTTCATAGAAGCGCTGGCATCCACCAAAAAACAAACAGAAATGCTGGTTTCCACTTCCGATTCGCGGATGTAGTAGCGGTCGGATCGGGCAAACATTTTCCAATCCAGTGAACGCAGGTCATCGCCCGGCTGGTAACTTCGGTACTGGCTAAATTCCATGCCCGGCCCTTTGATGGTGCTTTTGTTTACGCCGCTTAAAAAGCCGTCAACCACTGTTTTGGCAGCTAATTGTAGGCTTTTGATGGACATGACGGTTTTTGGATCGAGGAGCGAAGACATTTATAAATATTTTTTCATCACTTCTTCATGCGGTTTTCCTAAACCTTTATCAGCCGCAATAATTGATTCTTCGACCTCGTTTTTTACTGATTCGGGCAATTCATCCCAAAAATCAAATTCATTTTCTTGCTGTTCAAACATCATCTTATCAAATTTATCCTTATAAAAACAGTATCATCAAGCCAACACTTTTGGCCGTTCAATCGCCTTAATCAATTCTGCGGCAACCATATCCGAAGTTACATTTTCTGCTTCGGCTTTAAAATTCATTAAAATGCGGTGGCGCAAAACCGGGAAAGCCATGTTGTGGATGTCTTCCATTAAAACGGCATACCTTCCTTTAAATAACGCCCGTGCTTTGGCCGTTAAAATTAAAGCCTGGCCGGCACGCGGACCGGCGCCCCATCGAACCCATTCTTTTACATAAGAAACCGTCGTGGTATCAGGCCGTGTTGCGCGGATGATGCTGCTGACGTAATGCACCAGATCATCGTTGATCGTTACATCGCGAACCAAAGTCTGCAACTGCCTGATTTCTTCTCCGCCCAAAATCGGGTTTACGGTTGTTTTTTTGCTGCCGGTGGTGCTGTTTAATACGCCAAATTCTTCCTGCGCGGTTGGGTAACCAATTTTTACGTAGAGTAGAAAACGGTCTAACTGCGCTTCTGGCAGCGGATAAGTTCCGGCTTGTTCGATTGGGTTTTGGGTGGCCAGGATGAAAAACGGACGGTCTAAAGGATAAGTTTGCCCGCCGTAAGTTACCTCAAATTCCTGCATCGCTTCCAGCAAAGCCGATTGCGTTTTTGGCGGCGTACGGTTAATTTCATCGGCCAAAACAATGTTGGCAAACAGAGGCCCTTTGTTAAATTTAAAAAAACGTTTACCGGTTACATGGTCTTCTTCCAGAATTTCTGTGCCCACAATATCCGTAGGCATCAAATCCGGCGTAAACTGGATGCGGCGGAACGACAAATGCAAAGCTTGAGACAACGTGCGCACCATCAGCGTTTTGGCCAGTCCGGGAACGCCTTCCAGCAAACAATGGCCGCCAGCCAGCAAAGCGACGAGGATTTCATCCAACACCTGATCTTGCCCGATAATTACTTTTTGTATTTCTTTTTTAAGCGATGAAAGCTGGGCGAGCAGGTTTTTTACGGTACTTTCTGTAGTTTCCAAAACGTTTGGTTATTAAAATGAGCAAAACTGAATTTGTTGTTTCGAGAAAAGTATAAATAAAATCCTGAAATTTAGAAAACTATTAAAAGGTAGCAGAAACTTTACAGGATTTATGCCGATAAAAGAAGCATTGCGCAATTTTTACAATAATTTAGGGCTATGAATGCGGCCAGATTTACTTTTACCCGTTTACGATATACATCGGGAGATTGGGACACCGACCAGCGGATGCCTTCCAATATCCTCAATTCGCTGCTCGAATATACCACAATCCCGATCAACACGCAGGAAAAAATCATTGATTTAAGCAGCAACGAAATTTTTGCCTCGCCTTTTTGCTACCTCAGTGGACATAAACTGGTGCAGTTTAACGCGCAGGAACGCAGCAATTTTAAGCAATATGTGCAAAACGGCGGTTTCGTTTTTGCGGATGACTGCAACCACGATATTGACGGGCTTTTTGCGCGTTCTTTTGAAGCGCAAATGTCGGCCTTGTTTGGCGCACATGCTTTGAAGAAAATCCCGGCCACGCATCCCATTTATTCTTCTTTTTTTAAGTTTGAAAAAGGCCCGCCCAATACTTCATTTGAGTTGAACGGCTGGGGCGATGATTTGATCCACGATTATTTAAAAGCCATCGAAATAAACGGGCGGATTGCCGTTTTGTACAGCAATAAAGATTACGGCTGCGAGTGGGACTACGATTTCAGGAACAAGCGTTTTCTGGCGGAAGACAATACCAAGTTTGGGGTAAACATTGTTTTGTATGCGATGGGCGCGTAATATTTTAACCAGCTTGTAATACTGTTTTTACCATGCAAAAATTAGCATTATAAAATTTACAATTCACACATATTTTATGTACTATTATTGCATCAAATTTCGTGTTCAACGATGATAGCAAATTTACCGGAAAATGAGGAGGATCGTTTAAAAGCACTTCAGTCCTACAATATTCTGGATAGTTTGCCGCAAAAGGATTATGATGACATTACCCGTTTAGCTTCCGAAATTTGCAACACACCGATTTCCCTGATCAGCTTTATTGATTCGGAACGGCAATGGTTTAAATCAAGTCATGGGGCAAAAGTAGCGGCTACGCCCAAAGAGTATGCTTTTTGCGCCCACGCCATTTTAAAGCCAGACGAAGTGATGATGGTTGAAGACGCCACAAAAGACGAGCGTTTTAAAGACAACCCCTTAACAACCGGCGATCCCAGGGTGGTTTTTTATACTGGTGTGCCTTTGGTGAACGAAGACGGCCACGCTTTGGGTACTTTGTGTGTGGTAGATTCGCAACCTAAAGTTTTGACAGAAAGCCAAATTATCGCTTTAAAAAGTCTGGCCAACCAGGTGATGGCGCAGTTGGAGTTGCGCCGAAAAGTGAAAGAGCTGGATGCGCTCACGTTAGAACTGCAAAAATCCAACGAGTATTTAGAGCGTTTTGCGCTGATGGCTTCGCACGATATTAAAAGCCCGCTAACCAGTATTATGCTGACGGGCCAGGTGCTTAAAGCGAAGTACCACAGTAGTTTAGACGAAAAAGGCAACCAGATGCTGGACATCGTTAATAGTTCGGCCAGCAGTTTACTCAAGTTTTTGAACCAGATGCTGGAGTACTCCAAATCGTACAATATCCTTACCCAAAAAAAGGATGAATTTTGTGTGAACGAACTGATCCAGGAAGTTTTGAAACTGGTTTCTGTCCCCGAGTCTTTTCGGGTAGAAACGCCGGAAGATTTATTGTACATCCGCACTTCCGCCATTGCGCTGGAACAAATCCTGATCAACCTTTTAAACAACGCCGTTCGTTACAATGATAAGGATGCCGGTTTTATCCGTTTAACTTTTGAGGAAAAGGCCGATTGCTACCAGTTTCGCGTGAGCGATAACGGCATAGGCATCGAACCAAAAAATTACGGTAAAATATTTGAGCCGATGGTAACGCTGAACAGCCGCGACCGTTACAATAAAAAAGGTTCGGGCATCGGATTATCAACCGTAAAAAATTTGGTGGACAGTTTAGGCGGACAAATTTGTGTAGAATCGGTTTTGAACGAAGGCACTACTTTTCAGTTTACGATCCGGAAGTAAGTTGATATTCAGGGAAATTCTTTTAAAAATTTGTGTGTGTTTTTGGCTGAAGCCTTGTCCTACCCATTTAACCGTTGGCTGAAGCCAACGGCAATGAATTACGAGCCGGAACAATTTAGGGCAGCTATAAAGGTATTCATTGCCGTCCCATTTATGGGACGGTAGCAAAGTGACAAAAATTGGCTTTAGCCAAAACCTATCATAAAGTTATTTTAAAAACGATTTCTCTGGGTTAATGCTTCTTTTATCGGCAAAAAATAAGTAGTCATCCTGAAATTGTCATTGCTTAAAATACCTTTTCGTGTGCAAAATTCTGTAAACGGTAACTAAATTGCCTGTAATTTTGTAATGTATTCCATAAGGAAACTTATATAAGTGAGCAATTCTTATTTTTCTATATCGTTCTTGAAATAGGTTTGGTTGCTGCTCGATCAAGTTTAATGTTTTAGAAAACTCTTTGAAAAACATACTTACAATAGTCAAAGAAATTTCACTATAATAAGATTCTATTTCTTCCAAATCTACGTAAGCCTCAAACCGAAAACGAATTTCATGCATATTTATCGGTTTAAAAACCGGCCTTGTATTTCCTCCAAAGTTTTATATTTGGCCTGGCCGTTTTCTTCCTGCGTGGTCATGTTGTCTATCATGGCTTTGTATTCGTCTGATAGTTCAAAATCAATATTCCCTCTGTTCAGCAGGATTTCGTAATCTTCCAACGAAAGCACCACTGCTGTCTTTTCGCCTTTATCGTTTACAATAAATTGAGTTGCCATAATTCAAATTTACTTTTTTAAAAGATGAATCAAAAGTTATTTGATACTTCTTTTACCACCTAAAAATCAGTCTTGCCGTAAGAATGCTTACTTTTGTATCCTTTATTTTGAAGCATGAACGCTGAAATTATCAAATCGCTTCCGGGCCGCTATTGCAATTCTTTAAACACGTATTTGCGTTGGTTAACGCGCGAAGTAACGATTGGCGATGTGCCGATGGGTGGAGCAAACCCGATCCGCATCCAAAGCATGACCACAACGGATACGATGGACACGGCCGGGACCGTAGCGCAAACCATCCGCATGGTAGAAGCCGGTTGCGAGTATGTGCGTATTACGGCGCCAAGCGTTAAAGAAGCACAAAACTTGGCTGAAATAAAAAAGCAATTGCGCCAGCAAGGTTACAATGTGCCGTTGGTAGCCGATATCCACTTCACACCAAACGCGGCCGAAGTTGCGGCACGCATTGTAGAAAAAGTGCGCATCAACCCCGGAAATTATGCCGATAAAAAACGTTTCGACGAACTAGTTTACACGCAATCGGAATATCAGAATGAGCTGGAGCGCATCTTTAAAAAGTTTACGCCGCTGGTCAACATCTGCAAAGAATACGGCACGGCAATGCGCATTGGCACCAACCACGGTTCGCTTTCCGACAGGATTATGAGCCAGTACGGCGATACGCCGCGCGGTATGGTCGAATCGGCAATGGAATTTATCCGAATGTGCGAAAGCCTGAATTATTATAATTTGGTGATCTCGATGAAATCCAGCAACCCGCAAGTAATGGTTCAGGCTTACCGGATGCTGGTGGAAACGATGGTGGCCGAAGGCATGAACTATCCGCTGCATCTGGGCGTAACCGAAGCCGGCGACGGTGAAGACGGCCGCATAAAATCAGCAGTTGGCATTGGCACGTTGTTGGAAGATGGTTTGGGCGATACCGTCCGCGTTTCTTTAACCGAAGAACCGGAATTTGAAGCACCGGTTGCGATAGCTTTGGTGGAGCGGTACAGGGAGCGGGGAGCGAAGAGCGGGGAGCGAGGAAAAGCAAACACAGTATTTGGAGCAAAGAGCGAGGAGCGCGCCGGTAGGATTGAACTTGTAAATCCGCTCTCCGCTCTATCTTCTTCGCTCTTTTCTCACTCTCCCTACGAATACAAGAAGCGCGAAACCTACGAAGCAAACGCTTTTATCGGCGGCCACATGGTGCCGCGTGTGGTGCTTGATTTTTCGGCCAGGAACTTAAAATATCCAGCTATTTTGGCAGATGCCGGTTATTTATATTCGCCTTTGCTGGATAAATACAACATGGCCGATCAGTCGGTTGATTTTGTTTACCTGGCGGATGAACTGCCTTCATTCGCTTTCCCCGGCAATCTCAAACAATTGTACAACTACAAAACCTGGCAGTTTTTAACCGATAAAAAGAACTGCCATCCGGTTTTTACGTTGAAAGAATTCAATACTTCCGCAGAAAAAGATGTAGCATTAAATTTAGTCAGGATCAAAAACAGGGACCTGCAAACCGAAGCTTTTGAGCAGATCAACGCCGATCAAACCTTAGTTTTTGTGATGGAAACAGACGAAGCCCACGGAATGGCCGATCAGCGCGCATGCTTCTTTTACCTGCAAAAAAATGGTATTGATGTGCCGGTGATTGTGAGGAGGAGGTATGAGGTTGGAGGTATGAGCTATGAGCCATCAGCCATCAGCAATCAGCAATCAGCTTCCGGTCTCACACCTCACACCTCAGACCTCACAACCCTTCTCCAACTCTATGCCGCCACCGATCTGGGCGCTTTGCTGGTAGATGGTTTTGGTGATGGCATTTGGATTGATGCGCCCGAAATCCCTGCCAAAACCATCACTTCTACCGCTTTTGGTATTTTGCAGGCTACGCGTTCGCGGATTTCTAAGACTGAATATATCTCGTGCCCAAGTTGCGGCCGAACGCTGTTCGATTTGCAAATTACTACGCAAATGATCCGCAGCCGTACTTCTCACCTCAAAGGATTAAAAATTGGTATTATGGGCTGCATTGTAAACGGCCCCGGCGAAATGGCCGATGCAGATTATGGTTATGTTGGCGCCGGCCCGGATAAAATTACGCTTTACCGCGGCAAAGAAGTGGTGAAGAAAAACGTTTCTTCGGCTTTGGCTTTGGATGAATTGATCGGGATTATTAAAACGGATGGGAATTGGATTGAACCGGAAGTGGTTTAGGATTCTATTGCTGTTTATTATTGAAAGTAATCGGCATAGTGTAAGCAGTTCTTGTTACAATACCCAGTTGGCTGCCAGGTTTCCACTTTGGGCTTTCCTTTAAAACCCGGATGGCTTCCTCATCAGCTTCTTTGTTCAAGCCTTTTAAAATCCGAATGTCTGTTAATGAACCATCTTTTTCTACCACAAAAGCGGTAGTAACTCTTCCTTTAACACCTTTTGGCGAACGAAGGTTTTTATGCAGGTAAGCAGCAAAAGCGGCTTCTCCACCTGGAAAATTCGGCAACATTTCAATGGCTCCAAGAAAACTTCCTGGATTTTTTTGTTGATTTGAAACAGAATCAGTTTGAACAACTTTTTGTGCCGATGCTTCTTTTATCCCCATAAAAACAGCAGCAAACATGGCCGCGGCCGAAAGCCATCGTTTCCAAATTGGCTTTGGAGGAGCAGGAACCAATTGAGATTGCTGGAACCTGCCGCAAACTTGCGTTGTGCTGCCCATCAAATAAGCTGCAATTTCATCATTCGTTTTATCGGTAAAATCAACCACTTTTTTCTGGCAACTGTTGCAGAAACGGCCGCCTGCTACGGGCGTCATTTCTTCCCATTTGCGGTTGCAGGTAAAGTTTAAACGGGCAATCGGTTGGTTTTCCATAATTAGTTTTACAATGATGCTTCCTCAAAAACTTCCTCCAAATCCAAAACAAATCCCGGCAAAATTGGCGTAGCGAGTTTATCGCCTGCGGCCAAAATTAGTGAGGCCACATACTTTCCTTCTGCATTTAAAGTATATTGCAACGCAGTTTGTTCTACCGGCCAAACAACCCAGTATTCTTTAATCCCTGCTTCCTCGTAAATCTCAAACTTGTTGCGCAGTTCTTTTTTGTTGTTGCCAGGCGAAAGGATTTCCACTACAATATCCGGCGCGCCAACACAACCACGGTCGTCCAATTTTGTCAAATCACAAACCACACAAATATCCGGCTGAAAAACTGTGGTAACGGTTTGATCGGCAGCGTTTTTCCTCGAAAGCCGGACATCAAAAGGTGCCGAATAAACATGACAAGGTTTCCGTTCTAAAAACACCGAAAGCTTTTTAAAAATTATTCCTGATAATCTTTGGTGAAACCTGTTTGGCGCAGGTGTCATTTTAAACAATTTACCTTTTAAAATTTCCAGCCGCTCATCAAAAGTCCAGGTCAAATAATCGGCGTAGGTGTAGGTTTTGTTAAAATCGAGGTCGCTTAGTTGCATGTTCGTCTTTGTTATTAATCAAAAATAACATTTAAAAGAAAGAAAAATCAACACCTATCACTATTCTATTTCTTTCAATAAATCCAGGAGTTCGCTGTTGGAGATGTTTTCTTTCTCGTTCTTATCATAAATAGTTAACAAGTAAACCGTAGTTTCAGAAACCCGAACGCAAATAATCACTCTTGCTCCGCCCAATTTGCCTTTACTTTTAGAAGCAATTGCCAAACGTATTTTAAAACAATTGTTGCCTATCGGTACGCCTTGTTCTGGTTCGTGTTCTAAAACAGAAATCAATTCGGCATATTCTGTTTTTAACGAAACGTATTTCTTGGAAAGTTTTTTTAAATCACGTCTAAACCTCGGGATTGCAATTACTTCAAAGTTCATCCAAAAGCGCTCTTGCCGGCGTTCCTTTTAGCTTGCCTTGTTTAATCAGGTTCATTTCTTCCACCGCTTCTTTAACGCCTTCCAAAACTTCAGCTTTGTATGCGGTAAGTGGCTTGGCTTTAACAAAATGTAAATTTTCTAACAGTTCCATCATAAACGGAACTTTGCCTTCCTCAATATCCAGCAGTATTTTCATAGTTAAATGTGTTTTGATTGATAAAAGTTAATCGCTTTTGTATCAAAATTACAGAAAATATTCCTGGTGTCTTGATTCATTTTTCTCAATTATCCGATGCTTCTTTTATCAACCTAAAATTGGTGTGTTCAAGAACAAATATTTTACCGCAGTCCAAACTTTCCGACTTTTCCGACTTCCGGACTTACCAGCTTTTGGACATTTTTTGGGCGTGCCCCTGCGGGTCGGGCTATCCGCTCCAAGTCCTCGCTCGTGCCTCGCTGCGGGCTTTCCGCTGCTATCCCTCACGCGGCCGCTCGCCTACCTTTCTATTGTAACATTCTCCGCAGAAAACAATGTTTTTAAAAACAGTGCCTGCCAATTGCAGTTTAGTTTAAAGCAGATCGTTGAACTCCCACTAACCCAAAAAACACCATGGCAAAAACAGTTTCATACCAAATTGTAAACATGCTGGCCGAGGCCGGCGTAAAACGTATATACGCCGTAACCGGCGATTCGTTAAACCACATCAATGATGCCGTGCACACCAGCGGAAAAATACAGTGGGTACACGTGCGGCACGAAGAGGTTGGTGCCTACGCCGCCGGTGCCGAAGCGCAACTCACGGGCGAACTGGCTTGTTGCGCAGGCAGCAGTGGGCCGGGCCATGTACATTTGATCAACGGTTTGTACGATGCCCATCGTTCGGGCGCGCCGGTTTTGGCCATTGCTTCCACCATCATGTCGCAAGAGTTTGGCACCGAATATTTTCAGGAAACCAACACCATCAAACTGTTTGACGATTGCAGCTATTACAACCAAGTGGCCATTACGCCCATGCAGTTGCCGCGGATGCTGCAGGCCGGCATCCAATATGCAATGAACCGGAAAGGCGTTTCGGTAATCGGGATCCCCGGCGATTTGACCAGCAAAGATGCCGAAGAAAGCGAAACTTCGATGCACTTTTACCGGCCGGAACCTTTAACCCGCCCGTCAGACAAGGAGTTGCAGGAACTGGCGGCCCTAATCGGCGAAAACCATAAAATCACGATTTTTTGTGGCATTGGCGTTGCCGGTGCGCACGACGAAGTGGTAGAACTGGCCGCCAAACTGAAAGCTACGGTTGGCTTTTCTTACCGCGGCAAAATGTTTATCCAGCACGATAACCCGTACGAAGTTGGCATGACGGGTTTGCTCGGCCTGCCTTCTGCTTACCACAGCATGCACGAATCGGATTTGGTCATTCTTCTTGGCACCGATTTTCCTTACGTCAATTTTATGCCCACCAAAAACAAGATTGTACAAATTGACACAAAACCCGAGCGTTTGGGCCGTCGTGCCAAATTAACAATGGGTTTGTGCGGCGATATCAAACATACTTTAAAAACGCTGATGCCTCTTTTATCGCCTAAAACCGACGACAGCTTTTTGCAAAGCCAGTTGGAATTTTACGGAAAAGTGAAAGAGAAAATGCAGACTTACGTGGATGACCGCGGCGAAAAAAATGCCATCCACCCGGAATTTGTGGCGGCTACGATTGATAAACTGGCCGATCAGGACGCTATTTTTACCATGGACACCGGCATGTGCTGCGTTTGGGGCGCGCGTTACATAAATTCGACCGGTAAAAGAAGCATGATCGGTTCGTTCAACCACGGCTCGATGGCGAACGCGATGCCACAGGCCATTGGTGCAGCATTGGCTTTTCCAAACCGGCAGGTAATTGCTTTTTGTGGTGATGGCGGGCTTTCGATGTTGCTGGGCGATCTGGCTACCATCGTTCAATACAAATTGCCCGTGAAACTGATCGTTTTCAACAACAAATCATTGGGCATGGTGAAGCTGGAAATGGAAGTGGCCGGCCTGCCCGACTGGCAAACCGATATGGCCAACCCGGATTTTGCCGCCGTTGCCGCTGCCTTTGGCATAAAAGGAATCACCGTAAACGAACCTGACAATTTGCAGCAAGCCATCCAACAAGCTTTTGCGTTTGACGGCCCGGCATTGGTCAACGTGATGACTGACCCAAATGCTTTGGCCATGCCGCCAAAAATAGAATTTGCGCAGGTAAAAGGTATGGCCTTGTCCATGAGCAAAATGATTTTAGATGGAAATGTGGACGAAGTTTTGGATACGGTGAAAGCCAATTACAAGCATATTAAGGATGTAATTTAAACTGTAAATTTTCTTTAGATTAGTGCTTAAATTTATTTGTATGAAAACTTTATTTTCAGTGCTGTTTGTTTTGATGGCTTTCAAAAGCTATTCGCAAAGTTTGTACAAACTTCCGGAGCAACCCAAAGCAAAATACAGTGCCCAGGATTCTATCGTTGCCGATCAAATTAATCAAAGTATCAACTTGTATGGAAAAGTTGAATTTGAAATAAACGGCCTAAATGTGAAAGCCGATCAGGTGTTTTATGACCAGAAGAACCATCAGGTTTTAGCGAAAGGATTAAATAGTTATACTTTTGATAAAAAGGTAAGTGTAGTTAAGGGTTCAAAAAATCGAACTTTGAAATATACGGTTGGTGGCGATACTGTTTTTATCGAGTAAATTTTGTAAATGCCATACAGGTATTTTAATAGTCGAATTATGCAAGTACAAGTAGATATAGATTTTAATCAACTGGTGCAGTTAGCTAAAAAGCTACCTGTGCCACAATGGAATGAGTTAAAAGCGGAAGTTGAAAAGAATTTGCCTGTTCAAATGGAGCCTGATACTGATTTTATAAAGTTGCTTTTATCCGGGCCAACATTTAGCGAAGAGCAGTTAAATGAAATTGCAGAAACCCGTAAAGCCATCAATCAATGGAGAACAAAATAATTCTAATTGATACCTCCATTTTAATTGATTATTTCCGAAAATCAAATAAAGTCAATTCAAAGTTTGTACACCTTGCATTACAGGGGTTTGTATTTCAAATATCTTCTGTAACAGAATATGAGATTTACTCAGGTGCTACACCAGAACAAATTCCTTTTTGGGATAAATTCTTAAACAAAGTTAAAGTTTTGCCTTTTGATCAAAACGTAGTGAAAAAGGCAGTAGCGATAAATCGAATTTTAAAGCAAAATCGTAACCTAATTGACCTGGCAGATTTATTTATTGCGGCCACAGCGATTGCCAATAATCTATCTTTTAGTACTTTAAACAGAAAACATTTTGATCGGGTTGATTTACTAAATATCATTGATTAACAAATATTTTTGCAAAAGAATCAAACTTTTGATTTTTTTGATACTGTTTTTATCAACTAAACTTTTCCCTTCAAAAACCCGGCACTAACTTCACAAACCTGTTCCAAACTTGTAGGCAAAAAATCTTCCAAGTAGGGATGATGGGCATTAAAAGTATGGTTGGCGCCGGGTGCAACAACCAAGTCGGATTTTGGCTGCTTTCTGTTCAGTTGCAACGCTTGGTTTACGTTGACAGTCGGGTCGGCATCGCCATGAACAATGAGCCAGGGTTGTTTTACTTCGGCGGCAGCCAAAAGAATATTTAAACGTTTCGAGTTTTGGTCGAGGTCGTCCAGCAAAGTTGCTTTTACCGGCATTTGCTGCCCGGTACGCGAATTGGGGAAATACAGTACGTTGGTCAGCCGCCATTGTGCTTCTATTTCTCTCGGCCATAAATTGTGAAAATCAGCAACGGAAGCCCAGGTGATCAGTTTTTCTACACGCGCATCTTCTGCTGCTTTGATGATGCTGATGCCGCCGCCCATGCTGTGGCCGATTAGCGATACTGTTTTTACCGGCATAAAATTGGCGCCGTTGGTGGCAAAATCAATCACCAGTTTTAAATCTTCCAGTTCGATGGAAAAAGTATTGTCGCTGAAAGCTTCCAGGTCAACAAAATCCATCGGATGTTCGGGCGTGGTGCCGTTGTGCGAAAAGTTGAACTTTAAGAAGCGGAAACCTTGTCCGGCAAAATATTGCGCCACTAAATTATGCGTTCCCCAATCTTTAAAGCCTTTAAAACCATGCGCAAAAATGACCAAAGGTGCATGTTTTTCCCGAATATCGTAAGTGATATCGGCCAGCATATTCCGGCCGGAAGAACCGGGGATTAAAAAGGTTTCCTGTTTGATGTGTTGGTTCATATTGATGCTTCTTTTATCGGGTAAAAATTAGTAAAATTTTATGGAAAAGATTTTGTTGTTAGAAAGACAAGTTGATACAAACCTGGTAAAAATATTATTTAAGCAAATTTCTGGTTGCTTGTATTAACGTTCTTTTTGCTTGAACAAAAAGAACCAAAAATTCAAGACAAACCCGATCCCTCCGGGCGTTTTGTCGGGCCTTTCCGCACCTGGGCGATGACCTGCCGCTGCGGAATGTAAAGCGGTTATATTGCACTTGTTTAACAACCTTTTTTCAGATGCTTCTTTTATCGGTATAAATTAGGTGGATTGAAAAAGAAAGTTGTTGTTTTTCTATCGTTGTCAGGGCCGCTTGCAGGTAGCCGCCCAGGAGCGTGGGGCTGAATGCCGCCCGGAGGCGATCCGGCATTCTTGATTTTTGGTTCTTTTGATCAAGCAAAAGAACGCACAAAGAAAAACAATTATCGCTTCGATGAAGATTTCTCCCTTCAAATTGAAATGACGAAAAAACGCAAAATGACAGCGAAAAAGAATGCTTCTTTTATCCACCTAAAACACGTAACTGAAAAAACTAATTTTCCCGATGCCAAAACGCCCAGGCAATTAAAACCGCCTGCAACGGCAAACGTATCCAGGCAACAGTTTTGGTAACCAGCCATTTCCCCAGCATAAAAGGCGCAATTTGGATCATGTAAATATGGGCCGGGATAAAAGCAACCAGCATTAAAATAATACCATAAACAGCGTATTTGCGCGTTGTTTTGAAAATTAGCATCAGGCCAAAAAGCAGCTCAAAAAAACCGGCCAGCAAGTTTAACAGCTTCGGAAAAGGCAGGTAAGGCGGGATCAGTTTTAAATACCCATCCGGGTTTGCAAAATGATTGGCACCGCCAACCAGGTACAGCGCGATGAGCAAAAACAGGCTAATTTGTTTTAGTTTAGACATAAAAACCAGTATCGGGATTTTAGCCGGAACAGGGAAAATTAAATAGCAATTTACTTACAAATAAAAAGGTTTAGCTTCTATTTAAATGCATTCTAAATAAAAGTGTTTGACAAAGCATTGACACTGCAACACACTGCTGTTAGTACTTTTGTTTCTCGATATAACAGCAGCCTTGAATTATTTAAAAGTTATTGCCTTTACGCACAAACAGATTGAATTGAAAGAACTGGGCAAACTGGTGATCTGTCAAGACAGCATTACGTCGAAACTGCAACAGGCCAAAGAATATTTTAACATCCCGGAGATTTTTTACCTCGCCACTTGCAACCGCGTAGAATTTGTGATGGCCACGGCGCAGGAAATAGACAAAGTTTTTGCCCGCAATTTTATCGAATTTATGAACATTGGGCTTCGCCAGCCTTATCTCGATACCTTTATTTCTGGCGCTTGCATTTACGAAGAAAAAGAGGCTTTAAACCATTTGCTGCGCACTTCCTGCTCGATGGAAAGTTTGGTGGTTGGCGAAAAAGAAATCCTGGCACAAATCCGCAAAGCTTACGAAACCTGCCGGGCTGCACAACTCACCGGCGATTATTTGCGCATGGTGATGAACCATGTGGTAAAAACAGCAAAAGAGGTTTATACCGATACCAATATTTCGCGCAACCCAATTTCGGTAGTTTCGTTGGCTTACCGCAAACTGCGCGAATTAAATTTGACTTCCAACGCCCGCATCCTGATTATCGGCGCCGGCGAAACCAATAAAAACATTTCCAAGTATTTGCAAAAACACAAATATTCTAACTTTGCTGTTTTTAACCGTACAAAATCTAAAGCTGATGAACTGGCCTTCGAACTGAAAGGCAAAGCTTTTGACCTGGCTGACCTGGCTCATTACCGTGAAGGTTTTGATGTGATCATCACTTGCACTTCTTCTGTTGAGCCGATTATTACCAAAGAAATTTACCAGGTTTTGCTGAACGGCGAAACCAACCGAAAAACAATTGTTGATTTGGCCGTGCCAAACGATACCGCAGCAGAAGTGATCGAACAATTTCCGGTCAATTACATTGAAGTGCATACGCTGAACGAGCTTTCCAAGAGCAATTTGCAGGAACGTTACCAGGAATTGATCCATGCCGAAAAAATCATCGAGCAAAACCTGATCGAATTTGTGCCCGTTTTAAAGCAACGCCGCATTGAAGTGGCCATGCGCGAAGTGCCGCAGAAAATCAAAGAAATCCGTAAAACCGCCGTAAGTTGTGTTTTTGCAGATGAAATTGAGCTGATGGACTTGCAATCGCGCGAAATACTGGAAAAGGTGATCAATTACATGGAAAAAAAGTACATCAGTGTACCGATGCGCATGGCAAAAGAAATTATGCTGCGCGATGGCAACTAACTTGTAAAAAGGTTATTTGCTGATACTGAAGTTGGTTAAACGTTTTTTGGCCGATGCTTCTTTTACCCTATAAAAATTGGTGCCTGTACCGGCCCGAACAAACTAAAAAACCAGGCAATTCCAATTTTTAGGCGATAAAAGAAGCATGGTGTTAAGCACAAACGAATAACTTTAAACAAGCCTTTATTTATCGTCAGAAAATTTCAATTTCTACAGATAAACCCCCATAAAATTTCTTAAACATCTACCTTTGCACATATTTTAACAGCAAAACTTTGAACCGGAAAATTACCATAGGAACACGCGGAAGTGATTTGGCTTTGTGGCAGGCCAACTTTGTGAAAGACCGTTTGGCCGAAATTAATGTTCAGGCTGTGCTTAAAATTATCAAAACACAAGGCGACCGTATTTTAAATTTGAGTTTTGATAAACTGGAAGGCAAAGGTTTTTTTACCAAAGAACTGGAAGAAGAACTGTTGGCCGGAACAATTGACCTGGCCGTGCATTCGCACAAAGATTTGCCGACCGAAAACCCGCCGGGACTAATTGTTGCCGCTGTTTCTGAGCGCGAAGACCCATCCGAATTGTTGTTGATTTTGAAGGATTGCGTGGATGTGAGGCAAAAGCTTTCGGTCAAATTTGGCGGTTTGGTAGGAACTTCATCAAACAGAAGAAAAGCACAATTGCTGGCCGTTCGCCCGGATTTGGAGATTGACGAATTGCGCGGCAACGTGCCAACACGCATCCAAAAATTGCGGAACGAAGAGTACGATGCCATTATGCTGGCCAAAGCCGGCGTAAGTCGTTTAGGTTTAGATTTAAGCGATTTATATGTAGAAGAAATAGGTCCAACTGAATTTATCCCGGCTCCCGCACAAGGTGTTTTAGCGATCCAGATCCGCGAAAACGATAAAGAACTGTTTGACGTTTTGCAAGCTTTAAACCACCCTGAAGTAGCCGAAACTTTAGCGGTTGAACGCAAAGTACTGCGTTTGTTTGGCGGCGGCTGCCATTTGCCTTTGGGTTGTTACTGCCGGAAAGAGGACGGTGTTTTCCAGGTTTTTACTTCTAAAGCAAACACCGAAGACGAAAAAGTGCCCGACCGTTACTTTACAGAAGCGCAAAGCACAGCAGGTTTGCCCGAAAAAATTGTGGCCAAATTTAACAATGGCCGCAAATTGCCTTCTGCTGTTTTTATCTCGCGTAATTTATCGGCACAAAGTTATTTCCGTAAAGCACTCGAAAAACATGGCGTTGCGATAGAAGCCCGTTCGCTCATCCGCACCGTTCCAATCATTACCAAACTGGATCCTTATATTTTGAGAAATGTGGACTGGGTGTTTTTTACCAGTAAAAACGGGGTCGAATATTTTTTCAACCTGCAACCGCAACTTCCAAAAAAAGTAAAATTTGGGGTGATGGGCAGCGGATCTGAAAGTGCATTACGTGCGATTGGTTACCGGGCAGACTATGTGGGCGAAAGTGTGGACAGTGCTGAAGTTGCAGCCGAATTTGCCAAACTGACCGATGGTTCTACCATTTTGTTTCCGGCTGCCGAAGATCCTTTGCGCAGTATCCAGCAGGCTTTATCCGAAGAAACTAAAATTATTGATTTGCCGGTTTATGAAACGGTTTTGGAAGATAACGCAGAAGCTTCTGCGGCCGATGTTTTGATTTTCACCAGTCCTTCCAACGTGGAAGCTTATTTTGCAGGCAATTTATTGGAAGTCGGCCAGCAGGTGATCGCCATCGGCAAATCAACCGGAAAAAAACTCGAAGAAAACAATGTAAAATATATGCTGCCGTATTCGCCGGACGAAGTTGGTTTGGCAGAAGCGGTGTTTGGGTTGGAGGTTAGCTGAGAGCGGTCAGATTTCGGCAATCAGTTTTCAGCAACCTAAAACACAATCAGCACCAAAATTTAACCGATAAAAACAGTATGTCAGCCAATTGCTGACAACTAAAAGCTAATAGCTCTTTATGCTCCAAAGACCAAGAAGAAACCGGAAATCAGAAGTTATCCGCCAAATGGTGCAGGAAACTGTTTTGCAGCCGGCCAACCTGATTTTTCCGTTGTTTATTGTAGATGGAAACGCGCAAAAAACGGAAGTCAATTCGATGCCGGGCATTTTTCGCCATTCCATAGATCATTTGCTGCGCGAAGTGGAAAGCTGCGTGAAGCTGGGTTTGAAAGCTTTTGACCTTTTCCCCAACATCGAAGAATCTTTAAAAGACAAATACGCCACCGAAAGCTACCGCGAAAACAGCCTGTATTTAAGGGCGATAAAAGAAGTAAAGCAAAATTTTCCCGAAGTTTGCGTGGTTACAGATGTGGCGATGGACCCTTACAGTTCTGACGGGCACGACGGAATCGTGGAAAACGGCGAAATTTTAAACGACGAAACGCTGGAAGTTTTAGGCAAAATGGCTTTGGCGCACGCACATGCCGGTGCCGATATCATTGCGCCTTCGGATATGATGGACGGCCGCGTGGGTTACATCCGCCAGGTTTTGGACGATAACAAGTTTACCAACGTTTCCATCATGTCGTACGCGGCAAAATATGCCAGCGCTTTTTATGGCCCGTTCCGCGATGCTTTAAAATCTGCCCCAAAACATGGCGATAAAAAAAGCTACCAGATGAACCCGGCCAACCAGCGCGAAGCATTGATTGAAGCACGTTTGGACGAAGCCGAAGGCGCCGATTTTTTAATGGTAAAACCGGCATTGCCGTATTTAGACGTGATTAAATTATTGCACGAAAACTCGGAATTGCCCATTGCAGCGTACAATGTAAGCGGCGAATACGCGATGATCAAATCTGCCGTAAAAAATGGCTGGCTGGATGAGCAGCGTGCAACAATGGAAGTTTTGCTTGGCATTCGTCGTGCCGGCGCAACTTCTATTTTAACTTATCACGCCAAAGAAGTGCTGGAAAAAGGCTGGCTTTGAGAAGGTGGAAAGGTGGGAAGCTGAAAGGTAAAAGGCAAAAAGGAACTGGCAACCGGCAACCGGCAACAAAAAACTGATAACAAAACAATGTTTGATTCATTAAAAAAAAGGTTTTCATCAACAGAAACAGAAGAACTAACGGCGCATCCGGCAGGCAAACCGGATATCAGCCGCGAAAAATCTGCGGAGCTGTACGAGAAAGCCAAAACTTATTTTCCAGGCGGCGTTAACTCGCCTGTCCGCGCTTTTAAATCTGTTTACGGCACGCCTTTGTTTATCCAAAAAGGCGATGGCTGCCATATTTGGGATGCCGACGGCAACCAGTTTATTGATTTCTGCGGGTCCTGGGGACCGTTGATTTTGGGGCACAACAACGCCAAAGTGCGCGAAAAAGTAACCGAAACAATGCAAAACGGCATGTCTTTCGGTGCGCCAACCGCTTTGGAAAACGAACTGGCCGAACTCATTTTAAAGCACAACAAATACATCCGGAAACTGCGTTTTGTAAGTTCCGGAACGGAAGCGGTAATGTCGGCCATCCGTTTGGCGCGCGGTTATACCAAGCGCGATAAAATATTAAAGTTCGAAGGCTGCTACCACGGCCATGTAGATTCTTTGCTGGTAAAAGCAGGTTCGGGTTTGGTTACTTTTGGCAAAACATCTTCTGCCGGTGTTCCAAAATCTTTTGCGGATGAAACGATCGTTGTTCCTTTAAATGATCGGGATGCGTTGAAATTAGCTTTCGAAGAATTTAAAGATCAGATTGCGGCCATCATCATCGAACCCATTCCGGCCAACAATGGTTTGTTGTTGCAGGAAAAAGAGTTTCTGCAATACGTTCGCGAAATTTGCACGGAAACGGGTGCCTTACTAATTTTTGATGAAGTAATCTCTGGTTTCCGCGTTGGTTTTGAAGGTGCTGCCGGATATTACCAAATTGCACCGGACATCATCACTTACGGAAAAATTATCGGTGGCGGCTTGCCCGTTGGCGCTTACGGTTCTTCGGCAGAAATTATGTCGAATATTTCTCCCGAAGGCCCTGTTTATCAGGCCGGAACTTTGTCAGGGAACCCCGTTGCCATGTCGGCCGGGATTGCACAATTAAGCGAATTGGCAAAATCCGGTTTTTACAAAGACCTGAACGCAAAGGCCGGAGAATTTGCAGATTCTATCCAGCGTTATGCCACAGCCAAAAACTATAAGCTCAAGGTTTTTCACGTTGGTTCTATTTTTTGGTTTGCTTTTACCGATAAGCCAAGTATCCGCCGTGCCGATGAAATTGACCCGGCAAGCATGGAAAAATTTAAAGTTTTTCACCGCGAGTTGCTGAACCGTGGCATTTACATCGGCCCGTCGGGTTACGAAGTTGGTTTTGTTTCTTCGGCCCACACCAAAATTGATTTGGAAAAAGCAAAACGCACGATATTTGAAAGCCTGGATTTTGTGTTTAGAAATAAGTAAATTATGCTTCTTTTACCGGTTAAAAATTTGTTTTTTGTTGTTGTCATCCTGAACTTGTTTCAGGATACCTCAAGATTGGTTTTGTCAAGATACTTTTCACGAGGGATACCGAACCAAGTATGGCATGGCAGTAAATCATGCTTCTTTTATCACCAAAAAATTCATGTTGCTTAAATTGATTATGCGCAAACCATTCTTCATCTTCTACTTCCTTACTTTTTATACACTTGCCGAACTGCTTTGGTGGAGCGTTTTGCTGGTACGTTCGCAGCCAACCCGGATTGCAATGATTTTGGGCGAACTGTCGGTTTTCATCATGGTCTTTTCGGTTGGTGCTTACTTTCTCCACAAATCCATCAATTCGGAAAGGCGTTTGCACCAACAGCAAAAAAACTTTTTGTTATCGGTTACGCACGAGTTAAAATCGCCGCTGGCTTCCATCAAATTGTATTTGCAAACCATTCAAAAACGCGATCTGAACCGAGAGCAGCAGTTAAATTTTGTGGGAAAATGTTTGATTGATATCGAAAGGCTGAACGACATGGTGGAAAACATGTTGATCGCCTCACGCATTGACAACAGTTCGTACACTTTCCCGAAAGAAAAATTTAACCTGTCAGAACTGGTTCAAACCATTGTCAGCCGTTTACAAATCAATAAATGCGATTGCAACCAGCAGATTATTGCTGCGGAAGTTGATCCGGGAATTGAAATTGTGGGCGATAAGTTTGCCTTGTCATCCATGGTCAACAACCTGGTTGAAAACGCCATTAAATATTCCGGCCCTTGCGAAGTGGTAGAAGTAAAGCTACGGCGCAAAGAACAATCGGTACATTTGATGGTTGCAGATCATGGTATCGGGATTGCCGATGCAGAAAAACCGCGTATTTTCGAAAAATTTTACCGCGTTGGCAACGAAGACACACGCAATACCAAAGGCACCGGTTTGGGATTGTTTATTGTAAAACACATTTTGGATAAGCACGAAGCCACGATAAAAGTGCGAGACAACAAACCATCGGGCAGTGTATTTGAAGTTGTATTTGGATAAAACCTAACCACTACTAAACCAATACTATGAGCAAGAAAAGAATTTTACTGGTAGAAGATGAAGAGCATTTGCTCGAAGCCATCAAACTAAACCTGGAGCTGGAAGGGTACAAAGTTTCGACAGCCGTTAACGGAAAAAAAGCGTTGCAGATTTTTAAAGAAGAACGTTTTAACCTGATCGTTCTGGACGTAATGCTGCCCGAAATTGATGGTTTCCAGGTAGCCGAAACCATTCGTTTGGAAAATTCGGAAGTGCCGATCATGTTTTTAACGGCAAAAAACACCAATGAAGACCGTGTGAACGGTTTGAAAAAAGGCGCCGATGATTACCTCACCAAACCTTTTAACCTGGAAGAACTGATCCTCCGCGTAAATAACCTGGTGAAAAGAGGCTTAAAAGGCGACGAACTGAAAGAATTTAACAGCTATAAAATCGGCGATAAAACCATTCATTTTAATTCTTTTGAATTGATTAATGATGACGGTTCCATCACGCCGCTCACCAAAAAGGAAACGATGCTGCTTAAACTGCTGATTGAACGCCGGAACGATGCGGTATCGCGCGAGCAGATTTTGGAAACGGTTTGGAACTACGATGTTTATCCGTCAACCAGAACGATTGACAACTTTATCCTCACGTTCCGTAAATATTTTGAACCTGACCCTAAAAACCCGGTTTATTTTCATTCCATCCGGGGCGTAGGCTATAAATTCACCGATCACAGTTAATGTTTACCAACCGGGCGAGGCAACTGGTTATTGCAGTTTTTATTTTGGTTTTGCTGTTCAGCATTTACGAGCGGGCTTTCGAAATTTCGGGCATTGCTCTGCTGGCCATCGGCGTTTTGCTTTGGGGATATTTTAAAGAAGGAACCGTAATTTTGGCGGCCAAAGATTTCCACGACAAAAACTACGAACAAACAGAAAACTTGCTTCGGCAGATTGACCGGCCAAACCTGTTGGCCAAAAAACGGCGCGGTTATTACGAATACATGATGGGCGGGATTGCTTTGCAAAAGCAGGATTTTGAAGCAGCAGAATGGCATTACGAAATAGCAGCGCAATATCCGCTTCGTTCTGTAAATGACCATGTTGCCGCTTTGGTTCATGTGGCCAACATCAGTTTACGCAATCATCGTTTTGATAAAGCCGAAGCCTATCTCGGCCTCGCCAAAAAGCAGGGAAGTAATTTAACAGCCAAGATGCGCGAAGTGATTTCAAAACTCGAAACAGAAATTCAACAACGAAAAAAATAGCTAATGCTTCTTTTATCTGCCTAAAATTTGATTTGTCATGCCGAACTTGTTTTGGCATCTTACAAGAAAGGTTTCGACTGAGAAGAGATCCTGAAACAAGTTCAGGATGACAAACGATGCTTCTTTTATCGGCCTAAAATTTGCAACAGCCTTAATGCTTCTTTTACCACCTAAAATATAATGATAAATACTTTACTGCTTGATGCCGCTTTTTCTAAACCAACCGAGCGTCCGCCTGTGTGGATGATGCGCCAGGCCGGTCGTTTTATGCCGCAATATTGGGAAATCAAGAACAAATATTCTTTTTTGGAGATGTGCAAAACGCCCGAAATTGCGGCCGATGTAACGATGTTGCCCGTTGATTTATTGGGTGTGGACGCGGCGATTTTATTCTCCGATATTTTGGTTACCGGCGAAGCTATGGGCGGCGATTTAAGTTTTACACAAGGCGTTGGCCCGCGGTTTGCAAATCCGGTTCGCACGGCTCAAGATGTTGATGCTTTGGAAACCGAAGTCAGCGGCCGTTTGCAGTATGTTGCCGATGCGATCAAAGTGATCCAGCAAAGGTTGAACGGTAAAATTCCGTTGATTGGTTTTGCCGGCGCGCCTTTTACGGTGATGAGTTATCTGGTGGAAGGCGGGTCATCGAAAGATTTTAAGCGCACCAAGTTGATGCTGCACAACGAGCCGGAACTGGCACATCGTTTACTGGCTAAAATTGCAACGGTTACGGCTGATTATTTGAACTTGCAAATTGCGGCCGGTGTAAATGCGGTTCAAATTTTTGACAGTTGGGCACAAGCGTTGAGTTGGGACGATTACACCGAATTTTCGCACCAATATATTGCAGAGATCATTAGCAAATTACACCGGAAAGATATTCCCGTAATTTCGTTTTGTAAAGGAAGTTCTGTCTTTGCGCCGTTAATGGCCGAAGCAAAACCGGATGTGGTTTCGATTGATTGGAACGTGGATTTGTTGGACATCAAAAAGAGGCTGCCAAAAACAGTAGCGGTGCAAGGCAACCTGGACCCGCATATTTTGTATGCAAATAAAAAGGTGATTAAAGAACGCATCCACAAGTTGTTCGAAAGGATGCGCGGCGAAAACGGTTTTATTTTCAACCTCGGACACGGCATTATGCCCGATATTCCTTTTGATAATGTAAAGTACGTGGTTGAGGTGATTAAGGAGTTTAGGTATTAGGATAGACAAACACAAAAAACAGGCATAAAAGAAGTATCCATGTATTTGTACCTAAAAGCCGTCCATATCATTTTTGTAGTCAGTTGGATGGCCGGGCTTTTTTATGTGGTGCGCTTGTTTATTTACCATACCGAAGCCAAAGAACGGCCGGAAGCAGAGCAAAAAATCCTGTTTCCACAGTTTGAAATGATGCAGCGAAAGTTGTTTAACATCATTACCACACCGGCCATGGTTTTAACGCTTTTGGCTGGAATTGTAATGGTTTATTTGCAGCCCGCCTGGCTACAGCAAAGTTGGTTACAAGTAAAATTAGGCTTTGTACTTGGGTTGATCGTTTACCATTTCATCTGTCAAAACATGATGCAACAATTGCGCAAAGGCATTTTCAAATTCACTTCTACGCAATTGCGGATTTGGAACGAAGTTGCTACAATACTGCTTTTTGCCATTGTTTTTTTGGCCGTGCTTAAAAATGGTGTAGATTGGATTTATGGTTTGATTGGCTTGCTGGTGTTCTCGCTGATGATTATGTCGGCAGTGAAGATTTACAAGTATTACCGGTTGAAGAGGTAGGGATTGTTAAAACTGTTGACTTTAAATTTTTAGTATAAAAAGCTTAGTCTTGTTTACCATTTAACCATAACTTGATACTTTATAAAGTTTTCATCTTTGGTAATAATGGTCAGTTGCTCAGATATTGCTTGGGAAATAATCATCCTGTCAAAAGGGTCTTTATGATGATATTCAAGCGTATTCAGGATTTGAATATGTTCAAAGGTAATAGGTAGTATTTCAATATCAAGGTCAGTTAGGAAATCAATGATTTTATCAAATTCTGATTTCAATTCAAGCTTGTTCAAACTTACTTTAATTGCAATTTCCCAGATACTTGCAATGCTGATAAAGCATTCATTATTGATATTTTTAACATCACTTATAGCTCTTTCAGGTAGTAATTCATCTCCGTTTATAAACCATATTAAAACATGAGTATCTATGAGAAATCGCATCACATGTAATCTTTAAAATCTTCTAAAGGTTCATCAAAGTCAGCTGCCATTTTAAAAAAGTCTTTAGCATAACCAAATTGACGTTCTTTAATCTGCTTCTTTGCTTTTGATTTTTGTTTTAAAAATGCTGCAAAGTCAGCAACTTCCTTTTTTAAATCATCAGGCAATGCAGTAATTTGATTGTACAATTCAATATCTGTCATAATAGTAAAGTTAAGGGTTTTTACGAAATTATTTCAATTATTCATACCGCACCTCTTTCCCATCCTTCCAAATCCTACGTACTTCTTTTACCGCCTTAATTTCATTGGCCGGTTTTCCTTGCACCGCAACCAAATCAGCCCAAAAACCGGCTTTAATTTGTCCTAAATTTGGCAGCTTAAAAACAGCCGCGTTTACCGAAGTGGCCGAACGCAAAATATCAATCGGTTTCATGCCGTATTCTGCCATCAACAATATTTCTTTGGCATTATCACCATGCGTAAAAACGCCGACATCGCCTCCCTTGTAAATGGTTACGCCTGCTTTTAAGGCTTCGGTAAAAATTAAATGTTTGTTTGGTTACCACGCTTTTCGGCCCGTAACTTCCGGTTGCAACAATAGGACTGGTTGCAAACAATATCTCCGCGGGTTGCCTTTAATCAAAACCCACCAGCCTTCGTGCATTTGCTGCCCGTCGAAAACGCGGTCGGGCTTTAATAAAGTTGTTTTTTGGGCGAAGGAGAAATTAAATGAGAAAAGTAAAATCCAAAGTAACAATCGTTTCATATTGCTAAATGTAAACCAATTTTAGGTGGATAAAAGAAGCATCGGTGCTAAAGCTTGCTGTCTAACCTAAAATTTACAATCAAAGAAATAGATTGATGCTTCTTTTACAGCATAAATTTCAGGGAACCGTGTTTCACCTCAAATATCGCTCAATCGTGGTTTTTGTTCCAACCAAATTTGATCTTGCCGTTATCACCGTCAGAAGCTAAAATATGCAAAACGATGCCTTTCATGCGCCTGTCCTGTTTTTCCTGCTGATTGGTAATGTCTTCATCTTTTTTCGGGTTTCGCAGCGGTACGTCCAACGCAATATTGGTCCCTTTGGTAAAACCGTAAACACCGGCCACGTTCATGTTCAGCACGCTCGAATTGATCATCATCGGGTTGATGGTAATTTTATCGCCGTGCAAATCAAACTTGCCGTTCAGGTTGTCAATCATAATATTCCTGACATCGCGAAAAGGAAAGGCAAACTTGCCCACGTTTACAATCGGGTCAAAATCAATCAAAGCGCCTTTTTTTAAATTGAGGTTAACCGTTCCGTTGATCGAACGCGGAACGACTTTCCCCTGGTCGGTCACATTTCCGGAGATGTTGGATTTGAGCGAAAGAAACCCGCGCAGGTTTTTGTAGTTAAAACCCTGTATCCCAAAATTATCAAACGAATAAAAGAAGTTGCTGATATTGACATTGTTAACATTTGTATTGATGGCAAAATGGTTGGTTGCGCCATTTTGCGAAATCGTTCCGTTGAGGTTGACCGAGCCACCTGCATTTTTAACGCTTACATTTTTAAGTTGGATGCCATCTTCCGAAAGCAGCAGGTCGGCGATCACATCGGTCGCCAAAAATTTATAATAGTACGCTTTGTCCACACGGATGTGCATATCGGCTTTGCCTTTTTCTAAAACCGTGTTCAACTGGTCGGCAAAGTTGCTGCTGCTTTTTTTCTTTTTTAGGCGGATGCTTCTTTTATCGGATAAAAAACCCAGAAACTCGCCCAGGTACATTTGCGGGCTGCGGATTTGCCAGTTTACCAAAATCTTTTCCGGGTCGGTATAATACAAGTTCATAAAGTTGCGCACGCTGCCTTCCATAAAAACAATGCTTTTCCCGCTTTGCAAATGGATGTTTTTAAGGAACAAATCGTTGCCGGTAATATTTAACGAAATGGATGTATTTTTGAAAACCAACTTGCGCGGCACATAATTTGCGTCCGCATTTTGAATGTTGATGTAGCCGCTTACCACAGGTTTTACTAATTTAAAATTGACAATATCTGCCTTGTAATTAAATTTCAGGTCGGCTGTTCCCCTGCTAAAATTAAGGGTTTCATCAAACAAATGGTTCAAACGGTTTACGGCAAATTTGGAACGAAAAGTTCCTGTTGCAATCGGTTTTTCCAGATTGCTGATGATGCCGGTATCAACCGTAAAAGGCACCTGCTCATAATTTCCGGTCAAATGGTACAATTTAATGGCCGAGTTTTGATCCGTCAAACCTTTGCCTTTTACATATTCATTGGTGTACAAACCTACAAAACTGCAACTATCAATGGTGCCGCCGGGCGTAGTCAGCGTATTGTTTTTAACGGAGGTATTTACATTCACCGCTAAATCTCCGCCGCTAAAATTTCCGGACAGCATACAACTTGCTGCAATCGGGTTTTTAAGGTCAAACATATCCAAATGTTTGGCAATATTGGCGGCCAGCAAAGCCGAGGCACGTCTCCACAAAATCCCATTGGTGGCAATGCTGATGGTAAAGTTGCCTGCATTTTTTATCGTGCTAAAATTAGCGCCGATGGTAAAAGGGTCGCCACCGATGTTCAGCATGTTTGGTTCAACCGTAATTACGCCTGTTGCTGCCTGGTAATTGGCCGCAATGGTGCCTTCAACCATTTTGTTTTTGATGAAACTTCCGCGGTTTGTGTTAAAAGACAGATCATTGGCCAAAACTTTAAGGTTGATATCTGCATTCCAGTCGTCGCCCGGGTAATCCATTTTCCCTTTTAAATCTTCAACCGAAAAATGAAAAAGCTTGTGCCCTTTTTGATTATCTAAAACAAAATTAACCTGAGACAAAGTAAATTTTCTGATCTCGGGCGCCGTGCTGCTTACTTTTTTTGAATTGGCTTTGGTTTCATCTTTCTTCTTCAAAACAAAGGTATTGCTATAGCCGGTGCTGTCGGTATATAAATAAATGGTGGCCTGGTTAATGCCAATTTTATTGATTTCGATGGTGCCAACTAAAAGCGCAAAAGGGTTTACGGTGATGTCAAAATCTTTGGCTTCCAATAAAGTGTGGTGGTGTATTTTCCACAAACTATCGCGCAAAACCACATTTTGAAGCGAAACGGAAACGCCCGGAAAGCCGCTCAAAAAAGCAGGTTCCATCGAGGCAACGGTAAGCGAGCCGCCGCGCAGGTTTTTGTTCAGTTCTTTGGTAATGGCATTTAGGATTTTGGCTTTGTGGAAGTTGACGTAAACCGAAGCGCCGACCAAAGCCAGCAGCAACAAACCTGCAACAACGGCAACTATTTTTAATATGGTTTTTAACCAGCGCGGCATATTTAATTTTATTAGCTAAAGTTTTTAAAGGTTTACTTTGTTTTGCAAAAGCGTGAAGCTTGGCTATTTTACAATATAGTTGTTTAAACTTAATTTTCCTGACAAATGCTTCTTTTATGGCATAAAAATAAAGGACACACACCCCTAACCCCTCTCGAGAGGGGAAATATGGCACCTACCTTTCTAACGATAGAAAGGTAGCAAACCGTGCTTCCTCTTGAGAGGAGTTAGGGGTGTGTCTTTCATTAATCATTAAATAAATAGAATAATTAACACCAAAAGTTTAAACAAATCAATATAGGCAGAAAAACAACGATCAACAAAATTGTAAAAATTAAATTTAGGTTTTGAAAGACGAAGCACCAATTTTTTGCCAGTAAAAACAGTATCGGCAAAAAATATTTTAAAAGTGGCGCAACCATTTCAAACTATTCCTCATCTTGGTAATAAATGATGCTTTTGGAACCCAAACTTACCGAGTTGATTGAAGGATGCCAATCGGGCAAACGGAAAGCGCAGGAAGCACTTTATCGGCTTTTCGCTTCCAAAATGCTGGGCGTTTGCCTACGTTACGCAACCGATAAAATGGAAGCCGAAGACATGTTGCAAAACGGGTTTATCAAAGTGTTTGGCAAGATCAAAGATTACCGGGGAGATGGCGCTTTTGAAGGCTGGGTAAGGCGGATTATGGTTCATGCCGCAATCGAGTATTACCGCAAAAACCATAAATTGATGCAACTGGTAGAAATTGGTTTGGCAGGAGAAGGACAATCGGTACATGCGGTTGCAACCAATAGTTTGGAAGCGAAAGATTTGCTGGCGATGATCCAAACTTTGCCGCCCGGTTATAAGTTGGTTTTTAACTTGTATGCCATTGAAGGTTATGCACACAAAGAGATTGCTGAAATGTTGGGCATCAGCGAAGGCGCATCAAAATCACAATTGTCCAGGGCGCGCACAATTTTAAAAGAAATGGTTATTAAAGCAGAAGGGATTCGGTATGAAAATTTCGGATAAAGAATTGGATGAATTGTTTAGCTCAAAGTTGGATGGTTTGGAAGCAGAACCATCGGCCAACTTGTGGCAAAATATTAGCTTTGAATTGGATAAAAAGCCAAGAAAGAAAAGCTTTGTTCCTGCTTTGCGGATTGCTGCCAGTTTGATTGTCGTGCTTTCGGTTGGATTGCTGTTTTTGCAGAAAAATCAACCGGTCAAAAATCAGCTTTCAAAAAAGTTGGTCAAAGTTGAATTGGCAAAAAAAGATCCCGCGATTGAACAGATCGAAAATTTAGGTGATAAAAAGAGCATGCTTCTTTTAGCCACTAAAATTAAGGCGGTAAAAGAAGTACGCGCAATTAAAAAGCCTGGCCGGGTTTCAAATCCAAAATTAGTTTCCAATCCAAAATTGGAAACCATCTATCCTTCAACCCAAACTTTGGCACAAAACAAAACAGAAACCAACCAGCAGCAGGAAATTGCAAATGCTAATATTGCACAAACTAAAATAGCGGTTGTGCCCGATATGGCAACTAAATTAAATGTGCAGCCAGAAATTGAAACACAGGAAGCACCGGTTAACAAACCTCAAATTTTGCCTGTTAAAAGAAGCATCCCAGCAACAATTGGCAAACGCAAAGGCATCCGGAATATGGGCGACCTAGTAAACTTGGTGATGGCCAAAGTGGACAAACGCAATGATAAACTAATCGAATTTTCAGACAGTGATGACGGCGACGAATCCAATATCACCGGCATTAACCTGGGCATCATCACCATTAAAAAAGAAAAATAATACCATCTAAATTATAACTGATATGAAACGTTTATTAATTACCGCAATGTTCTGCGGGCTGTTTACAACTGTTTTTGCACAAACCAAAACAGATTCTGCAAAAACCAAAACAGACACCGTAAAAATTAAAAAGAAAACTTTTAAATTGATTATCGGCGGCGATACCAAAACTAAAGAAGGCGTAAAGATGGTTGAACCTGAAGCGGCAATACAAACATCGCATTTTAACTTTGGCCTTACCTTTTCGCGTTTCGATTTGGGCTTTGCGCGCTTGGTAGATAACGGCAGTTTTACGCTTTCACAAAAAAACCAATTTTTGGATTACAAAGGCGGCAAAACGGCTTATGTTGGTTTTGATGTTTTGCAATTGGGCTACCGCTTTAACCCGTATTTTAAAATTTACCTGGCCGGAGGTTTTGATTGGACTTTGATCCGTTTGCGGCAAAACATTACGATTCTTGAAAATCTATCAGAATTAAACTTTCGTAACGAACCTATAAACTTCAGCAAAAACCGTTTTTCTTCCAGCTATCTCCGCATCCCTTTGGCCTTTGATTTTAGGACAAAAGATGACAAGCGCGGCAACAAGTTTCATTTTACCGTTGGCCCCGAAATTGGCTTTTTGTTGAATGGAAAAGTGAAACAGATCAGCGATGAAATGGGCAAAAAGAAGTTTTACGATAACTATCATTTCAAGCAGTTCCGTTACGGCTATTACGCCCGCGCTGGTTATAAAAACTTAGGTTTGTTTGTAAAATATTATGGAAATGATATGTTTGAAAACAGCCCGGACCAAAACGGTTTGAAAAACTTGAACTTTGGGCTGACGTTTGGGTTGTAGGAAGTTTAAGTTATTTAAACCGATAGGCAATGCTAACCTGAAAAGTGTTATTTGCTTTTCGATAAGCCCCCAAATCATTGCTAATTTTATAAGGCGTCAATAACTGGTAATTGCTATTTAAATCAAACTGGTTTACGTGAAAGCTTATTCCACCAGTAAACCCAAAGGAAACTTTGCTAATGTTAGTGTTATTGAGAGCTTTGTTAATTTCCTTGCTATGATAAACTGTGTCTCGCAGATCTGCAATAGTACCAAGTTTGCTACTTATATTTTTTTGTTTTAAAGATAGGCTGATAACAGGCCCAGCCCTTAAGCTAATTGTTTTAGAAATTCTGTATTCTAAGTTTAACGGTATATCAAGTACCAAAAGTTTACGAGAATCAATAATTTTAAAAGAAGGCAGGGAATCGGGGCGATAATAACTTGGATGTAAATATTCTCCGGAAATACGTTTATAACTATTGATCCGAATCCCTGCGTTAACCAGCCATCGATTATTCAAAGCATAAGAACCAACTCCGCTAAAATAAAAGCTAACGTTGTTACTTGTATTTACCCCAATTTCTAAACTGAAATTATAAGTTGGTGAAAAAAAAGCATTTGCCTTTTTTCCTTTTGCTGTATTCTTAGATTGTTTAACATTTGATTTGCTATTGGCTTTAAGTTGGTTCTTGTTTTTTTGAACTATTGTTGCAATTGTAGGTACTTGTTTAAACTTAGCTATTTTATTTGCTGAATCTTGAGTGATAGATCGTCTATTAATAGTCTTGCTATATTCATCAGCATTCTTTCCATTTAAGTAGCGGTCTTTACTTGTGATTTTATCCACACTATCAGTTGGCTTCACATTTAACTTTGTTCCCGTTTTTACAATTGAGTTAGTTTGAAACCGATTTCGTTTTTTAACACTAACAAAAGGGATTAACATGTTAGAAGATATTAAGGTTGTTTTTTTAGCTGAGAATACTTTAGGTAAGCTATTATTACCTGTCAAAGCTTTAATCTTGGTTGCTGAATTTAAAGCGGTCGTTTCTGCCCTACCAATTGTAGTGCCTTGTTTATTAGGATAAATTGTAGCGTTGCTATATTCAACAATACGGTTGTTTTTTAATGGTAAATTATTAATATCAACAATATTTTTGTGCGTACTATCAAAACTTATTTTATCATGTTTTGGAGTGTCTAAATGCATTTGTTGTTTCGTCTTTTGATTCTGAATATTCTGAGGTTTCATATATTGGGGAACATAAAAGTAAACGGTCGCACTAATTATAGCTATTAACGGTATTAGGTAGCTAAGCAAGGAAACAATTGAAGTTCCAAAAGGCTTATCACTGCTTCTTCCTACAGTATTTATTTCAGGCATGTGTTCGTCAAGCAGCTTTTTCATGTTGGTCCATGAGGATTTGCTATCCTGCTGAACTGGAAGCTCATCCAACTTTTTACGCCAAAGTTTCTGATACCATGCTGAATTTTTCATTTTGCCTTATTTGGGTTTTCAGTAGGTTCATTAACATTTTTATTAGCTGGTTCTAATATTGCCCTAAGCTGTTTTTTGGCTTCTGATAAATGCCACCGGGATGTACTTTCACTAATTTGTAACTGTTCTCCAATTTCTTTATGCGAATAACCATCTATAACAGAAAGGTTAAATACAAGTTGTGTTGCAGCAGGTAACAGTCGGATTGCTTTTACTAAATCCTGCGCATAAAGTTTATCCAGTATTTCTGGTGTTATAAATAACGTTGCTGTTTCTTCTTCTTTTTTATTGATCTCCTGAAATTTCGCTTCTTTTCTACCCAAATCAATACACGTCCTGACCATAATGGTTCTAATCCATGCAGCCAGTTCTCCTTTTTGCATATCAAAAGTGCTTATATTTTGAAATACTTTTAAAAATCCTGCATTAAGCGCTTCTACAGCCAGTTCATTAGATTTTAGGTAGCGGTAGCAAAGCTTAAGCATTTCAGCATAAAAAAGCTTGTATAAATCTTCCTGCGCCGATCTTTCATTAGCCTTACATCTTTTGACAAGACGGGAATCCTGCTTAGCAAATAGGTTCATTTAATATGTTAAGAGTACCCGTATTCATTCTATTCTATCTAACCATACGTAGTCAAAAGCAAAAACGCTGGGATAAAACTGTACTTTTTTTAGCAGTATTTTTTGTTCTTGCAATTCAAAAGTTACCCAACGTTTGTTTGCAGTCAGCCGTAATTCTTTATAAAGCATGAACTATTAAAACCATTATGTATCATCAGGAAAGTTACAAACGGCATGGCAATTGGTATAACCAGCAATTTCCTACAAACAAATCAAAAGTTGATCATTATCATAAAGCAAAGCTGTCAGATGAGGGAACAGTTTCCCGTTGGCTTCAACAAATATTCTTTAGTTGCCTGGAACCTTTGCTGCAAGACCGGAAGCAGGACTGGCTGACTGTTGGTGATGCCTATGGATTTGATGCCCAATATATTTTGTCTAAAGGAAGCAATGCACTTGCTACTGATTTGAATATTGATTTTTTAAAAGTAGCAAAACAAGAAGGCGTAGTGATAGAGTGCGCCGCTGAAAATGCAGAAAAGCTTTCTTTTAATAATAGTGAGTTTGATTATGTGCTTTGTAAAGAATCTTACCATCATTTTCCAAGGCCTTATGCTGCTCTTTATGAAATGATACGGGTAGCTAAAAAAGGAATAGTTATTATCGAGCCTCAAGATCCCGTATCCAAAATGCCCCTTTTATTGTTACTCAATAATTTACTGCCCTCCAAAAGCCGATTATTACAGAAAGTATGGAAGAACCGGTTTTCTTTCGAGCCCGTCGGTAATTTTGTATATAAAGTATCTGAAAGGGAATTTGAAAAATTTGCAGCAGGCTTAAATCTGCCTCTTGTTGCATTTAAAAGAATCAATCCAAACTTTTATTTCCAAGGAGCAGAAAACATTAATACAGGTACAATGAACAGGAAAATATTGTCGATCCAAACAAAAAAGTGTTTTTTAGACTTGTTGGTAAAACTTAATATAGTACCGGCACAAGTATTATCTACAGTTATCTTTAAAGAGGCTCCTAATAACAATATTGTTGAACAATTAAAAATTAAAGGATACAGTTTGGTTACCATTCCCATAAATCCTTATATTAAAGCGTAACAATCTTTAGTTCGTTTTCTCTTTCATCCCTTTTATAACTAAAAATACCAATTAAACCGGATTTTTAGTTTTCTGTATCTTTACCGCATGGCAGAAGCAATACCTTTTTTACAGGTAAAAAATGTAACCAAACTATTTTCGGGCGAAAAAATATCAGGTGTTAAAAATATTGAATTAAGTATTTCGGAAGGGAAAATTACCGCAATTATCGGTCGAAGCGGAAGCGGAAAATCTACTTTACTGAATTTGATTTACGGATTGCTGGTTCCGGATGAAGGTGAAATTATTTTTGAAGGAGAAAAAGTTTGGGGGCCGGATGTAAAACTGATTCCAGGCCACGACCAGATGAAAATGGTTACCCAGCAATCGGATCATTTAAACCATTACGCCAAAGTTTGGGACAATGTAGCTTCTTTGCTGCCCAATACCAACCTCGATTATAAATCCACAAAAACAACAGAAGTATTGCAGCAGTTGCGTTTGCTAGATTTGAAAGAAAGGCGCATTGCCGATCTCAGCGGCGGCGAACGCCAACGTGTTTCTATTGCGCGTGCTTTAGTTTCCAACCCAAAAGTTTTATTGCTGGATGAACCTTTTAACCAGGTTGATGCTTCTTTTAGGGAAAATTTACAGCAGGATATCCGGCGAATTGTTGCTGAAACAGGGATAACGGTGATTTTAGTTTCGCACGATCCGCAGGAAGTATTATCGCTGGCGGATGAATTGGTGGTTTTAAAAGATGGCGAAATTGTAGAAGTTGGAAATCCGCAGCAACTTTATCAAACCCCTAAAAGATTATACACGGGAATGTTGCTGGCCAACGGTACTGTTTTTAGTGGCATAAAAGCAGCACCGTTAGGAATTGTTACCGATGCAAAAACGGTAATGGTTTATGCAGAAGATATTTATGCCGATAAAAACAGTATCAAAAACTTATGCACCATTGAAGCAGTTTTGTTTAAAGGGTTTTACGAAGAACTGATTTTAAACAAAGATTCGATAACTTTAAAAGCAATCAACCTGCAAACCGGAGCATTTAAAGTTGGTGACCAGGTTTCTATTTCCATCAAAAAGTTTTTAACTTTTGATGAAGATTTTACCTAAATAAAATACTCAAATAAATTATTGTCGTTGTTGATCTCCTTGTAATCAAAACGGTTTTCTTTCATCCGCTGGATCAAAGAATCATAATCTTCGCGGTCTTTCAATTCGATACAAACCAAAGCCGGTCCGCTTTCGCGCTCGGTTTTCTTTACAAATTCAAAACGGGTAATGTCATCTGTTGGGCCAAGTACTTTATTGGCAAACAATTTTAATGCGCCCGGCCGTTGCGGAAAACGAACAATAAAATAATGTTTCAGCCCTTCATACAGCAACGAACGTTCTTTAATTTCCTGCAAACGGTCAATATCATTATTGCCGCCGCTCAAAACGCAAACCACTTTTTTACCAATGATCTTTTCCTTGCAAAAATCTAATGCTGAAACAGACAAAGCACCGGCAGGTTCGGCAACGATCGCATCATCGTTGTACAATTTCAAAATGGCGGTGCACACTTTTCCTTCGGGGATGAGCAGCATTTCATCCAGCGCTTCTTTACAAAGCTGGTAAGTTAACGAACCTACACGTTTGACAGAAGCGCCATCCACAAATTTATTAATGCTGTCCAAAGTAACAGGTTGGTCGTTTTTAAGTGCTTCGTGCATCGAGGGGGCGCCTTCCGGTTCGGTTCCGATTAATAAAGTATGCGGTTTTTCTTGTTTAAAATAGTTACCGATGCCGGCAAAAAGTCCGCCGCCGCCAACCGGCATAATCAGCACATCAACGTCTGGCAATTGCTGTAAAATTTCTACGCCTACAGTTCCCTGTCCTTCAATCACTAAAGGATGATCGAATGGCGGAATAAAAGCCATCCCGTGTTTTTCGGTGTACAAAAGTGCTTCCTTCAAACAATCGTCAAACGTATCGCCTACCAAAACCACTTCTACATGGCCGTTCCCAAACATTTTGGTTTGGTTAACTTTTTGTTTTGGCGTGATTTCGGGCATAAAAATAATGCCGTTCGTGCCCAATTTATTGCACGAATAAGCCACGCCTTGTGCATGGTTGCCCGCACTGGCGCAAACCACGCCTTTGTTCAACTGCGTTTGGCTTAACTGGCTGATTAAATTATACGCACCACGCAATTTGTACGAACGGACGATCTGCAGATCCTCCCGTTTCAGGTAAACTTCGCATTGGTATTTTTCAGATAAGCGGTCATTAAATTCCAGCGGCGTTCGCTTAACCACACTTTTTAACCGTTCCAGCGCAGCGGCCGAATCAATTTTCACAACTTCTTCTAACAGCATCTTCAGGATAAAAATTTGTTCACAGCATCTAAATAAGCATTGGCCGAGGCACGCACAATATCTGTGCTAAAACCGTAGCCATCGTAACTTTTGCCATCTAAAAGAAGCAACATATCTACGCGGCTAATGTCGTCGCTGCCTCCGTTCATGGCATGGATATTAAACTCTTTTAAGCTTGGTTTTTTGCCGATAATGCTTTCAATCGCGTTGATCGTGGCATTTACCGGGCCGTTCCCGGTGGCAGTAGCCTGCTTTTCCCGGCTGCTGATTTCCAGCGTAACCGTTGCTTTCGGAACCGAATCTTCGCCCATTACCACGTTCAGCGTTTTCATTTTGATGCTGCTTTCGTTGTAGTTTGCTTCGGTGCCGTCACCCATTAAAGCAAGCAAATCGTTGTCGGTAATTTCTTTTTTCTGATCGGCCAGGTTCAAAAAACGGTCATATACTTCGTTTAGGTTCACTTTTTCGATGAGGTAACCCAAACGTTCCAGGTGATGTTTCAGCGCATGTCGTCCGCTTCGTGCAGTCAAAACAATTTCTGCGGAAGGAATGCCCACATCCTCCGGGTTGATGATTTCATAGTTCTGGCGGTGCTTTAAAAACCCGTCCTGATGGATTCCCGAACTATGCGCAAAAGCATTTTTGCCCACAATCGCTTTGTTGGGCTGCACCGGCATGTTCATCATCCGGCTCACTTTGTTGCTTAAATTATAAAAGTGTTTGCTGTTGATGTTGGAGTGCAGGTTCAACGTTTGATGCACTTTCAAAATCATGGCAACTTCTTCCAGCGAAGTATTGCCCGCACGCTCGCCAATGCCGTTGATGGTGCATTCAATTTGCCTTGCGCCGTTTTGAATGCCGGAAATAGAATTCGCGGTAGCCAAACCCAAATCGTTATGGCAATGAACCGAAATAATAGCCTGTTCTATATTTTTTACGTTTTGTTTGAGATATTTTATCCGCGCGCCATACTCGTCCGGCAAACAATAGCCATTCGTATCCGGAATATTAACGACGGTTGCACCGGCAGCAATTACGGCTTCAATCATGCGCGCTAAATAAGCCAAGTCGGCACGGCCGGCATCTTCCGCGTAAAACTCCACATCTTCCACAAACGATTTGGCGTATTTTACCGCTTCCACACCACGGGCCAGAATCTCATCTCGCGTACTATTAAATTTATATTGGATGTGCATATCAGAAGCGCCAATCCCGGTATGGATGCGCGGCCGTTTTGCATATTGTAACGATGCCACTGCCGAATCAATGTCGCCTTTATTGGCGCGGGTTAAAGCGCAGATAATCGGTTCTTTAACCGCTTTAGACAGTTCGACTACGCTTTGAAAATCGCCCGGACTGGAAATCGGGAAACCGGCTTCAATCACATCAACACCCAACAACTCCAGTTCCTGCGCAATTTCAATCTTTTCTGAAGTTGTCAACTGGCATCCGGGCACCTGTTCGCCATCGCGCAGCGTGGTATCGAATATGTAAATTCGGTTTTGGTCGTGTAACATGGTTTTGTTTTTTTTTGAAAGTATCAAGTATTTAGTATCAGGTATCAAGATTGAACAGCTTAAAGGCCGTCTTGATACTTGATACTAAATACTTGATACTCCTTATAAGCTATAAATCTTAATCTTTTATAATCGGCGTACCACTCGCCGTTGCGCTGGTAGTACGGTTGCAATTGTTGGGTAATTTCTTCCAGGATTTGCTGCCGATGTGCTTCTTTTATGCCTATAAAAAAGTCGGAAGCAAACATGGTTAGCCATTTTTTTACACCTTCTGCCTGGTCCTGCAATAAAGTTTCCCGATCAAAATGAGCGGCGTAACTTACTTTAAAACCGGCTTTTTCCAATAAGGTAGCATATTCGCCAACGGAAGGAAAAAACAGATAATCCATTTCGGCCTGCTGCTGGTAACCTTGTTGGATTAAAACTTTTCTCAACGTCGAAATCATCCAGCCAACGTTTCCTTTTCCGCCCATTTCGGCAACAAACCGTCCGCCCGGTTTTAGTGCCATAAAAACAGCATGCATCATTTTAAGCTGATCTTCGGCCTTGATCCAATGCAAAACCGCGTTAGAAAATATGGCGATAAAAGAAGCATCGAAACCTAAATCCGTTGCATCGGCCACTTTAAAATCCGTTTGCGGATAGCTTTGTTTTGCTTTCGCAATCATTTCCGCCGAACTGTCAATGCCCAAAACTTCGGCACTTGCTTCGCGAATGGCATTGGTGAGATAACCAGAGCCACAACCTAAATCCAGGATTTTTTCTCCGGGTTTTGGTTCGAGCAAATCCAGCACGTTCTCGCCATATTTAAAAACGAAATCGTGTTTCTGGTCGTACAGTTCGGCGTTCCATTTCATAGCGTTACGGGTTGTTGCAATTGTTCCAATATTTTTTGTCCCATTTGTTCTGTGCCCAAAACTTTGGTTACGTCGTTTTTTGAGTTGGCAATATCCGAAGTGCGGTAACCGTTTTTCAAAGTTTGCTCCACCGCCTGCGTTACTGTTTTTGCTTCTTCTTTCAGGCCGAAACCAATTTCCAACATCAGCGCAACGGATAGGATGGAGGCCAGCGGGTTTGCCAAATTCTTACCAGCAATGTCGTGCGCCGAACCATGGATCGGTTCAAAAAAACCGGTACCATCGCCAACAGAAGCGGAAGCCAGCATGCCCATCGAACCGGCAATTTGCGAGGCTTCATCGGTTAAAATATCACCAAACAAATTGGCCGTTAAAACCACATCAAATTTCTTTGGATTTTTGACCAACTGCATGGCCGCGTTATCAATAAACATATGTTCGGTTTCCACGTCCGGATATTCTTTCGCGATTTCCTGAACCGTTTCGCGCCATAATCTGGAAGATTCCAGCACGTTTGCTTTATCAACCGAACACACTTTGTGCCGACGCAGGCGTGCCGCTTCGTAAGCTTTTCGGGCAATCCGTTCAATTTCGTAACGGTGATAGATCATCAAATCGGAAGCTGTATGGCGGTCTACTGATCTTTTTTTCTCACCGAAATAAACATCGCCTGTCAGTTCACGAAAGAACAAAATATCCGTTCCTTTTAAAATTTCGGGTTTCAAACTGGAAGCATCCAACAATTCATCAAATAATAAAATCGGGCGCAAATTGGCGTACAAACCCAATTCTTTCCGAATTTTTAACAAGCCTTGTTCCGGCCGAACTTTTAAAGAAGGATCGTTATCGTATTTGGCATGGCCAACCGCGCCAAACAAAATGGCATCGCTGTTTTTAGCTTTTTCCAGCGTTTCGTCAGGCAGCGGGTTCCCGGTCGCTTCAATTGCCGCGTGGCCCATCAGGGCAGAATCGAAAGTAAATTCGTGGCCAAAATTCGTGGCAATTTGTTCTAAAACAGCTTTTCCCCAGGTTGTAACCTCGGGCCCAATGCCATCACCTGGAATAATTAAGATATGTTTTGTTGCCATTTTTTGTTGTTCTTTTTGTCCTGAGCTTATCGAAGGATTTTTGTTCTGTCATTTCGACCGTAGGGAGAAATCTTCTTTCAATCAAATTATCTTTCTTTCAACCCAACACCAATTTTTATGCGATAAAAGAAGCATTACAACTTATCGCTTTGAAGAAGATTTCTCCCGGCGGTCGAAATGACAAAACGTCCTTTTGCGCCTGTCAAGGGAAAATTAAATCACCTTACTCCGTTCATAAGTTGCAATCCAATCCTTGTTGTTCAGCACATAATCAATATCATCGTAACCATTTAACAGACAAGCTTTTTTATAAGGGTTGATCTCGAAGTTTTCCTGTTCGCCGGTGCTGCAAATTTTGATAAATTGTTGTTGCAGGTCAACTTCCACTTCCGTATGCCGGTCTTTCGCTACTTCTGTAAAAATCCGGTTTAAAAATAAATCGCTTACCTGCACCGGAAGCAAGCCATTATTCAAAGCATTGCCTTTAAAAATATCTGCAAAAAAACTGCTGACTACTACATCAAAACCATAATCTGCAATTGCCCAAGCTGCATGTTCGCGACTGCTACCGCAACCAAAGTTTTTACCGGCAACCAAAATTTTACCTGTATAAAATGGATTATTTAAAATGAAATCAGGTTTTGGATTGCCGGTGATGTCAAAACGCCAGTCGCAAAACAAGTTCTGACCGAAACCTTCCCGCGTTGTAGCTTTTAAAAACCTTGCCGGAATAATCTGGTCGGTATCGATGTTTTCAACTTGTAGCGGTACTACAGTTGATTGTATGTGTTTGAAAATTTTAGTGGCCATTTTGTCTGAACCTGAATTTGTGGAATTGTAGAATTATTAGAATTTTACTTGCTTTCGTAACTACTGCTTTTGATTTTTAGAATTTTACTTGCTTTAGTAACTGCTGCTTTTAAATTTTTTATTAAGTAATCTTTTAAATTGAAGACTTTTGCTGCCAAAATTTATCAATAGGCCGGTTTCCATGTTGTATGCTTCGAGGTAATTTAGGGCTTGTGCCAAGTGTACATCTTCTAAATTGATGACTGCTTTTAACTCAACCATGATGGAATCCTCTACAAAAAAATCTACCCGCCTTGTTCCGATATGTTCGTATCTGTAATAGATAGGCATTTCCATTTCTCTTTGAAATGTTAATCCTGCCAAACCCATTTCAATCGCCAAAGCTCTTTGATAAATAACTTCCTGAAAGCCATTGCCAAGAGCCGAATGTACACGCATAGAACAACCAATTATTTTACCAGTACAATCATTGAAATCTTCAGAAGTCCTTTTTTGGTTATCCATCTGCCAAAAATTCTATCAATTCTAAAATTCCACAAATTCCGGTTCAGACAGCATCTCCCTAACATCCGTAACCCTCCCCGTAACCGCCGCCGCCGCCGCTGTCAACGGACTCGCTAAAAAAGTACGTGCATTTGGCCCTTGTCTTCCTTCAAAGTTTCGGTTGGAAGTGGAAACACAGTATTTTCCGGCGGGAATTTTATCTTCATTCATACCCAAACATGCGCTGCAACCAGGCTCACGCAGGAAAAACCCGGCGGATTCAAATATCTTGTCTAAACCTTCGGCCATCGCCTGCAACTGAACTTGTTTTGATCCCGGAACAATCCAGGCCGTAACGTGCGGCGCTTTTTCGCGGCCTTTTACAAACTCAGCAACCTGTCGTAAATCTTCAATGCGCGAATTGGTGCAACTACCGATAAAAACATAATCAATCGGTTTGCCCAGGATTTCGGTATTGTCCTGCAAATCCATGTAATCCAACGCTTTTTGATACGAGTTTTGCTCGTGCTGCTCGAATGCTTCTTTTGCGGGTATATTTTGGGTGATGCCGATGCCCATTCCCGGATTGGTTCCGTACGTGATCATCGGTTCGATATCGGCTGCATCAAATGATAAAACCTCGTCAAAAACAGCATCTACATCAGAATACAAAGTTTTCCACCAAGCTAATGCTTTGTCCCAGTCTTCGCCTTTTGGCGCAAACTCTTTGTCTTTTACATAATCAAAAGTTGTCTGATCGGGCGCAATCATTCCGCCGCGCGCGCCCATTTCGATGCTCATGTTGCAGATCGTCATGCGGCTTTCCATACTTAAACTTCGGATCGTATCGCCGGCATATTCTACAAAATAACCTGTGCCGCCGGCAGCAGAAATCTTAGAAATGATGTACAGGATAATATCTTTCGCGCCAACGCCAAACGGCAGTTTCCCGTTCACTTCAATCTTCATTTGTTTGGGTTTGGATTGCAGCAGGCATTGCGTGGCCAAAACCTGTTCTACCTGCGACGTGCCGATGCCAAAAGCTATCGTGCCAAAAGCGCCGTGCGTGGAAGTATGGCTATCGCCGCAAACAATGGTTTTTCCGGGAACGGTAATGCCCAGTTCTGGTCCAATCACGTGTACAATTCCCTGATAAGGATGGCCTAAACCATACAATTCCACGCCAAATTCTGCACAGTTTTGGGTCAGCATATCCACTTGTTTGCGCGAAAGTTCTTCGCGGATCGGCTGGTCCTGGTGCAACGTCGGCACATTATGATCTGCCGTTGCAACCGTTTGTCTGGTGCGAAAAACCGGAATCTCACGGGCACGCAATCCATCAAAAGCTTGCGGACTGGTTACTTCGTGAATAAAATGTGTATCAATGTATAAAACATCCGGGAAACCTGCCGAACGGTTTACAATATGTGCATCCCAGATTTTATCAAATAATGTTTGTCCCATTTTCTTTGAGTTTTGTGTCATCAGTTGCGAGTTGCTGGTTCTTAAAGATGTTGAATTGATGCTGTTTTTATCAACCTAAAACTGGCAACTCGAAACAGATGACTTACAACCTTCTTATGCTTCCACTTCCTGATTTTCAGGGCGAAGACTTCTCACTGTTTTGCCGGCTTGCCAGATTTCGCTGTCGCGGAGTTCTGCTAATTCTGCATCTAATTTTTCGCGGTAATCCGGCTGGCTGTTCGAGTCGATGGAGCGTTGCGATTCCTTTCCGGCTGCTACGCTTTCGTACAATTCTTCAAAAACCGGTTTGGTGGCATCACGGAATTTCTTCCACCAATCCAACGCGCCGCGCTGGGCCGTGGTCGAGCAATTGGCGTACATCCAATCCATCCCATTTTCTGCAACTAAAGGCATTAAGGATTGCGTTAATTCTTCCACCGTTTCGTTAAATGCTTCGGAAGGCGAGTGGCCTTTACTGCGTAAAACATCGTATTGTGCCGCAAAAATCCCCTGGATACAGCCCATCAAGGTGCCGCGTTCGCCGGTCAGATCGCTGTAAACTTCTTTTTTAAAGTTGGTTTCAAACAAATAACCGCTTCCCACGGCAATGCCTAACGCAATCACACGCTCAAAAGCGTTGCCGGTTGCATCCTGAAAAATGGCGTAGCTGGAATTTAAACCGCGGCCTTGCAAAAACATTCGGCGCAAAGAAGTGCCGGAACCTTTTGGCGCAACCAAAAATACGTCCACATCTTTTGGCGGAACGATGCCAGTTTGCTCCTTAAAAGTAATACCAAAACCATGCGAAAAATACAAAGCTTTGCCAGGCGTTAAATGTTTTTGCACCGTTGGCCACAATTTAATTTGGGCAGCATCACTCAAAAGGTAGCAAATTATTGTTCCTTTTTCCAAAGCTTCTTCAATTTCAAAAAGCGTTTCGCCTTCTACAAAACCATCGCGGACTGCTTTGTCCCATGATTTTGAATTTTTACGCTGACCAACAATCACGTTAATGCCATTGTCTTTTTGGTTAAGCGCCTGTCCGGGACCCTGAACGCCGTAACCAATTACAGCCACAGTTTCATTTTTCAATACTTCCTGTGCTTTAGATAAAGGGAATTCTTCGCGGGTTACTACATTTTCTTCCGTAGTGCCAAAAGTTAATTTTACCATTTTTTTGTTTGATTTTTATGATTGCACCGATTTTTTTGATTACACCGATGCTTGGTTTCTGTTTATTGATTGCTCTGATTTTTATGCCAATGCTTCTTTTACCGCACTAAATTTAGGCTGATAAAAGAAGCATCGTTTTTGTTTTTATGCTAATACCTCCAACTTCACACCTTTTCTGCTAATACTTCTTTTATCAGCCCAATTTTATGTTGATAAAAGAAGCATCATTTTTATTTTTATGCTGATGCCTCACACCTTTTCTGCCAATGCTTCTTTTAGCACACTAATTTTAGGCTGATAAAAGAAGCATTCAGTTATGAAACTTTTATTAAGCTGAAAGCTGATTGCTGACAGCTAAAAGCTTAACTACTACATCGTAAAAACCTTGTCGCGCTTACTTAGATACTCGTTTTCGCTCACTTCCTGTCCGGGTTCCAATTGCTCAAATTCGCGCAGTTTCCGGTTAAAGCCTTCGCTGCTCTTAATGATGGCAATACGTGCGCTTCGCACAAATTCAATCAAACCAAAAGGCTGCAACGCATAAAGCAAATTGTCGGTTTCGGTGCGGTGGCCGGTGGTTTCAAAAACGGTATAATCTTTTCGGATCACGACGGCACGTGCGCCATGTTCGCGCAGCAAACGTTCTACCAAAACTTTTTCGGCAATGGTATCGGTCGGCACTTTGTACAAAGCCATTTCCTGCCAGATAATTTCATCGTTGGTATGATAATAAACCTTTAAAACTTCTACCTGCTTTTCAATCTGGCGCGACAGTTTGCGCACCACTTCTTCCGTTTCGTTCAGCACAATATCAAAACGGTGAATGCTGTCAATCTCGGAAGGCGAAGTGTTCAAACTATCAATATTAATTTTGCGCCGCGTAAAAATAATGGCGATGCGGTTAAGCAAACCAATCTGGTTTTCGGTGTAAACGGTGATGTTATATTCCTGTTTTCCAAGTGTTTCTATAATGCCCATAAATTTGATTTCGTTTGATGCCAACCTTTTGCCTTTATCCTTTTACCTTCCAGCCTCTAAACCTCACTTCAACCTGATTTCACTAACACTGCAACCTTGCGGCACCATCGGGAAAACATTGTTTTCTTTGGTAACCATTACTTCCAGCAAGTAAGAACCTTTATGCTCCAGCATTTCTTTTAACGAAGATTGTAGTTCTTCCCGTTCCGAAACACATTTGCCATCAATACGATAAGCTGCTGCAACTTGCACAAAATCAGGACTTTGAATATCTACAAAAGAGTAACGTTTCTCGTTGAACATATCCTGCCATTGCCGCACCATTCCCAAAAAACGGTTGTTTAAAACGATCATTTTAACATCAATGCCGCATTGCATAATCGTTCCCAATTCCTGGATCGTCATCTGGAAACCGCCGTCTCCTGATACCGAAACTACCGTTCGTTCCGGCGCGCCAAATTTTGCCCCGATAGCTGCTGGCAAGGCAAAACCCATCGTGCCCAAACCACCGCTTGTGATGTTGCTGCGGGATTTGTTAAATTTTGCATAACGGCAGGCAACCATCTGATGCTGACCAACATCGGTTACAATAATTGCTTCTCCATTAGTTAACTCGTTTAATTGGTTGATGACTTCGCCCATTGTTAACTCGCCGGATTTTGGGTGAAGTTCGGCATCAATTACCGCTTCCACTTCTTTTTGCTGATATTCTTTAAAAAGTTGCAGCCATTCGGTATGCTTCTTTTGCTGGCATAATTTAGTTAATAAAGGAAGCGTTTCCTTGCAATCGCCCCAAACCGGAACCGTTGACTGTACGTTTTTATCTATTTCCGCCGGGTCAATATCCAAGTGAATAATTTTGGCTTGTTTTGCGTATTTATCCAAACGGCCGGTTACGCGGTCGTCAAAACGCATCCCGATGGCAATTAAAACATCGCATTCGTTGGTCAAAACATTCGGGCCGTAATTACCGTGCATGCCCAGCATCCCAACGTTCAGTTCGTGATCGGTTGGAATCGCGCTTGCGCCCAAAATTGTCCAGGCCGAAGGAATATTTGTTTTTTCGATAAAAGCCTGAAATTCTTTTTCCGCTTTCCCTAAAATTACGCCTTGCCCCCAGATCACAAAAGGTTTTTTTGCCTGATTGATAAGCTCGGCTGCCTGCTCAACATATTCATGCCGAACAATTGGTTTCGGGCGGTAACTGCGGATGTGGTTGCATTTGATATACCCTTCAAAATCAAATTTTTGTATTTGGGCATTTTTGGTGATATCAATTAAAACCGGACCGGGACGACCGCTTCTTGCAATGTGAAATGCTTTCGCCATCACTTCCGGGATTTCGTTCGCATCCGTTACCTGGTAATTCCACTTAGTAACCGGCGTGGTAATGTTGATGACATCCGTTTCCTGAAAAGCATCCGTGCCCAGCAAATGCGCAAAAACCTGTCCGGTGATACAAACTAAAGGCGTACTATCTATTTGAGCATCAGCCAAACCGGTGATCAAATTGGTTGCGCCCGGTCCGCTGGTGGCAAACACCACGCCCACTTTTCCTGAGGAACGCGCATAACCTTGCCCCGCATGGATGCCGCCTTGTTCGTGCCGCACCAAAATATGGTTTAGCTTCTCTTTGTAATCGTACAACGCATCGTAAATAGGCATAATGGCACCGCCGGGATAACCAAAAATGGTATCTACACCTTCGGCAATCAAGCCTTCCAACAGCGCGACAGAGCCGGAAACGTGCGTGGTTTTCTTAACTTCGGGCAAGGTCAATAGTTCTTCTTGTGCTAATTCCATAACGGTTAATCTTTTTAAAGAATTTTTATAATGCTTCTTTTATCGGTATATTTTATAGATCGGTTACGCAGCCTTCGGCCGCGGTTGATACTTGTTTGGCATATTTGTATAAAACGCCTTTGGTTGCTTTTAAGGAAGGCTGTTTCCATTGCGCGCGTCGGTTTGCTATTTCTTCATCCGAAATCATTAATTTCATGATCCGACTATTGGCATCAATTTCAATCCGGTCTTCATCTTTTACCAAAGCGATCAAACCGCCATCAAAAGCTTCTGGGGTGATGTGTCCAACCACAAAACCATGCGTTCCGCCGCTGAAACGGCCATCGGTAATTAAGGCAACGCTGCTACCCAAACCGGCGCCAAAAATGGCCGAAGTTGGTTTCAGCATTTCCGGCATTCCCGGTGCTCCTTTTGGCCCAACATTTCTGATGACAACCACGTCTCCGGCTTTCACACGTCCGCTTTGAATGCCGTGGATCAGTTCAAATTCGCCATCAAAAACCCGTGCCGGTCCTTCAAAACGCTCGCCTTCTTTTCCGCTGATTTTGGCAACGCTTCCGCCTTCCGCCAGGTTTCCGTAAAGAATCTGTAAATGTCCGGTTGTTTTAACAGGATTTTCTGCGGGAAGGATGATCTTTTGCGTATCAAAGCTCAGTTCCGGAACTGCTTCTAAATTTTCTGCAATTGTTTTTCCGGTTACGGTCATGCAACCGCCGTGCAACCAGCCTTTTTTGAGCAGGTATTTCATCACGGCCGGTATGCCGCCAACTTTATGCAGGTCGTCCATCATGTATTTTCCGCTTGGTTTCATATCTGCCAAAACCGGGATTTTATTGCTGATGGTTTGAAAATCATCTTGCGTTAACGGCACATCCACGCTTTTTGCCATCGCAATTAAGTGTAAAACCGCGTTGGTTGATCCGCCTAAAACCATAATCAACACGATGGCATTTTCAAAAGCTTCACGCGTCATGATGTCGCTTGGCTTGATGTCTTTTTCCAGCAAAATTTTGATCGCTTTTCCGGCAGCCAGACATTCGGCATCTTTTTCGGGACTGATCGCCGGATTGGAAGATGAATAAGGCAAACTCATGCCCAAAGCCTCAATCGCCGCAGCCATCGTATTGGCCGTGTAAATGCCGCCGCAGGCACCAGCGCCAGGGCAAGCATTTTTGATGACTTCCTTGAAATCAAAATCATCAATTGTTCCGGCCAACTTTTTCCCTAAAGCTTCAAAAGCCGAAATGATGTTTAAATCTTCACCTTTATAATGACCCGGTTTGATCGTTCCGCCATAAACCATAATGGAAGGACGGTTTAAACGGCCCATTGCCATGATGGAACCCGGCATATTTTTATCACAACCCGGAAGCGCGATCACGGCATCGTAATATTGTGCGCCACAAACGGCTTCGATAGAATCAGCAATAATATCGCGGCTTACCAAAGAATAGCGCATCCCGTCGGTTCCGTTGCTCATGCCATCGCTTACACCAATCGTGTTAAAAATTAAACCGACTAAATCTTCCTGCCAAATACCTTTTTTTACAATTTGCGCCAAATCGTTCAAGTGCATGTTGCAAGTATTGCCATCGTAGCCCATACTGGCTACGCCAACCTGCGCTTTTTGCATGTCATCATCGGTCAGGCCAATCCCGTAAAGCATCGCCTGCGCCGCAGGCTGCGTTGGGTCTTGCGTAAACGTTTTGCTGTAACTGTTTAACTCTGTTTCTTCTTGTATTGCTGTGTTTTCCATTGGTCAGGAAGATGGCTTGTCTGTTTTTGTGATCTGTTTCTGAAAAAAACTATTTACAACAATTTTTAAACCTATATTAAATAGCAGTTAATATTTGCCAAGCATTTTCAGTAGCTATTTGTAAGGTAGAGACTTGATCGGTTTATACCAATACCAAAAATAAAAAAATTAAAAAAGTATTTAATAAGGATAAAAGTAATTAAACAGAATAAAATATGCCGATAAAAGAAGTATTGCTTTATTTTATTTGGATGCTGCTATACCAAAGTTGAAAATGGTATTCGGTATAGATTTTTTGATTGTCCTAAAATTTGCGTTTTTCTGCCTAAAATGAAGCATCAGACGAAAAAACTGAAATAAAAGCCCATAAAAAAACCCAGCCAGGCAGCCAGGTTTTATACCGATAAAAGAAGCATATTAATGTACTTCCACGCCTTCGGCCAAAAGCACGATTTTGTTGTTCAGCACTTCGATCACGCCGCTTTTGATAAAAAAAGTTTGCGATTTTGCGCTAGATCGAACCACGATTTTTCCACGGTCTAAAGTAGAAATAATAGGCGCGTGGTTGTTTAATACTTCAAACGAACCCATTGTACCCGGAACGATTACCGCAGTAATTTCTCCGTCGAAAAACTTTTTATCCGGTGTAATGATTTCTAATGTCATTTTTTTAGGTGTGAGGCGTGGGGTTTTGATGTATCAGGTGTGAGGTTACTTTCAAGCGTTTACCTGATACCTCATACCTCATACCTGTTTACTAATCGTTTGCTTCAGCTAATAATTTTTTACCTTTTTCGATCGCTTCTTCAATGCTTCCAACTAAGTTAAAGGCAGCTTCCGGGTATTCGTCCACTTCGCCGTCCATAATCATGTTGAAACCTTTGATCGTTTCTTTGATATCCACCAATACTCCTTTTAGGCCGGTAAATTGCTCAGCTACGTGGAAAGGCTGCGACAGGAAACGCTGCACACGGCGGGCACGGGAAACCGTCAGTTTATCTTCTTCGGACAGCTCATCCATCCCTAAAATCGCGATGATATCCTGCAATTCTTTGTAGCGTTGCAAAGTTTCTTTAACGCGTTGCGCGGTGTTGTAATGCTCGTCGCCCAAAACGGTTTTGTTCAAAATACGCGATGCAGAATCCAAAGGATCCACAGCCGGATAAATCCCTAACTCCGCAATTTTACGTGAAAGTACGGTGGTTGCATCCAAGTGGGCGAACGTGGTTGCCGGTGCCGGATCGGTCAAATCATCCGCAGGAACATAAACAGCCTGAACGGAAGTGATAGAACCGCGTTTGGTAGAAGTGATCCGTTCCTGCATCAAGCCCATTTCGGTGGCCAAAGTTGGCTGGTAACCTACGGCCGACGGCATCCGGCCTAACAACGCCGATACTTCTGCACCGGCCTGTGTAAAGCGGAAAATATTGTCCACGAAGAACAGAATGTCTTTTCCCTGTCCTTCGCCTTCGCCATCACGAAAATATTCTGCAACGGTTAAACCGGATAAAGCCACACGCGCACGTGCACCGGGAGGCTCGTTCATCTGGCCAAAAACCAACGTTGCTTTAGATTCTTTTAATTTTTCTTTATCTACCGATGGCAAGTCCCAATCGCCTTTTTCCATCGAATGCAAAAACGCATCACCATAATTGATAACGCCCGATTCGATAAACTCACGCAATAAATCGTTTCCTTCGCGGGTACGCTCGCCAACACCGGCAAAAACCGATAAACCGGCATAAGCTTTCGCAATGTTGTTTACCAGTTCCATAATCAAAACGGTTTTGCCAACACCCGCGCCGCCAAACAAACCGATTTTACCGCCTTTGGTGTAAGGCGCCAATAAATCAATTACTTTAATCCCGGTAAACAATATTTCAGTTTCGGTAGATAATTCTTCAAATTTCGGCGGCGCATTGTGGATCGGATAACCTTTTGCGTTATCAACCGCGCCAATTCCGTCAATTGCTTCGCCAACCACATTAAATAAACGGCCCTTAATCTGATCGCCAACCGGCATCCGGATCGGAGAACTGGTATCCAAAACAGGCATCCCGCGCAGCAAACCGTCAGTCGAATCCATCGCAATTGTCCGTACCCGGTCTTCGCCCAAATGCTGCTGTACTTCTAATACAACTTTTTGGCCGTTGTCCCTGGTGATTTCCAGTGCGTCAAAAATCTGGGGCAAATGCGCATCATCTGCAAAACTAACGTCAACTACAGGGCCGATAATTTGTGATATTTTTCCAATGTTTGGCATATATGTTTTTTATTTATATAAGCTTTATTAGGCTTTTTTGGACTGCAAAGGTAAGTTTTACCGCCTGCATTTACAATGCTTTAGATAAAGAAATTATTGGCTTTTCTCATGCTTCAACCCAAATTATTTTAAAAAACAAAAAGCTTCTCTTTTAGGCCGATGCTTCTTTTACCACCTAAAAATTGGTGTCAAAGATTCCTTGTTAATACATTCTGTTAAACTTGTTAATACATTCTGTTAAAATTGTGTCGATTTTGAAAAGTTTAAACCTGCCATTGATGCACTCATCAAGTAATTTCAAAAAAATTATAACGGATTAAAAAAGTATGTTATTTTTGCAATCTGTAAAAAAGCATTTGTAGCTCAATTGGATAGAGCATCTCACTACGGATGAGAAGGTTTGGGGTTCGAATCCCTACAAGTGCACACCACCTAAAAGCCTTTTTGGTACAACCGAAAAGGCTTTTTAAATGAAAACTACATGCTTAACTTAGTATTGTTTGGCCCGCCAGGCGCCGGAAAAGGTACACAATCGCAAAAACTGATTGACCACTACCAATTGATGCACATTTCTACCGGCGATATTTTTCGGGCGCACATTAAACTTCAAACTGAATTAGGCAAAAAAGTGAGCCAGTTAATTGCTGACGGACAATTGGTTCCGGATGCAGTTACGATTGCGATGCTGGAAGAAGAAGTAAAGCAAAACCCGCAAGCCAAAGGTTTTATTTTTGACGGGTTTCCGCGCACCGTTCCGCAAGCCGAAGCTTTAGATGCTTTTTTGGCCGGTATAAACGAAAAGATTACAGCCGTAATTGCGCTTGATGTAACCCAGGAAGAACTGACACGAAGAATTGCCGAACGCCATAAAGTTACCAACCGGCCGGACGACGATGCCGAAAAACTAAAAAAACGCATTGAAGAATACTTTACCAAAACAGTTCAAGTTTTACCATATTACGAAGCGCAGGGAAAATTGGACAAAATAAACGGCATCGGAAATATTGACACGATTTTTGCTGATTTATGTAAAGTGGTTGATAGGTTTGAGGTTTGAGGTAGAAGCCATCAGCTCTCAGCCGTTAGCCATCAGCTTTGTCCATTGACTATGAACCATTAACCATTAACCTTTCTCCTCAAAACCTTTCACCTTAAACCATGTCTCAAGGCTCTAATTTTGTTGATTACGTAAAAATCAATTGTCGTTCCGGTCATGGCGGTGCGGGTTCGGCGCATTTGCACCGTGATAAACATACGGCAACCGGCGGTCCGGATGGAGGCGACGGCGGCAGGGGCGGACACGTGATTGTAAAAGGAAACGCACAATTGTGGACCATGCTTCACCTTAAATTTCGTAAACATGTGATTGCCGAAAACGGCGGTGCAGGCGGAAGTGCAACCAGCACCGGCAAAAACGGAAAAGATGAAATTTTAGAAGTGCCTTTGGGAACCATCGCCAAAAATGCAGAAACCGGCGAAGTTTTATTCGAGATCACGAAAGACGGCGAAACAAAAATATTAACACCGGGCGGCCGTGGCGGTTTGGGCAATTGGCATTTTAAATCGGCCACACAACAAACGCCGCGTTTTGCGCAGCCGGGCGAGCCGGGAAAAGAGGAATGGAATATTCTGGAGTTAAAAGTGCTGGCCGATGTGGGTTTAGTCGGATTCCCTAATGCCGGAAAATCAACGTTGTTATCCGTAGTGAGCGCGGCCAAACCGGAAATTGCCGATTACGCTTTCACCACGTTGGTTCCGAATTTGGGAATTGTGGCTTACCGCGATAACAAATCTTTTGTGATGGCCGATATTCCAGGGATTATTGAAGGCGCATCAACCGGAAAAGGGTTGGGGTTTCGTTTTTTGCGGCACATCGAACGCAATTCGGTTTTGCTGTTTATGATCCCGGCGGACACTAACCGGACGTTGAAAGAAGAGTACGAAATTTTACTGCACGAACTGGAAGAATACAACCCGGAGCTGATGCAAAAGCCACGCGTTTTGGCCATCACCAAATCTGATTTGTTGGACGAAGAATTGCAGGCAGAATTAAAAAAAGAGTTGCCCGAAAACATTCCGGCAGTTTTTATTTCCTCCGTTCAGCAAAAAGGTTTAACGGAATTGAAGGATTTGCTGTGGAAAGCGATCAACGCTTAACATACTTCTTTTACTGGGATAAATTTGGTGCGTTATGTTTTTGTCATGCCGAAATTTTTTCGGCATCCCACAAGCAAGGTCTCGTCCGTGGAAGAGGGATCCTGAAAAAATTTCAGGATGACTAACTTGATGCTTCTTTTATCGGCGTAAAACTGGTTTTTGTCATGCCGAAATTTTTTCGGCATCCCACAAGCAAGGTTTCAACCGTGGAAGAGGGATCCTGAAAAAATTTCAGGATGACTAACTCGATGCTTCTTTTATCAACATAAAATTGGTTTTTGTCATGCAGAAATTTTTTCGGTATCTCATCATAAATGTTTCAACCGTGGAAGAGGGATCCTGAAAAAATTTCAGGATGACTAACTCCATACTTCTTTTATCGGTATAAAATCATGAACCTTAATTTCCCGTTTTTTAACTTTAACCGCCGGGTTTCCCTGGTAAACAAAGTACGCTTCCAAGTTTTTGCTGGCGATGCTGCCGGCAGTTAGAACGGCATGTTCTTCGGCACAAACATTTGGGCAAACGATAGCTTTTGCGCCGATCCAAACGCCGTTTTCCAGCACAATTTCACCGGTAATCAAATCAAAGTTTTGTTTAGAAAAATCATGGTTTCCGGTTTGCAGCATCACGCCTTGCGACAAACAAACATTTGCACCAATCTTAACCGGAACCAAATTATCAATCCAAACGCCTTCGCCAATCCAACTGTAATCGCCCACAACTAAAAACCACGGATATTTGATGTTGAGCCGATGCCGCAGCACCAAACCTTGGCCCAACTTCGCCCCAAATAACCGCAACAAAAAAACTTTAAATGATGAAGACGGAAAAAGAGAAGTTTTGAAAATCAGCGCACTCACGTAAAACCACAAAGTCCTTTTTAACCAACCCGCGCCGGGATGATAATGATGATTATTATAAGCCGCTAAATTGGTTTTTCCTTGCATCACGATGCTTCTTTTACCGTACTTTTTTCGATAAACCAATAAAGCGTAACCATAATCAACATATAAATCAGCAGGTTAAAAACAGTATGATGGTTGATGGCACCGCTTTTCCAATACAAAGCCAGCAGCATAAAACGCAGGATATTAAGCAGTTGAAAGCCGATAACACAACCCAAAAGCAGCGTTAATTTTGATTTTAATTTAGCCGGAAAACTAATTGCAAAAGCGGTTAAAAAGCTCATCACGCCCAATCCCAAGCAATCATAAGCCAAGTTGATTTTGTTGTGGCCGATAGCCATCAGTTCAAAATTATTGGTTTTGGTGGAATAGCCCAACCAGCTTAAACCTGTAGAACTGGATTGTAGCAAGAAATTGCGCAAAGCCTGGATGTAGTTAAAATGCTGCGCCAAATATTGGTTGTAGTTTCCGCCGGGCGCCATCAAGCCGTTGTAAAACAAGTTGAAACCGTAGAAAAAGACAAACAATAAAACCAAGCGGAACGCAAATTCTAAGGCTGGTTTTTTTGTTGAAACAGGTTTATCAAACTCAATCTTTTGCTGCTGCAACAGCTCATCCATTTTTACATCAACCATCAGCCTGAACCAAAACCCTTGCAAAAAATGAAAAATAATTCCCGTTTTTCCATCTAAAAAACCAAGCTGAAAAATGATGCGGTAAAAGAAGTATAAGCCAGGCCGCCAGTAACGCGGCAATTTCCACCACAAGTTTTTGAGCCAGGCGGTGCGTTCGTCCGGCGTGCCGGTGAGTTTGGGTTTTAAAGTTTGCTGCCGAAGTTTTTGCAAGCGTTCCACTTCTTCCTGCGCCAACAGATCGCTGTAACGGTTGTGTTTCTCGATCCAAAAACTGATTTGGTTTTCTTTCAGATTTTCTTCACGTAAATGTCCGTTTTTCCAGATTTTGGTTTTGTCGGGAACGATAAAACGGTGGTCCATGTTCTCGTTCAGATCAGAAAAACCAACACCATAACGAAACATTTTGAGCAAATAAAACGGATAATAACCGCCGTGTTTAATCCAGCTTCCTTTAAAATAATTTTTTCGGTTAAAGTAAATGCCGTTAACATCCGCGTGTTCCTGTTCATCAAAATTTTTAAGCCGTAAAAGAAGCTCGGGCGAAACTTCCTGATCGGCATCCAGACAAATAACCCAAGGCGTTTTTACAGGAAAGCTCTTTAGCGCAAAGTCCCATTGTTTGGGATGGTTTTCAAAGGGATGGAATGCTGTTTTTACCTGGTATTTTTTGCAGATCTGCAAAGTAGCGTCAGTACTTCCCGAATCCAAAACAAAAATTGGTGCGTTTAAAATTTGGATGGATTGCAGTAAACGCGGCAAGTGCATTTCCTCGTTAAAAGTTAAAATGATAAAGGAAAAAGGCATCATCGCGGATAACTTTTCTCCAACACTTCCCGGTACAAACCGATGTACTGTTTTACCAATTGCCCGTCGGCAAAATCTTCCCGCACTTTTTTGGGTGCATTTAATCGGATTTGGTCTAAACGATGGCGATGGTTATTGATCTTAAACAAAGCTTCCCTCAATTTTTCGGGTTGGTTGTCAAACGTCCAGCCCAAATTATTTGCTTGGATATAATCAGCCAAACCAACCTGATTGCTGATTAAAACCGCTGTGCCAACACTTAAAGATTCAATCACCACGTTGCCAAAATTTTCGTTATGCGAAGGAAGCACCAGCAAATCGTGCGCTTGTAAAACGTCAAATTTAACGTCGTGGTGTTGGAAACCGATCCATTTTACAAAAGGCTGCATGCTTCTTTTAGCCACTATTTTTTCGAGCGAACGGATGTATGCTGCTTCTCCATTTCCGGCAATGGTTAACTGGTACGGAAAGTTAACGCTATCCAACGCTTCCAGCAAAACCTCTAATCTTTTTATAGCTTCAATTCTTGACAAAAAAAGCAGTTTTAAAACGGGTGATTGATGGTTAAACGTTTGTTTTGAAATGGCGGGAAGCCGAATGAAATTCGGAACAACCTGCACTAATTTTGGGCTAAACAATTGCAGCAGATCAGATTTTTCCTGTTCGCTTGTGGCATGAAAAAAGCATTTCGACAACAGTTTTTTACCAGCTAAAAGATGTATCCATTTTTTAAAAACCGGGTGGTTGTTGTTGAAAGAATAACTGCTCAGCGTGCCGCGCGGTGACAGGATTACGGGCACTTTTTTAAGCTGCGCGATCAAACAGGCCAACATCGAAACCAAATTCCACCAGGCATGGATGTGGATGATTATAGGTTCTTTGCTTTGATTAATCGTTTTAAAAAGATGTTTTAGCAACGCCGGCGAAAAATGGGAATGGTCTTTTGTGAGCCGTTTAAAAAAATGTACAGGTACTTCATCCATCCAGGTAATTTGGCCGGCTGGAAAAGAAAGCTCGGTTTTGCCGTTGGCCAGCGTAGTAAAAACTTCTATCTGTATGCTGTTCTTCCAAAGTTCTTCACTTAATTTAGAAACCGACATGGTTGGGCCACCATAAACAACAGCCGGTTTATAAGAAGCACTAATTTGGATAATTTTCAATCCGCAATTTTTAAAATTCGTGTTCCATACAATAATTTGGCAATCAACAGCATACTAATGTAGCTCCAAAATACAGAATTAAACAGGAATTCAAAACTTAAACCGCGCCACATAATCTGAAACAAGCCGGAATAAATTAAAGCTGTACCCAAAACATAACCGCCGAATAAACTTTCGGCTTTTAATGCAATAAATTGGTTAACAGCACCGTATAGCAGCAAGATAAAGAAAATCCCAAACTCGCCTTCAAACAGATAAGCATCAGCAATTAAAGCAGGTTTTGCCGAAACGTTCATGCCTTTGGCTGCAATCCCTGCGTTAAAAGCGCGTTCCATCACCAAATCTTCCGTATTGGGTTTGCCGGGCCAAAAGGCACGCGGAATTAGCGACTGAAATGATTGTCCGATCATTTTCATCCCGTAAAAACCCGTGTATTTAGGTGTGCTTTGGATGTACTTAACAAACATATCAATTTCGCTTAGCCTGAAAACCAGGAAACTCCAGTTGCTGTCTTTTGCCTCCAGTGAATTACTTAGAGCCGCGTCTAAGGCTACTTTGGAAGCATCTTCGGCAGAAAGATTGCCCGACCAGGCATTTTGCCTAAACACCTGATTGTATGTTGGCAATACGGCAAAAACCAGAAAAAGCAAAGGCACAAAAACCAGGATTACAATACGTTTATAAAACGGAAAAAGAAAAATAGCCAGCACCAAAAAGCTGAGAATAATCGGTTCTTTATAACCTGATAAAACAGATTTATAGAAATTGAAGCCGAACAACACGCCTGAAATGATGATATTCGGTGTTTTACGGATTGGGATGGCAAATGCCAATGCAAGTGCGCCTGCAATAAAACTTAACGTAGAAAACTGAGCCGAAAACTGGTTTAAACCCGGAATTGCCGTAAATAAAATAGCAACAGGTACGGTAATAATGGCTACATAAAGCAGAAAATCGGCAAGGCTTATGTTTTGTAACTGATACTTTTTTTGCACCGGATAATTCATAAAAAGCAAGGTTCCGGTTATGAAAGCAGCATGGCCGAGACAATAATAACGCTGACATTCGGCAATCATCATCAACTTTTTTGGATCAGGTTTGAAAAGGCGGTTCATCTGATGAAAGTTCTCATAACCCAACGCATCCAGGTAATAAAACAAGGTGGTGCAGCACATGTAACCTGCAAAAATTAGTTGTGTTAAAAACAGTGGCCGCATCAACTGTTCGCTTAAAGAACGGTCTTTTGGGATTGGTTTTACCCATCCGGAAATCGTAATTAAAAAAATAAAAAACGACCCCAGCCAGGCAATTAAATAGGATGTTTGGGGCAATGCATCGAACAGCCAGGAAAACCCACAGGGTAAATACAGCACAAAAAAACGTTCCGGCCGGATTTGGTTAAACATAATTCAGTAATTTTTCTTGCATGGTTTTAACAGCAACGTTAAAATTCCAGTCTTTAATAATTTGTGCCGAAGCTGCTCCGTATGCTTTTAATAAAGCCTGGTTACATAACTGGCCAAGTTTTTCGGTTAAATCCAACATGTTTCCGGCTTGAAATACAGCCCCGTTTTTTCTTTCAAAAACCAAATCTACTGCGCAGCCAACTTTATCCGAAACCAAGACTGCTTTACCGCAAGCCATCGCTTCATTTATAGCCAAACCCCAGGTTTCACTGTTGGAAGGCATACAAAACAGATCACAGCTTTGGTAAATTAAAGGCATCGCCAACTGGTTCTGGAAATCCAAAAAATGAATGCGGGATGCTGTTTTTAGCACTGTTTTTTTTGCTTTGAGTTCTTTTTCGAGCGGACCGTTTCCAACAAAAAGCAGATGTGTGTTTTGTTGATCCAATTTTTCAAAAGCTTTCAAAAGCAGCATTGCGTTTTTTACTGGTTCAAACTTGCCGGCAAAAAGTAGCAGGATTTTATTTTTTTTGATTCCAAGTTTTGTTCGGATTGCTTCGGCTTCTGCCAAAAAACCCTTAGAAAAACGGTCATTATCAATGGCATGTGGCGCAAAAGTAAGCTGATTTTCCTTCAACCCAAGTTTTTTGAAATAAGCTTTATTATTTGTTCCAACGAAAAAAGCATGATTTACATGTTGATAAACCCAATTTAGAAAAATATTTTTGATACTGTTTTTAACACCCTTTTTTTGGTTTAGCAAGGTAGAATCTCCACGGAAAAAAACAGAAATTTTTCCTTTAAAATAATGCAGTACTTTTAAATGGCTGTAATAAGACCAGCCGTAAACCAGAATTGCATCAGCTTTCCATGCTTCAATTTCGCTGGTTAAATCCGGATTTTTAATTCCCCAAAAGTTGCGCGAACCTGGTTTTTTTGCTGTGTTTTTTAAGAATTGATATTCATAACCTTGCAACAAAGGAATATCCCAGTTGATAATTTTGCCAAATCCCGGATCGTGCTGTATTTGTGCGGTTTCGCCTAAAGTATAAAAAACCTTGATTTTCAATTTTTTTTGTTTGTGCAGCAGTTGAAAAACGGGCGCGAAATATTGAATTGGGTGTGTAGTGATAATGGCTAAACGCATATCAAATTTTTTTGCCCATCACTTTAAATTTTTCAGCGGTTTTTACGCGTTTTTCAACAAAATCTATGTCTCGGCAATAAAGCGTGTTGGCATTTCCATATGATTTCAAAAGCGTTAAATTTCGTTTAAAAGGATCGTACTGATAAGGTTTAAACGTATTAAAAGTAAGCAATTGATGGATATCGGCATCGTTATGCCCATAACGTTCTCCGCTTCCGTTCAATTCGATTACAATAGCTTTAAGTGTTGGTTGTTGCAGTGTTTCGCGCATGCCTTTTAATACCTCTGTTTCAAAACCTTCCACATCTACTTTAATCAGTGCCGGTTTAGCATTTATTGTGATGTCATCTATTTTGATAACTTCTACTGTTTCTACGTTATTGTCAGATATTTCGTTCTGGTTAATTACATGATTGGTGGTATCTTCATTATTAGAAAAACTTAACTTACCAATTGCTGCACCTGCTGCTGCGTTAATTAAAGTTACTTTGTTTTGAAGCTGGTTTAGGTTAATGTTTTTACGGGCGAGATCAGCCGTATTTGCAGATGCTTCAATAGCGATGGTTTTAGCTTTACAAACGCCCGATGCCAGCAAGGTGTACGAACCTACATTTGCACCGATGTCGAAAAAAAAATCTTCCGCTCTTAAAAAATGCAGTAAAAAAGCCATGTCGTTAAACTCGTGCAAACCGGTGTAAATATTGCCTGTAATGCCGGCCAAACCTTTACGGGCGTAAAAACGGGTGCCTGCCACAAAATGTTTTATCATCAATTTTGACGGTTGGATGTTGCATTGGATTTGCCAATACAAAAACCGAAACAATGCTTTTAACGGATAGCGTTTGCCCAAAGGATGGTTGAGTATGAAACCGAATGTTCTTTTAATTTTTCCCATTGATAACTTGGTCAAACAGCAAACATTGGTTTAAGGTCATTTGCTGTGCACTATATTTTTTTAATGTGGCCGGGTTGTACTGTTCTTGTTTGGTATTTGGCAAACGTTTAAAAAATTGAATGATATCCGCATAATTTACTTCTTCGAAGTTGTAAACATGTTGCACACCAAATTCTTTCGTTGTATTTATGGCCGGACTTAATGGGTGAAGAATTGCAAGTAAAGGCTTTTTAGTGAGGATATAAGGGTAAATTTTTGAAGCCGTGTATTGCGGATCGTTTGAACCGGGAATAAACAAAGCATCGGCAGCAAGCAACGTATTAATGGTGCTGTAAAAACCAATCCGGTCTGTAATTTCTGTAACCTGATTTTCTAATCCAAACTCTTGTGCCAGCGGAAAAATAGTTGGTTTGGCCAAATTTTTTGGTGCATAACTGGTGCCGATAAAGTAAAAATGAAGTTTTTTGTAAAACGCTGCATTTTTTACCAATGCTTCTTTTAAGGCACTAAAAATTATTTCGATAGCTGTTTGCATATCATTTCCGCCACGGCCAACATAAACAATATTTATTTTTTTTAAGTCGAATTGAACAGCAGGCGGACAAATAGTTTGGTATTGTTTAGCTATTTCAAAATCTTTTTCAAAAGCACCAAACGGAATTACCGCAGCCGGTTTCGTTTTTAATTGTGGGTAACGTTGATGCAAAGTGTTTATGTAATCCGGAGAAACACTAATCAAACCATCGCATTTTTTCATGGCCATCGGCTCCAGATATTTATGCAAACGATACGAAAACCAATACTTTCGCGGTTGTGCTGCTTTCGGTTTATTTTGGTAATAGTTTGAATGCCAGGCATCCTGCATATCAATTACGTAAGGAACATTATAGCGTTTTTTCCAATAAGCGCCTAAAATGCAAAGCGGAAATTCTGTGGTAGAAAAGTAAATCAAGTCATAATTTTTTGCCTGTAAAAGAAGCATTGCTTTTTTTCGATAAAACCACATCGAACGTAAGGCCAAACTGCCTAAACCAAATTTGGAAGTTATTTTTTTAGAAAAAGCTTTAACTTGATGGATGATTGTATTCGCAGGAATACTTTGCAGCAACAAATCATCTTTCAGCATTTCAGCATATTTTTCATCTACACAAACCACTTCCGCTTCCCAGCCAAAATCTTTAAAAAACGATAAGCTCATCCTAACACGCTGATTATCAGCTGCGTTGGAAGGAGGAAAAAAAGGTGAAATGATGAGGACCCGTTTCAACTGGCAAGTGTTTCTTTTACAACTTTTAAAAATTTCTGGCTTTCGGTTTCCCAGTTCAAGTTAGATCGTGCCGCTTGGTAAGCTGTATGTTTTGTTTGCAATAATAATTCTGGCTGATCGATCAATTGCTTTAAAATTACTGCCATTTGCTGCGCATTTCCCTTTTCATAACAAAAACCCACATTCGGGTTTTCTGTAATAAATTGCTTTTGCGCTTCTGTATCACTTGCTAAAACAGCTAAACCAGCTTGTAAATACGTGAAAATTTTGTTGGTTAAACAAATATTACGGTTTAACGGATAGTTTGGTTCCAGTGCTAAACCAACATCAAACTGTGCTGCAAAAATTGGTAATTGATCAGGGTTTATCGGTTGATGAAATACAATTTTGATTTTTTTTTGAAGCTGTGGCTCTACTACAAGTTCGTTCAAACTGCATGTTGTTTTTTCATTTAGAAAACCTAATATATGCAATTCTATAAATTCATTTTTTAAAAAATTTAAAGCTGAAAAAACATCCTGTAAGCCACGGTTTAAACCAATTGTTTGCGAAAACCAGAAGAGTTTTAAAGGTTCATTTGGTTTTGTAACAGACAGCGATACTTCTTTTACCACCGAAAAAGCGTTAAGCACAGTGGTTATTTTTTTTGCAGGAAATAACTTTTGGTAAAGTTGGGCAATTGGAAAACTGCTGGCAGTTAAATAATCAACTTGAGAAAAGTATTCTTCTTCTATATAAGTTTTAAGCTTGACATCAATATCTTTAGGATCATTAGAAACTTCGTTCCGATGGAAATCTTCCGCATCAAAACCACATTTTGTATTGTTTTTTTTTGCAGCAAGAACGGCAACAGGTAAAGCAGCCAAATTGTGGGCGATATAAAGATCAGCCGAATGTTTTAAGGCTTCTTTTAACAACGAAAAAGTACAACGGCCAATTGCAACTTCTGCTAAACCATAGTTGAAACCAAAATGCTTGGTTAACACTATGGCTGCTTTATGTTTTATTCTGGTTATCCAATAAAGACCTTTACTTTTTGTTGGAGAACCGTCAACGCGTACAGCTTTCCACGGTTTTGCAGTTAATAATTGCAGATCCACTTTGGTTCCCCAATCGTTTAAGTATTGGTAAATTACCGTTACCTGATAATCTGCTGATGTTAACACATCGGCTTCTTTTACCAGCCGCGGATTTAATGCAGGCTGGCCGGAAGTAATTAAAACAATTTTTTTTTTAACCAATGTAGAAAGCTGCTGTTAACTTAAATGCTGTTTTTACCACTGATTCTTTGATATAAGTCCAGATACTGCGCAGCAATTATGGTATCAGAAAATTGGTTTTCTATGAGTTTCCTGATAGCACTTCTGTTTAACAGATGTACTTGCTGAACAGCTTCAATCAATTCGGCAACCGTTTCGCCGTAAAACCCGGTTTTGCCATATGTAATAACTTCGGGAACTGCGCCCCGCTTAAAACCAATTACTGGCGTGCCACAAGCCATAGCTTCGATCATCACAATTCCAAAAGGCTCATTCCATTGTACTGGCATCAACAAAGCCAGGGAGTTTTGTAGTAAATTATTCTTCTGCTCATCATTAACTGCACCAATGTAAGTAATCTGCGTATTTAAAAACGGCTGGATTTGCTGATCGAAATAATACTGATGTTCTGCTGGAATATTACCGGCAATTATTAATTTTTTTTGTGTTTTTAAGGCAATTTCTATAGCGATGTGTGTGCCTTTTACAGGTTCTATCCGGCCTAAAAACACAAGCGGCGCATCTGTTTTTACTGTTGTTTCAGCCTGATAAATTTCGGTAGAAACACCATTGTAAACGGTAAAAGCAGGCGCAAAAGGTTTGATCTGGTTAGTAATGTAATTGCTGCAACCGCTAAAGTATAACGAGTTTTTTTTAGCCAATAACAATGCTTTTTTTACCTGACTAATTGTTGGTTCGCGCTGATAACTCATCAATTTTGGAATTTTAAGAGGAAGAACAGGTGTTAAATAAGCCAGTCGGCCAAAACTATGCACGATATCAAAATTACCTCTTAAAATGTTTTTGCTAATGGTGAAGCAGTTTGCGATAAAACTTTTTGCTGAATGATCTTTACCGGGATAAGGGATCAGTTTGCAGTTAGCCGTAGAATCCGGATGGGCAAACAATGTAACATCATGCCCTTGCTGCGTGTAATTAGTAATCAACCCGTTAATTATACGTTCAATGCCACCATATAATTGGGGCGGAACAGGCAATTCCGGATCTGCAGTTAACGCTATTTTCATTAAATAAATGCCTGTATTAAATCCATTGTTTATTTGCATGGAACGGCGAAGCTTCTTTTACAAATAAAAAATCGGATTGGTATAAAGCTTTATCAAAAGGCCTCTGCATTAAAGAACAAATATCATATAACACAAAACCTTTTTTCTGCATAAAAGCCATCACTTCGGCAACTAAGGGGCAGCTTTTATAAATGTCAATTAAAGAAACTTCCAGCAAAATAAATTCTGCGTATTGCAAGGTTTTTTTGGCACCTTTTAAAATTTCCAATTCGTAGCCTTGTGTGTCAATTTTAATAAAATCAGGTTGTGCAAAAGGCGTATTTACGGTTAAATAATCCAGTGTGGTTAATGTTCTGATTTCAGTTTTGGCTCCGGTTTCATTATTTTCTTTTAACACAGAACTTGCTGTTTCGTAAATATTAAACTCTACTTCTTGTTCTGTTGAACCTAAAAGCGCGATCCGAAAATCCAATTGTTTATTTACGGCAGATTTTTGCTGTAAAATATTTTTTTTACTTTCTTGCCCTTCCAGCATCAGTATTTTTGCTTTCGGAAAAATAGTTGAAAAAGATGTTGCCCAATTGCCTTCATAAGCACCAATATCCAACACTAATTTAGGTTGATAACCTAACTTTTTTAGACTTTTAAAACTGTATTCCTGATCCGGGACACCCAGCTCTTCTTTCAGTTTATTTTTAAACGATGGTGGAACAAAACGTTTTAACAAACTAAGCATGAAAATAAATTTGGTTTACGATATCTAACATTCTTTGGGCACTTTTTTTTAGAGTGAGGTTTTCAAGAATATAGCTACGCGGTGAAAATCCACCTTTTAATACTTTTGCATAAAAAGCATCAAAAACATGGTAAAATGAAGCAAGGTCTGTAAATTTTTCGCCACACCTATCATCAAAAAACGGAATAGAAGTAGCAGGAACAGGTTCGTTTTCGCCGTAAGAGAACCTGTTTGGATCAAGCCATAAACCCTGGTCCCAGGCTAAAACCGGTACATTCATGGATAAAGCTTCACAGCAAGCAAAACCCTGGCTTTCGTGCTCACATAAAAACAGCATTGCATGGCTTTGCTCTAATAACTGGTGGTATTGTTTTTCTTTATAGTTGCCATAGGTAATTTCCTGGTAAGACAAACCGGCTTCTTCCAGCTTTTTTAGGATTGGCAACTTCAACCTTTCATTCGTCTGAGGTTTATCCCACATAATTTTATTGTAAATCAGGAAATCATATTTCTTGGTTTTTCTTGTTGGCTTCCAATAGTCGGTATCAATCCCGGCAGGCCACAGCCCACAATTATTTTGTCTGAAATAGGGCGTGTATACATTTTTGGTCCATTCAGAATGTTGCAGATAAACAGCAACCGGATACTCAGCAAATAAGTTTGGCCATTGGGAAGGATGCGTCATCAGCCCGATGCCGGCAACAATAGGATTGGGTTGCTGGTAGCCTTGCAAAGCGTAATGACTGTTGCCCAAAACGATAACAGGTTCATTAGCTTTTATTTTTTTGAAATTTTGGTTGATGGTATAATTAATTTTTAGCTGATCAAAGCCTTTACATAAATTAACAAATACTTTTTCTATGCCACCAGTTTTCCGGCCGCGGATCAATCTTCGTAAAATCGGGATGATGTATTGATCACCAGCAATCCAACGTTTTTGTAGCCGTGGTGTGCGGTAATATAAATTGATATAATTCAAAATTTGACTTGTGGAATCACAATTTTAAGTGGTCGATTAACTTTTTGAGACTTTCTGATATGGTATGCGCTTTTAAAGCCCTTGCTTGTCCGTTTATTTTCAGTTGTTTTCTTCTTTCGGGATCAGCCATTAGCAAATTAGCTTTATAAATAAATTCATCCTCATTTTTATATGTTTCTATATCGGTTCCTAAATCATACAGCAAGTCTAATCCTGGTGCCCATTCTGTTAAGTAACATGCTCCCAGCATTGGTGCTTCTATATCGCGTAACCTGGAGTAAGTATTTGGGTTTGACAAAGGATAATGGCAGGAGGGATACCTGTTTACACCAATTGTAATCATACTACGAGCCGTAAGTTGCTCATAATTAAAAGAAGTTTGAATTGGCTGTATCATACCTTGCAAAGTAGCACTTAACTCGTTACTTATTTTTCTTCTGTTAAGCTTGCGTGCATAAGCTTGAATGCCATTATCTTTTAGAAACTGATATTGAAAATGTACCTTTTTTTGCCATGTATAAGAATTATCTTTATGTTGGATGTTGTTTTCTTCCATCCAACCGTTACCGTAAATTTTTAAGGGCAAACTTTGTCTTTTACGGATGATATTTTCAAATAAAAGTTGTCGTTGTATATCTTTTGATCCTAAAAAAGTAAGCTGCGTAAAACTTTCTTTTTGTACTGATCTTAATGTAGGATCAACCCACATAGGCATTGGAAGGTAGATGTATTGATATTTAGCTTTTGCATATAGTGATAAAGCCTCAAATTCTGGAACCCAGTTTAAATCGAAACAAGCAAATTCATCCGGCACTTTTTTTAACAAACGTATGTTATCACAAAAAAAATTAATACAAGGAATGCCAGCTTTTTGTATTTCGGCTATTGCGTGTACGTCAATTTGCTCAGGATATAAATAGCTTAAAAACAAATCAACCGGATTTTTTTTGAGCCAGGCAACCGTTTTTCCCCAGGTTTCCTGCTTCCAATTGTTATGTAAAGTTTTGCTTTTTGGTACGATGCCTAATGCCCAATCTACATCCGAGTTTTCTGCCCATTGATGCCCGGCTTCCTCAATTCCATTTTTAATATAACATTGCCAAAAGTTGTAGGCAGGAATGGCATAATTAACAGGAGATTGAAGGAATGACAGGAAGATTTTCAAAAGTTTTGTTTGAAGTACTAAACTTTGATTTGTTTAGTTATATGTATTATATATACTTCTTTTATGCCAACAAATTTATATTAAATAGATACAAAAGAACAGGAAGGTTACCTATTTTTAGGTGATAAAAGAAGCATTGAAAAGATTAAGTAGCGTTTAAATTTCGATCAAAATATTTTTTAACAGCCGGTTGAAAAACCCTGTCCAGTACAAAAGCTAAACTAAAGGTAACCACAATCCACAAAACATATTTTACTGTAATTTCTATTGTTGGATTACTAATAAAAATTTTTCGCTTAATTAACAACGCTACAGGAACGTGAAGCAGATAAAGTGAATAGGAAATTTTACCTATTGCTGTAAGTTTATGCAATATTAGTGCAGAAAGTTTTCTCTCTCCATAAAACAAAAGTGAGCAAAGCCAAAATACAAGGCACATTATCCATCTTTCATTTTCAAATATCCGATGATGTAAAGTAAGATATATAAAAACAACTGATGGAATTGTATAGCAAAAGAT
>NZ_JBGCVY010000046.1:0-68090 GCF_041088075.1 Mucilaginibacter sp. | reverse complement strand
ATGAATATTATTACAAGAAAATAAAGTCGCAAAAATTATTACAAATGATAGGTAGCGAATTTTCATGGTATTACGCACAACTAGTAAATATACGCATGTTTTGTAAGTCGTTGGTAAATATATATAAACAGTTTTTATTTTAAAAAACATCCGTAATAAAATAGATAACCTGCTAATAATCAAACCACTTATGCTTTCTAAAAACTTTCCGGCAATATAAAATACGCATTGCGTATTTCACGCTGTATTATTGCGGCAATACAGCCTCCAATACTTCTTTTACCACCCAAAAACCCATTACTCCACCCGATACCGATAAACCTGCCTGCCCAAATCCCCATCGCTGTCAATCCCTTCAATCACCACACAGTAAGTGCCTTTACTGTCCGCGTTAAAAAAGCTGAAGCTGGCTTTGCCGGCTGCATCGGTAATTAAGTTGGGGTTCCAGTAAATGGTGGTGCGCAAATCGGCAACGGCTTTATTGGTTTTCGGGTCGTCGTATTTCGGCGCATAAAACTCCTTGCTGCTGGTAAGGCCTTTGGGGTTGTAGGTAACAATGCCAGGCGCATAAGTTTGGACATTGTAATTAGGGCCGCCGCGTTTGGTGTTGATTAAAAGTACGCCGCCGCCGCCTTGCCCGCCATAAATAGCAGTGTAGCCGCCAGAACGCAGCACTTCAATACTTTCAATATCCGCAGGCGGGAGGCTGGTTAAATAATCGCCGCTCACGTAAACCCCATCCACCACGACTTGCATCGGCCGGTTAAAGCTGCGGGTAGAATAAGCGATGCCGTTGCGGAAAATAACGCCCAGCAGCCGCCCCTGCAAAGCCTGTTCAAGTGTTGGGTAATCGCTGAAATGGTAATCATCGCCTTTAATAATCTGGTCGGCATTGCCCGCGCCGTTCAGGTTAGCCGAGTTTTTTAGCGGTGCTTTTTTCTCCGAAATGGTTACTTCTTTTAGCACGATTGTCCGGTTGGCCAGGCCGTATTTCCGCAGGTCATCGTATTGCGCTTTGCTGTTGCGCAGGTAGCCGGCCAGTTCGGTGTTTATGTTAACGGTAACATCGGGCAAGTTTTTGTTTTTGGTAACCAACTGCGGCGGAACCTGGTCCAAAGTAACCTCCACGCTTTTCTTTCCGTTTGTGCCACGCGCCTGGATCACAAAGCGGATGCTGTCCGGGAAAAGCAGTCCTTCAAACCTGAACTTTCCGTTTGCATCCGTAACCGTATCCAGCAAAAACGCACCTTTTGAAGTGGTAAACAAAGTAACCTTGCCCTTTGCAACAGGTTTGCCGCCCAAAGTTTTTACCGTGCCCGAGATCAGCATAGATTGTTCGGGCTGAAAGGTAAGCTGCGGAAAGCTGTTGCCCAAAATCATGCGCCAGGCAAAACGGCGGTAACCTTGCGTCAGCATCAAAACATCCAGATCCGACTGCGTTTTTTCGCTGATTTTGTTAAAATAATAGCCCGGCTGTTCTACATAACCTTTGATATCCGAGGTGAGCAAAAGGTTGGAGATGATCGTGTTTTCCTTATTTTCATCTACCGGAACTTTTGTTTCATCCGTAACCGTAACCGAAACCGAAAAACTGCCCACAACCGGCGCTTTTGCTTTGTTTACCGCGGTAAAGTTTAAATCTACTTTTTGCCGTGGCGAAGTGGTTTCGGGAGAAGCAACGGCAATGTTTAACAAATCCGGGTTTTGGATAAAAACGATACGCTCGTTCAAAGGCTCGCCTTCCTGCGTAAACAGCGTAAACTGGACAATCCCCGAAGGAAAACGTTTTTTCGGAATCCGGGCTGTAAACGATTGGCTTTCCAGCTTGCTTTTGGCCGTATAATAAGCCTCGCCGCCCGATTGGCCAACCACCATAATTTCGGTATTTTGCTTCTGCTTAAAAGTTTCGTTGCTTACCGAAATGCGCAGGCTGATAAAATCCGGGTCGGTATTGTTGATGCTGAGGTTAAAGCCTTGATCGCTTGCTTTGGGCAGGTCAAAACTCTTCTCCGAACCATCCGGAAAAGTAATGCGTGCCGAATAAGTTTTGCCGCTCTCCGGGGTCATGGCGAAAATGCCCATTCCTAAATGCTGGGTGTTGATTTTGGCGATTTCAACTTTATCACTGTTAAAAACGCTGCCTTTAACGGCCACGCCCAAACCATTGGCACCAACTGCTTTAAACGCAACTTTGGTACGGATGCCGTTGACCAGATCACCGCTTTCCGGAAAAAACTGCACGTCCACATCGCTGGAAGTTGCTTTGACCGGTACTGTTTTTACCACTGTTTTTTTATCCTCCATCGTAAGGCTGGTGGTAATCAAACCCGATTTATACAGTTGCGGCTGCGTATTGCTGAAGGTGATGTTCAGGTTTCCGTTAGGATCGGTTACGCCTTTTCCTTTCAAAACCGTCCGAAAATCCAGTTGCGCATTGTAGGTAACCGGCCGATTGGCATAAGGATGATTGTCGAGATCGGCATAATGGATAACGGCGTTGATGCGCTGCACGCCGCTCTCGTTCGAGAATTTATAATTTACACTGGTAAAAACAGTATTGCTGATGGCGTTGCCGATGCTGATGGTTTTATCGAAAAAATAATCTTCGCCAAAATTGCGCATGTATTGTGTATACGCGCGGATGCGGTAGTTGCCTTCGTGCAAGGTATCAGCCAAAGTAAAATCGCCTGCACTTAAACCGGCCGTCAATGGCAAACGCAAAGATTGTTTGATAGAATCTTTTTCGTTGATCAGATCAACGTACAAAATCTTACTCAAGGCCGAAGGCTGGTGTTTGCTGCCAACAACGGTGTAAGCTTTAAAATAAATCACATCGCCGATGGCATAATACGGTTTATCCAGTTGCAGGTAAACTTTTTCGGTTGGATAGTTCTCGGTCAGTTTTTGCAGTTGGGTGATGATTTTTTTCAAAGGGTCATCGTCCTGCCTGGCAATAAAACCAACAAAACCTGCCGATAAAAACAGCAGGGAAAGAATAACTAAATGCTTAAATTTCATAGGTTTAGAAATCAGGAAACAAGGTACTAAACATAACCGATTTTGGCCGGGAAATATTTTATCGTAACGGTTAGGTTACAAACTGGTTTTAGTCATGCCGAACTTGTTTCGGCATCCCATAGGATTGGTTTTAATTTCACGAGAAATTCTGAAATAAATCCAGGATGACAAAGCAGTTTTCCCGCTGTCATTCCGATACGAAGTGAGGAATCTTCTTCAAAGCGAAAGGAATCCTATGCTTCTTTTATCACCTAAAATTTAGTGTCTTTGTTGAAAGAAGATTCTCCCTTCAGTAGAAATGACAAAGCAAGTTAACGCTCATCCGAACACTTAAAGCAAACTTAAAAGCTGTTTTTCCACATCATGCTTTCAACCGGGCGCGTGGTGGGTTTACTGTATTTGGCGTTGGCTTTGGTGTTGTACAAGGTTTCGATCTCGCCTTCCACCACAAAATAAATCAATTGGCCAATCGGCATTCCCGCATAAATACGAACAGGTTGCGTTACCGAAATTTCCAACGTCCAGGTATTGCAAAAACCAACATCGCCTTTGCCGGCCGTGGCGTGGATGTCAATCCCCAAACGGCCCGTACTGCTTTTACCCTCCAAAAATGGCACATGACGGTGCGTTTCGGTATATTCTACGGTTACACCCAAATACAAAGTGTTGGGTTGAAGCAAAAAGCCTTCTTTCGGGATCTCGAAATGATCAATCTCGTTGTGCTGTTTGGCATCCAAAACCCGGTTGCGGTAAGTGGCCAGGTATTTTCCCAAGTGGACATCATAAGAGTTGGTGCCGAGGCAGGTTGGGTCAAAAGGTTCGATGATGATCGTGCCTTTTTCAATTTCCTGTAAAATCAATTTGTCTGATAGGATCATAGTGTGCGAAGATGCAGAACCTAAATTAGAATTATTTAAAATATATTGCCATCCTTTTTTTGCAACTTTACTTCATGGGGATTGCTTATCGTAAAAAGGTGGACGGCGACACCGAACTTGCCCTTTGGAAAATTGAAGAAAATGCCGAAGCACTGTACCAGCAATTGCAACTGGACGAGGGAGAGCAATCTTTTTTACAGAAACTAAGCAGCAGCAAGCGCTATTTGCACTGGCTGGGCACACGGGTTTTGCTGCGCAAGATGCTGAACACGGAAGAATACATTGACTGCCGCGCCGACGAACATGGCAAACCGTATTTAACCACAATCCCTTACCACATTTCTTTCAGCCACAGCTTTGATTATGCTGCCGTGATGATCAGCAAAAAAAAGCCGGTTGGCATTGATATTGAACGCGTTGACCAAAAAGTAGAACGCATTGTGAAAAAGTTTTTGCGCCCGGACGAACTGGCCTTTATCCAACCCAAACACCGGATTATGCAATTGTACACTTGCTGGTGCGCCAAAGAAGCCATTTACAAATGCTACGGAAGGAAAGAAGTTTCCTTTATCAACCATATTTACCTGGATGAATTTGATTATCACGAAGCCGGAACCCTTCATGCGGCCATCAAAAATGAAACCGTAAATTTGGATTTTGAAGTCGAATATTTTCAGTTTAACGATTATATGATTGGGTATGCGAAAGGGGCGTGAGGTAGGAGGAGTGAGGTATGGGGCTTGAGGTATCAGGTTTGAGCCATCAACTATCTGCCATCAGCCTTCCTCTTGCTATTATCCATTAACTATTACCTCAAACCTGATACTTCATACCTCTTCACCTCAAACCTCTCCACCTATGAACAAACACGTTATTTTTGAAGACTGGGGCCTGGTGGATTACAAAGAAGCGTGGGACAGGCAGGAAACCCTTTTTGCCACAACCGTAAAACTGAAAACCGAGCTGCGCCACCGCGGGGAAGACGATGCTTCTTTTACCGGCATAAAAACAGTAACGCCCAATTATTTAATTTTTTGCGAACACCCGCATGTTTATACGCTAGGCAAAAGCGGCAAAAAGGAACATCTTTTATTGTCCGAAAAACAACTGGAAGAAAAGCAGGCGCGCTTTTACCCGATCAACCGCGGCGGCGATATTACCTATCACGGGCCGGGGCAGTTGGTGGTTTACCCGATTTTGGACCTGGATAATTTCTTTACCGATATCCACTTGTACCTGCGCACTTTGGAAGAAGCCGTGATTTTAACATTGGCAGAATATGGCATCTGGGGCGAACGCTTTCCGGGTTATACCGGTGTTTGGCTGGATGCCGATGATCCGCTAAAAGCCCGGAAAATCTGTGCGATGGGCGTTCGGTGCAGCCGTTGGGTTACCATGCATGGTTTGGCCTTCAACATCAACCCTGACCTCGGTTATTTTAAAAATATTATCCCCTGCGGGATAGAAGATAAGGCGGTTGCCTCGATGCAAGGAGAGTTGGGTTCAGCCGTAAATATAGATGACGTTAAGAAAACCCTCAAACACCATATTTCCGTATTATTTGGTATGGAAACAATATGAAATTAACAGCAGGTATATTTATCGCAATTGCAGTTATAACAGGATGCAAAAAGCAACAGGAAACAACACCGTTTGTGCCCATAACTCCTGTTGTTGCACCGCCGGTTAATACTGCTGATACCGCCTTAACTTACCTTGCCCTGGGCGATTCTTATACCATCGGGCAATCGGTGCCAGCCATGCAATCTTTTCCTTTCCAGTTAACGGCACAGTTAAACAATAACAATTACCGCACGGCAAACCCCAAGATTATTGCCCAAACCGGTTGGACTACGGCCGACCTGAAACGCGCCATTGCTGATTCGGCCATCACCAAAAAATACAGCTTTGTTACCTTGCTGATCGGTGTGAACAATCAATTCCAAAACGGCGATACCACCATTTACCGGAATGATTTTGACGAACTGGTAAACACATCCATTAAGTATGCAAAGGGAAATCTAAAACATGTGTTTGTGTTGTCCATTCCGGATTGGTCTGTTACGCCCTATGCAGCTTCCAGCGGACGTAACTTGGCAACCATCAAAACACAGATTAATCGATTTAACAGCATCAACGAAAGGGAAAGCAAACGTTTGGGCGTTAATTACCTTAACATTACCGACATTTCCCGGTTGGCTGCAAACAATCAAAATTTACTGGCCAACGATGGCCTGCACCCTTCCGGCCTGATGTATTTGATGTGGGTGAAGTTATTATTGCCACAAGTGGTTTTAGGGTTGAAGCAATAAGTAGATCTTTTGATTTTAAGCAGGAAGCCAATGCTTCTTTTATCCCCTAAAAATCAGCATTCCGGCATACTGATCAGATCATTAGATTTAATATTTATGCTAATTGTCGTTTTCTATCTGACACTTGTCGTATATTTGATATATGATAAAGACAGAGGAAGTGTTAGAACATAATTTATCTTTTAACTCATTTGATGACAAGGACAGCCTTTTTTTAATAAAAGCAATACGGGAAGGTTTGGATTATTCTTTCTTCGATAACTTGTTAAAATCCATTCCTTTTTCTTTTGTTGAATGGTCTCATTACCTTAATTTATCAGAAAGGACTTTGCAACGCTACAAGAAAGAAAAGAAACCTTTTTTGGCGAACTTTGCAGAACGTATTTTAGAGATTAACCTTCTTTATAAATACGGAGAAGAGGTATTTGAAGATAACGGAAATTTTGATAGCTGGCTAAATACCAAAAGTATTGCTTTGGGCGGAGTGAAACCTAAAGACTTGTTGGATACAACTTTTGGTATTAACTTAGTAAGAGACGAACTTACCCGCATAGAACACGGTGTATTGGCATGAAGCTGTACCGTTTAACCAAATCTAAATATGGCAGGGATTTAAGTGGCAAGGGAGCCGAAATAGGTGGAGGGCGTTGGAATAGTAAAGGTACTCCCATGATTTATACTTCTCAGTCCATTGCCTTGGCTACTACCGAAATTGCAGTACACGTACCTTTGGGAATCCTTCCAAAAGGGTATGTTGTTATTACCTTTGAAATGCCGGATTTGATAATTACAGAAGAACTACAGGAAAACAAACTTCCTTCTGATTGGAAGTCTATTCCGCATTCACATTCCACTCAAATAATTGGAGATAAATTTATCATGAGTAAAAAAGCAGTAATTTTAAAAGTACCATCGGTTGTAGTTCAAGGCGACTTTAACTACCTCATCAATCCAAACCATCATGAGATCAATAAAGTTTCTATAGTAACTATTAACCGGTACGAATTTGATGAACGCTTGTTTTTAAGATAAACAGGAATGCAAAGGTGCATTACTTTGCTTGTAATATCCTGAAACAAATTTGGCATGACCATGCTTCTTTTACCGCCTAAAAATCAGCATTCCGGCATCGAGATCGGGATTTGAATGGCCAGGCCGCCATCCGCGGTTTCTTTGTATTTCGAGTTCATGTCCTGAACGGTTTCCGTTTGTCATCCTGAACTTGTTTCAGAATCCCACAGGATAAACAAAAAACCATGCTTGTGGGATGCCGAAACAAGTTCGGCATGACCATGCTTCTTTTACCGCCCTAAAATCAGCATTCCGGCATCGAGATCGGGATTTGGACAGCCAGGCCGCCATCGGCTGTTTCCTTGTATTTGGAGTTCATGTATTGCACGGTTTCAGTTTGTCATCCTGAACTTGTTTCAGGATCCCACAGGATAAACAAAAAACCATGCTTGTGGGATGCCGAAACAAGTTCGGCATGACCATGCTTCTTTTACCACCCTAAAATCAGCATTCCGGCATCGAGATCGGGATTTGGACGGCCAAACCGCCATCTGCAGTTTCCTTGTATTTCGAGTTCATGTCCTGTGCGGTTTCAGTTTGTCATCCTGGACTTGTTTCAGGATTCCACAGGATAAATAAAAAACCTTGCTTGTGGGATGCCGAAACAAGTTCGGTATGACTATGCTTCTTTTACCACCTAAAAATCAGCATTCCGGCATCGAGATCGGGATTTGAATCGCCAGGCCGCCATCCGCGGTTTCTTTGTATTTCGAGTTCATGTCTTGCGCGGTTTCCCACATCGTTTTTACTACGGCATCTAAACTAACGCGTGCATTGTCCGGGTTGCTTTGCAAAGCCAGCTGCGATGCGGTAATTGCTTTGATCGCTCCCATCGTATTGCGTTCGATGCAGGGAACTTGTACCAATCCGCCGATCGGGTCGCAGGTCATGCCCAAGTGGTGTTCCATTGCGATTTCCGCAGCCATTAAAACCTGGCGCTGGCTTCCGCCCAAACATTCGGTTAAAGCTGCAGCAGCCATCGCGGAAGAAACACCAATTTCAGCCTGACAACCACCCATTGCCGCAGAAATAGTGGAACCTTTTTTAAAAATACTGCCGATTTCGGAAGCCGTTAACAAAAAACGAATGGTTTGGTCAATACTGTTTTTATCGCAGAAAATTAACAGGTATTGCAAAACGGCCGGGATTACGCCTGCCGCACCATTTGTTGGCGCTGTAACCACGCGGCCGAAAGAAGCGTTCTCTTCATTCACAGCCAAAGCAAAACAACTTACCCAATCCAAAATGTATGTAAAGCTGTTGCTTTTTTGTTTGATGGCACTGGTCCAGCTTTCATAATCGTGGTAAACGGCATCGCCCAACAAACGCTTATTCGTTCGGGCAGCACGGCGGGCAACGTTTAAGCCGCCGGGCAAAAAGCCGGATGTGTGGCAGCCGCGGTACAAACACGCTTTCATTACGTCAAAAATCTGCAATACACCGGCTTTGGTTGCTTCTTCGCTGCGCCAGGCCAGTTCGTTTTCCATCACAATATCAGAAATTTTGAGCCCTGTTTTCAAACACCAATGCAGCAAATCGTTTGCGGTTTCGATGGGAAAAGGCAGGTCAACTTCCGGTTTTGCAGCAGAAGATGTGCCGTTGTCGTTCACCACAAAACCGCCGCCGATAGAATAATAAGTTTCGCTGACGGCTTTTCCATCTTCCAAAAAAGCCTGGAAAGTAACCGCGTTTGGGTGAAAAGGCAAGCTGCTGCCCATCAAAAAAAGCAGGTCATCTTCGTACAAAAACGGGATGCTTCTTTTACCACCTAAATTTAGTTGCCTGCTTTGCCGGATGTTTTCAATTTTTGGTTCGATCTGGTCCACATCAAACGTAACCGGATCGTCTCCGCTTAAACCCAGCAAAACGGCAATATCGGTTCCGTGGCCTTTTCCGGTTTTGGCAAGCGAACCGTAAAGCAGGATTTTGACCTGGACAACTTGTGTTAAAACTTCAGAATTTTTTAACAATTGCACAAATTGCTGTGCTGCGCGCCACGGCCCCAAGGTATGCGAACTGGAAGGCCCGATACCAATTTTAAACATATCAAAAACAGAAATTTGCTCTTTTTGCATCATCAAAATTACTATTTTTAAAAGCGATGTGAAGCAGGCATTGCTGCTGTTTAAATAACCATGACCGAAAGTTGGATGAACCGTTTTTTTCTGCCTTGCCCGTTTAAACACTTTACGGGAATTGATTGTCCGGGTTGCGGTTTTCAACGATCGGTACTGGCTTTGCTAAAGGGAAACTGGTTGGAAAGCTGGCATTATTACCCGGCCACCGTGCCGATACTTCTTTTAGCAGTGTTTTTTTTGTTAAAGATGAAAGTGCGGTTTCCTCAGGCAGAAAATATTTCGAAAGTTTTATGGGTGATTGCTGCTGTTACGGTAATTGTTTCTTACGCTTTTAAAATTTCGCCTTTGTTTTAAACGGGTTGAAATTTATTTCTACAAAATTGGCGGCTCTTTGAAAAACTTATTTTTCGTTTCCTTACAATTCCATTTTCGACATTACAAAATTGTAGTCTTTAATAATAGTTTGCAGGAAAGTTGCATCATCAAAACCGGTTTTAATACTCAAATGCGTTTTAATTTGATTAGCCATTTGATGCACTAAAACCGGGTTATGGCTTTGGATAACTTCGTGGATTAGTACAATATCTCGATCAGCCAGTTGGTTCACTTCCTTAAATACCGGAACATAATCTGCTGGAACCGGCGCAAAAGCAATCTGGCTAACATTTGTCCGGGGTTTGGTGGTAACCAAAGTAGTTCCGGCAGCCAAGTCGCCCAGGCGTTGTTTGTTTTGGGTGAAAATAACCGAAATCAAACCAGCCAATTGAAACGTGATCAAAAAATCTACAATACGGAACAGCCAGCGGATTAAATACTGGCCCAAACGTGGCTGGGTGCCATCCAAACTGATCACTTTAATTTTCATGATCCTTTTGCCAACGCTTTGTCCGTTTAAAAAAACTTCGCAAACCAAATCGTAAAAGACTAAGGACAGCAGCCATAGAAAGTATAAACCGCCAAATACATAGCCAAACAAAGTTACTTTTTGTACCGAATTTCCAACGAAAGCAGCAATAGCGATGCCTGCTATCAAGATCAAAATAAAAATCCCGAAATCAATCAACCTGGCCACGATGCGTTCGCCCAAACCTGCCACTTCGTAATCAATTTCTATGTTTTGGGCGGTCGTTATTTTTATCGTTTGCATCGCTAACAAATATATTTTTATTGCCGGAAATAATTATCTTACCCAACAATTAAAAACGTCTTTATCGAAAAATTTATACCCTAAAAGAAGCATGCGCGAAGCTTTATTTATCAAACAAAATTCGGATAAGTGGCAAAAGTACGAGCAGATGCAAACGCAAGACCCGGACGAACTGGCGCAGCGTTTCATCAGCCTGACCGACGACCTGGCTTATGCCAAAACTTTTTACCCGCAATCTAAAACCACGGCTTATTTAAACGGCTTAACCGGGCGTTTGCACCAATCCATCTACAAAAACAAAAAGGAAAAAACAAACCGTTTTATTTTGTTTTGGGAGCAGGAACTGCCTTTGCTTTTTAAGAAGTACCAGCGGCAATTGCTGTACGCGTTTTTGTTTACGGTTGTTTTTGCCTTGATGGGCGCATTATCGGCCAAGTACGACAACAACTTTTTGCGTTTGATTTTGGGTGACCACTACGTCAACATGACGGAAGCCAATATTGCCAAAGGTGATCCGTTTGGCGTTTACAAGCGCGAAAACCCGTACACCATGTTCTTTGGGATTGCCTTTAACAATATTTTTGTGGCTTTTTACTGTTTTGTTGGCGGCGTGTTTTTGTCGCTGGGGAGTATTTACGCATTGATCCGAAACGGGATTATGCTCGGTGCTTTCGAGTATTTTTTCTTTAGCAAAGGTTTTGGGCTGAAATCAGTTCTGGTGATCTGGATCCACGGAACGTTAGAAATTTCTTCCATTATTATTGCCGGCGCCGCCGGTTTGGTTTTAGGCAAAAGCATCCTTTTTCCGAAAACCTACACGCGGATGGAATCTTTTAAACGCGGCGCAAAAGACGGGACAAAAATGGTGATCGGCTTGGTTCCGATTTTTATTGCCGCTGCTTTTTTAGAAAGTTTTGTAACCCGCCACACCGAAATGCCGACCTGGCTCAGCGTAACGATACTGTTTTTATCGGCAGTTTTTATCGTTACTTACGTGGTCATCTACCCAAATTATCTCCATAAAAAACTCAACCTAAACCTAAATTAAACCAACATGCAACCAAAAATTGAATTAGTTAAAACCCGCGATTTCGGGGAAATTATCGGCGACACATTTACTTTTATCGGCCAAAACTGGAAGCCTTTGTTAAAATCTTACGTCATTATTTGCGGCTTTTTTATTGTGGCAAATCTGATTGTGACATTGTTGCAGCAAAAACAGTTGATTGGAGCAATGGGCAATCAAATGACTAACGTTCCATCTCAAGAATGGCGTGGAAGGTTATTAGGGATGTTTGGAATATCTTATTTTCTAAGTTTAGTTTTCGGTTTGTTATCGCTTACTTCCCTTAGTTTATTGCCGCTTTCCTTCATGGCTTTGTACAAAGAAAAAGGAAACGTTGCGCCCGATACCGAAGAAGTTTGGGGCTATTTTAAACACTACTTTTTCCGTTTTTTAGGCAGCTATTTCGTTATCGCAATAGTCTTTATCATCGGTTTTGCGCTTTGTCTCGTTCCCGGCTTTTATTTGATGCCCATTTTATCGCTCATCCTGCCGGTCATCGTTTTTGAAAACGTGGGTCTGGGCCAAGGCTGGTCAAAAAGTTTTAGGCTGATCAAAGAAAACTGGTGGCAAACTTTTGGCGTGCTCATCGTCATCACCATCATCACTTATGCAGCCATGATGGTTTTCGTCCTTCCGGCAACGCTTTTAACGGTTGGCTCTATGTTTTTATCGAAAACAAAGCCAACTTCTTCCGGCCTGATGCTTACCACCGTCGTTTCTGCGCTTTGCTACGTGTTTTACATGTTGCCCTCCATCGCCGCCGCTTTGTGCTATTTCAATTTAAATGAACAGAAAGAAGGAACCGGTTTGATGAACCGCATCAACAACTTTGGCAATAATGATTTGGATGCAGGTTTACCAAAAGAAGAATACTAATTTGATGCTGAAAGTTTTCGGTTTGCTTTGCCTACTGTTTTTGAATGCTTCTTTTATCGCACAAAAATTGGTATCAAAAAAAGCTGCGGCCATTGTGCGTGCAGACAGCAGCAAAGTACAAATCCGGAATTTTAACGCCGTTACGCTAAATGATTACCGGCAGCAGCGCGATTTTAAATACGCTGCCGATGCGGAAGAAGGCTTATCCTTATGGAACCAGTTTTGGAATTGGTTTTGGTATCAGGTGGATAACCTGGCGCGCGGCCGTGTAACCGGCAGCATTTTGCAATGGCTTTTTATCATTTTGGGCACCGCGGCTTTGGTTTTTTTGGTTTTAAAAGTGATGGGAATGGACGTGATGCAAATTTTTACCGGTAAAACAAACACGGTCGAAATCCCTTACAACGAATCGGTCGAAAACATCCACGAAATCAGTTTTGAAGAAGAGATAGAAAAAGCCATTGCCAGCCGCAATTTCCGATTGGCCGTGCGTTTGCTTTTTTTGAATTGTTTGAAGAAGCTGAGTGATGCTGGTGCCATCCAATGGAAAGCGGATAAAACGAACTTGGCTTATCTGCACGAAATACAAAACCCGGAGCAGCAGCAAAAGTTCGGTTTGTTAACGCGGCAGTTCGAGTACGTTTGGTATGGCAATTTTAAGGTTGATCAGGAAAATTTTCAGCAGATCAAAAACGCGTTTCAGCAATTTAACCCAAAGCTGCGATGAAAGACCTGAAAATTTACGTAGCCATCGCTTTTGCGCTGCTCATATTTTATTGCGTGGTGCAGTATAACCGGCCAAAACCAGTGGATTGGAGCCCGACTTATCTCGACACGGATAAAATCCCCTATGGCACTTACCTGTTAAACCATCAGTTAAACGATATTTTTCCCGGCGCCACCATCCAAACTACCCGGATGCCGGTTTACAATACCTTGTTTGATGCGGTGAATGAACACCGTTACCAGCCCGGCAGTTACTTAATTATCGCGCAAAAAGCAGATATTGATGCCGCTGATTTTGGCCAAATGCTGGATTACATTAAAAAAGGGAATGCTGTTTTTATCGCCTCTTTTTATGTGAGCAAGTTTTTAAGCGATACGTTGAAATTAAAAATCAACAGCGAGCCATCGTTTTCTTCCACAAAAAAAACTAAGCTGAGTTTTACCAATCCGATGTTGGACCCAAAGAAAACTTATATGTTCGACAGGCAAATCGGCAATCAATACTTCAGTAAATTTGATACTTCCAAAGCTGTCGTCCTCGGCAAAAACCAATATAAGCACGCCAATTTTATCCGCTACGCTTTTGGCCGAGGCTTTTTGTATTTGATGCCGAGCCCCGATTATTTTACCAACTACAACTTGCTTAAAACCGAAGGCAGCGATTATGCCGCCAAAGCGCTTTCGTATTTGCCCGCAAAAGGAGAAATTATTTGGGATGAATACGCTGCGGCCGGGCCGGAAGGCGAGGGCGATTCGCCAATGCGCGTTTTTTTAAGCCATCATGAATTGCGCTGGGCTTATTTTATTGCTTTGTTTAGCCTGCTTTTTTTTGTGTTGTACGAGGCGAAACGCCGGCAGCGCATCATTCCGGTTGCCGATCCGCTTCAAAATACAACCGTCGAATTTGTGCAGGTGGTTGGCCAGGTTTACTACCAGCAGCGCAACAATTTAAACATCGCTGCCAAAAAAGTTACTTTCTTTTTAGAACAAATTCGCAGCCGTTATCAATTGAAAACTAACGTAATTGACCAGGAACTGATGCAAACTTTAATCCGTAAAAGCGGCGCAAATGCCGATTTGGTTGCGGATATTTTTAAACATATTGATTACGTGCAAACCGGAAAACAGATTTCGGACAAGGAATTAATCCAACTCAATCAGTTAACAGAACAATTTTACAAGCAAACAGGCTTATAATGGAAGAAGAAATTTTTAGCGCGAGGACCGATCTCACGCAATTAAACCAATCGGTAACTGAAATAAAAAATACGCTGGCAAAAGTAGTGGTAGGCCAGCAGGAAATGATTACGCTGCTGATTGCCGGAATTTTGGCCAACGGACACGTTTTGATTGAAGGCGTACCCGGCGTGGCCAAAACTTTGACGGCCAAACTCATCGCCAAATGTATTGATGCCAGTTTTTCGCGCATCCAATTTACGCCCGATCTGATGCCTTCAGATGTGTTGGGCACTTCGGTTTTCAACCCAAAAGAAAGCGAATTTGAGTTTAAGCAAGGTCCAATTTTTGGCAATGTTATTTTGGTGGACGAGATTAACCGCGCGCCGGCAAAAACGCAATCTGCTTTGTTTGAGGTGATGGAAGAGCGGCAAATCACGATTGATGGGCAAACGTACCCGATGCAGGAACCGTTCGTCATCCTCGCCACGCAAAACCCAATTGACCAGGAAGGAACTTACCGTTTGCCGGAAGCGCAGCTCGACCGTTTTTTGTTTAAAATTGAAGTGAAATATCCTTCATTACAAGAAGAAACGGTTATTTTGCAGCAACACCATCAGCAAAAAGCAACCGAACAATTAGACGAAATTAAACCGATTTTGACGGCTGCACAAATAGGAATTTACCGCAACCAAGTGCGTAGTTTGCATGTCGAATCCAAATTGCTGGAGTTTGTCGCCAAAATTATCCACGAAACGCGTAACAGCAAATCGCTTTATTTGGGCGGTTCGCCGCGTGCTTCGTTGGCCATTGTTAACGCCGCCAAAGCCATTGCCGCCATCAGCGGCCGTGATTTTGTTACGCCCGAAGACATCATTTACGTTACGCCTGCTGTTTTGCGACACCGCATCATGCTTTCGCCGGATAAAGAAATGGAAGGCGTAACACCGGATGAAGTGGTGCAGCAAATTATCCAAAAGTTAGAAATACCACGGTAAAAGAAGTATCTTGAAAAACCTTTACACCAATTTTTACCAAAACCTTTTCCTCGGCGGCCGCTTGTTTTTCGGTTTAGGCTTGTCGGTGATACTGTTTTTACTGTCCTTTTTTTTCAGTTGGATGGGCGATGTGCCGCTGTTCTTTTTTTGGGCTTTGCTATTGCTGCTGCTGATTGACCTGGTTTTGCTATACCGAACAAAAAATGGTGTTTTTGCCCGAAGGAACGCTCCCGAACGTTTAAGCAACGGCGACGAAAACGACTTGGGGATTTACGTAGAAAACTTTTATCCGTTCGCTATCAATTTGGGTTTGATTGATGAAACCCCCTTTCAATTTCAAAAACGTGATCTTTGGTTTAAAACCAGTTTGAAATCGCGTGAGCATAAAATGATCAATTACCAGCTTCGGCCAACTAAACGCGGTGAATATGAGTTTGGCGATATTCTTGCTTACGTTCAGTCACCAATTAAACTCATTAGCCGCCGTTACACTTTTGAGCAGGCAGAAGTATTGCCCGTTTATCCTTCTTTTTTGCAGATGCAGCAATACGAACTGCTGGCTGTTTCTAACCGTTTGACCGAAATTGGTGTTAAAAAGATTAGGCGGATTGGGCATAGCATGGAGTTTGAGCAGATCAAAAACTATGTTCCCGGCGATGATTACCGAACCATCAACTGGAAAGCCACTGCCCGAAAAGGCGATACAATGGTGAATGCTTTTACCGACGAAAAATCGCAGCAGGTGTTTTGCATCATTGATAAATCGCGGGCGATGAAAATGCCGTTTGAAGGTTTGAGTTTGCTGGATTATGCCATCAACGCAACGCTGGCTTTGTTAAATGTGGCAATGCTGAAAGAAGACCGCGCAGGTTTAATCACCGTTTCCGAAAAAATTGGCGCTGTGGTTCCTGCTGACCGTCGTTCCGGCCATCTTCATAAATTATTGCAAGTACTTCATAAAGAAAAAACGCGCTATTTAGAAACGAATATGGAAGCGTTGTACGGCACTGTTCGTGGGGCAATAAAACAACGCAGTCTGTTGATTTTTTTCACCAATTTCGAAAGCCTTGCTGCCATGGAGCGGCAGTTGCCTTTTCTGCGGAAAATTGCCCGTTTACATTTGCTTTTAGTAGTATTTTTTAAAAATACAGAACTGGAAAAAATAACACGAGAGCCAGCGAACGATGTAGAAGATATCTACATTAAAACCATTGCTGAAAAGTTTTTGTATGAAAAGAAACTGATTGTAAAAGAATTGAACCGATTTGGTATTCAATCCATTTTGTGCGATCCCAAAGATTTAACAGTTACTGCTATTAATAAATACTTGGATATTAAAGCAAGACAACAAATTTGAAAAAGTAAGTTTTTTTCGATAATTTTCTTTTAATACCAATTACAACAGAGAAAATAAAATAGTGGGGACTTCTAAAGCTACCCAGTCAATCAGGATAGTCCTAAAATGTTTCTTTTTTGTGCAAAGTGCTTTCATGTCTTTTATGGTACAAACTTAATGCCTGCAATTTTCTAAAGTGTCATATTTATATAAGTTTAAACATTTAATCGCTTGATTAAGTTAGAAAAGCAAATTCCTTAACAATTTCTTAAAGCAATACTTCTTTTACCACACCATTTTTGGCAGAAAATAGGAAAGCCTGTCTGATTTAACAGACAGGCTTTCAGTATATATTAAAAAGTGTTTAAGAATGAAACGGCTTGATTACATCATGCCGCCCATGCCACCACCACCCATTGGAGGCATACCGGCACCGCCTTTTTCATCTTCCGGGTCGTCTGCCAAAACCACTTCTGTTGTCAGCAACATGGCTGCGATAGAAGCTGCATTTTCCAATGCTACGCGGCCTACTTTAGTCGGATCAATCACACCGGCGCCAATTAAATTTTCGTATTTATCGGTACGGGCATTGTAACCAAAATCAGCAGTACCTTCTTTTACTTTTTGCACTACGATAGAACCTTCGATACCTGCGTTTTCGCAAATTTGGCGCAATGGTTCTTCAATAGCACGACGAATAATTTGGATACCTGTATTTTCGTCTTCATTTTCGCCTTTCAAATCCTTTAAAGAATCTACCGCGCGGATAAAAGCAACACCACCACCGGCAACAATACCTTCTTCAACCGCAGCGCGGGTTGCATGTAAAGCATCGTCAACACGGTCTTTTTTCTCTTTCATTTCTACTTCGGTAGCAGCACCAACGTAAAGAACAGCAACACCGCCGGACAATTTGGCCAAGCGCTCTTGCAATTTTTCGCGGTCGTAATCAGAAGTAGTTGATTCAATTTGAGATTTAATCTGGTTAACGCGGTTTTTAATTTCTTCGGATTGGCCTGCACCATTGATTATGGTTGTGTTGTCTTTATCAACCACAATTTTTTCGGCAGTACCTAAGTAAGAAAGGTCGGCGTTTTCTAATTTGTAACCTCTTTCTTCAGAAATTACCGTTCCGCCAGTTAAAATTGCGATATCTTCCAACATTGCTTTACGACGATCACCAAAACCAGGCGCTTTAACAGCAACCACTTTTAGCGAACCACGGATTTTATTAACAACCAAAGTTGCCAATGCTTCTCCGTCTAAATCTTCAGCAATAATTAATAACGGTTTGCCTGTTTGAACTTGTTTTTCCAATACCGGCAACAATTCCTTCATCGAAGAAATCTTTTTATCGTAGATCAAAATGTAAGGGTTTTCTAATTCCGCTTCCATTTTATCCGCATTGGTAACAAAATATGGGGAAAGATAACCACGGTCAAACTGCATACCTTCAACCGTTCTCACTTCAGTTTCTGTGCCTTTTGCTTCTTCAACAGTGATTACGCCGTCTTTGCCCACTTTTTCCATTGCGGTAGCAATTAAAGCACCAATCACTTCATCGTTATTGGCAGAGATAGAAGCAACTTGTTTGATTTTGTTATTGTCTTCACCAACAGTTTGAGATTGTTTTTTCAAATCTTCAACAACAGCCGCAACCGCTTTATCAATACCGCGTTTCAAATCCATTGGGTTTGCACCGGCAGCCACGTTTTTAATACCGGCCGTAACGATAGCCTGGGCCAAAACAGTAGCCGTAGTTGTTCCATCACCTGCAATATCGGCAGTTTTAGAAGCCACTTCTTTTACCATTTGTGCGCCCATGTTTTCTAAAGAATCTTTCAGTTCGATTTCTTTAGCAACCGTTACACCGTCTTTGGTGATAATTGGTGAACCAAATTTTTTGTCGATGATAACGTTACGGCCTTTTGGGCCTAAAGTTACTTTAACTGCATTAGCTAAAATATCAACACCGCGTTTTAAAGCATCGCGTGCTTCTACATTGTATTTAACTTGTTTTGCCATTGTATTTTTGAATTTTACTTTTTGAAATAAATCGTTTTAATAAAAATCAGTTTAAGTTTACAGCACCGCGTAAACATCTGATTCGCGCATAATTAAGTACTCTTTACCTTCGTAAGTAATTTCAGTACCGGCATATTTGCCATATAAAACCTGATCGCCAACTTTAACAACTAAAGGCTCATCTTTTTTGCCTTCGCCCACTGCAACGATGGTTCCGCGTTGTGGTTTTTCTTTTGCAGTGTCAGGAATGAAAATGCCGGATGCAGTCTTTTCTTCGGCAGCGGCAGCTTCTACCACTACTCTGTCTCCAATTGGTTTGATGTTTAATGACATAGTTATTTTTGAATTTTTAGTTTTAGATAAAAAATATGTTTTTGCAGACGGTTCAACAGCAACTGTGCCAAATGTACTTTTGTGCATATATTGGCTTATTGGCTGCTCTGGCTTGTCAAAATTACGTTTTTAAAAACAGAGGAAGCTGTTTTTAAAATAAACGAACGTGCCATCCTGGCAGAAAGAATAGAAAACAAAAAAGGCTTCCGGTTGTCCAAAAGCCTTTTTAGCTGATACTGTTTTTATGCCTATTTTTTTGCTGGCGACTGCGGGCTGGTTACCGGCGGCAAATTAAGCGGACCGCTGACCGGGGCAGTAAGTTTAGAAGCTTTTTCAATTTGTTCCTGGTTTTGGATGTTGGTAGCTCTTGCCGGCCCGCTTTTGGCAACCACATTGATGGCCAGCGAAAACACCATCAGCACAATGGCCAAAACCCAAGTGCCTTTTTCTAAAAAGTCGCCGGTTTTTTGCACGCCCATCATTTGCGTTGAACTCGAAAAATTAGAATTTAAACCGCCGCCTTTCGGGTTTTGGATCAATACGATCAAGCCAAGCAGGATGCACACAATAATAATCAGGATAACAAGCACTAAATACATTTCGGGTATGGGTTAATTTATTTTTTGTTCGATCAAATCAATTTGGGCGGTAAAGTAACGGTTTTTTTCCGGAAACTTCAACAGCAGCTTTTTATACGTATCCAGGGCTTTGTGGTAAAGCATTTGGTCTAAATAAATTTTGGCCAGCGTTTCCGTTACCAAAATGTCCGCATCTTCCGAGCTTCTTTTAGCCTTGTTTTCCGTGTCCAATTTATCGCTGCTAGGCGGATGGATGTGCGGTTCCTGGATGATAAAACGCTCGATCAACTGGTCTTCCTTGCGTTTTACCGGCGGCTCGATCACCGGTGGCAAACTGCTTTCCGCCATTTCGTGCGGCGGTTTGGTATGAAAAATACTTTCGATGTATTGCTGGTGCAGTTCCGGGCCAACACTCAAATTACTTTCCGGCTTTTCGTTTTGCTGGTTTTTTACGTAAGGCTGGTAAGTTCCGGCATATTCTTTCCGGGTTTTGTCGAGCCACCACATAAACGTGTACGGCATTTTGTCATCATGGTATTTTGATACCGTTTCGGGCTCCGTTTGTTCCGATAACTCCGGTTTCGCCAGAACAATTTCCTGCTTATCTTCCGCTTTTTCCTGAACAGAAGGCGTTTGGTTTTGCCCGAACTTGTTGTTAAAAGTGAAGTAATCAATAGAAGCAATGCTGCTCAGCATATCTTTTTCCGCCTTGTCCTGAATGGTGAAAGCCGGTTTTTCTTCCGTTTTAGTTTCAGGTTCAGTTTCGGTTTCAGGCTGAGGTTCAGCTTCAGGTTTTTGCGGCGATGCTGTTTTTACCACCCCAAAATCCATGTCCTCAATCGCCATGATCTCCTCAAAAACCTCTTCGTCAATTTCATTGGAAAAAGAAGCATCGGGCAAAGAAGAAGGGTCGGTTTCCTGTATAATATCTTCCTGTATTGAAAAAGGGCTCGGCGTTTCTTCAACCAAAACCAGTTCGGTTCCTAATTCCGCAGACTGTTCAACTTGTGCATCCGTGTTGATAAAATTTAAGCTGACATCTTCTACGCGAAGGTCGTTTTCGGCAGCCATCGCTTCTTCCGGTTTCAGTTCGATGCCAGGGTCAACGGTTGTCAATTGCTCTTCGGACACCAAATTTATGCCGGTAAAAGAAGCATCCGGATTTTGTTCGATTTTAGCATCAATAATTTCCGGCTGCTCTTCGGACACCAATTTTATGCCGGTAAAAGAAGCATCCGTTTTTGGCGGAACAATCTCTTCAGAAACCAAAACTTCATTGTCATCTGATAACGAAATTACCGTTGCAAAAGAAGCATTCAGTTTTAAAGGTTCTGCTTTTTGCGGGATTTGTACCGGCGGAAACAGTTTTTCCGGTTTTGCGGCAGCCAATAATTCCGGTTGATGGATTAGCTTAAACAAAACTTCGCGGTTGGCTACGTTCACAGCGGCAGCTTGCAATCTTTTTACCGCTGTTTCTGCTTCGCTTGATTGTGCCGCTTTGGCCAGCAGCAAGTGGAAAATGCTGCAAGCCGGATAAAGCTGCACCAACGCTTCCAAAGCTGCTATATTATTTATATTGGCAGCAGCCGGATTGGCAATCAAGCTTTGTAAAATTTCGGGCTTCGCCCCGGTTTGTATTTGTTCCACGGTTGAAAAACGATTTAGCTTACCAATTTGCAAAAGCCCGGTTAAAAATATCTTCCGTCAACTGTGGGATAATGGCCGCGATCAAAGCCTGTTCCTGCGTCCCGATATCGCCCTGGTAATCTTTGTAACGCGAAAACGGCTGCTCAAAACTCTGTTTCGGGTCTAAACTGTTGGTGTATTTTACAGTAACCGTAATCGTTAAACGGTTGGTGTTTACAATCGGCGCGGTGTTGGTGGTGTTGGCCGGCAAAACAGTTGGCGCGATGGAATAATTGGTGATGCGGCCTTCCAAAGTTGCATCTGCTTCTCCGCGAACCGTGCTTAAACGGGTTTGCGTACGGATACGGTCTTGCAATGCCTGGGTAAAAGTCTGGCTTAAATTATTGATAACCAAAGGCGCAACGTTTTCAAAATACATTACGTTTACGGTTTTTAAGTTTCCAACCGAACCACCGCTTAACGAATAAACGCCGCAGGATTGAAACAGCAACAGCAAAGGTACAATCAGCAGCAGCACATATTTTTTCATGGTAAAAGAAGCATTGCCTTATCGGCTTTTAATGGTTTTTATAAATTAAGTTCTTTGATTTTTCGGTACAAAGTGCGCTCGGAAATGCCCAATTCCTGCGCGGCAAATTTGCGTTTGCCTTTGTGTTTTTTCAACGCTTTTTTGATCAGGTCCGATTCTTTTTCCAGCAGCGAAAGCGATTCTTCCACTTCTTCGGCTTCGTGCGTAATGTTCAGTTCTTTGTTGTTGTTGTTTTGAACGATGGGCTGTTGAATGGTTAAAGTGGGTTCCTGCTGATGGTTTTGGTGAAGCTGGTTTGGGTTTTGGTGATGGTCGTTTTCCAGTTCCACATCGCGGTACAACTGGTTTAAAACCTGTGGGTTGGCCGAATAACTGGAAGCCACGCCGCCATGTTCAATGATATCTACCACTAATTTTTTCAAATCCGTCATGTCGCGCTTCATGTCAAAAAGCACTTTGTATAAAATATCGCGCTCCGAAAAATCGTCTTTTTTCTGTTGATTGATGCGCATCGGCAAATTGCTGCCGTTTTCCTGCGGGATATATTGCAGCAGGCTTTGCGCTGTAATGGTATGGTCGCGCTCCAAAACGGCCAATTGCTCGGCAATATTTTTTAACTGGCGCACGTTTCCCGGCCAACTGTAATTGATCAGCATTTGCTGCGCTTCTTCGTTCATTTGGATGGGCGGCGAACGGTATTTCGCTGTAAAATCAGCCGTAAATTTTCGGAACAACAAATAAATATCTTCTTTCCGGTCGCGCAACGGTGGAATCCGCAGCGGCACCGTATTCAACCGGTAATACAAATCTTCCCGAAACTTTCCTGATTTTACCGCTTCATAAACATCAACATTGGTTGCCGCGATGACACGCACGTTGGTTTTTTCGACTTTGGAAGAACCAACTTTAATGTACTGCCCGGATTCTAAAACCCGAAGCAAACGCGCCTGCGTTCCTAAAGGCATTTCGGCAATTTCATCCAAAAAAATAGTGCCGCCGTTTACCGTTTCAAAATAACCTTTCCGCTCGCCGATGGCACCGGTGTAAGCGCCTTTTTCGTGCCCAAATAGTTCAGAATCAATGGTTCCTTCAGGGATGGCGCCGCAGTTTACCGCGATAAAAGGGCCATGTTTCCGCGGACTCATCTGGTGGATGATGTGCGAGAAAACTTCTTTTCCGCTGCCGCTTTCGCCGGTTATTAAAACCGAAATATCGGTTGGCGCAACCTGGTTTGCAATATAAATGGCGCGGTTAAGCAAAGGAGAATTGCCGATAATGCCGAACCGCTGTTTTATTTCCTGTATCTCCATACTGTTTTTACCCTACAATTTTACCGATCAAGGTAGCCGTTGTACATTTTTCGATCAAAACGTTTACATAATCGCCTGGTTTAAAACGGTCATCCGCCGGAAAAACCACGGTTGCATTTTTATCGCTTCTCCCGCTGTAATCCAATGCTGATTTTTTGGAACGCTTCTCGATCAAAACCTGCTGCACCTGGCCAATTTGTTCTAACAAACGAAGGTGGGAATGTGCTTGCTGTTTGTCAACTATTTCTCGCAAACGGTGGCCTTTTACGTCTTCCGGAATATCATCCGTATATCTTTTGGCGGCTAATGTTCCCGGCCGTTCAGAATACATAAACATGTAAGCAAAATCGTACTGCACGTAATCCATCATGCTCAGTGTTTCCTGATGTTCTTCTTCGGTTTCAGAACAAAAACCAGTAATCACATCGGTAGAAATAGCACAACCTGGGAGAATGCGGCGAATGGCATCAATCCGGTTCATGTACCAGGGGCGGTCGTAAGTACGGTTCATCAGTTCCAAAATCCGGCTGTTGCCCGATTGAACCGGCAGATGGATGTATTTGCAGATGTTATCGTACTTTTTCATTGTGAACAACACTTCATCAGTAATATCTTTTGGGTGCGAAGTAGAAAAACGAACGCGCAGTTTTGGGTTGATCAACGCCACAAACTCCAGCAAACCGGCAAAATTCAGGGTGATGCCATCTTCATTCGTCCATTTGTACGAATCCACATTTTGGCCCAACAACGTAACTTCTTTATAACCGGCGTTAAATAAATCCGCACATTCTTTGACGATAGAAAAAGCATCGCGACTACGTTCGCGGCCGCGGGTAAACGGAACCACACAAAAAGAGCACATGTTATCACAGCCGCGCATAATCGAAACAAAAGCGTTGATGCCATTACTGTTCAACCGAACCGGACTGATATCGGCATAAGTCTCCTCACGGGAAAGCAACACGTTTACGGCTTTTTGTCCGCTGTCCACCTGTTCAATTAAATTTGGCAAATCACGGTAAGCATCCGGGCCAACCACAACGTCAACCAATTTTTCTTCTTCCAGAAATTTAGCTTTTAAACGTTCGGCCATACAACCCAAAACGCCCACTACCATTCCAGGGTTCCGTTGTTTGGAAACCTTGAATTCTTTCAGCCGGTTTCGCACGCGTTGCTCTGCATTTTCGCGGATGGAACAGGTATTGATAAAAACCACGTCCGCTTCTTTAAAATCCAAAGTGGTTTCAAAACCCTGATCGGCCAAAATAGAAGCCACAATTTCGCTGTCAGAAAAATTCATGGCGCAACCGTAACTTTCGATGTACAACTTGCGCCCGTTATTTTTCAGCACTGGTTTATCCAGCACCAACGCTTCGCCCTGCCGGCTTTCATCGTGTTTACTGGTTGGAAGATCCAAATTCATGAGTTAAAAAATTGAGAAGGCAAAAGTAAGAAAATCCTGATTAACTAAATGACAGTTTGGCAGCATTTACAGAACAAGCAGATGTAATTTTTCGGGCTGGTTTAAATGCGGCAATCAATTTACCAACGCCCATTTTTAAAAACTATTTCTATATCTTGTACAGATTTGTGCTGTTTAAGCGTATAAGCAAGCAGCAGAAAGATAATTACGGGATGACGTTTAAAAATTTGATCGGTAACAAGTGGTTTAAAAGAATTGGCTGGCCCTTGCTGGCTTTGCTGTTTTTGATGCTGCTGATCGGGCTGATCCTAAATATTTATTTTTCCCCGGTCCTTTCAACCCGATTAAAAAGTACCGTTTTTAAGCTGAGCAACGGTTTGTACCAAATTGATTTTGCCAACAGCAGTTTGCATGTGCTTCCCGGTTTTATCGTGATTGACCACCTCACGCTAAAACCTGACCTTGCTGTTTTTAACCGGCTAAAAGAAGCAGGCACCGCGCCAAATAATTTATATACTTTATCGGTTGATAAGATTGTATTGAAACATGTCCATCCGTACGATTTGTATTTTAAAAATCAATTGGTTATCAATGCCATCGAACTAAAAAACCCTTCGCTTAAAATTATTTACCGCCAATTGCGCAACCACGATTTGCCCGACAGTGGTAAAAAAACGTTCTATCAGCGCATTTCCGGTTCGTTAAAAAGCGTTCATATCGGGCAGTTGTTGTTTACGAATATTGATTTGCTGTACCAGGAAGAGCTGAACAACCAGACCAAAATTACCCGTTTAAAAGATGTTGACGTTACCGGAACCGATTTGCTGATAGATTCTTCCAGTCAAAATGATAAAACGAGGTTTAATTTTTTTAAAGATATTACGGCCGTATTCCACAATTATCGTGGCTTTACGGCAAATGGTTTGTACCAGTACCGCGCCAATTCGGTTACGTTTTCGAGCGCCAAGGCCAGCGTTAAAATTGCCGATGCTGTTTTTATGCCTATAAAAACAGCATCGGCAAATGAAGCTTTGGCAAGAAGGAGTTTTAATTTGATAACGGATTCGGTAGTGATCAACCGTTTTGATTACCACAACTTTATCAGTTACCGTAAATTTATTGCTGCGGATATTAACGTTTACGGAAACAAAGCCGAAGTTTTTTTCAACGGAACTTTGCCCAGAAAGCCTACCAATTTTTCGAAAAGCGGTTTGTATGCGCTGCTCAAAAACGTGCATCAAACAATGAATATCAAAACTGTGCGAATTTATAATTTGGATGTGGTTTATACAGAAATCAACGCTAAAACCAAGTTGCGCGGAGCCATCAGTTTTGGAAAATTAAGCGGCACAATCAGCAATATTGTTACCGGCGAAGACACAATCGGGCAAACCAACCGGAAGCTAACGGCAAACTTTTCCACCTATTTAATGGGTTACGGCAAGCTGGATTTGCGGCTGCAGTTTGATCCGGCCGATACTTCCAATACATTATATTACCAGGGAAATTTAAAATCAATGAATTTGGTGAATTTGAATCCGGCCACCAAACCGCTTGGCCTGATCCAATTTACAAACGGCATTGTAACCTCATTAAATTTCGATATGCAGGCCAACGCCAAAAAAGCGACGGGCAAGGTTACTTTTTTGTATCGCGATTTGAATGTGATGCTGCTGCGGAAAGATGAAAAAAATGCACTTAAAAAGATGCCTTTCGTTTCTATTTTGGCCAATGCTTTTCTGCTGATCCGCGACAATCCACGTTTTAACGATTCTGTCCGCGTGGCCAATGTGGTTTACCAACGGCCAGAAAACAGTTCTTATTTGGGTTTGCTTTGGCGTTCGGTTTATGTCGGCATCAAAGAATCCATTGGTTTATCGGCAGAAATCGAACAAAACCTGCGGCAAAAAGCAGCCGACTACAAACAGAACAAGCAGGAACGGATAGCGCAAAAAGCCGAGCGCCAGGAGAAAAGAAAAATGCGCCGGTTAAAGCGCATTGAAAAAAGGGCGTTAAAAGAAGCACGCCGATAAAGGTTTTTCTGTCATGCCGAACTTGTTTCGGCATCCCTCAGGATCAATGCTTCTTTTATCGGCATAAAATCAATGTCCTGAGAGATTCTGAAACGAGTTCAGAATGAATAAGAAGCTGTTTAAAAACGACTTTGAATATATTTTTTAATTGCCGTTGGCTTTAGCCAACGGAACAATGGCAGGCATTAAAGGGCTTTAGCCAAAAAATGGTTATCTTGATTCGGCTAAAGCCTGCTTTCTAATTTCTGCAACCGTCCCGTCAACGGGACGGCAATGAATTTCTTCCATAATATATTCTTTAAATCAAATTTAAACAGTTTCTAAGTGTTGCCACTAAAATTAAATTATTGTCATCCTAAACTTGTTTCGGCATCCCTCAGGATCAATGCTTCTTTTATCGGCATAAAATCAATGTCCTGAGAGATTCTGAAACAAGTTCAGAATGACTAATTATTTGCAAGCCTTTATTGCAATGCTTCTTTTATACGATATAATTCCAGTCGTTCAAGTCTTCAGTTCGCCCGTATTTCAGGTCATCCAAAGCGCGGCGCAGTTTAGGTGCAAATTCGCCTTTTGCAGGATCTGGCAACGAAAAAATTTCTCCGTTAAAACCAATTTCAACAATAGAAGTAATGGTTGCGGCCGTGCCAACGCCAAAAGCTTCGGTCAGTTTTCCGTTTTTAATGCCTTCCAAAACTTCGGTTACGGCAACGCGGCGTTCTTCCACCGGTACGTTCCAGCTTCGGGCAATTTCTAAAATACTGTCTCGCGTTACGCCTTTTAAAATCGTGTCGCGGGTTGATGGCGTTACGATTTTGCCGTCTATCACAAAAACGATGTTTGCCGCGCCCAGTTCTTCCACATAAGCATGTTCGCGCGAATCCGTCCAGATCAACTGGTCAAAACCTTCTTCCGATGCTTTTTTCATTGGCAACATCGAGCCTGCATAATTTCCTGCTGCTTTGGCAAACCCAAACCCGCCATCGCAGGCACGGGAATATTCAGTCTCGACTTTAACTTTTAAATTTTTAGAGAAAAAAGGGCCAACCGGACAAGTGAGCACACAAAACCGGTAAGTGGAGGAAGGGTGAACGCCCAAAGCCGCTTCGGTAGCAAACATAAACGGACGGATGTACAATGCGTGGTTTTCTTTATTCGGGATAAACTGGCGGTCAACTTCTACCAGTGCGGCAATGCTTTGTATAAACAAATCTTCGGGCAGTTGCGGCATGCACAAACGCTCGGCAGATTTGTTAAAACGTTCGGCATTTTTATTAGGGCGGAAAATAGAAACGCGGCCATCGGCCAGTTTATACGCTTTTAACCCTTCAAAAAACGTTTGTCCGTAATGTAAAGCAGAAATTGCCGGGCTCATGCTCATATCGCCGTAAGGCAAAATTTGGAAGTTTTGCCACTGGCCATCGGCATAATCGGCCACCAGCATGTGGTCGCTAAAATGCCGGCCGAAAACTAAATTTTCAAAATCAATTGCGGACAAACGCGAAGTTGCCGCTTTGTTGATTTGTATATCAAGCGTATCTGAAACCATGATGCTAAAAATTGAATTGTTATTGCTCGCAATTTACAATTTTTTGTTTGTTTTTTGTGGAGTGGGGAGCGAAGTTAAAGGAGCGTTTTTTCAATGCTTCTTTTATACACTAAAAAATTGGTTTGCTAAATTGCAATTGTAATGAAAACGGACGGCAGTGTTCGTAATCGGACATACGCAATCATGATGGAAAGTTGATAATAAGCTATTTAAGCAGTTGGCGCAATATCTGTTTCAAGTAAAGCTAAAATTAAAAGAATTTAAAGCAGATTGTAAAAAAGGTAATGCTTCTTTTATCACCCTAAATTTAGGGTGATAAAAGAAGCATTCAAAATAGGTTGAAAGATTTTTCCTGTTCCAAATAATAATTTGTGTGGTTTAAAAAATAATATGATGAATGCAATAGATTTCAAAATTGCGGTCCGGTCTTTTTTAAAAGGCAAATGGTATAACTTTTTAAACATTGCCGGACTGGCGCTTGGCCTGGCAGGTTTCATTTTTGTAACTCTTTACGTTGATAACGAAACCAGTTATGATCAGTGGAACAAAAATATAAATCGTATTTTTTTGGTGGAGAGGGAAATGCCAACCGGCCCGTCTCCTTACACGCCTAGCAAATTAGCGGCAACAATTAAAAGCCAATGCCCGGAAGTTGAAGAAACAGGAAGGACGAACACCGCTTTATTTCAGATTCCGTTTTATACTTCTTCAGGAAAGTTTTTAATCAAAAAATGGGTTGGCGCTGATTATTCCATTGCCAAAATACTCGGCATCAAACCAAAAGGCTTCAATTTAAACCCGAAAAGCACTACGCCAACCATGCTGCTTTCAAAAGCAACAGCAAACGTACTCTTTCCTGCCGGCACTTCTGTTCAAAACAAGACGGTGAATATGATGTCAAAATCAGGAATGCCAATGACGGTTGCAGGAGTGGCCGAGGATGCGCCGGGCAATACCACTTTGCAATTTGATTGCCTTGGTTTTGCCGGAGATATTACTTCCGGGAAAGATCAAAGTTATGCCAATCAAATTTATCAAACGTATTTGCTGGTAAGGCCGCACACTGATATTAACCTGCTTTCCAAAAAGATTGACAAAATTTATAAAGAAGCAGCATTGGCAGACACCAGCCAAGTTGCCAAAGAAGCATTAAGCCGAGCCGGAGCAGCTATTTATTTGGACCCATTAGAAAACCTACATTTAAAACCACATTATGCCTCGCATGTAAACGACCAAATTGTAAAAGGCTTGATCGTTCTGGCTTTGATCATATTAATTATAACCGGCGTTAATTTTACAAACCTTTATATTTCTCAGGCTTACAAACGATCAAAAGAAATTGGGATCAAGAAAGTTAACGGTATCATCAAAAGGCAGATAACGCTTCAGTTTTTGTTGGAAATATATATTCAATGCCTGATTGCTTTAATTGTTGCTGTTGGCATCGTAATCATTGCTTTGCCTTATTTCAATCAATTGCTACAAGTTAAACTATTGGTTTCTGGCATCAACTTCCACATCATTGTGCAATTGTTCCTTGCATTAATTTCGATTACGCTGATTGCAGGAATTTACCCGGCTTTAGTGATGGCCGGTTTTAAACCAGCCGAAGTTTTAAGGGGAAATCAGTTTTTTAACGGAGGAAAATTTTCCTGGCTGCAAAATTCGATAACCGTGTTTCAGTTCACTTTTGCTATTGTCTTCACCATAATTCTAATCGTTATCAACCAACAGGTTACTTACATGAAAACCGAAAATCCTGGTTTTACGGCCAAACAGGTTTTATATATTGATAACCTCGCACTGTTTAACAATCCTAAGAAATTTGAACCTGTTAGAAACCGGATCAAAGCTATACCCGGCGTGAAAAATGTTACCGTTGCTTCTCATGTTCCGGGCGGTATCATTCCGGCTTCTTATGACTATACTTTTCAAAGTAAAGCGTTTGCAATAAATACAATTGGTGTTGATTACGAATATTTTGAAACCTTAAATATTGGATTGAAAGAAGGAAGGGTTTTCTCATCGTCTTTTCCGGCAGATTCTGCAAATGCGGTTATTAATGAGGCTGCAGCAAAAGCAATGGAATTAAATGATCCTGTTGGTAAAACCATAAACGGACGTGGCAGCAGCTACAAAATAATGGGGATCATTAAAGATGTAAAAGCTAATGGATTTGAAGAAAATATTAAGCCAACAATCTATTTACTTAACTATCATTTTTGGATGCCTAAAACACAAATTATGATCAGTGCCGAAAGTAATGCCATACCAACCATCCTAAAAACGTTAAACCACCAATGGAAAGATATTGACAAACTTGACGGCGAGAATTTCAACTATCATTTTTTGGATGAGTTGTATGGCCAGCTTTTTATCAAGCAGGAGCAATTGCAAACAGTGCTGACCTGCTTTTCCATATTGGCCATATTTATTGCTTCGTTAGGCCTTTTTTCTTCGGCAGCATACTCAATTCATCTACGCACAAAAGAAGTTGCCATCAGAAAAGTGGTAGGCGCAAAGGCAGAACAATTGATGGTAACATTAAGTAAACCGTTTTTTTATCGGGTTTTAATTGCTAACGTTATTGCCTGGCCTATTGCAATAGCAATTGCAAACCAGTGGTTAGCAACCTTTGCTTATCGCGTTACGCTTTCCATTAATCCTTTTGTAATTGCTTTGGCGGTTTCAGTTTGTATCGTTGTGTTTACGGTTTGTTTGCAAACAATCAAAGCAGTTAAAATCAATCCTGCCGATAAGCTGAAAACATAAATGATAAACTGTTTTTTCAATGCTTCTTTTATACACTAAAAATTCGCCTAAAAATCTTATCTATGTATCACAAATGCACAGCTCATGGAATTTAGAAAGATATTAATTGGGATTGATGACAGCCGGCAATCAGAAAAAGCAGCCGTTTACGGGTTTGCTTTGGCCAAAGCATTGGGCGCCGAAGTTGGTTTGGTAGAAGTGGTAGAACCGATCATGATTGCGCCGGTAAATTCGGGCCTTGTTGGCAGCGATATGAATATGTTAAACACTACGTTTCCACCAATGGAAATCCTGGATGCGCAAGAAGAATCGGCCAAAACGGTAATGCACCGGTTTGTGGCGATGTATGGCGAAGAATTTCAAATCACAAAATTTTTGGAAAACGGCGACGCGGCAACTATTCTGATTGATACGGCCATCAAATTTAATGCGGATTTGATCGTAGTTGGCTCTCACGGCCGCAGCGGTTTTAACCGTTTGCTTTCCGGCAGCGTTGCTGAGGATGTTTCGCGCCATTCGGAAATCCCGGTGCTGGTTGTTCCTTTGAAGGAGAAATGATTTGAGTTGAGAAGTCGGAAAGTTGGGAAGACCGAAAGTCCAGAAGACCGAAAGTTTGAAAGCACTTTGTCATCTCGATCTAAAGAGAAAAATCTTCTTCCAAAGGTTATTATGCAATGCTTCTTTTATCGGCTAAAAATTGGTGAGCAACATTGAAATAAGATTTCTCCCTTCGGTCGAAATGACAGAATTCAATGCTTCTTTTATCGGCTAAAAATCGGTGATAAAAGCAGCAGTTGGGAAGACCGAAAGCGTTTTGTCATTTAGCACCGCAGGTAGAAATCTTCTTGCTAAATTCAATGCTTCTTTTATCGGCTAAAAATTGGTAGCGATACTGAAATAGGATTTCTCCCTGCGGTCGAAATGACAGCAGCAGGATAAAAAACCTAAACTTCCGCTTCCGTTCTTTCGCCGATTTGCTGGCGCCACATGGCGTAGTACAATCCTTTTAAATCCAGCAGTTCGGTGTGTTTGCCGGATTCGATGATGCGGCCTTTTTCCAGCACATAAATCCGGTCGGCATGCAAAATAGTAGACAAACGGTGTGCAATCAAAATCGTAATATGGTTTTGCTGATCCGAAACATCGCGGATCGTTTTTGAGATTTCTTCTTCCGTGATCGAATCCAGCGAAGAAGTGGCTTCATCAAAAACCAGTAAATCCGGTTTCCGCAATAGCGCTCTGGCAATAGATAAACGCTGTTTTTCTCCGCCCGAAACTTTTACGCCGCCTTCGCCAATCACCGTATTCAAGCCATGTTCTGCACGTGCCAACAGATTGTAACAGGCTGCTTTTTGCAATACATCCATACATTCCTGGTCGGTTGCGTTGGGCTGGACGAAAAGCAGGTTTTCGCGGATCGTACCCGAAAAAAGCTGCGTGTCCTGTGTTACAAAGCCTATTTTTTCGCGAAGCTGATCTAAGTCAATTGAGGAGCTGCTGATGTTGTTGTACAATACTTTCCCGCTTAAAGGCTGGTACAAACCAACCAGCATCTTTACCAGCGTTGTTTTCCCGGAGCCGGAAGGGCCAACAAAAGCAATGGTTTCTCCTTTTTCCACACTGAAATTAATATCGGTAATGGCATTGCGGTTGCCGGTTAAATGCCGAAAACTCACCTGTTCGAAAGTTAAGGTATTGATTTTTGGCAGATGGACAGGATTGGTCGGCTTCACATCAATATCAGTACTCAAAATCTGCTTAAAATTGTTTAACGAAACTTCCGCTTCGCGCCAGGAAAGGATCACGTTGCCCAATTCTTGAAGCGGGTTGAATAGGAAAAACGAATAGAACAAAAAAGTAAAATATTGACCGGCAGAGATGGTTTTTTGGAAAATCAGAAGTAATAAAACGATCAGCATGGTACTACGGACGAAGTTTACCGTTGTGCCTTGCGCAAAGCTCATGCTGCGCACATATTTTACTTTTTTTAGTTCGAGGTCGAGGATTTGGTACGTGGTTTTGTTCAAACGTTTGATCTCCTGTCCGGCCAAACCCAAACTTTTAATCAGTTCGATGTTTCGTAAAGATTCTGTAGTTGAACCCGCAAGTGTGGTCGTTTGGCTGACAATTTTCTTTTGAATGGTTTTTATTTTCCGGCTTAAAAACATGCTGACAAAAGTGATGACCGGGATAGCGGCAAAGTAAATGAGCGTTACTTTATAACTTACATTTAAGGAATAAACGATGATAAAGATCATCCCGATCAAACTCACAAATAAAACACTGATAAAAGAAGTAATAAATTTTTCGATGTCAATCCGTACTTTTTGCAAAATGCCCAGCGTTTCGCCGCTGCGCTGGTCTTCAAAAACCTGGTAAGGCAATTTCAGCGAATGTTCCAAACCATCGGCATACATCCGTGCGCCCACTTTTTGGGTGATGATGTTGGTATAATAATCCTGAAAATTTTTCGCAATCCGCGAAATCATGGCTGCACCAACCGCTAACCCGACCAATGTTAACACGCCGTACAGATAATCGTGGTAGTTTAAAGCACCGGCTTTGTTGATATAACGGTCAACAATACGGCCGGTAATATATGGATCGAGCAGGGAAAAACCCTGGTTAATGGCAGCCAGCAACAAGGCAAGGATAACGTAGCCTCGGTAATTTTTTAAATAATCAATCAGGATCTTCATAGATTGTATAAAAATACAAAGAGGGAATAAGCCTTAATCTATTCCCTCTTTTAAATTGGATTTGTATGACAGTTGTTAAACCGTCATAATGTCTTTTTCTTTCACTTCGGCCAACTGGTCAACTTTGATAATGTAACTGTCGGTCAGTTTTTGCACTTCGCCTTCGCCTACTTTAATGTCATCTTCGGATACGCCTTCTGTTTTCAATTTCTTGATCTTTTCGTTGGCATCTTTGCGCAGGTTGCGGATGGTAATTTTGCCGCCTTCTGCTTCGGCTTTTACCCGTTTTACCAAATCGCGGCGGCGTTCTTCGGTTAAAGGCGGAACGTTAATGCGGATAATTTGTCCGTCGTTTTGCGGGTTTAAGCTGAGGTTAGATTCGATGATGGCTTTTTCAATCGGCCCTAACATGGATTTTTCCCAAGGCTGGATTACCAAAGTACGTGCATCCGGAGAATTAACCGTACCAACCTGACTTAAAGGCGTAGCCGTTCCGTAATAATCCACATAAACGCCGTCCAACATCGCTGGCGAAGCTTTGCCGGCCCTAACCTTCGTTAGTTCGCTATCTAAAAACTCAATAGCTTTGTCCATGTGAGTTTTGGTATCTTTTAACTGTTTCTTAATGAGTTCGCTCATTGTTTAATTTAGTTTTTGCAAAAATAAAAATCCTGTTCCGAAATAGGAATGCCGATGCTGTTTTTATACCCCTAAAATTAGTGTACCAAAGTCCCGATCGCTTCGCCTTCGGCAATTTTTCGGAAGTTGCCTGCTTTGTTCATATCAAAAACAATGATGGGCAGCTTGTTTTCCTGGCACAACGTAATTGCCGTCATGTCCATCACGTTTAAACCTTTATCGTAAACTTCCTGAAAAGAAATTTCATCGTAACGAACCGCATTTGGGTCTTTTTCCGGATCGGCAGAATAAATACCGTCAACACGGGTTCCTTTTAAAACCACATCTGCTTTAATTTCAATCGCTCTTAAAGAAGCAGCCGTATCCGTTGTAAAATAAGGGTTTCCGGTTCCGGCACCAAAAATAACCACGCGGCCAGTTTCCAGATGCGTCATCGCGCGGCGGCGGATGTAAGGTTCGCAAATCTGTTCCATTTTGATGGCCGATTGTAAACGGGTTTCAATCCCAATCCCTTCCAGCGCACTTTGCAGCGCCATACAATTGATCACGGTGGCCAACATGCCCATATAATCAGCTTGTGCGCGTTCCATGCCCGATTTTTCGGCGCTTAATCCACGGAAAATATTTCCTCCGCCCACCACAACCGCTATTTCAATGCCCGAATGAAACACACTTTTTATATCCTCTGCATACTGTAAAACACGTTTGTTATCAATGCCGTACTGGCGGTCGCCCATCAAGGATTCGCCGCTTAGTTTCAAAAGGATTCTTTTGTATTTCATAAATAATCAATTAGGGTTTAGGTTGAGGATTTGCTAAAATTTGCCCGTTAAAAACAGTATGCACGTGTTCGAGATCAGCATTAAATATGATGAAATCCGCACGGCAGCCTTTTTTAACCTGGCCTTTTGTTTCGTCATTTAACAGTTTTGCCGGATAAAGCGAAGCCATATTTACCGCTTCAGCCAAAGCAATATCGGCATATTTAACACAGTTTTGTACGCCTTTTAACATCGTTAATGCCGAACCGGAAAGCGTTCCATCCGGCATCACGTAATGGTTCTGGTTGAATTGATGCTGATAAATGCCTTCATTCGTTTCGGTAACGGCATCGGTGATGAGGAAAAGTTTTTCGCCCAGTTCCCTTTTGGCCAAACGGATCATCGGGAAATCAACATGAATCCCATCAGGAACAATACTGGTGTAAGGTTTTTGCTCAAAAATAGCGGGGATAAACCCAGGTTCGCGGTGGTGCATTTGTGGCATGGCATTGTATAAATGCGTAACTGCTTTTACGGGAGATTTTAAAAAACAGTTTGCCTGGCTAAAAGAAGCATTGCTGTGCCCAGCCGAAAGGATGATGTTTTGCTGCGCGAGAAAATCCAACACGTCGTCGTCCTGCAATTCCGGCGCAATCGTCATCATTTTTATTTCACCTTCGGCGAGTTCAAACCAATGTTTTAATTCGGTTACCGATGCTTTTCGGATCAGTTCTTCCGGGTGCGCGCCTTTTCGTTTTGGGTTGAGGAACGGCCCTTCCAAATGCAAACCCAAAAAATTGCCGATGCTGTTTTTACGGTATGTTTTTGCGGCTGCAATTCCCTGTTCCACAATTGCGGTTGTGTTGGTGGCGATGGTTGCGAAAAAACCGGTTGTGCCTTGCTGCAGCAAATCGGTTTCCATTTGGTGTAAAGCAGCCGTGCTTGGGTTTCCACCGAACAACTTTCCGCCGCTGCCATAAATTTGCAAGTCAATTAAACCGGGGGCAAGGTAAGCGCCTTGAAGATCAATACTGTTTTTATCGGCATAAAATTGGTCTTGGCCGATCACATCCAGAACAAAACCATTTTCAACCAAAACTACTTTGCCTTCGGAAATTGTTCCGTTAGTTACCAGTTTCAAGTTATAAAAAGCGGAGATCATTTTTTAACCGATAAAAAAAGCACAAAAAAAATCCCCGCTGGCTGGCGGGGATTTGAAATATTTTACGAGCCTAAAGCAACTCTTTTAAAAGCAGTTACCGTTAGCCCTTTATCCACAGTGTTTAAAAACTGCGAAACAGTTTTGGAAGAATCTTTTACAAACTCCTGGTTTAACAAAGTGGAGTCTTTGTAAAACTTGTTTAGTTTTCCTTGAGAGATTTTCTCTACCATTTCTTCCGGTTTTCCTTCGGCACGAATTTGCTCTTTTGCAATTTCCAACTCGCGTTGAATCGTTGAAGCATCCACATCACCTTTATCAATCGCAACTGGGTTCATGGCTGCAATTTGCATGGCCACGTCTTTTCCGGCTTCATCAACACCTTCGGCAACATGGTTTAAAGCAACCAAAACGCCCAGACGGTAATTTCCGTGGATATAAGGTACCACGCGCGCACCTTCCAAAACTTCGTATTTTGAAATGCTGATGCGCTCGCCAATTTTACCGGTTTGGTCTAAAATGGCATCGGCGATGGTTAAACGGTCGTTGTCCACGTCAACGCCTAAAGCAGTTAATTCGTCAATGCTGGTTGGCCTTTCATCTACTGCACGGTTGGCAATATCATTTGCAAAAGCGATAAAAGCAGCATTTTTGGCCACGAAATCGGTTTCGCAATTTACTTCGATCAAAACGCCACGTGTGTTATCGTTATTGGTACGTGCGATAATCACACCTTCGTTTGATTCGCGGTCCTGACGGCTTGCAGCAACTTTAGCACCTTTTTTTCTTAAAAAATCGATCGCTGCTTCAAAATCACCATTGGTTTCAGTCAGTGCTTTTTTACAATCCATCATACCGGCACCGGTTTGCTGGCGTAATTTGTTTACATCTGACGCAGAAATTTGTACTGTTGACATTTTCTTTATAGTTGTCTGTTGCCGGTTTCCTGTTGCCAGGCTAAGCGCAACAAATTGGTTAATATTAATAATGGATTGCAAATTAAAAGTACTTGTTAGCCGACTTATAATTTACAATCCACCATTGTTTATTTGATCATTTCCTTTTCAAGGATAAATTAAGCAGCCCCGTGTCCTTCTGTTGCGGTTGTATCCACAGCAGTTGCAGGTGCTTCGGTTTCGGCAGCATTTCTTCTACGACGAGTTCCTTCAGCAACTGCAGCATCTGGCTGAGGCTGATCGGCTTTTGCTTTTGCGGCAGCAGCTTCTTTTTCAGCTTCGTCTTCTTTATCGCGTTTGCGCTCTTCCAAACCTTCTTCAATCGCTTTGGTCATGATGCCGCAGATTAAAGCAATAGATTTAGTTGCATCATCGTTTGCCGGGATCGGAAAATCAATGTTTGAAGGATCAGAGTTGGTATCTACCATCGCAAACGTTGGGATGCTTAGTTTTAAAGCCTCAGAAACAGCAATATGCTCTTTCTTTACATCCACCAAAAATAAAGCAGCCGGCAAACGGTTCAAATCAGCAATACCACCCAAAAGTGATTCTAATTTGATACGCTCACGCTGAATCATCAACCTTTCTTTTTTTGAAAGGATGCTGTACGTGCCGTCTTTCGTCATCTTATCAATGTTAGACATCTTTTTGATTGACTTACGTACGGTTGCAAAGTTGGTTAACATACCGCCCAGCCAACGCTCGGTAACGAAAGGCATGTTTACAGATTTTGCAAAATCGGCTACTAAATCTTTTCCTTGCTTTTTGGTAGCAACGAATAATACTTTACGGCCTGATTTTACGATTTGTTTGATGGCAGCCGCAGCTTCATCAACCTTGCTTAATGTTTTATTTAAATCAATAATGTGGATACCGTTGCGCTCCATAAAAATATATTGCGCCATTTTCGGGTCCCATTTGCGGGTAAGGTGACCAAAGTGTACACCTGAATCCAGTAATTCCTGATATGTTGTTCTTGCCATGGTTTGTTTCCTCCTAAAAAATTAACGTTTACTGAATTGGAATTTACGGCGTGCTTTTTTACGGCCCGGTTTTTTACGCTCCACCATACGAGGGTCGCGCGTCATCAAACCTTTTGCGCTTAAAGCAGCTTTCTTTTCGCCATCTAATTCAACAATTGCTTTGGCAATGGCCAAACGTACGGCACCGGCCTGTCCGTTTACGCCACCGCCTGCTACGTTAACTTTCACGTCAAACTTTCCGGCCGAACCAGAAACTTCTAACGATTGGGTAACAATGTACTGCAACGGTAATGTTGGGAAATACTCCTTGTAATCTTTGCCATTAACGGTAATGGCACCGTTGCCTTCCTGCAAATAAATGCGGGCAACTGCAGTTTTTCTTCTGCCGGATGTGTTGGTAACTGACATTTTTTTCTCCTTTAAAAATTAAAGTGTAATGGCTTTAGGGGTTTGTGCTTCGTGCGGATGCTCGGCGCCTGCATAAACATGCAGGTTGCCAAATAAGGCTTTGCCCAAACGTGTTTTAGGTAACATCCCGCGCACGGCTTTTTCTACCACGCGTGTTGGATGTTTTGCCATTAACTCCTTAGGAGAAATGAATTTCTGGCCGCCCGGGTAACCGGTGTAAGAAACATATTCTTTTTCGCTGAATTTGTTTCCGGTCAGTTTTACCTTGTCTGCATTGATAACAATAACGTTATCACCGCAGTCTACGTTTGGGGTGAATCCTGGCTTGTGTTTTCCCCTGATGATCATCGCGATCTTAGAAGACAAGCGCCCCAAAATCTCGCCTTGCGCATCAACAACAACCCACTCTTTGCTGACGGTTTTTTTATTGGCAGAGACAGTTTTGTAACTTAACGTATTCACTTGCTTTGTATTAAATTAATTAAACTTTTACTTTTCCCCGTAATTTTCGGGACTGCAAAGATACTGGAAAATGTTTTATTACAAAGCGTTGGAAGAGAATTTTTAGGTGATAAAAGAAGTATTCAAACTTATTTAAATTTAGTTCATAAAAATTGCAGTGCTTCTTTTATGCCTATAATTTTGGCACTTAATTGTTACATTGATATGGAAGTAAAATCAACCGCTTGTTTTAGGGCGATAAAAGAAGCATAGGAGATATTAAGCTTTCGAGCTGTGAAACAAGATTTGGAACCGTTAAACAAATTGAAGTTTAAAAACCTTATGTTAATACTTTTGCATTGTACTTTTATCTTTTCGCAAAGTTAAAGACCTCTGATTATCTTCAAAAAGCAAATCCGGATCTAACAGCCATTGTTCCATCCGCTCAACCATCTGTTGTAACTGAATTGTATCTAACTGGCTGATAGCTGTTTTTGAACGATTAAGATGGTGATACCAAACATCTTGAAAAAGCCAATCCAAAACTATCCTATTAAAGCAATGATTATATCGGACGGGTTTTGTAAATGATGCCGGCAGTATTTCGTTTAATAGTTGTTTGTATCGGTTGACAGGAGAAATATCATCTTTCATATATCAAAACCTATATTTTATCTCTGTAAAGACATAAGAGCCTGTTTAGATTCAGATTAGAAAAAATACAATACTTCTTTTATCACCTAAAAACTGGTATGGGCATCCATTTAAATAAAATTTAAAACCAAAAGCAAACAGTTTTTAGGCGATAAAAGAAGTATGCGTTTCTGAAGTTGCGGGAGATTGTTTAAGCCGGATTTGTAAACCGATCAGCTCTTTTAAAGAATAAATTTCATCCATTTCCACAAATGATAAATATTCGTCATCAATAATTTGGAAATCTTCTTTTTCTTCATTTGAAAGTACAGTAATCTCCGGAAAGTCGTCCAAAGGAATTGAAATGAAACGTTTATTGGAAAGTTCAAGAATTATTGTGTTCTCATCCTTAAAACTAACGTTTGTTATGCCAAGTGCCTGTTCTGTAAGATTCATTTTTTAATTATTTTTATTTGTTGGTGGTTGTAAAATAACGCTAATTGTTTAAGTAACAGGTTCTGATGTTCAACAATCAAGTTCTTAATTTCTAACAACTCTTTCGTTGTAAAACCACCTTTTTTATTTTCATCTAATTTGATATCCGGTTCTAACCAAAACTTACACGATCTGATCGGCCCTTTGTAATTATAAGCCACATGGATATGTTTCCGGGACTCGTAAATATCAGTAGCATAAATTAAAAAGATGTACCTGGATAAAATTAATAATTTGCCCAATTTGGTTTGATAACGCTTACCAAATCTAAGCAATCAACAACAGAAAATGAAATTGATTAAACAGCAATGCTTCTTTTATCGGCATAAAATTGGTAACCAGTTAGTTAAGCTGCACGCTGTCCGGGTTTTATTAATTTATATTCTTTTATCAATGCTTCAGCCGGGATATGCAACAACTCGCTAAATTTACGAATCATCGTAATTGAAAGTGCTTGTTTATAATTCAAAACTTTACTTACAGTTCCTTTATCTCCGTATTCTTTTGCCAAGTCGGCAGATTTATAGCCAAAATCTTCCATCCTGATTTTAATCATTTCTACAGGATCTACTTCTGGTAAATCCCATTGTTCTTTTTCATATTCAGAAATAAGGTGCACTAACAAAAGTTTTTCTTTGTGGTCATCAGAACCTTTAGGAGCACGTTTAATTTCTTCATATCTGGCAGTTGCTATTTTGTAATCCTGCTCAGATTCTATTAAAAACCATTGTGGCTTAGTATTCATCTTATTTTATCTCCTTAACATAGGACGCAAATATGATTAGATCGTTTCAGCATCAATCTCATCATATTCGTCATGAGTTCCTATAAATCTTATTTCTACTGTTTCATCGAGATAATCTACCTCGACAATTAAGCGATATTTATTTCCAACTATCTTAAACCTTGCCCGATCACCTTTAATGATTTTAGCTGTAGGGAAACTTTGTAGAATATCTATACTTTGTTTCCAAATAGCTTTTTCTGTTATCGTTCTCCAAACGGCTAAGCTTTTACCTGAATCAGCGTGTTTACGAGAGAAATCTTGTACTCGTTTTAAATAAATAATTCTCATGAAGTGAAATGCTTGTTTTAAATTTTTTGATCTTTTTCATTTTGAGAATGTTTTTTGTAAAGATACAAATAGTTGGCAAAAACCCAACTATTTGTAAGATAAAATATATCAGAGCTTTTGTAGTAAATTAGATGTTTTAAACAGCAATACTTCTTTTACCACCTAAAATTCAAACTCCTATCTTTGCCGCCGCTAAAACAACACGAACATGCACGCTTCCAACCTTGCGCACAACCTTCACGGTTCTGAGATTATTAAAATTGCCGGCGAAATCAACGAACTGAAAAAGAAAGGCGAGCAGATTGCCAACCTTACCATCGGCGATTTTGATTCTTCTATTTTTCCGATCCCGGAGAAATTACAACAATTAATTATCAAGGCTTACGAAGCGCATCAAACTAATTATCCGCCGGCCGACGGCGTTTTAGAACTGCGCGAAAGTGTTTCGTCATTTTTAAAAGCAAGTTTTGAGTTGGAATATTCAACACAAGAAATCATCATTTCCGGCGGTTCGCGTCCGCTGATTTATGCCATTTATTTGGCGTTGGTAAACGAAGGCGAAAAAGTGGTTTTCCCGTCGCCGTCCTGGAACAATAACCATTATTGCGATTTGTTGCGCGCTGAAGCCGTGATCGTGCCAACACAACCCGAAAACAACTTTATGCCAACCGCGGCAGATTTACGTCCGCATCTAAAAGGCGCGGCGCTGCTTTCGCTTTGTTCTCCCTTAAATCCGACCGGAACGATGTTTTTAAAGGAAGATTTGGAAGCGATTTGCGATTTGGTGATCGAAGAAAACCAAAGCCGCAGCAAAAGCGAAAAGCCGCTGTATATTTTGTACGATCAAATTTATTCGCAGATAACTTTTGGTGCGCACGAACATTTTAACCCGGTTTCTTTACGTCCTGAATTGCGCGATTACGTGCTTTTTGTGGATGGCAGTTCCAAATGTTTTGCAGCAACCGGTGTTCGCGTGGGCTGGGGATTTGGTCCGGCTCCAATCATCAATTATATGAAAGCCATTATTGGGCACATGGGCGCGTGGTCGCCAAAGCCGGAGCAGGTTGCCATGTCGCAATTTTTGCAGGAAGATGAAGCCGTTGCCACTTACTTAACGGCTTTCAAACAAAAAATTCAGAAAAGTTTAGATACCTTGTACCAGGGTTTTATTCGACTAAAAGAAAAAGGCTTTGCGGTGGATGCCATTGAACCGATGGGCGCCATTTACTTAACGTTGAAAGTAGATTATGCCGGAAAAACCACACCCGAAGGCAAACTTTTAGAAACCTCAACCGACATCAATTTTTACCTAATAAAAGAAGCACAGGTAGCTTTTGTCCCGTTTTCCGCTTTTGGTACTGATGATAAAACCAATTGGTTTCGTGCCTCGCTTGGTGCAAGTACCGTTGAGGAAATCGAACAAATGCTGCCAAGGATTGAAGCGGCACTGTCGAGGTTGAAGTAGTTTCCGGGTGTGAGTTGCCTGTTGCCAGTTCGTTTTGTCATCCTGAACTTGTTTCAGGATCCCTCTTCCAAGGTTTAACCTTTTTGATGGGATGCCGAAAAAATTCCGGCATGACAAAACGCCACCAATTTTATACCGATAAAAGAAGTATCACAACTCAGCCCAAAACCGGCAACCCGCAACTTACAACCGGCAACCCTACTCAAGCCGCCTTACTAATATACTTCACCAAACTCCTTTTAGCAACGGGCAGCAAAGTTTGTTCCAGCGGGAAATTAATATCGCAGGCCACCTGGTAAACGGCCGGGTTGGGCAATTGCTTCCTGCTGTTGATCAAATCAATCTTGATAGATTCGGGCGTGTGGACAAAACTCAAACTGTAATTGGCAATATACGAAGTGTTGATGCCGCGGAATTTATCGTCTTTCCCTTCAAAAACACTAATGCTGTATTCGTAAACGTGCAAACCTTTTTCATCGCCGTTGCGGATAAACAAATAACCAAAATCGGGAACTAACGGAATCACGCCAACCGAATCAATCAGCAAACGCGTCTCCACGAAATCGTAAATTTCTTTGCCTTGCTGCAAGGCCGGGTTCATTTTTTCTAACGAGTAAGTGATGATCTGCTCGATTTCCTGCATCACGTAATCGTCTTTCACCATCTTTTCATATGTCAGTTTTAAGGCGTCAAAATCAGCTTTGGTCAATCGCTGCGGAAAGTTTTGCTGCATCAAAACCTTGTTGTTTTTAAAATGCAGCAGGTTATTGTAATGAAATATTAGATCGCCTAAATCCGGGTACAACTGACTGCTGCGGAAATGCTTGTTGATGTGCTGCAAATAAGCCAGCAAAACGTACTTTTTGTGCTCAAAATCAATCGAGCCTTCAATAAACCAGTTGATGCCTAACGCCTTCATTTATTGCTCCTTTTAAAATTAAATTTAGATAAAAAATCACACTTTTGTAGCGATGCAAAAAGGAAACCTGTTTTTAATTCCTGTACCGCTGGCCGATGAGGCCGGTTTAAAATCTTTTACGCCTTTTTTGAAGGAAAAGATTAACCATATCAACGAATATATTGTTGAAAACGAAAAAACCGCGCGCAAATTTTTAAAAGAAGCCGGTTTGAAAACGCCCCAAGCCGATTTAACGCTGCACGATTACGGCAAACACCAGCGCGGCGGCAGTTTGTCGTATTTTTTTGGCGGGTTGGAAGCCGGAAAAGATGTGGGTTTGATGAGCGAAGCCGGTTGCCCAGGCGTTGCCGATCCGGGAGCGGATATTGTTGCCGAAGCGCACCGGCGAAACATAAAAGTAGTGCCGTTAGTTGGCCCAAGTTCTATTTTGCTGGCTTTGATGGCTTCGGGTTTTGATGGACAACGCTTTACTTTTCACGGTTATTTGCCGATTGACAAAGCCGAACGTTCCCGGAAAATCAAGGAGTTGGAAGGCTTTTCCGAACGTTACCAGCAAACACAGATTTTTATCGAAACACCTTACCGCAACAACCAGTTGCTGGAAGAAGTATTGAAAAGTGCGCATCCAAAAACGTTGTTGTGCATCGCCTGTAATTTAACGGCTACCGATGAAATGATTGCTACCAAAGATATTGCCGAATGGCGCAAGCAAACGTTGGATCTGCATAAAAAACCAACGATTTTTTTGTTGCAGCGGCTATAGATTTTATGCCGATAAAAGAAGCATTGGTGGAAAAAGCAACCAACTATTTTCGGGTTTCTTCGTTTCTGAAAAATGATCCCTGCCCAAGGCCATTATCCTGTTTTAATTGTCGGTGCCGGGCCTTCCGGTTTGATGATGGCTGCGCAACTGCTGCGTTACGGTGTTCAACCGATCATAATTGATATAAAAAAAGGGCTGACAGATCAATCCCGGGCCTTGGCCGTGCAAGCGCGTTCTATGGAAATTTACCGGCAAATGGGTTTGGCTGATCGTGCTTTGCAGGAAGGCATTCAGGCAGAAACGGTTTCCATCCAAAACGATCACGGAGAATTGGTCAAACTTTCGCTCCAAAACCTCGGACAAAATACCACGCCTTTTCCGTTTGTGCATCTGCTCGAACAAAGTAAAAACGAACGCATATTGCTGGATTTTCTTACCCAAAATTGTTGTCCGGTTTATTGGAACACGGGTTTGTCGGATTTTTCTACGGAGGAAAATAAAATTACGGCGCACCTAAAAAGTGATGATAAAAGAAGCATGATCACTTGCGATTGGTTGATTGGTGCAGACGGTGCGCATAGTTTCATTCGGAAAAAGCTACAAATTGAATTTAAAGGAGATGCTTATGCCAACAAGTTTTACTTAGCCGACATCGAACTGAACCAGTGTTTTGAGGAAAAGCAAATTACTTTAAGATTGGGCGATACTGCTTTTACCGGCTTTTTCCCGATGAAAGGCGTTAACCGTTTCCGTGTGGTGGCTACTTTGCCCAAGCAATTTGCAGATCGGGAAGAGGTTAAGTTTGAAGAAATAAAATCAGATTTAACTCGATCATTACCCGAAAATGTGGCGATAGAAAAATGCCACGCTTTTTCGATTTACAAGCTGCATCATCGCATGGCTGCAAAATTTAGCGATAAAAGAAGCTTTTTAATTGGCGATGCAGCGCACATCCATTCGCCTGTTGGCGGACAAGGCATGAATACCGGTTTGCAGGATGCGTACAATTTGGCCTGGAAACTGGCCGGCGTAATCAACCAAAACCTGCAGCCAGCAATTTTAGAAAGTTATGCCGAAGAACGGATGCCGGTTGCACGACGATTACTGCAAACCACGGATCGTTTTTTCAACCTCATCAATGCTCAAAATACTTTAAACCGGTTTTTTAGAAATAACATCTTACCAAATCTGATCCGCTTTTTTTGGAAGCAGGAAAAGTTCCGGGAGTTTGGTTTTGAAACGATTTCGCAAACCGGGATTAATTACCGCCAAAGCAAAATCAACTTAAATTTCAGTAAAGCTGAAAATGTAAAAGCAGGTGACCGTTTGCCATTCATCCAGATTTTTGACGAAAAGAAAAAGCAGCAAACCGATTTGCACGCCTGGTGCAGCAAACCAGGTTTTACTTTTATCGCTTTGGGTAAGCTAAAGGAAAATGATCTGTTTAACCTGGCGCGATGGATCACGCAGCATTATCCGCAGCAATTAAACTTTTTTTACCTGCCTTTTTCTGCTAAAAATAAAGCTGTTTTTGATTGTTTTGAATTGAAGGAAGACCAGCATAAAGCTGTTATCGTTCGGCCGGACATGTACATTGGTTATTTAAACGATACGATCCATGTGGATTTGATTGACCAATATTTGGAACAAGTTGCCGGGTGTATTAAGGCACCAAAAAAACATGCGTAAAAGAAGTATGGCCGCTTTTTGTCATGCCGAAATTTTTTCGGCATCCCATCAGAAAGGTTGCAACCGTGGAAGAGGGATCCTGAATCAAGTTCAGGATGACAACGCAACTTTTTAACCATGGATCGTTTCGCTTTTACCATAATTCTGCACCACCTGCGCCTCGTATTCCAAAAATGTTTTCCATCGGCTTTCCACATCAATTGTCGAAGCATATTTTTTGGCCAAACGGATAAACATCGAATAATGCCCGGCTTCGCTCACCATTAATTCATGGTAAAAAGCAGAAAGTTCGGCATCATGGATATGTTCAGACATCACTTTAAAACGTTCGCAACTGCGCGCTTCAATCATAGCCGAAAACAACAAACGGTCAATTAACTGTGCTTCCCGTCCGCCGCCTTTGATGATAAATTTGGCCAGTTCGTTTACGTAATTGTCTTTCCGTTCGCGTCCTAAAACAAAACCGCGTTGCAAAATAATGTCGTGCACACGTTTAAAATGATCCATTTCTTCCTGCACCAATTGCGCCATTTCCTGCACCAATTCTGATAAATTCGGGTTTTGTACGATCAACGTAATGGCGTTGCTGGCAGCCTTTTGCTCGCAAAAAGCATGGTCGGTCAAAATTTCTTCAATGTTGCTTTGCACCACATTGGTAACCCATTGCGGATCAGTTGGCAATTGCAGTTTTAAAATGGTTTTCTCGCTCACAAAGCAAAGATAGTGAAATGGGTTTTAGTTGATGGTTCATTGGTTATGGTAGCTACCATAACCAATGAACCATAATCTATGAACTTTTTTTCTTATTCCTCGTCGTTTAAAGCCGGATTGTTGGATAAAAGTCGGGCTTGGTGATGGATGGTGAGTACTTCAAGCAAATCCTTAGTTTTATAGCGATAAATAATAATGTAATTTCTAAATATTAATCTCCGAGCCTCAATATTTTTATAATTAAAAGGCGCGCCAGAATTGGGAAAAGTATAAAGTTGATCTATCGCTTCAATAATCAACCGTTTTTCAATTTTAGCGTATTTCACAGATTCTTTGGCGATATATTGGTAAATATCGTTCAAATCAGCTTTAGCGGTAGGAAGAATTTCAATATTTACAAGTCCTCTTCGCTTAGCCATTCTTTCTTAAATTCTTCCCAGTTCTGTCCTAAGCCTTTGTTGGATTCTTCCAATGCCTGTTCAATTTTAGCCGTCAGTTTTATTTGGTCAACTACCTCGTCAACATCAATTTCCTCTGGCATACGGTTGATTAAATGAAGTATTTTTTCTTTTGCAATCACCATAAGTTTTTCTTTTTATAAAGATAACGAAATTAACGGTACAAGTTTTTACTGTCAATAAATTCCAGCACGTTGTCCGGCAAAAAATACTGCACATTCTTTTTTTGGGCGATGGATTTTCGGATGAAAGTGGAAGAAATTTCAATCAGCGGCGTATCTGTTATCGTTACCGAAAAATGGTTGCTAAAAACAGTATCCTCAAAACCGGGCCTCGGATAAACATAGATTTGATAATCGCGCAGCAAAATTTCGTAGTTCTTCCACTTTTGCAGTGAGTTCAAATTATCAGAACCCATAATCAATGTAAATTGATGTTGCGGGAATTTTTCCTGTAGATGAATGAGCGTATCAATAGTGTAAGACGGCCGCGGCAGTTTCAGTTCAATATCGCTCACTTCTATTTTATCGGAGTTTTCAGTTGCTAATTTTGCCATTTCCAAACGATCATAAGTATTGATCAGATCGCTTGCTTTTTTGAGCGGGTTGTGCGGCGAAACCACCAGCCAGACTTTTTCCAAATCCGTGTGGTTGGCCATGTAGCTGGCAATAATTAAATGGCCGGTATGGATGGGGTTAAAAGAGCCAAAAAACAAACCAATCTTCATGCTTCTTTTATCGAGTAAAAATTGTTATCGGCCAATAAAATCAGAAACTAAATCCTTAGCTTCCTGGCAGGCCGTTTCCAGATCGTAGTTTTTCAGGATCACATCAAACTGCGGTGCGAAATTCAATTCTTTTTCGGCTTTGGCATAACGCTCCAGTAGCTTTTCTTCGCTGTCGGTCCCGCGTCCGCTTAAACGTTCAATCAAAACCTCTAATGACGGTGGTTGCACAAAAATAGCCAGCGCTTTTCCGTCGTATTTCCGCTTCAAATGCAGACCGCCAACTACATCAATATCAAAAATAACGTGTTTGCCCTGGTTCCAAATCCGTTCTATTTCTTTACGCAAAGTGCCGTAAAATGTGCCCGAGTAAACCTCTTCAAACTCTACAAATTCTTTCTGTGCAATACGGTGCAAAAACTCGGTTTGCGAGATGAAATAATAATCTTTTCCGTGCTGTTCGTCGCCGCGCGGTTTGCGCGTAGTGGCCGAAATGGAAAACTCCAAACTATCAAATTTGCTCAGCAAATGATGCACAATGGTGGTTTTACCAGCTCCGGAAGGCGCAGAAAATATGATGAGTTTGCCGTTTTGGTTCATAGGTTTTGGTTTATGGTTGATAGTTTATGGTTCATGGAAGCTGCTATGATCCATAAACCATGAACCATTAACTAAAGCACATTCAGCAATTGTTCCTTTATCTTTTCCAGTTCTTCTTTCATGCCAACAACCAATTTTTGTATGATCGCGTTGTTCGCTTTTGAACCCAGCGTGTTTACCTCGCGGCCAATTTCCTGAGCAATAAAACCTAATTTTTTACCGTTTGCATCGGCGCTTTTTAACGTTTCTACAAAGTAATCGCAATGCGTTTTCAGCCTGATTTTTTCTTCGGTGATGTCCAGCTTATCAATGTAATAAATCAATTCCTGCTCAAAACGGTTTTGATCAATGTTTTCGCGGCCAACAGCTTCGGCCAAAAAACTGTTTAAACGTTCTTTGATGGTAACAATCCGTGTTGGTTCTTCAACTTCAACTTTTTCAAGGTTTTCGAGAATGTTGCTGATGCGCAGTTTCAAATCGTTTTCCAGCATGTTCCCTTCGTCCGACCTGAATTGCTGAAAGGCTTCCACCGCTTTGTTAAAAACCTGTTTTACGGTTTTCCACTCGTCTTCCGAAGCTTTTTCTTCCGTGAATTTTACCACATCGGGCAAACCCAAAGCCAGTTGTAGTAGGTTAGAGGTTGGCTCGTTTAGCTGGCTGCTTACTTCTTTTAGCTGTTGTAAATATTGTTGGAGCAAAACCACATCAATGCTTGCGACCGCAGTTTTTACTTCATTTTGCTCAACATTAAAGCTGAGGTTTACTTTGCCGCGGTCAATCAAACGGCTGCATTCGTTGCGCAGTTCAAATTCTTTTTCGGCAAAAGTGCGGGGCAATTTAATAGACAGTTCGAGGAATTTACTGTTGAGGGATTTTATTTCGACTGTGTATTTTACGTTTCCCAAATCCTGGCTGCTGATGCCAAAACCGGTCATGGATTTAATCATTTGCAAAGATAAAAATTTATCAGTACGGCTAAAGTTTTAAGCTGACCGCACTTGTAAAGTTGCCGATACTGTTTTTACCGGCAAAAAATTGACCTTAACATACTTTAACAGCTTCGCGTTTGCTTTTTCGTATTTTTGTTGGAATGTTTAATCGAATCCTTTTTGTAATTAAGCTGATGTTGATCCTTGCTTTCATCGGCCAAAGTCCGGCTGTTTTTGCTCAACAGGAGTTTGTGCTGAAAGGTGTTTTGTTCCAAAAGCAAAACGCACAACGGGTTTCTGACGCCTTGATATTCAATTTAAAAAAGAAAATTACGGTTGCCAGCAACGATTTGGGCGCGTTCAGCATCAAAGCAAGTGTTGGCGATACCTTAAAAGTTTTCAAAAAAGATTATACCGAATATATTTTTACGGTTGTGGATGAAAAAGATGTTATGCTGCAACTTTCGCCGGTCATTCAATTAAGCGAAGTGCGCGTGGTTGGCCAAACCAAAAAGCAGGAACTGGAAGAAGCGTTGCGGCAGTATCGCGGGCAGGGAAGTATTTACAACGGTAAGCCGCCTGCACTTTCGATGGTTACAAATCCAATAACAGGTTTGTACGAACTTTTTGGGAAAACGCCACGTCAGGCCAAGCATTTCCAGGAATTTGCCAAGAATGAGATTGAGCAAACCAACGTGGATAAACGCTTTAACAAAGCTTTGGTTCAGCAAGTTACGGATTTGAAGGAAGAGCAAATCCAGCCGTTTATGGATTCTTACCGGCCAAGTTTCGATCAGCTTTCTGCCTGGAACGATTATGATTTGATCAATTATGTTAAGAAATCGGCACAGGGTTTTAAGGAAGGAAAAGGCTTGCCGCCGCTTAAAAAGCTGTATTAAAAGAAGTATGATTGCTGTCATTCCGGTTTTTGTCATCTCGACGATAGGAGAGATCTTCTTCAAAACAAAAAAGGTTTTAATGCTTCTTTTATCACCTAAAAATTATTGTTCTTGTTAAAAGAAGATTTCTATTCAAAGCGAATGTTAATGCTTCTTTTATCACCTAAAAATTGATGTTTTGTTGAAATAAGATTTCTCCCTTTGGTCGAAATGGCAAAGCAGACCATCAAATCCCCAAAGCTTCGCAAGCTTTTTCGGCGGCCAGTTTTTCGGCAGTTTTTTTGTTGAACTCTTTGCCGTTGCCTACCACTTCGCCATCAATACAAGCCTGCACGGTAAAAAGTTTGGTGCTTTCGCCCTGCTGGTTGGTAATCAATTCAAAACTAATGTCTTTGCTGTGGCGCTGGCACCATTCAATCAATTTACTTTTGAAATTGGTTTCCGTGTTTTCCAGTTTATGGATATCAATATGCGATTTGATAATTCGGTTTTCCAGAAAACTTTTGGTGAAGTTGTAGCCTTTATCCAGATAAACGGCACCAATTAAAGCTTCAAAAGCATCGCCCAGCAAAGAACTTTGTCTGCTGGTATTGATCACACGGCTGTCAAACTCGACCAATTGCTCAAAACCAAGCTTTCGGCCTAATTGGTTGAGGTTGATTCGGCTAACGATTTTCGAACGCAGTTCTGTCAAAAACCCTTCATCCTCATAAGGGTACATTTTGAAAAGGATTTCGGCTACGACCGAACCAAGCACGGCATCGCCCAAAAACTCTAACCTTTCGTTGCTGTTTTTAACCCCCTTTTTTACAACCTGCGCAACCGATTTGTGCCGGAAAGCCAAACGGTAAAGCATCAAATTACCGGGTACAAAGCCAAGCAGGTTTTTTAACAGCTTAACGTATTTTCTGTTGGGAGATAAGTAAAGCTTGTAAAACCTTGAAATCGGCATTAAAACTATTCTTCGTATTTTTTGAAAATCACAGAGGCATTGTGGCCGCCAAAACCGAAAGTATTGCTCAACGCAGTGCGTACCGTCCGTTTTTGAGGTTTGTTAAAAGTGAAGTTTAATTGAGGGTCAAACTCCGGGTCATCTGTAAAATGGTTGATGGTAGGCGGAACGATGTCGTTTTTGATAGCCAGCACAGAAGCAATGGCTTCGATCGCACCGGCCGCGCCCAGCAAATGGCCGGTCATGGATTTGGTAGAACTGATGTTTAATTTGTAGGCATCATCACCAAATAAACTCACGATAGCTTTGGTTTCGCTGATATCGCCAAGCGGCGTAGATGTTCCGTGAACGTTGATGTAATCAATATCGCTGGTAGTTAAACCGGCATCGCGCAGGGCGTTGCCCATTACCAAACGTGCGCCCAAACCTTCCGGGTGCGGTGCGGTAATGTGGTTTGCATCGGCACTCATGCCGCCGCCAACCATTTCGGCATAAATCTTGGCACCACGTGCTTTGGCATGTTCCAAACTTTCCAGGATCAGCGCACCCGCCCCTTCACCGGCAACAAAACCGTCGCGGTCTTTATCGAAAGGGCGGGAAGCTGTTTTCGGGTCGTCGTTTCGGGTGGACAAAGCGTGCATCGCATTAAAACCACCCATGCCGGCTTCATTGATAATGGCTTCAGAACCGCCGGAAATGATGACATCTGCCACACCCAAACGAAGATAATTGAAAGAATCAATCAAAGCATTGGTGCCCGAAGCACAGGCAGAAACGGTAGAAAAATTGGGGCCACGCAAACCATATTTGATAGAAATATGGCCTGGCGCAATGTCCAAAATCATTTTTGGAATAAAGTAAGGGTTGTAACGCGGCGTACCATCACCTTTGGCAAAGTTGGACACTTCATCCAAAAAAGTTTTTAAACCACCAATTCCGGCACCCCAGATAACGCCAATGCGGTTGGTGTCGAGGTTTGGAAAATCCAAATCTGCATCGCGCACGGCTTCGTCAACCGAAACCATGGCGTAATGCACAAAAGGATCCATCTTGCGCGCTTCTTTTTTGCCGAAAATATCTTCGGCAGAAAAGTTTTTTATTTCGCAGGCAAACTTTGTTTTGAATTTTGTGGTGTCGAAACTTTTGATGATGTCAGCCCCACTCACTCCATTGATCAGCGCGCCCCAATAATCCGGGACGCTGTTGCCAATTGGAGTAAGTGCGCCCAAACCGGTTACAACTACTCTTTTTAACTCCATTTATTTAGCAAAAAGCGCTATTATTTAACGTTTTTTTCCAGATAAGCGATAGCCTGGCCAACGGTGCCGATAGTTTCTGCCTGGTCATCAGGGATAGCTACATTAAATTCTTTTTCAAATTCCATGATCAGTTCTACAGTATCTAAAGAATCTGCACCTAAATCATTCGTGAAACTTGCTTCTGGTGTAACTTCGTTCTCGTCAACACCTAATTTTTCTACGATAATTGCTTTTACTCTGGAAGCGATATCAGACATAGTCTTTTAATTTTTTGGGTTAAATAAATCTGTGCAAAGAAAAATAAATTAAATCAAATATCAAACCGCAATAAAATTTTGATCGGCTTAAATCTTTTGCCGTACACATACTGTTTTTACCACTATATTTTTGATGTGGTAAATGTGGATAACTGTATAATAACTTCAAGTTTATTTAAGTTTGATTTGTAGTTTAGATAACCCTAAGCATCACCTGGTTTTGAGTAGAAAGATACTAAGTTTTGAGTTAGACCTCGACTTTATATTAATTGCCCTGCGGTCGCCGCTGCGCGATTACCGGCTTTGTTACCATATCAACAAAGAACTGTGCACCGATTTCAGGAAAACGGCCGATTACTGCCTGCCTTTGTTTGCCGGTGCCGAGCCGATGCAGTTTTCGCAATATGTGTACAACATTGAAGCTTCTGAAACAGAATTTTATGTTATTGCCAACCATGGCGCAAGCGGATGCCTGATCCCCGAGTTGGGCAGCACTAATTATTTTTTGATGATCAAAAACCATTTTGACGACGAAGACCTGGAAAATGTGTTGCTGAGGTTGAAAAAGATCGCATTTATCGAGTCGGTAAAACAAATTGACCCTAAAACAATCAAATCCCACGAAAACCTGTTGTTTTAAACATTTCGCTTAGTGTTTAAATTACACTAATTTTACCCTGGTAAAAGAAGCATCACAATTTATCTAATCAAAATTTATCTTTATAAATGAAAATTTCGCACAAAAGAACTAAAATAGTTGCCACGCTCGGGCCGGCTTCTTCTCAAAAAGAGATGTTGTTATCCTTAATCCGGGCCGGTGTTAACGTTTGCCGGTTAAATTTTTCTCACGGAAAACAGGAAGACCACCAAATTGCCATTGACAATATCCGTGAAATTAACGAACAGTACAAACTGAACGTTGGCATTTTGGCTGATCTGCAAGGGCCAAAAATCAGGATCGGAATGGTTAAAACAGGGGGCGTGCAACTGATCAACGGGGCAACAATCAACATCACGACGCACGAATGTGTTGGCGACGAAAAACAGATTTACATCACTTACGATAGTTTTCCGAAAGATGTAGTGGCCGGCGAAATGATTTTATTGGACGACGGCAAGCTGCAAATGCGCGTTAAAGAAACCAACAATAAAGATACCGTAGTTTGCGAAGTGGTTTACGGCGGAATTTTAACTTCCCGCAAAGGCGTTAATTTGCCAAACACCAAAGTTTCGATCCCGAGTTTAACGGAAGAAGATTTGGACAACCTGGAATTTGCCTTGAAAAATGATGTCGAGTGGATCGGATTGTCCTTTGTCCGCACAGAATTGGATATTGTTGATTTGAAACGTATCATCAGCCGGAGCGGAAAATCGGCACGCGTAATTGCCAAGATTGAAAAGCCGGAAGCGATTGAACATATTGATGCGATCATCGAAGCAACAGACGGCGTGATGGTTGCCCGCGGCGATTTGGGCGTTGAAATGCCGATGGAACAGGTTCCGTTGCTGCAAAAAATGATTGCCCGTAAATGCCGCGCCGCTTCTAAACCGGTAATTGTGGCTACCCAAATGCTGGAAAGCATGATCACGGCGCCAAGGCCAACACGTGCCGAAGTGAACGACGTGGCCAACTCAGTTTTGGATGGTGCCGATGCAGTGATGTTGAGCGGGGAAACTTCGGTAGGCGAGTTTCCGGTGATCGTGATCGAAACGATGCAGAAAATCATCAAAAACGTAGAAGAATTTGGCTATCCGTTTAACACGCCAAAACCGGTCAACGAAAAATCTGCTACCATTTTGTCTGATGCGGTTTGTAGTTCGGCAGTTTACCTGGCAGAACAAACCAATGCAATCGGGATTGTTACCATGACTTCATCCGGTTATACCGCTTTCGAAATCTCCAGCCATCGCCCAAAAGCCAATACTTTTATTTTTACCCGAAACCGTCATTTGTTGCGCACATTAAGTTTGCTTTGGGGCGTCCGGGGTTTTTATTATGATAAATTTGATGTCAACTCTACCGACAGCAGCATCCAGGAAATCAATGATATTTTAAAAAGCCAGAATTTGGTGGAAGAAGGCGATGTGGTGATCAACACGGCAGCCATCCCAATGGAGAAAAAAGGCAGGACAAATATGATTAAAGTTAGCGTGATCTAATTTTATGATAGAAGTTTTTATGTTGAAAAGAAGCCGGTTTTATTAAGTCGGCTTCTTTTTTTTGATTTTGATTTTTCCTTCAACAATCAATTATTCTTTTGGTGATGCTTCTTTTAGCACCTAAAAATCAGTGAAAGATTTAGGGCCGAGACCAATTTTTAGGTGCTAAAAGAAGCATCCAGTTTTTTTCAGATGTAAATTCAAACAGTTTCTATCCTCCTGGTTGATACTTCTTTTATCGCACAAAAATTGATGTATGATTAGAGCCGATACCAGTTTTTATATGCTAAAAGAAGCATTCAGTTTTTTTTCAGATGTAAATTCAAACAGCTTCTATCCTCCTGGTTGATACTTCTTTTACCGCACAAAAATCAGTAAAGGATCAGAGCCGACACTAATTTTTAGGTGCTAAAAGAAGCATTCAGTTTTTCTGAAAGTCAAACCCAACAATCACCAAAAACAAAAAAGCTGCCTCCTTTTGGAAGCAGCTTTTTCAAAAACTTTATACAATCAATTTTACAACTGAATCTTTTTAGGTGATTTTTGTGCTTTCACCCGGAAGTGCGGTTTGTTGGCCGGGTTGATTTCTGCCGCGCCAATCATGCCCATCGCACAACGGAAACCAACTTCGGCGTTCGTATCTTCTTCGTCCATAAAACGGCGTGTGGCCGGGTTCAGCCAGTAAGCGCGGTCGTTCCACGAACCGCCCTTGTAAACTTTAGAATGATCGTTTACCAAAGTTGTGTTACCGTATAAAGAAGAATTTACAGAATCTTTATAACCGCGAACATCAGGCGTAAAGGCTTTGCCCGAAGCATTTGCAGCAATAACCGCAGTTTGGTTTGGATTAGCATTGGCCGCATTGGTTTCTGCGGCCGTGGCAGCTTGTCCGTTCAGTTCGCTCCATTTTTGTTTTTTGGATGTTTTGGCCAAATCTTTAATTGGTTTGCCGTATTTATCTTTTGCCAATAAACCCCTGTCTGTGTTGGCCAACCTTTTGTTGGTGTAAATATTACCGCGAAAAGGGTTAAAATCTTCAAAATCTTCGTACGATAACTGGCGGTAAGTATCACCAGTCCACTCGTTTACGTTTCCGGCCATGTTGTACAAACCGAAATCGTTTGGCGGATAAGAACGTACCGGTGCCGTGATATCAGCTTTATCATTTAAATAACCACCGGTTCCCATGTTATCGCCGGCACCACGTTTAAAGTTGGCTAGGATCAAACCGCGCGTACCTTTTTTAGGGGAACGGACGCCCATACCGTTCCAAGGGTAAACTTTTCCGTCGCTGATGTTTTCATATTGCGTATTTCCGGCCAAAGCCAATGCGGCATATTCCCATTCTGCTTCGGAAGGCAAACGGTAAGGCTGTTTCAAAACACCATCTTCAATCCGTGCCGGGCGTGTAGCCGCTTTTCCGCCTTGACCTTTTATGGCCGGGTTTAAATCTTTCGGCATGTGTTTGCCGTCAATTCCGGCACCGCGGTATTGTCCGTTCAGGTAAATGTCTGTGTTAAAAGCAGCACCGGCACCCGTTTTACCGCTTTTGCTCATGGTTTTCCAATCGGTGATGATGCCGCGTTCGCGCAAAATCTCTTCGTTCACGCGTTGGGTACGCCAGTCGCAATAATCGTTTGCCTGGTCCCAGCTTACGCCTACAACCGGATAATCCTGGTAGCCCGGATGGCGCAGGTAATTATCAACATAAGGTTCGTTGTAAGATAAAGGCTGGCGCCAAACCAGTGTATCCGGCAAGGCATTGTAGTACATTTCGCGTTCTTGCGGATAAGTACGCTTGATCCAGTATAAATATTCCAGCCAGTCGGTATTGGCCACTTCCGTTTCGTCCATATAAAAAGAAGCTACGGTAACGCGGCGGCGGATGTTGTTGTAGTCAAACTGCAAATCTTCGTTTAAAGAACCGCCCAGCACAAAAGTACCACCTTCAATAGGTACCAAGCCCGGGCCCGGGGCAGGGTGTTTTTTGGCAAAAACCTGGAAACCGCCGTTGGTACGGTCGTTATAGGCCCAACCGGTTTTTGGCGATTTTGCTTTATTGCAACTGCTAAAAATCCCGCCAATCGCCAACACCAATAAAGTACATCTGTAAAAATTTCTTTTCATTTTTTCAATTCCTGTCGAACGTAAATTTAATACATTTCGTAAAAAACGCCAATAAAAAATTTAAGCATCAAAATTATCTTTTCAAAGATATTATTATATTGAACGAAATTACTTCTTTAGGGTTACAGCAGATCAAAAATTAGTTAGCTTTGGCAATAAGCAACTTATAAAGAAGTTATTTGCATGGTACAACGGTTTTAAGGTTTGTTTTATTTTTTCTACTATCGAAAAAAAATTAGCGCTTGCTTTAAACTTATTATTTTAGTTTGATGGATATCAATACAATTATTAAGCGGTTTTTAATACTAACAATAAGTTTAGGGTTTAATATGTATAATGCACAGGCGCAGGTTGGCGGTACCAATACCAATGGGAGTTCAACGGCAGGTGCTATCCAAACTGCCGTCCCTTTTCTTACCGTTTCCCCGGATGCACGTTCTGGTGCCATCGGTGATGCCGGCGTGGCTTTGGCAACCGATAAAAACGCAAATTACTGGAACCCTTCAAAACTGGCTTTTATCGAAAACGGCGACCAGTTTTCTTTGTCGTACAGCCCGTGGCTGCGCCGTTTGGTGCCCGATATTAACCTCGCTTATTTAAGTTATGCACATAAACTGGACGACCGGAACACCATCGGCCTTTCTCTAAAATACTTCAACCTCGGCAAAATCCAATTGGTGGACAATAACCAGCAGGACCAGGGAACTTATACACCAAACGAATTTGCCATTGACGGCAGTTTTGCCCGAAAGTTTGGCGAGAATTTTTCGCTCGGGACTTCGTTGCGTTTCATCTATTCCAACTTATCCAACGGCAGTTTTTCCGAAGGCCAGCAAACCAAAGCCGGAACAGCAGTGGCCGCCGATGTTTCTTTGTATTATCGAAACCCGACACAGTTTTTGGGCAAAGACGACTTGTTTGCCTTTGGCGTCAACATTTCTAACATCGGCTCTAAAATCAGTTATACCGAAACCGGGCAAAAGTATTTTTTGCCAACCAATCTACGGGTCGGTGTTGCCAACACTTGGTATTTAGATACTTATAATGAATTGACTGCAACTTTGGATGCCAATAAACTGCTTGTTCCTTCCAACCCTAACTCAACGGCTTCGGTGCCTTCCGGTATTTTTGGTTCTTTCAGCGATGCCGGTTTAAGCGGGGAACTGAAAGAAATTAATTTTGGTGGCGGCCTGGAATACTGGTACAACCACCAGTTTGCGTTGCGCAGCGGCTACTTCTACGAAAACCCAAATTACGGTAACCGCAAGTATTTAACGTTGGGCGTAGGCTTCCGTTACCAGGATTTCAACCTCGATTTTTCTTACCTCGCGGCCAACCAGCAGCAAAGTGCGTTGGCCAATACGTTGCGCTTTACTTTGGGCTACAGTTTTGGCAGAGATTTATCAAAAGGACGGTAAGCACGCATGAAAATAAAAGTTGGGTTTGGGTTTGATGTGCATCAACTTAAAAAAGGCCATCCGTTTGTGATGGGCGGCGTTCACCTCGAACATATTTCCGGCGCTTTCGGCCATTCGGATGCGGACGTTTTGGTGCATGCCATTTGTGATGCCTTGCTGGGTGCAGCCAATTTGCGCGATATCGGTTTCCATTTTTCCAATACCGATGAACGTTGGCGCGGCATCAGCAGTTTAATCCTGCTAAAAGAAGTCGTGCGGTTGCTTAGAGAAAAAAGCTGGACCATCGGAAATATTGATGCGATGATTTGCTTGGAAGCGCCAAAAATTAACCCGCATATCCAAGAAATGAAAACTAAAATTTCTGAAGCTGCCGGGATCAACGAAGAGGATATTTCCATCAAAGCCACTACCAACGAGCAAATGGGTTTTATCGGCCGCGAAGAAGGCGTGGTTGCTTATGCCGTTTGTTTGATCGAGAAAATTTAGGCGGTAAAAGAAGTATGCTTGCGCTGTTATTTCGACGTTTTTTGTCATCTCGATTCGCAGGAAGAGATATTCTTTCAACTTGATGCTTCTTTTATCACCTAAAAATCCAAAGATAACTTCTTGAATTTTTGAAGAAGATTTCTCACTTCGTTTCGGAATGACAAAGCGTAAATTATTCAAAACCGATTTCCTGTTTTCTTTTGAATAAACCAAATTTTTACCCGATAAAAGAAGCATCAATCATCGGGCGCACTTCAACCCAAAACCTTATTTTTGCAATTGATGATCAACAAAGCCACCATTGACCGCATTTTTGAAGCAACCGACATTGTTGAGGTGATCGGCGAGTTTGTGCAGTTGAAAAAACGTGGTGCCAATTACGTTGGCCTTTCGCCTTTTGCCAACGAAAAAACGCCTTCGTTCACGGTTTCACCGGTGAAAGGGATTTTCAAGGATTTTTCGACCGGGCTTGGCGGTTCTGCGGTTACTTTTTTAATGGAGCACGAGAAATTTACGTATCCGGAAGCGTTAAAATGGCTCGCCAAAAAGTATAATATTGAGGTAGAAGAAGACAAGCAAACGCCCGAAAACAAGGAAGAAGACAACCGCCGAGAAAGCCTGATGGTGGTTACTGCTTTTGCCGCCAGGTTTTTTCAGCAAAGTTTGCTGGAAACGCCGGAAGGGCAAAACATCGGGTTGAGTTATTTTAAAGAGCGCGGTTTTCGGGAAGATATCATCAAAAAGTTTGAGCTGGGTTACTCCCCTGATAATTGGGACGCGTTTAGCACGGCGGCCATCAAACAAAATTATCAGCAGGAATTTTTGTTGGAAAGCGGTTTGTCGGTGAAGCGTGATAACGGTTCGTTGTACGATCGTTACCGCGGCCGCGTGATGTTCCCGATCCATAGTTTTACCGGCCGCGTGGTTGGTTTTGGCGGGAGGACTTTGAAGAACGACAAAAGCGTTCCGAAATACGTTAACTCACCCGAATCGGAAATCTACCATAAATCCAATTTGCTTTATGGTTTGTACTTCGCCAAAAAAGCCATCCGCGAAAGCGATAATTGTTATTTGGTGGAAGGTTATGCCGATGTAATTTCTGTTCATCAGGCCGGGATCGAAAATGTGGTTGCTTCTTCCGGAACTTCTTTAACGGTTGAGCAAATCCGGCTGATAGGTCGTTCTACCAAAAACATTACGATTTTATATGATGGCGATGCGGCAGGCATAAAAGCTGCTTTGCGCGGATTGGATTTGATTTTGGAAGAAGGGCTGAACGTAAAAGTGGTTACTTTCCCCGATGGCCACGACCCGGATTCTTTTGTGCGCAAGGTGGGAACAAATGCTTTCAAAACCTACATTGATCAGCACCAAAAAGATTTTATCCTGTATAAAACCGGCGCGCTGCTAAGCGAGGCCAAAAATGACCCGATAAAAAAAGCAGAGGTGATCCGCGAAGTGGTGGAAAGTATTGCCAAAATTCCGGATTCGATCAAAGCTTCAGTTTTTGTGAAAGAATGCAGTTCGTTGCTGCAAATGGACGAGCGTTCGCTGCTGACCGAGCTGAACAAAATGCGGCAGGCTAAAGCGAAAAAGCAGGACCAGGCTTCGCCAAAACCCATTCAGCCGGAAACCGAACACACCGAAATTATACCGGTAAAAACAGTATCCGCAGAAGACACGCAGGAAAAAGAAATTGTGCGCCTGCTCATTACTTACGGCAACAAAATGATTGATTGGGACGGCATTGCCAACACGTACATCGGCCCGTTTATGATTTCGGAACTGAGCGATGTGGAGTTTGAAAACCCGGAAAGCAAAAACCTGGTGGATATTTATCGGCAGGAACTGGAAAACGGCCGTCTGCCCAATGAAGCTTTTTTTATCCATCATCCAGATCGTAAAGTGACCGATTTGGCCGTTTCCATGATTTCCACGCCTTATGTTTTAAGCGAGAATTGGTACGAGAAGCATAAAATTTTGGTTTCGAGCGAGGAAGACAATATGAAAGCCACGATTCTGGGTGCCATCTTCCATCTCAAAAAACGGAAAGTTGACCAGATTTTGGAAGGCATCCGCCGAAAATTGCAAAAAACAACTTCCAACGACGACATTGATGTGTTGCTGAACCAATATCAGCACATGAAAAAAGTGGAAAAAAATATTTCTGATTTTCTCGGTTCGGTAATTTTAAAATAATGGCCGAACACAATAACTTAGGCCGCAAAGGCGAGGAGCTGGCCAAACAACATTTGGAAAATGCCGGTTACGAAATTTTGGACGAGAACTGGCGTTTTCAAAAAGCAGAGGTAGATTTAATAGCTTATCACCATAAAACCATCATTTTTGTAGAAGTGAAAACGCGTACCGGAAACGCTTTTGGCGAACCGGAAGATTTTGTGGATTTTGCCAAACAAAAGCTGCTGGTAAGCGCGGCCGACGAGTTTATAGAACTGATGGATTTTAAGGGCGAAGCGCGTTTTGATATTGTCGCCATTTTGTTTGATAAGCAGGGCAATTATCGTTTAAACCATATTCAGGATGCTTTTTGGCCTGACCCATATTAAAAATAAAACATGAATAAAAAGTTGATCCTGTTAAGTTTGGCCGCTGTTTTAAGTTTACATGCTTGTCAAAATAAACCTAAAAACCAGGAAGATAACAGTACTTTAAGCCTAAGTCCGGAGGCTGGCGGAAATATTCAGGCCGGAAAAGATGTGCCTTTGCAGGTAAAAGCGCCGCAAGGTTACAAAGCAGATTCTGTGGTTTATTTGATGGACGATGTTCGGCTTGGTGCAAAAACAGATTTATCGGCTTTTACTTTAAAAACGGATACACTTCCGTTGGGCGTTAAGCAAATCACCGCCCAAATTTATCAGGGTAAAAACAGTACGCCGGTTACCACCAATATTGTTTTGCTAGCTGCCAAAGCACCGGAAGAATTGACTTACAAGGTAGAAAAGGTGTTTCCGCATGATACTTCGTGTTATACGGAAGGGTTGCTTTATCAGGATGGTTTTCTGTACGAAAGCGGCGGCGGCCGGTTAAAACCACCACAAGGCGAACCTGCCGAAGGGCAATCCAGTTTAAGGAAAGTTGATTTAACCACCGGAAAAGTATTGAAAAAAGCAATGGTTGACCCAACTGTATTTGCCGAAGGGATTTCTATTGTCGGCAATAAAATCATCCAATTAACTTGGACTGAAAAGATTGGTTATGTTTATGATAAAGCTACGTTCAAACTCCTCAACACGTTTAACAACAATGTTGGCCAGGAAGGTTGGGGAATGTGTTTTGACGGGAAGAAATTGTACATGGACGATAAAACCAACCGCATTTGGTTTTTAGATAAAAATACGTATCGCGCCATTGGTTTTATTGATGTTTATGATGATAAAAAAGCCATTGACAGTATCAATGAATTGGAATATATTAATGGGAAGTTGTATGCAAATGTTTATCAAACCAACGATATTATTGTGATTGACCCAAAGACTGGTGCTGTTTTACAAAGGATTGATTTGGCAAACTTGTACCGCGACCGGCTTCCAAATGCGGATGTTTTAAACGGTATTGCTTATGATGCAAAAACCAAACGTATTTTTATCACCGGCAAAAAATGGCCGCATTTGTACCAGGTTAAGTTTGTGAAAAAAGGGGTGTAAAAGAAGTATTCTCAAAAATCCAATTAAATATTTATGCAACCGTTTATCAAGAGTAATCTTTCGCAAATACAACAATTGATGCGTTTGTATGGCGTAGAGCAGGCTTATCTTTTTGGCAGTGCCGCATCAGGTAAAATGAAAGCTGATAGTGATGTAGATTTTTTAATTCGATTTTCTCCTAATTTGGATTTCCAAATTTATGGAAACAACTATTTTAAGCTACTGTATGCTTTGCAGGATTTATTGAAATTGGAAGTAGAGTTGGTTGCAGAAGAAACTTTAAATAATCCATATTTAATTGAAAGCATCAATAATAATAAGTTACTTGTGATATGAATCTTTAGGAGAAGAAATTACTTACTGATGTACTACAAGCTATTTCGTCTGTTGATGGACATTTAGAAGGAAAACGAATATTTACAGAATATAAAGCTAACAAAACCAAACGCCGTGCAGTTGAACGTGAACTTGAAATTATCGGCGAAGCTGTAAATAAATTATTGAAAATTAATCCAAGTATCGAAATTTCTTATGCTCGGATGATTGTTGATCTTCGCAATAAAGTAATCCATGCTTATGATAATGTAAATGATATTGTAATTTGGAATGTTGTTGTAAATCATCTCCCAGTATTACAAGCGGAAGTTGAAATGTTATTGGAAGATTAATTACAATTGAGTTTCATGAAAAAGTATAGATAAAAGAAGCATCTGCAACAATTACAAATGCTTCTTTTATCAACCCCAAATTACCGCCACTCCTTATACTGGTTAATCAAACCATTAGTAGAAGAATCATGGTCTTTAACCCGTTCATCACCTTTTAATTCTTTTTGGATTTTAACGGCCAATTGCTTGCCCAGTTCTACGCCCCATTGGTCAAAACTAAAGATGTTCCAGATGATGCCTTGCACAAATATTTTGTGTTCGTAAAAAGCAATCAAACTGCCGAGAGAACGCGGCGTAATTTCTTTAAACAAAATAGAATTGGTTGGCCGGTTGCCTTCAAAAACTTTAAAAGGCGCCAGTTTTTCTATTTCTTCTGCAGTTTTGCCGGCAGCTTTTAATTCTTCGGTTACTTCTTCTTGGGTTTTGCCGTTCATCAAAGCTTCGGTTTGGGCGAAGAAGTTGGACAGCAAAATCGAATGATGATCGCCGGTTGGGTTATGGCTTTGTGCCGGTGCAATAAAATCACAAGGGATTAATTTAGTTCCCTGGTGGATCAACTGATAAAAAGCATGTTGGCCGTTGGTTCCGGGTTCGCCCCAAATAATTGGCCCGGTCGAGTAATCAACTTCATTTCCGTTCCGGTCCACATGTTTTCCGTTACTTTCCATATCGCCTTGTTGAAAATAAGCAGCAAAACGATGTAAATATTGGTCGTAAGGCAAAATAGCTTCCGTCTCTGCCCCGAAGAAATTATTGTACCAAATGCCAATTACGCCAAGCATGACCGAAATATTTTGCTCAAAATCTGTATTTCTAAAATGTTCATCGGCAGCGTTGGCACCGGTAAGCAATTCCTTAAAATTATCAAAACCAATGCTTAAAGCTATGGACAAACCAATGGCGCTCCACAACGAATAACGGCCGCCAACCCAATCCCAAAACACAAACATATTTTTGGTATCAATGCCAAAAGCTTCCACAGCTTTGCTGTTGGTAGATAAAGCGGCAAAATGCTTCGCCACATCTTCATCTTTGCCGCCACCTTTGATAAACCAATCGCGCGCGGTATGCGCGTTGGTCATGGTTTCTTGCGTGGTAAAGGTTTTGGAAGCAATTAAAAACAGCGTGGTGGCCGGGTTTAATCCTTTTAAAATCTCGGTGATTTGCGTGCCGTCAACATTAGAATCAAAGTGCAGGTTCAAACGTGTTTTGTAAGGTTTTAAAGCTTCAGTAACCATCACCGGGCCTAAATCCGATCCGCCGATTCCGATATTCACCACATCCGTAATTTCATCGCCTTTGTAACCTTTCCACTCACCGGAAATAACCGCGTTAGAAAAAGTTTCCATCTGCTTTAAAACCGCGTTTACTTCTTCCGTAATGTTTTCACCATCAACAGTTAACGGTTTGTTCGTTACGTTTCTTAAAGCGGTATGTAAAACGGAACGGCCTTCGGTTTCGTTGATTTTCTCGCCGGTAAACATCGCTTCGATGGCTTCTTTTAGCTGGCATTCTTTTGCCAATTGGATCAACAATGCCAGCGTTTTTTCATCTATGCGGTTTTTGGAGAAATCAAACAAAATATCTTCAAACTTAATGGAGAATTTTTTAAAACGATCCAGGTCCTGGGCAAACAAATCCTTCATTTGTTTTTCGGCCATTTGCGGAAAATAATCAGTGAGATAGCGGAAAGCTTCGGTTTCGGTAAAATTTATTTTTGGTAACATGCTCTTGGTTTTAGTTCAAAACTATGTATTAAAAGAAAAGAGGTGCTTAAATTGTTCTGAATAGTTTTGGATTGAAACCAAGAATGCGTGATTCCAATTTTTAGGTGGTAAAAGAAGCATTCGGAAAAAGACGGAAAGTCGGGAAAACGGAAAGTTAAAGCATCGCCTAAACCCTTTTTATTTTGGGGAATATTAGCAATAGGATTTTACCTGTTCAAATTTATTTTTCGTCCAAATAAACCTCCGGGAGTTGCGCCAACAGGGGCACTAATTGTGGCGCTATGTGCCGTTAAGTTTGTGATATAGCTTTTTTCAGGAACCCCATTTAATCTAATACCAAAAGGGACAATTAAAATTGTAGCATCAGAAATCAGGCTATAACTCAAAGTATCCAGTTTTGTGCCTTCTTTGATATAAATCCGGTTATCTGTCCTTAGGTCAAAATAGTCGCCTGTTTGTCCTGCATAATTTACCGGGTGATTGTTTGCCCCAACTCCGGCAAAAGTCGAGTCGTTTATAATATTCCATTTTCCCAAAATGTTCGTAGTGTTTTTTGGGGAAACTGAACCTTTTTTGCAAGAAGCCGAAAAGAAAGTGATAAATATGGTTAATATAAATGAAACTTGGATTTTCATATTGTTCGATTTAATGTTATTTAATTGAATATTTAAAAAATCTACACACCATAAAAAGTACTGGTAAAAGAAGTATGCCGTTTTAGTTTATGTACAAACAAATTTGAAGGTTTGCTACAACAAAAACAAATTTTACATGCTTCTTTTATCGCATAAAAATCAGTGAAGTATTAGCTGCTTCCGCCAAAACCAAATTTCTATATTTGCGGCATGACAAAAGAACAAGTTCAAGACTTGAGGGATCGCGTAACTTCCCTGAGGAGGCATCTTTGACGTCGAAACCAAATTATACCGACTAAAAGAAGAAGAAGATTTGACCCTGGCGCCCGATTTTTGGGATGATTCGAAGAAAGCCGAAAAAGTGCTGGCTTCCATGAAAAGTAAAAAAACATGGACGGATGCTTTTAAAGCCGTAGAAACTTCGGTGGAAGATACCGTGGTGATGCAGGAGATGAACCAGTCCGGCGATGCAACGGATGAGGAAGCCGACGAGCAATACCAAGCAACTTTAAAACAACTCGAAGACCTGGAATTTAAAAACATGCTTTCGGCAGATGAAGATCAGTTGAATGCGGTTTTACAGATTACAGCAGGAGCAGGCGGAACGGAAAGCTGCGATTGGGCCAGCATGTTGATGCGGATGTACACTATGTGGGCGCAAAAACACGGCTACAAAGTGAGCGAACAGGATTTCCAGGAAGGCGAAGTTGCGGGCGTAAAAACCGTAACGCTGCAAATTGAAGGAGATTTTGCATACGGTTATTTAAAAGGCGAAAACGGCGTGCATCGTTTGGTGCGTATTTCTCCGTTTGATAGCAATGCCAAACGCCATACTTCTTTTGCATCGGTTTATGTTTACCCTTTGGTGGATGATACGATTGAAATTGATGTCAACCCGGCTGATATTGAGTTTGAAACTTTCCGTTCGGGCGGTGCCGGAGGCCAGAATGTAAACAAGGTAGAAACGGCCGTTCGTTTGTACCACAAACCTTCGGGCATCATTATCAAAAACCAGGAATCGCGTTCGCAGTTGCAGAATAAAGAAAACGCCATCCGTTTGTTAAAATCGCAATTGTACGAAGCAGAATTGCGCAAACGTATGGAAATTACCAACGCCATTGAAGGTGCGAAAATGAAAATTGAATGGGGTTCGCAAATCCGGAATTACGTTTTGCATCCGTACAAATTGGTAAAAGATGTGCGCACCGGCCACGAAACTTCCAACGCCCAAGGTGTTTTGGATGGCGATTTGGATGAGTTTTTGAAAGCTTATTTGATGGAGTTTGGCGGGAATAATTAGAATATATAAATGCTGTTTTTATCACACTAATTTTTAATTGATAAAAACAGCATTTAAGTTAAGCACTTTTATCAACGTCAGAATTAACTTTAGGAAATTCTAATCTTCCCTGTTCAGCTCTGCCTATATGCTTGATTATTTTCGTTATTTTATATGATTTATTAATATAAGTATTGATAGATTCATCAAATTGCTGGCGAATTTCAAATTCTGCTTCTAAAGAATCTCCTTTAGAAAATTTCTCACCTCGTTCAATCAATTTAACAAATTCTTCATCCTTAATGTGAGCTGATATTTTATTTCCTTCAAAATAAAAATTCCATTTTACGTTTTTATCGAAAGACAAGGCTGATATAACTAAAAATCCAGTTTTTGATATTATTGTTTCATCAGCCGCAACAATGCTTGCATCATTGTTTGCTATAGCTGCAAAGTCTTCTTTTACAATTTGTACTATTGGCTTATCTTCTTTATCTAATAATTCAAACCCTGTGACATTTGGATCATTTTCCAAAGTTTCAAATTCTTGAGCAATTGTTTCTCGTACCGATTTATTATTTTGGTAAATTTTTACAACTCTGTTATCAATATACGTAACATCTCCTTTCGTATTTTTAATTTTAGTGGAGATATCATTAGACTCCATAACCTCTGGCTTTCCTCCCTTTAAAAACTTTGCAAATCCAAAGAGACCGCCAACAACTGCAAAAATATTAGCTGCAATTTCTATATTATCCTTCGTAAATAGTCCTTTTATATTGTCAATTAAGTTCGCTTCAATAACAATATGCACAAGAAAGCTACCTTCTTTTAAAGCGTTTACTTTTATTTCTATTTTTCTATCTGTTCCAAGTTCTCTATTTATTTCGTGAGTAAGATTGGTAAAATGGAGCAAGCTATTGATAAGTGTATTTGTTTCAATTTGATGAGTTTCTCCATCAAATTTTATTTTTAGATCATCCATTTGTTTATTTTTTATCAAGTGCTATTGATATTAGCATATTTAACAATGAAGTTGTTTAAACTTATTTAGAGGGTAAAACAAGGTTCCCAATAAAAGCTGATTTTTGTGGTGCAAATCATAAAAGGTCAGATCAAGATTGGGAACCGTGGATAAAGGTACGATAGGGGAATTAATTTTGCCACATT
>NZ_JBGCVY010000045.1:0-37730 GCF_041088075.1 Mucilaginibacter sp. | reverse complement strand
GAACCAACGGGTTTAAATTCGTTGCTACAAGATGTACCGAAGCTACGCTTCTGCAATTGCAGCTTTTATAGAGCTGTAGGCTCGGCCAATGTTGTAGAAATAGGTTTCAACCCGTTTAAATAAAAAGTTTAAACAACTTCAGGGTAAAAGAAGTATCGGCCAAAAAAAGAGGCGTCAGAAAAAAAGTTTAAATAACTTCATTAAAATCATTTCAGCAAAAAAATAATTCTAATTAGAAATTTTCGTAATATTGATAAAACTAAAAGATTATGAAAAAGATACTTGTTTATTTATTTGCCACAGTATTAAGTTGTAGTGCAATGGCGCAGCACAAAATGGCCAAAATGGATTCTAAACACATGAAAATGGAAAACTGTGTGATGATGGACGGCGGAAAAATGATGTGCATGCAAGACGGAAAAACGATGGACATGACTAAACCCATGACCATGAAAAACGGTACAGTAGTAATGGCAGACGGCACCCTGAAAATGAAAAACGGCAAAACCATGATGCTGAAAGACGGACAAAGTGTGATGATGAGCGGCAAGGTTGACAAAATGCCGATGAAAGAGCACATGAAAATGTAAGTTGAACTGCAAAAAGCCAACAAAAAACCCGAAGCGCAACTTCGGGTTTTTTGTTAAGCAATGTTTTTTACCAGCACTTTATTAATTTTTTTAAATAGCATGATTTCCGAAACCGATCTTATCTTAAACCCCGACGGCAGCATTTATCACCTCAACTTACTTCCTGAGGATTTATCAAACACAGTAATTACCGTCGGTGATCCTGATCGGGTAGGAGAAGTGAGCAAGTATTTCGATCGCTTAGATTATAAAAAAGGCAAGCGTGAGTTTTTAACACATACCGGCTGGATCGGCAATAAACGGATTACCGTAATTTCTACCGGCATCGGCACCGATAACATTGATATTGTTTTGAATGAATTGGATGCCTTGGTCAATATTGATTTTGATACTAGATTGATCAAAGAAAAATTGACCAAGTTAAATATTATCCGCATCGGTACTTCCGGTTCTTTGCATGTTGCTATACCGGTAGGTTCTGTTTTGGTTTCTGACTTTGCTTTAGGTTTTGATGCGTTGATGGATTATTATACTTACAGTTATGATCCAAGTGAGCGGGAATTGCAAAGCGCTGTAGACGCCCATTTTCATGTACTAAAAACAGTATCGCCTTATTTAACTTCTGCAAGTTCAATATTAAAAGAAAAAATTGGTTTTGATTTGCCATCTGGAATTACGGCAACGGTACCAGGGTTTTATGCGCCGCAAGGACGGCAAGTCCGGGCTAAAAATGCAATCCCAAATTTTATCCAATTACTGCAATCTTTCAATTACAAAGATCAGCAAATTACAAACTTGGAGATGGAAACGGCCGGCATTTATGCGTTGGCAAAAGTTTTAGGGCACCAGGCATTATCCGTTAATGTAATTTTGGCCAACCGTGCAACAAACAAATTTAGCAGTAACCCAGAGCAAATAATTGACAAAACAATTCAATTGGTTTTAGAAAGATTGTGATAATTGTAATTTCTTAAATTGGAACCAAAATAGAAAAACCTGCAACTGAAGCAGGTTTTTCTATCTGAAACAAATTTAATACCTGTCGCGGTAATCACGGTAGCCATGGTCTCTTCCATAGCCGTGGCGAAAATGGTCTTCGCGGTGATGGCGGCGTTCCCAGCGTTCGTGGCGGCGGCGTTCGCGGTCGTGCCGGTTAAAATCACGGAAACTTTCGGCATTGGCCGCATCAAAAGTAATGATGGACAAAAGCAAAATCAGGCAAACTTTAAGCATTTTCATAACTGTAATATTTATTGGATTATGATTTTTAGAGTAAAGCTTGTTCATTAAAGTTTAACCAAAAAATTTATAGTTTTTTGCGTTAAACCTTTTGCTTCTTTTATCATACAAAATATCCAAAGTACAGCAGGAGCAGACCAAGCCCAACAATTTTAAGGTGATAAAAGAAGTATGGTTTATGATTGCAATTTTAAAGAATCTGCAATTTTAAAAAACACAAGTTTGTACCTTTCAAAACTTCCGAAAGGGGCCGTACAAGTCAGCAAAATAGCTTTTTCTTTATTATAATAAACAAAAACAATGGTTTGCAAAACGGTATTGGTTTGTAAATCTTTGTGCGAATTGATGTACCATTTATAGCGTCCGTTTGTAGCCGTGCCTTTTTTTGTAATGGATAGAAAACCCGGCAAGGCATTGTTGGATTCTATTGACATGGCATAAGCTGAATCTAAGTTTCCATGTGGCGCATCAATAAAGTTAAGGTTGATGTTTTCGGGGAAAGCGTTGTTGGTTTCGGTTTGCGGATGGATGGCAATGAACTTTAAACGCGGATCAGATTGCGTTACAAGCCAGTTACTTGGAATGCTGATTTCAAAGTGGTTGGCCGCATCTTTGTACGTTTTAAAAGTTTGCGCCATGCTGTTTTTACCGGCAAAAAATAAGAATGACAATAAAGCCAGCATTCGAAAAGTAGTCATAGCCAAAAAATTAAACAGCGTTAGCAAACCATATTTAAACCGCATGAAAATACAGCTTCTTCCAATTTAAAATTGGGTTTGCAGCAGTAATTAACACAATTTAACAAGTAAAGACGATGGGCAAACCGTTTGGTTTAATGCGAACCGGCGCCGTAGAAAAAATCTTTCAGCTCTGTGGCATCATGGATCTTCATTTTTCCGCTTAAAATCAAACGCAACTGGCGCCGCTGCATGGCACCTGCATACAAAGCAATTTCTTCTTCTGTTTCCGGGATCAGTTCGGGCACTTGCTGCGGTTTGTTGTTGGCATCAATCGCAACGAAAGTGTAAAAAGCCTCGTTGCTTTTGATGGTGGTTCCCGAAGGGATATTTTGTGCCGAAACCACCAGCCGCACTTCCACCGAAGTGTTAAAAGCGCGGGTAACTTGTGCCTCAATGCTGATCACGTCGCCCAGTTTTACGGCATGTTTAAATGAAACGCTATCCACAGAAGCGGTAACAGCCAGGCAGTTACAATGCTTTTGTGCGGAAATGGCAGCGGCAATATCCATCCAGTGCAGCATACGGCCACCCATCAGGTTGTTCAGCATATTGGTATCGTTCGGCAAAATCAATTCGTTCATTACCGTGTGGGAAACGGAAGCTTTCTTGGCAATCATGGGCGTAAAGATAGGGATTTGGAGGACATGCTTATAGTTGATGGTTCATTGTTAATAGCTAAGAGAAGATGGTTAATGGTTAATAGTTAATAGCTAAGAGAAGATAGTTAATAGATTATGGCAGCAGGATTGGTATTTAGCAGGCTTTTGACTATGAACCATAAACCATGAACCATGATCCTCAGCACTATCAATAACCTGTCTGCTTACCTTCCTCCAACCTCAAAACCTTGTTTACCACGTTTGGTATTTCCTGCTGGTAATGGGTTACGTAAATCAACGTAGTGTTGCTGTTGTTGCAGATCAGTTCGAGCAGGTTTTTAAAATGGTTTTGTTGCTGTTCGTCCAAACCCTGGCAAGGTTCGTCAAAAATCAACAAAGGTGGGTTTTTGACCAAAGCGCGCGCCAGCAAACAAAGCCGTTGCGTGCTTGCCGTTACTTGTTTAAGCGGTTTTCGTGCCTGGTCTTCTACCTGAAGCAGCTTCATCCAGCGCAAGGCAACCGCAGTTTTTTGTGGGTTTGATGGACGGAACAAACCCAACGTATCGTAAAAACCGGATTCGACCACTTGCAAACACGAACTTTCTGCCGGAAAATATTGATGCAGTTCGGGCGATACAAAACCAATCTTTTTTTTGATGTCCCAAATGCTTTCACCGCTGCCTCTTTTCCAGTCAAAAAGGATGATTTGGTTGGCATAAGCCTGCGGGTTGTCGCCGTTGATCAAACTTAACAAAGTTGATTTTCCGGCCCCGTTTGGCCCAAGCAAAGCCCACTTTTCGCCGGGCAAAACCTGCCAGTTGATGTTGTTTAAAACCTGTTTTTCGCCGTAACGGATGTTTACGTTTTCCATTGAAATTATGGTGCTAAAAGAAGCATCAGGCGTTGGGCCAAGCAAGGCTTTCAGTTCATCCAAATCCACATCGGTTTGCTGTTTTTGTTGTTGAAACTCATCCGGCCTGAATGCTTCTTTTAGCACTGTTTTTTCTATCTTTTGCTGATGCAATACGGCTACATGCGTTATCGCATCCGAGATTTCGTGCGGAGAAGTCGCCATCACAATTGTGATCCCGCTTTCGATTATTATGGCTATCAATTTATTAAATTCTGCCCTGGTTTGTACATCCAAACCTGCAAGCGGATTGTCCAGCAACAACAAACTTGGATGTTTTAGCAAAGCTGCGGCAATCAACAACCTTTTGGTTTCGCCGTTGGATAGTTTGATCAATTGTTTGTCCAGCAATGGTTCCAATTTAAGCTGGTCAATGGTTTGTTTGAAAGTCCAAAACGGGTTTTCAAAATTGTCCGTATTGATCTTTTCTAAATAAATTCTAACCGTTGGCGCATCTTCGCTATCAGAAGAATTGTACCGTTGCTGGTAATAGAAATTTTTGGTGTTGGACAGGTTTCGGAAATGGTGTTTTGATGCTACGATCGCCATCAATTTTTGTGGGGTAAAAGAAGCATCGAAGCTTTGGTTTTGCCTCAACCCATCATAAAAATGATAAACGATTTTGCCGCTTGAAACTGGAAGGTTACCAGCAATGGTTTGCAGCAAGGCACTTTTGCCCGAACCGCTTTCGCCTGTAATTGCCCAGTTTTCGCCTGTTTTTATCTCAAAACTTAAATTTTTAAATACCGTACAAGTGTTGTTTCTAACTTGGATATCTTGTAAAGTGAGAAAGGGCTTTTGTAGCATAATTTTTATTAAAAGCAGTTAAAATTTAAAACGGTACTGCATGTACAAACATAAAAAACAAGATAAATAGCCATGTACAATTCAAAAAAACTTCGACCGGTTTTTTATAGCTTTCCTGATAAGTTTGTTCTCTCAACCCAAAATCCAACAGCAGGCGCATGAGGTTTAATACGCTGAAAGTTGCCATTGTTTACACCGTTGCCTGTTTGGTTTGGTTTGGCGTAACCACCGAAATTATCATTTGGTTTGAAGGTTATTTTTCTGGTTTTTATGTCCGGCTAATCCACATACTTTTGCCGGTTTTGTTTGTGGCGATGAATACTTTAGTTGTGTTCAAGCTGATCAAATTAAACAACAAAACGATCAGGCAAAAAGAAAACGATTTTTTGAACTTGTATTTGGGCAACCCAAACCCTTTGTGGATCTACGATTTGCAGACTTTGAAATTTGTATCGGTAAACGAAGCTGCAATTACAACTTACGGTTATACCAGGGAAGAATTTTTGGGCATGACCATTAACGATATCCGAAAGTTGGAGGAACGGGGAAAATTGACGGATTCGGTTACCGAATTTGTAAACCGGCCTTACGCAGCTGGCACTTGGCGCATTTCCGGAACCTGGCAGCACCAAAAAAAAGACGGCTCGCTGATTTATGCAAGCATCACTTCCCACAAAATTATTTTTGAGGATAAAGAATGCGCGATGGTTCTGGCTTCGGACACCACAGAACAGGTGAAATACGAGCAGCAACTGGAGCAGATGAACCATGTTTTGCAACAGGAAAAACAAAAGCAAAAAGAAACAGAAAAACTGGCAAAAGTATCGGGCTGGGAATATTTTGTTGAAGACGGAAAGCTAATCTGGTCAAACGAATTGTACGAAATTTTTGACATTGACCGCGAACCGGAAAAAGTAAACTACAGTTCTATTTTAAAATCAATGCACCAGGAAGATCTGTCAAATTACAATCAGGCAATAGAAAACCTGTTGAAATGGGGCACAGACTTAAACACCAGTTATCGTTTTATTACAAAAACGGGTTTGGTTAAGTACGCAAAAGTGTTGGGGAAGATGTATTACCGCGACAACAAAAAGTATAAAGTGCAGGGCACCATGCAGGACGTAACCGAACTAACGCTGGCGCAACTGGAAAAGCACAAGTATCAGCAGAGTTTAAAAAACACGCTGAACAATATTAACGATGGTTATTTTTTATTAAACCGGAACTGGGTCATTACCGCGGTTAACGCCAATAGCGAAAAAATGCTGGGCCGGCCGCAGGAAAAGATGGTCAACCATCACTACTTCGAATTATTCCCCGGTGCCCAAAACACTAATTTTTACCAGAATTATAAGAAAGTTTTGGAAAAAAGCATACCGGTTAATTTTGAAGATTACAGCCCTTACGCCCAAAAATGGTTTTGCGTAAACGCTTACCCGACAGAAGAAGGGGCAGCAGTTTATTTTTCGGACATTACGGAAAACAAGGAAAAAGATTTGCAGCTAAAAGAAGCATTGGAACGATATGAGCTGGTAGCCAAAGCCACACACGATGTAATTTATGATTTTAATGCGGCAGATAATCAGGTTAAATACAGCGGCTGTGTTGAAGATTTGTTAGGTTCGGCTACGGAAAACATTACCGGCAACAATGACTGGTGGAAAAACAAAATCCACCCGGACGACCTGAACCGCGTGCTTAGAAAACATAAACATGCCATCAGAAACAAGGAAGAGAACTGCGGGCTGGAATACCGTTTAAAAACCAATACCAACCAGTACAAGTATGTGTACGACCAGGGTTACCTGCAATATGACGACAGGCAAAAGTTTATCCGGATGATTGGCGCAATTAAAGACATTGACCAGTTAAAACGCTTTGACGACGAGAACAAAAGGCTGGCCGACATCATCACCAAAGTGAACAATATGATCATCATTTTGGATGTAAACAATAAAATAATATGGGTAAACAAAGCATTTGAAAACTTTACCGGCTATGCATTGTGCGATGTTGCAGGAAAATACCCGGTTTTTTTATACGGGCCGGAATCAGACCCTGAAGCACCTATTATAATTGATGAAGCCAAAAAAACTTTTCGTTATTTTTCTTTGGAAGTAATCAACTATACGGCCAGTGGAGAAAAATATTGGGTGAATGTAGAATTTACACCGCTTTTTAACCCTGACGGGAAGTTTGAAGGTTATATTTCTATTCAAAACAACATCACGGGCAGAAAAGAAAAGGAAGAAAAAATCAGGCACCAGAATGAAATATTAAAAAACATTGCCTGGATGGGTTCGCACGAACTTAGAAAACCTGTTGCTTCTATTTTGGGTTTGATCGAACTGATTACCGAAACAGACGATTTAGCCGAAAAAGAAGAATCTATTTGCTTGATGCAGCATTGTACCCTTCAGCTCGACCAGATCATCCGCACCATCAACCAAAAAATAGAAGAGGAAATTTCTGAAGAGTAATTGAAAATCAGCCTGATTTTTAGGTGATAAAAGAAGCATTCCGGTTTACAAACCCACAAAAAAAGAGGCTGGTGATTAACCGGCCTCTTTTTTTACAATGCTTCTTTTAGCACCTAAAAATTGGTGTTACTCAAAATATTCCTTCATCCGGTCAATAAAACTTTTGTCGTGTTTGCCCGGGTTTGGTTTAAAGTTGGGCGAGTTCTGCAGTTTTTCCAACGCATCGCGCTCTTCTCGGCTTACTGCTTTTGGTGTCCAAATGTTGATGTGCACCAACTGGTCTCCGCGCTGGTAAGAATTTACTTCCGGCACGCCTTTTGATTTTAAGCGCAAAATTTTGCCGCCCTGCGTTCCGGGTTCAATTTTGATCTTGGCTTTTCCATCAATGGTTGGCACTTCTACACTTGTGCCCAAAACGGCATCTACAAAACTCACATGCAAATCGTAAATAATGTTGTTGCCGTCGCGTTTCAACGTTTCATGCGGGATTTCTTCGATCAAAATGATCAGATCTCCCGGCATTCCGCCACGCGGGGCCGCATTTCCTTTTCCGCTCATGCTCAGTTGCATGCCTTCGCTCACGCCGGCCGGAATGTTGATGCTGATCGTTTCCTCTCCGCGTACAATGCCTTCACCATGGCAAACAGTACATTTTGAAGTGATGGTAGAACCTTCGCCGTTGCAGGTAGGGCAGGTGCTGGTAGTTTGCATCTGGCCCAAAATGGTGTTGGTTACCCGGCGCACCGCACCAGAACCGCCGCAGGTTTTACAGGTTTGGAACGAAGCTTTGTCCTTTGCGCCTGTGCCGTCGCAGGTATCGCAAAGCACTTGTTTGTTTACTTTTACTTTCTTTTCAACGCCGTTGGCAATTTCTTCCAGTGTTAGTTTTACCTTGATCCTTAAATTGGTTCCGCGGGCTGCTTTGCGGCCACCACTTTGCCGTCCCCCGCCAAAAAAGCTATCAAACGGGCTTCCACCACCACCACCGAAAATATCGCCAAACTGGCTAAAAATATCTTCCATGTTCATACTGCCGCCGCCATAACCTCCGCCACTGGCAGATTGTGCATTGGCCGCATGGCCAAACTGGTCGTACCGCTGGCGCTTGTCCGGCTTGCTTAAAACTTCGTAAGCTTCGGCGGCTTCTTTAAAATTCTCTTCGGCTTGCTTGTCTCCGGGGTTTTTATCGGGATGATATTTGATGGCCATCTTGCGGTAAGCCTTTTTAATCTCCTCTACTTCTACACCTTTAGACACGCCCAATATATCGTAATAATCTCTTTTTGCCATTTTCTTGTTTTTAGCTATCAGGTATCAGCTTTCAGGCATGAGCCATAAACCATCAACCATCAACTTTCCTGCTCTTTATGCCCCTACAACTACTTTTGCAAAACGAATCACCTTGTCGTTCAGCAGGTAGCCTTCCTCCAATACATCCACAACTTTGCCTTTTAATGATTCATTCGGAGCGGGAATATTGGTAACTGCTTCATGGATTTCCGGGTCAAACGGTTGCCCTTTGGATGCCATTTCTTTCAGCCCTTTTTGTGCCAGCAAATTTTTAAACTTGTTTTGCACCAGGCTGATGCCTTCTTTTACGGCAGAAACGTCTTTTGCGTTTTCAATTGCGCGGGAAGCGCGTTCAAAATCGTCCAAAACCGGTAGCAAAGATACAAGTACCTCTTTCCCAGCTGTTTGCAGCAATTCTACGCGTTCTTTTGAAGTGCGGCGTTTGTAATTGTCAAATTCTGCGTACAAGCGTAAAAATTTATCGTTCGCCAAAGCAAGTTCTTCTTTCAGTTTGTCTTCTGCAGAAAATCCTTGTTGCGTATTTTCAGGCTGCCCGCTTTCAGTTTCGTTTTTTTGGTTCTGGCGTGCATCGTTTACCTGCTGAAATTCATCGAAAATCTCGTCCATATTTGTTGGTTTTTCTTCGGAAGTGCCATCTTCATTTTTCATCTTCTTCAGTATATCATTAAAATTCATAATGTAATTTCCCCTCAACAAGTTTCCTGCCATCTGTTAAAAACCGTCAGGCTGTCAGTAGCTTGTAAATAGTATGTTTTATTCTGTCTGTTGCCAAAACAAAACCTGACAGCAAAATTGGCAGCATACTGTTTTTACCGGGATAAAAACAGTATGCCGTTTTTTTCTGAAATGGTTTTTTGGAATTAATACGGAATATATTTTATTAAGATGCGGCTAAACCAATTGTACATCATCTAAAATTTTCCCGTTCTCGCATTTAATGATGCGCGATGGAAAGGTGCGGATAATATGATAATCGTGTGTAGCAACCAACACGGCAGTCCCGTTTTGGCTGATTTGTTTCAGCAATAATACAATTTCTTCGGAAGTATCCGGGTCCAGGTTGCCGGTTGGTTCATCGGCCAAAATTACTTCCGGTTCGTTCAACAAAGCGCGCGCAATCACCACGCGCTGCTGCTCGCCGCCCGAAAGTTCGTGCGGCATTTTGCGGAGTTTGGAACGAAGGCCAACTTTTTCGAGCACATCGCGTGCACGCTCGCTAATCTTGGTTTTGTCTTTCCAGCCGGTCGCTTTCAACACAAACTCTAAATTTTTTTCAACTGTCCGGTCTGATAACAATTGGAAATCCTGGAAAACGATGCCTAATTTCCGGCGAAGAAAAGGAACGTCTTTGTTGGCCAACTTCTTCAAATCATAACCTCCCGCATGTCCTTCACCGTTGGTCAAATGCAAATCGCCGTACAAAATTTTCAGCAAACTGCTTTTGCCCGAACCGGTCTGGCCAATCAGCCAAACAAAATCGCCTTTGTTGATTTCCAAATTCACATCAGAAAGCACCAAATGTTTCTGTTGAAAAATATCTGTATTTTGAAGTCGGATAACGGTGTTCCCAATCATTTTTAAAGTTCCAGTTTGAGGATTTGACCAAATGGCAGGTCTTTTACAATGTTCATTATCTGTTCGGCTTTGTCGGCCAGCCCCAATTTGTCCAGCGATTTGTCCGGCCGGTCCACCCGAAAATAGGCCAGCAGCGTAAACTGCTCGTCGCGCAGTTGCACGTAATCCGGTATTTTGGCCACTCCTTTTACTTTAATAATGTACATCGGTTGCCAAAGTTAAAATTTATGCCCTGGTTTTTCTGCTTGTTTTTTGAATTTCTGCCGATGCTTCTTTTACCGGATAAAAATCTAAATGGTTCTTAAAAAAGCCATCGTGTCCACGCCATCGGCATAATCCCATAAACGCGGCTGCTGGCTTTCGCCAAAACTTACGACCGGCACATCAATATTTAGCTTCATGCCGCTTACCACACATTGTACCGCGTCTTTTTTTGCGTTGATTTTTGCTGCCGCATCTTCCAGGTTTTTATAAAAATCATAGAACAAAACGGCCAGCGGCGAAGCAATATTTTCGTCCTGCTTCAACAACAAAAACCCGTTATCCAAATGTTTGGCCTGGTTAACCAAGTAAACCGATTTGTTGTAATCGTAATTGTTGTTGTATTTATGGTGATTGATAATCGGTTGAAAAGATTCGATCGCCCGAAAAAGGACTCCAAAATCATAACCTTCGGGAACTAAAATTTTGGAAACGCTTCGGCAGCCCAATCCAAAATAATCAAAAATATCGTGGCCCAGTTTGTGCAGGTCTTCCTCCGTTTCAAAACCCGAAAGCAAAGCCATGCTGTTGCGGTTTTTGCGGATGATATGCGGCACTTTGCTAAAATAATATTCAAAATAGCGCGATGTGTTGTTGCTGCCCGTTGCCATTACGGCATCAAAACCTGCCAGCCGCTCTGTAAATTCGTACCGGTTTGCAAACTCCGGTTCCAGTGCAACCAATCGTTTTAAAATATAAGTGATTATTCTTGAATCACTTGCAGAAGCTTTGATCATCGCAAAATCACCAGAAACCAGCACGCAAAGCACATCGTGAAAACCAACCACCGGGATGTTTCCGGCCAAAACCAACCCCACTTTTTTGCCGGTAAAAACAGTATCTGCATCTTCGGGCAGCCATTTTTCCAAATCTTTTCGGTTTAGCATTTTGCCGATTGCCTGTACGGCCTGCAATACATTTTCGGGCACAAACCAAGCGTTGTACTGGCGTTCGCGCTCGATAATTTCTAACAATTGCGGAGATGGATTTAACAGTTCTTCGCCCAGTTTAGACAGCGTTTCCGTTAATTTTATTTTAATCAATTCTGACATATTATTAGCAAAGCTTTAAAACTTGAAAATGCAAAATTTGTTATCTTTGCAAAACGTTGCTGCAAAGCAAATGTATCATTTAGCTTTTTAAGGATAGGGTTATGGCGATTAAAATTACTGACGAATGTATAAACTGCGGTGCCTGCGAACCGGAGTGCCCAAACAATGCCATTTATGATGCCGGTGCCGCCTGGAAATTTTCGGAAGGGACCAATTTAAAAGGGATTATTGATTTTGGCGATGGCTCTACGCTGAACGCGGAAGAACCAAACGCAGCAATTTCTGACGAAGTTTATTACATTGTTTCTGATAAATGTACCGAGTGTGTAGGTTTCCATGATGAGCCGCAATGCGCAGCCGTTTGCCCTGTTGACTGTTGTGTGGACGATGAAGATGTGCGCGAAACCAAAGAAGAACTGCTGGCCAAAAAATCTTGGCTGCACATGGAAGAATAATTTTATTGTGGGTTGAAATTTGAAAGGGAATGCAATCTTTGTGTTCCCTTTTTTTATAAGCTAAAAATGCAATACGGTATCATTCATCTGGCCATTGTCCCGCTTCGCGATGCGCCAATGCACAAAGCACAGCAAGTTTCGCAACTGCTTTTCGGCGAAGGTTTTGAAGTTCTGGAAACGCAGGGCGATTGGTTGCAAATCCAAACGGAAAATGATGAATATTTAGGTTGGATACAAGCGATACAAAGTGTTTTTTTGAATGCCGAAACTTATCAGCAAAACCAGGAAAAACCTTTTCAGCTTACAACCGAGCCAGTTACCATTGTCCGTAAAATTGCAGACGGTTCTTTGCTTTATTTACCTGCGGGAAGCAGGATTGCGGGTGTTGAACAAAATCAATTTTCAATCGGCAACACAACTTTTGAATTGCTTCACCAATTTTTACCTGGTAAAAACAGTATCATAAATTACGCTTATTCTTATTTAAACACGCCGTATTTGTGGGGCGGCCGTACGCATTTTGGAATTGATTGCTCCGGTTTTGCCCAAGTGGTTTACCGGCAGCAAGGCATCCAGTTAAAACGCGATGCCTGGCAACAAGCCGAACAAGGCAAAGCAGTAGATTTTTTACAAAGCACTTTGCCCGGCGACCTGGCTTTTTTTGACAACGAAGAAGGCCGGATTGTGCATGTCGGAATGATGCTAAACAACGAACAGATTATCCATGCTTCGGGAAATGTAAAGATTGACCGGATTGACAACCAGGGAATTTATTCGGCAGAACAAAAAAAATATACGCACCATTTGCGCATCATCAAACGCTTCTTTTAGCACTAAAAAATCAGCAAAAAAAATGGAACACCAAATCAATGATGTTCCATTTTTATACCGGTAAAAACAGTATTACTTCATTTTCTGGTCAATGGCTTTGATCATGCTTTGGTGCATTTTCAACACAGGCAAAGTAGTGGTAGCGAAAGATTTCACTGCAGCATCTTTACCGTCTTTTGATTCTTTTTCAAACATTTTTACGTCTTTATCGTGGTCTTCAACCATTGCTTTTACGTAAGCTTTGTCAAAATCTTTACCTGTTTTTTTGCTCAGGTCATCCATTATTTTTTGTTCGTCTTTACCCACGGTTGCAGGTAAAGTGATGTTTTTTTCTTTGGCCACTGCCATCAAGTTGTTATTTGCTTTGGTATGGTCGGTAACCATTTTGGCACCGAAATCTTTCACATCCTGGCTCATGCCTTTTTGCTGCGCCAATTGGCCCAAAGCAACTTCTGCCATACCGCCGTTTGCTGCTTCCACTGCAAAATCGGCATCGTCTTTGTCCACCTTCATTACACCGCCAGCAGTTTTTGCCGTAGTGTCTTTTGATGACATCATGCCGGAAGTGTCTTTTGCGGAATTAGAATCCTTGGCAACTTCAGTACTGTTGGTTTTGGTAGAACTGTTGCAAGCTTGCATAGCAAAAGCAGTGGCTCCGGCTAAGAATAATACATTTAACTTTTTCATCGTTTCTTCTTTTTTAAATTGTGCAGTAAGATCATTAATTGTTTCCATAACAGCACGAACAAGTGGATTGTTTATATTATAAACATTTAATTTGAAGGAATTTAACCGGAAAGAAAATTTGGTTTCGAACCAGCAGGTTTTAAAAACTAAAACCCCAAACTATTGCCAATTTATCATCACTAACCGAAACCAATTTGCTGCCATCCGCGTTCCAGGTAATTTTATTGATAGACAAACGGTGCGTGGCAAAGCCTTTTTCCCTGCTGATGATTTTGTACAGTTTAAAATCATCCGAACCCCAGATTTTGATACTTTTGTCCATACTGGCCGTAGCAAAATAAGGTTCGGTTGGATGAAAAGCGATTGAATTTATAGCAAATAAATGTGCGGGAATATTTTTGATGGGTTCGAAAGTTTTACAATCCCAAATTTTCAATTGTGCATCGCGCGAACCGGAAACCAAATACTGGCCAAAAGGCGCATAAGCAACAGAAAAAACCGGCAAAGTGTGTCCGCTTAAAGTCCTTATTTGTGTATAATCTTCCAGATCATAAACCCGGATACTGTTATCGCGGCAACCAAAAGCAACTTGTTTGTTTTGGGTGGAAACACTGATGCAACGAACGGTATCCGAAGAAACCGGAATGGTATGCACCAAGTTCAACGTTTCCATATTCCAAACCGAAACTGAACCATCTTCGCTTGCCACCAGCAATTCTTTTTTGTGCGGAACGGATTGAATATCAAAAATTGGTTTTTGGTGATGTTTTAGGGTTGGCAATAATTGCTGCTTTACAAAATCAAAAACCAAAACATCGCCGTTACGCAAACCGGCAAACAACAACGGAAAACCAGCCGGACAATGCAAAGCGTAAACCGAAGTAACCACCGGAAACATTACTTTGATAAAAGCATTGGTTTTCACACTCCATTCTACCACGCCTTTATCATTCCCGGCCGTAAAAATAATGCCTGGCTTTTGCGAAAAAGCAACTGTAAAAATCGGGTTGTTATGGCCGGAAAGTTCTGCTGTTTTTTCGACTTGCATCTTACTTATGCCTACTTTCCAAATTCTTAGCAATTTTTTCCAGACTGAGATTTTTCTCACGAAGTAAAAACAACAAATGGAATACCAGATCCGATGCTTCGTTTACCAGGTCAAATTCGGTTTCGACCAAAGCGGCGATGACGGTTTCTACGCCTTCTTCGCCAACTTTCTGCGCAATTTTGTTCAAACCTTTCTTGCGCATTTTGTTGATGTAAGAACCTTCCTGCGGGTTTTCGTAACGATCACGGATGATATTTTCCAGTTCGAAAATAAAGTTCTGGTTATGATTTGTCGCAAAACAACTGCGCGAACCGGTGTGGCAGGTTGGCCCGTCGGCTTTGGCTTTGATTAAAATGGTGTCCTGGTCGCAATCCAAAAATACTTCTTTTACATGCAAAAAATTGTTGCTCGTTTCGCCTTTGGTCCACAAGCGATTTTTAGAGCGCGAAAAGAAAGTAACTATTTTTTCGGCCTGTGTTTTATCAAACGCTTCCTGGTTCATGTAGCCCAGCATCAGCACTTCCAAAGTTTGGTGGTCTTGTATGATGACGGGAAGGAGACCTGTGTTTTTATCGAAATTCATATATAATTTTATGCTGTATAAGAAGCATCAAGTTTTTGGTCAGATTCTTACTTCAATGTTATTTTGCTTCAAAGTCTGCTTCAACTCCGGAATTAAAATCTCGCCATAATGAAAAACAGAAGCCGCCAAGGCAGCATCCACTCCGGCCTCTTTAAAAACATCCACAAAATGCTGCTGGTTTCCGGCTCCGCCCGAAGCAATCAACGGAATGCTAATCTGGTCATTAATTTGTTTGAGAAACTCACAATCGAAACCCGCTTTTGTCCCGTCGTGATCCATTGATGTCAACAGGATTTCGCCTGCGCCACGGCCTTCTGCTTCTTTTATCCATGCAAAAGTTTCGTGTTCGGTGGCAATCCTTCCGCCGTTTAAATGCACCAGGTTTTGATGGCCAACGCGACGTGTATCCACTGCAACCACCACAAATTGAACACCAAAAGCTTTGGCCAGTTGATCAATTAGTTGTGGATTTCGAACCGCTGCGGAATTGATCGAAATTTTATCCGCACCCGAATTGAGCAAAATATCCGCATCCGCAATTTCGTTGATGCCACCGCCAATGGTAAACGGAATATTCACATTTCGGGCAACGGCTTTTACCAGTTCCACCATCGTTTTGCGGCGTTCGTGCGTAGCGGTAATATCCAGAAAAACCAATTCATCCGCGCCTTGCTGCGAATATTGCCAGGCCAGTTCCACCGGGTCGCCGGCATCGCGCAAATCTACAAAGTTTACTCCTTTTACGGTTCGGCCGTCTTTTACGTCGAGGCAGGGAATAATTCTTTTCGCTAAATTCCCCAAGTTTTTAATATTGGGGTTGGTAGTTGTATTTTGTTCTTCCAAAACTGTTTTTGGGTTTTCAAATGCTTTTGTTTGTTACTGTTTCCGTAAGTTTTAACTTGTATTTTTCTCTGATGGCTTGCATTTCTTTTTTCAAAATATCCGGGTGCTTCCAGTATTTCTCACTTAAATTTTCACGGATTTCCCTCATCATCAACACCGCATCAAATTTTTTATCCTTTTCCATAATTATAAATTTAAAATTTCTCTCGGTGTCCTGATTTCAATTAGATTGTAACCAAGTTGTAAATTGATTGAGTTGTAAAGTTTAATCCGACTAAGATTAACAATATGTTTAAAGTTCCAACTTGCCAAAACATCAGCACTGTTTAAAGTGGCCAATGCAATATGCAAAGCATAGTTATAGCTCTTATTTGTCAATGCACCTTTTTCGATGTAAGTTTCAGCAAGGTTAATTGCCTCATCTGTTATACCTATTGTTATTTGATTGTTGGCAGGAATTTCCAGTATTTTTCTCCGTACTTCCTGCCGAGCAAGTTCAAGTTCTTGTAATGTTAAATCAGATAACATAATGAGCTTTATACCTGACTTAAATTCTTCAAACAAAGCAACAGACCATTCTTTAAATTCTACATCAAAACAACCTCCAATTGTTGATGTATCTGTATAAACTTTCATTATTAAACAGGAATTATTTGTTTAACAAACCCTCAAAATGAGGGCCTCACAAACTCGCCATCGCCTTTAAATTCCACGCCTTGATTTCCTCAACAGAAATATGGTTCTCATAAATGGCTTTACCAACCACGCAGGATTCTACGTTGATTTCACTCAACTTTTCGATGTCTGCCATCGAACTAACGCCGCCGGAAGCAATGAGTTTAATAAACGGAGAATGGTCCAACAGTTTGGCATAAAGTTCTACTCCTGCACCGCCTAATTTTCCGTCTTTATTAATGTCGGTACACAGAAAACGGAAGAAGCCCAACTCCAAACAACGATCTATGTAATCCATCAATTTTACAGGCGAACTTTCCATCCAGCCGGAATATTTAATCACTTCATCCAACACATCAATCGCAATTACAACATGATCGGTCAGGTTATTTTTGCCGATAAAAGAAGTACTCAGTTCATCCAGAAAAGTTGGATTGGTAATGGCCTGCGTTCCAACAATCACCCGATGAATGCCTGCACCGATTAAATCTTTTACTTTTTCAATGCTGCGCACACCGCCGCCGTACTGCACTTTCATCGCCGTTTTTTGAATAATTTCAGCCAAATATTCCTGGTTGCTGAAATCACCTTTGGCACCGTTCAAATCAATGATATGGATAAAATCGGTTCCGTTGGCCTGGTATCTTTCGATCATTTCCTCCAGCGTAACGTCGTAATTGGTTACCTGTTGATAGTCGCCTTCACGCAAGCGGACAACCTTTTTGTCCAAAATATCAATGGCGGGAATAATATACATCTTGTTTTTTAGCATTAAAGGTTGGCAAAGTTTTTTAATAAAGTTTCGCCGGCAGTACCGGATTTTTCAGGATGAAATTGTACACCAAAGAAATTATCTTTACGGATAGCAGCCGAAAACCGAACACCGTATTGCGTTGATGCTAAAGTATATAAATTATTGTACTCAATAAAATAAGAATGTACAAAGTAAAAATAGGCATCGGCGGCAATGTTTTTGAACAAGTCTTCCGTTTCTTTCGGATGCACCTGGTTCCAGCCGGTGTGCGGCACTTTTAAACTTTCGGCTTCTTTAAAACGCAGTGTTTTTACGGGAATAATATTGAGCAAATCTGCGTTTCCTTCTTCGGAAAAAGCGGTAATCAATTGCATCCCCACACAAATTCCTAAAACGGGTTTAGTCAGTTGTCGGATGGTTGGAACCAAACCTGTACTTTCCAGTTTTAACATTGCCGCACCGGCATGGCCAACACCGGGAATAATATAACGGTCGTATTGCCCAAAATCGCTTTCTTTTTCAATCATCCCGTAGGCAATCCCCAACCGATCCAGCGCAGCCGTTAACGAAAAAATGTTGCCCGCGCCATATTGTATAATTCCAATCATTGTTTTTTAGGTAAGAGGTAAGAGGTAAGAGGTATCAGGTACGAGGTATTAGGTAAGGGATTTGAGGTGAACGCTTGGCTCAGAACCTCTTACCTCACACCTACAAAACTCCCTTTGTACTTGGCAAAACCATGTTGTTGACATCACGTTTTACCGCCATTTTTATCGCTTTTGCAAACGCTTTGAAAATGGATTCAATTTTATGATGCTCGTTTTCGCCCTCGGCCTTGATGTTTAAGTTGCATTTTGCCGCATCCGAAAAGGATTTGAAAAAGTGAAAAAACATCTCCGTCGGCATTTCCCCGATTTTTTCCCTGGTAAAAGAAGCATCCCAAACTATCCAGTTCCGGCCGCCAAAATCCAAGGCAACTTGCGCCAGGCAATCGTCCATCGGCAATAAAAAACCGTAACGGCCAATGCCTTTTTTATCGCCTAAAACTTGTGCAAAAGCTTCGCCCAGGGCAATTCCGGTATCTTCAATGGTGTGGTGTTCATCAATATGTAAATCGCCTTTTGCTTCAATTTCAAGGTCAATACTGCCGTGTTTTGCAATTTGATCGAGCATATGGTCAAAAAAATGCAGGCCAGTTGAAACCTTCGCTTCGCCTTTTCCGTCCAGGTTTAGTTTGATCAAAATATCGGTTTCCTTGGTTGACCGCCGGTGTTCAATCTTCCGTTCGCCCAACTTTAAAAACTCATAAACCTTTTCCCATTCCGCCGTTTCCAAAGCAATCACCGGTTTTAATTCTTCCGGGTTTTGGTTTGAAAATTCGCTTCCGCCTAAATTTGTATGGTTGTTTAACCAAATGGCTTTTGCGCCTAAGTTTTTGGCGAGAACAACATCATTTAAACGATCTCCAATCACATAAGAATTTTTCAGATCATATTTTTCGGCATTAAAGTATTTGGTCAGCAAAGCTGTTCCCGGTTTGCGTGTTGGCGCGTTGTCTTTTGCAAAAGTACGGTCAATCACCATATCAGAAAATTCAACGCCTTCGTTTTTTAAAGTATGAATGATGAAGTTTTGAACCGGCCAAAACGTATTTTCCGGATAAACGGTCGTTCCTAAACCATCCTGATTGCTCACCATCACCAGTTCAAAATCCAGTTCTTTTGCAATTTTTGGAAGATATTGCAACATGTGCGGATAAAACTCCAGCTTATCAAATGAATCAATTTGTTCGTCTTTCGGCTCGGTAATCAACGTTCCGTCGCGGTCAATAAATAAGAGTTTTTTCATGCCTGAAATAAATTCAAGGTGTTTAAAAGTTGTTTGTTTTCTGTTGGCGTTCCAATCGTAATCCGCAAACAGCCTTCGCACAGTTCCACTTTAGAACGGTCGCGGACGATGATTCCTTTCTCCACCAAAAACCGATAAATGGCTTTTGGCGATACTGTTTTTACCAGTATAAAATTAGCATCCGAAGGAAAAATATCTTGCACGAAATTCAGATTTTTCAGGCCCAAAACCAATTTATCGCGTTCCAGCAGCGTTTCCTTGATCCATTGATTTACTTGTTCCAAATTATCCAAAGCTTCCAAAGCTAATTTTTGCGAAGCCTGGTTGATATTATATGGCGGTTTTACACGGTTAAAAACTTCAATAATTTCTTCAGAAGCAAAAGCCATCCCGATGCGTAAACCTGCTAATCCCCAGGCTTTTGAAAGCGTTTGCAAAACCACCAAATTGCCGTATTCGGTCAGTTCCTGGATAAAACTTTTTTGCCGACTGTAGTTGATGTAGGCTTCATCCACCACCACCAAACCGTTAAAATTGGCCAGCAGCGTTTCCACATCTTCGCGGTTAATCGAATTTCCGGTCGGGTTATTGGGCGAACAGACAAAAATCAGTTTCGTGTTTGCGTCAATAGCTTCCGCGATGCCTTCCATATTCAACTGATATTCAGCTGTAAGCGGGACGTTTTTTACAGCAACATCATTGATATTAGCCGAAACTTGGTACATGCCGTAAGTTGGCGGAACGAGAATCACGTTATCAATTCCCGGCCGACAAAAGCTTCTGAACAGAATATCAATCGCTTCATCGCTGCCGTTCCCCAGAAAAATATTGCGCGGCGGTACTCCTTTTATGGACGTAATTTTTTGTTTGACGTCTGATTGAAGCGGATCCGGATAACGGTTAAAGTTTTCCGGAAGCGGAGAACCGTACGCATTTTCATTGGCATCCAAATAAACGCTGGCTTCGCCCTGAAATTCATCGCGCGCAGAAGAGTACGGCGTTAGGTTTTTGATATTTTCCCGAAGGAGGTTTTGGAGATTGAAATCCATGTTTTTTGTTTTTTTATTTAGAGACGTTGCACGCAACGTCTTCTTGTTTGCCGCAAAGAGACGTTGCATGCAACGTCTCTACAACCGTACCGTTACCGCGTTTTTATGAGCCTGCAAACCTTCCAGTTCCGCTAAAATTTCTACCGTTTTTCCGATGTTTTGAATACCGGTTTCTGTTATATGTTGAAACGTAATCTTCTTCACAAAAGAATCCACCGAAACACCGGAATAAGCCCGTGCATAAGCACTGGTTGGCAAGGTATGATTGGTTCCCGAAGCATAATCACCGGCACTTTCGGGCGTTAAATTTCCGAGGAAAACAGAACCGGCGTTGATGATTTGATCGGTAATTTGCTGCCAATTATCTGTTGCAAGTATCAAATGTTCCGGCGCGTATCGGTTACTGAAATCCATCGCCACTGAAAAAGTATCGGTAAAAACAGCATACGAATTTGTGATGGCTTTTTTGGTGATTTCGGCTCGCGGTAAAACGGGTAACTGCTTTTCCAATTCCACAATCGTTTCCTCAATTAGTTTTTTTGAAGTAGAAACCAGAACTGATTGGCTATCAATTCCGTGTTCTGCCTGCGCGAGTAAATCCGCAGCAACAAAAACCGGATTGGCCGTTTCATCCGCAATAATCAAAACTTCTGAAGGACCGGCCGGCATATCAATGGCCGTAACGGTTGTAGATTGAACGATAGTTTTTGCCTTAGTAACATATTGGTTTCCCGGGCCAAAAATCTTATCCACTTTCGGGATGCTTTCCGTTCCGTAAGCCATAGCTGCCACCGCCTGCGCGCCGCCAACCAAAAACACTTTTTTGATGCTCAACAATTGCGCAACAAAAGCGATGTACGGATTGATCTTGCCATCTTTTTGCGGCGGCGAACAAACCACGATTTCTTTACAACCTGCAATTTTCGCCGGAATGCCCAGCATCAAAAAAGTGCTCGGCAATACTGCCGTGCCGCCGGGGATGTACAAACCAACTTTTTCAATCGGCCGCAATTCGCGCCAGCAGGTTACGCCGGGCATGGTTTCTACTTTTTCTTCGGGATGGATTTGGGTTTGGTGGAACTTAAAAATATTTTGGTATGCTGTTTTTATCGCCTCTTTTTGGGTGTCCGAAACTTGTCCGGCCAGTTCGGCAATTTCAGCTTCACCGGTAAACAACTCGTTTAAAGTTACTTTATCAAAAGCCAAAGCATAATCGCGCAAAGCCTGGTCGCCGTTTTGTTTTACGTTGGCCAAAATCTGCTCCACCGTTTCGCGGATTTCGTTGCCAGAATCCGTGTTGCGTTGCGTTAACTGCTCCAGTTCAGCTTCCGAAAGTTCGTTGTAATTATAAACCTTTAACATTAACCACCAATTTTTGACCGGTAAAAACAGTATTACAAAATAATTTTTTCGATCGGCATCACCACAATCCCTTGTGCGCCTGCCGCTTTCAGTTCGCTGATTTTGTTCCAAAAATCGCGTTCAGGGATAACGGTATGCACCGCAACCCAACCGCTTTCGGCCAACGGAACCACGCTCGGGCTTTTTACTCCGGGCAGCAATTTCAGGATCTGGTCGAGGCAATGTTGCGGCACATTTAAAACCACATATTTGGTTTCTTTGGCGCGCAAAACGGATTGGATACGTTGGATCAGTTCCTGCACATGTTCGTTGTTTTCTTCGCCTTTTCGCCCGATCATAACCGCTTCCGAAGAAATCACATCGGCAAAAGCTTTCAACCCATTGCTTTTTAAGGTTCCTCCGGTAGAAACAATATCGAAAATGGCATCGCTTAAACCCAAACCCGGACTTATCTCCACCGAACCGGAAATGGTGCGGATATCAGCCTGGATTTTATTTTCTTTCAGGAATTTTTCTAAGATAACCGGATAGGAGGTGGCAATTGATTTTCCTTCCAACTGGCTCAGTTCTTCTACTTCGCTGCCGTTTGGCAATGCTATTTTTAGCGTGCATTTTCCAAAACCTAAACGTTGCAGGTAACTCACTTTTACTTCGGTTTCGAGGATTACGTTTTCGCCGACAATGCCCAAATCAGCAATGCCGTCCTGCACGTACTCCGGGATGTCATCATCGCGCAAAAACAAAATTTCCAGCGGGAAATTGGAAACCGGGGAAATTAAAGAGCTTTTATAGTTTTCAAAAGATAAGCCACAGTTTTTTAACAGTTCAACCGATTTTTCGTTGAGGCGACCGGATTTTTGGATCGCTATTTTAAGTGGTTTCAAAGGATTTTGGGTTGGATAACAAAAAAAGAATTAATATTTCGTGCAAAACAGGATCAAACTTGGGTAGAATGATGGTGGTGATGCAGTTGAATGAAATATTTTTTCATGTTGTTTTTTCCGGCTAAAACGTAGCGGTGTGCAAATATAAAAATTGAGCGGTATAAAAGAAGCAGTAAATTTTTTATAAAAATCGACAATGCAATTTTGAATAAATGCTTCTTTTACCTGCTATTTTTCAGTGCGTTTTGTAAACAAATACACTTTTCCATCCGGCAATTTGTACAGCAATTTTAAATTTTTTAAAGCTGAGATTTCTTTTATGCTGAGCAAATCAACTTCATTTTTCGCATCAAACCAAACCAAATAGCCCGTTTGTATTTGCGCAAAATCTTTGGCTTGCCAAGGGTAATGATGGTTGGGCAACAACTGGCAAGGCAGGCCGCTGAAAAAATAAAAGCCATCGCTGGAGTTGGAATAAACGGGCAAATTAGGTTTGAAAACCGATTGGTGTTTGCGCAAAAAACCGGCAAAAGGCGAGTTGTTCCAGGAATCATCGGTGTAGCCCGGAACGCCGTATTCGTTTTCGGCGTAGTAACGCTCGTCGTCCGTTTTGTATTCCCGCCAAGGCAAAAACAAAAAGGCCAGTAAAAACAGCACGTTTACATAACGCAGCTTTTGGTTTTTGTGCCGATGAAAAAACCCGAAAAGCCAACTGCTTGCGCCCAGCAAAAACGGGATAAAAGCCGGTGCCAGTAAACGGTTGTTAATGGTTTCGTAACGCGTAATGGCCGAAGAAATGATGATAAAAGAAGTATAAACGAGAAAAAAACCAACCGCAATATTTTCGGATTTGCGGAAACCGGAGCGGAAAAACCGCCAGCAAAACAACAACACAAAACCCGACAAGAAAAATATGCTGGTAAAAGAAGCATACCGGTCAACCAAATTATCGGGAACGGTGAGCCAGGAACTTAGCGTTGCACCGAAATGATGCAGGATTTCCATCAAAGAAACGATGCTTTTTTGCCGGTTGCCAGTTAAATTGTTGCCAAGCAAAGCATTTCGGAACAAATTTGCCGCCAATAACGAAACACTGATGCAATTGAAAATGAGAAAATGTTTGATTTTTTGACGGAGTACAAGTTTGAGATCAAAAACCAAAAGCAAACTTCCGGTTAAAACCAAAGTAATGCCGGCATAACGCGTAATGCAGGAAACGGCAGCAATTAAAGCACAAACCATCAGCCATTTTTGCCGATGCAATTGCACATACTTTTTCCAAGTTAACAAAAACAGCATCACCAATAAAATAAACAGCGTTTCTGACCAGAGTTTGGTGTAAATTTCGAGCAAAGACGGACTTAGAACAATGGTAATCAGCACAATATATTTGTACCAAACCGACCTAAAACCGAAAGTATCAACATAAAAACTGGTGCAAAAAACAACAGCGGCAAAAAGGCTGGCGGTAACGTAAGGCGCAGTTACGATTGGATCAAGGCGCGAAAAAAATTGGATGATGGCCAGAAAAATAGGAAAACCGACCGGGAACTCGATCAAAGGTTTTCTTCCGAACTCCAACATGCCCAAACCTGAATTTAAGTTACGGGCAACGGAGGTGTAAACCACAGAATCCGGCGAAACGCCAATGCCGCTGTACTTTGTAAAAAGCAGCACGACGAGAAAACAGCAAACCGCCGCCAGTAAAGCTTCCATGTTTTTTTGCCGGTAAAAGAAGTATCTCATTGTTTTTTTATCGAATCCAGCACTTGCTCCCAGGCTTAAGTTTCGATTCAGCCGCCAATTGAAATGTTATTATCTTTCGGTTTTTCATAAGCAAAATAGCAGCGTTGTTATTTTGTTAATTGATAATTATTCACTAAAACTGAAGCTGATATTTTTAAAATCCGTTCCAGTTCCCGGATCATATCAACATTTAATTTTTTCTTTTTATTTAAAATTTCTGAAACCCGGCTTTTGCCACCGATTACGCCAACCAAATCTTTCTGCTTCAGGTTCATTTCTTCCATCCGTATTTTTATCGCTTCAATAGGATCAGGCGCGGTAATTGGATAATACTGGTTTTCGTAATTTTCGATTAAAAGCGACAATATTTCCGCTTCATCTCCTTCTTTAGAATCTGGTGCTGAATCAAAAATTACTTCAAGCCTTGCCAAAGCATCGTTGTAATCGTTTTCTGTTTTTATCGGTTTTAATGTCATTTTGCTTTAAATTGTATCCGCGTTAATTTGATCATATTCCATATGTGTTCCAACAAACCGTATAAATGCCCATTGCTTTTCATAATTAAACTTTACAATCAACCGTATGCTTTTCCCAAAACTCGCGCAAAGTTCTTTTTGCAATTATTCTTTTCACTTAAAATTCAATAAGCAAATATATAAAGTTCTCAAATGAAGAACTGGTACGCTGTGTTTTGGCTTCGTTTGCCTGCGCAAATACAATTGCCTGATGAAATGCTGCCGTACCAAAACCAAACTTTTGCGGCTCATGGTGTACTCAGCTTCCGGTTGGTGGAAAATAATTGGAAAGTATTATGCTTTTTTTTATGCTGCGAAAAAGCGGGGGAATTTAGGGTGATAAAAAGAGTAAAGAAGAGTAGTTTTTTAAGCATGAGCCAGAATTTAAAAAAGCTTTATGCTATTTTAAATTGAGCTATTTCCATAAGTTATCCAATTCTTGCAACGTAATCTTTCTGCCTAATCCATTTTTAACATCTTCTCGGCCTTGTTCTATTTTTTTTATAAATCCCGGGTCGTATGGACGTTCATTAGATTTTTCAAACGGGACATTTAAAGCTTTGGCCAATTGCTCAAAAAGGCTTTCTTGTTCTTTGGACTGTGGGTGAATAATAAGCGTTGACATGAGTTTTGTTTTTGATAAAATTAAATGTTTTACCCGAATTTTATGCCGATAAAAACAGTATCAACCTAAACCTTTTTCGCCTCGTTCCAATAAATATCCATCTCCGCCAATGTCATATCCTGTAATTGTCGGCCGTTTTCTTTGGCTTTTTGTTCGAGGTATTGAAAGCGTTTGATGAACTTTTTGTTCGTTTTTTCCAAGGCGTTTTCAGGGTTGATGTTGATGAAACGCGCGTAGTTGATCAAGGAAAACAACAAGTCGCCAAACTCGTCTTCGGCTTTTTCGGGGTTAATGTTTTCGCCCGAAAACTCGTCTTTAAACTCCTGCAGTTCTTCTTCCACCTTTTCCCAAACCTGGCTTTTATCTTCCCAATCAAAACCAACGCCGCGCGCTTTTTCCTGAATCCGCGCCGCTTTAACCAAAGCGGGAAGCGAAGCCGGAACGCCGCCCAAAACCGATTTGTTGCCTTCTTTCAGCTTCAATTGTTCCCAGTTGCGTTTTACATCTTGCTCGTTTTCAACCACAACATCGCTGTAAATATGCGGGTGGCGGTGGATCAGCTTTTCGCAAATGCCGTTCAATACATCCACAATCGTAAAATCGCCGGTTTCCGAAGCAATTTCTGCATAAAAAACCAAGTGCATCATCACGTCGCCCAGTTCTTTTTTCACTTCGGGCAAATCATTTTCCAAAATTGCATCCGCCAGTTCGTAAGTTTCTTCGATGGTAAGGTGCCGCAGGGTTTGCATCGTTTGCTTTTTGTCCCACGGACAATTGTTGCGCAAATCTTTCAAAACCGTCAATAAACGCTCGAAAGCAGCAGCTGGGTTTTGCGCCGCCGCCGGAATTGGTAAAGCCATAGTTCAATTTAAAAAGGCAAAATTAAGGTTTTTAGGAGGAAGTTGGGAAAGTCAGGAAGTCGGAAAGACCGAAAGTCCGTGAAGACCAGAAGTTTGGGAAGTTGGAAAGATGATTTGCAACAAAAAATCCCGACAGAAAATTTTCCTGTCGGGATTTTTTATGTTGATACTGTTTTTACCGCTTATAATTGGATAAACAACTGCTCTTTGGCACGTCGTACTTTTTTAGCGTGAGCCAGTTGGTCGTTCGCTTCATCACGATAACCCAAAGGCATAATAGTTACCGCATGCAAACCTTTTTCTTTTAACCCTAACACCTCATCCAAGCCAACCGGGTCAAAACCTTCCATCGGTGTGGCATCCACTTTCTGTTCGGCAGCGGCAGCCAGGCCAATGCCAAAAGCAATATAAGCTTGCCTTGCAGCCCAATTTGACCTTTGTTCCGGGGTTAAACGTTCTGCCATGCCGGCGATTGAATTTTTAAAGCCCGCTAAATTTGCTACATCAATACCTCGTTCCTGGGCAACATCAGCCATGTAAGCATCAATTTGCTGTTCGGTTACGTCTGTCCAAGCAGCAAAAACCAACAAATGCGAAGCTTCAAATATTTGCGGCTGATTATAGGCAACTGGTTGGATTTTTTTGCGCAACTCTTCACTTTCGATTACCAAAACAGTAAAAGGCTGCAAGCCGAAAGACGTGGGCGCCAAACGGATCGCATTTAAAATATAATCAACTTTTTCTTGCGGAACTTTTTGTCCGTTCATTCTTTTGGTGGCGTAGCGCCAGTTCAAATCTTCTATCAAGCTCATGGTGTTTTGTTTTCTAATGTTTTGATTGTTTCAACAAACTTAAATTAATTGTGTGTTGTAACAATTAACTTAGATCAAGAAGCAGATAGATTGACTTTTGTGTGATAAAAGAAGCATCAAAGCTTTGTTGCCCGCAGCATTTCGCGTTTGCCCGGTGCGCCCGGCGCTTTTTCTACCGTAAAACCCAAGGCTTTTAACTGCCTTTTTAAGTTTCCGGTGATGGCATAAGTTACAAAAACGCCACTTGGTTTTAAAAAGGAAACGATATGCGCAATCGCTTCTTCGCCCCACATTTCGGGTTGATGGACGGCAGCAAAAGCATCAAAATAAACCACATCAAATAATTGCGGCGATTCAAAGTCGAGCAATTCCCGGTGCACCAGTTCCAGCTCGCAATATTCATTAATTTTTACTTTGTGGTTGATGGTAGAAGGGTACATGCCCTGGAAATTATCCCACAAATCTTTGCTGATGTATTGATCATAACCCGTTTGCCTAATCATTTCTGTATCCAGCGGAAAAGCTTCAATCCCAACATAATCCAATTTGATCTGCTGCTGTATACAAAAATCAGCAGAAAGGAAAAAGTTTAAACCGGTTCCTAAACCAACTTCCAAAATGGTAACTTGTGATGCTTCTTTTACCGATAAAAAATATTGCAGGCCGGATTTTAAAAATACATGCCGGCTTTCCTGCAAAGCACCGTGTTTGGAATGGTAGTTTTCGCCAACTTCTGTATTAAAAATGGTGTTGGAACCGTCGGCGGTTTGGATGAGTTGGAGCATGGAACGGAAAATTACTACTTTTTTTCGTGCTTAACATTTGCCATCTTTTCTGTCATCAAAAGTAAGAACTTTTGTTTACCACAACTAAAGGATGTTTACCAAAGATAAAATTATAGGAATATTTTGTTTTGTAGATGATTTGTTGAAAATGGGAAGTGTTTACAGATTTTGCTTATACGAATTATGAGATCGAAGATAATTTATGGGAATATGGCCAGATCGTTTTAAAAGTACACCGGAAATCAAGTGCAAAAAGAAAAGATAGCGTGAACGTTGCCTTTATTAAAGAATATATACGTAAAAGGGTAAAAACAACGCTTAGTGAGATCAAAGGGCTATTCCTTAGGGAACTTCATACCGTAACCCGTAAGAGCTGCTGCTGAAAATTACCCTATTCATCTTTTCATTTACGCTCAATAAAATCATTGTACAACTAACAACTTGAGTTTATTAGTAATTTCACTAACAGCAATTAACTCACCCTTCCTTCCTCACCGCTACCCTTTTCATGCTCCGATAAGCCAGCCCCGTACTCACCAAAACTAAAACCGCGCCCAGGAAAAAAGGTGCGCCCGGAAACAGGAAGGGCGAATTGGTACTGGTAAAAAAAGCAAACAGGCTGGTCATCAATACCGGCGCAAAAATGGTGGTGGCGCTCATTAAACTGGTGAGGGCGCCTTGCAGTTCGCCTTGCTCGTTGGGCGGCACAAAGCCCGACATGATGCTTTGCAAGGCCGGGCCGGCAATTCCACCTAAAGAATACGGGACGATAAAGGCAAACATTTGCCAGGAGTTGGCGGCAAAAGCAAACAGGAACAAACCCGCGCTGTAGAACAAAAAGCCGGTGTATAAACTTTTTTCGGAACCGAGTTTGGGGATTGCCCAGCGGATGACAACGGTTTGTACCAGCGCAGTCATCAACCCAACAAAACCCAGCGAATAGCCCACCATGGCTTCGTTCCAGCTCAGTTTTTCCATGCCGTAATAGCTCCAGGTGCTTTGCATCCCGTTGTTAGCCGTATAAAGCAGGATGAGGGAAATCACCAACCCGCTGATGGCCGGATATTTTTTAAGTTGCAGCAAAGCGCCAACCGGATTGGCACGTTTGATGTTGAAAGCACGTCGGTTTTCTTTGGAAAGCGATTCGGGCAGCACAAAAAAGCCGTACAAAGCATTCAGCAAACTCAAACCGGCCGCGGCCATAAACGGAACGCGCGAACCGTACTGGCCCAGCAATCCGCCCAAAACCGGGCCGATGATAAAACCCAAACCAAAAGCAGCGCCAATCATCCCGAAATTTTGCGCGCGGTTTTCAGGCGTACTGATATCCGCAATGTAAGCCGAAGCGGTGGTAAAACTGGCACCGGTAATGCCTGCAATCGTCCTTCCCACAAACAGCCAACCGATGCTGGGCGCAAAGGCCAGGAAAATATAATCTATCCCGAAACCTAAAAGCGAAAAGAGGAGGACCGGCCTTCTGCCATAACGGTCGCTCAAATTGCCCAGCACAGGCGCAAACAAAAACTGCATAATGGCATAAGCAAAAGTAAGCCAGCCACCAATGGCCGAAGCCTGGCTCAAGTTGCCATGGATGAGTTCGCTGATGAGTTTGGGCATCACCGGGATGATAATGCCGAAGCCCGTAACATCAATGAGCAGGGTTACAAAAATAAAACCGAGTGCTGCTTTGCGCGAAGAAGCCATACGTTTGGGAATGATTGTTTAAGTTAGGTTGACCGTTTGTGTTTCGCTAAAAACGTCCGATCATTTTGCTAAGATAAACACTGCTTTGGAAAATGAAAGCTGCGGCAGCAAACGAAACAGCAAAACCCGTTGGGTACTTTTGGGAGATGTCTTTTTCAGCACAACCCTTTTCATACTTTGATAAGCCGGTTCTATGTTTGCCAAAATAAAAACGTCACCCAGAAAAAAGTGTACTGGAACATAATGAAAGCTGGCCGGTTTTTTAATGGCGATGCTTCTTTTATCGGGTAAAAATTGAGATGGTTTTGCAGGATTGATTTTTCAAAAACAGGATTAGAAACCTTTAGCTCACAAAACTGGATTTGAAAATTCGGCCTATTCCAAACTTGTACCAACAACTATAAATCAATTCAGATATTTTTTCTTGTGTAGAAGATGTACTTTTGCAAAATTATTTTCTTGGAAAGGATTTCTTTATCATTCCTTCCAACGAGAATAAAAAATAAATTGATGCGATGAAAAAAATTGTTGATTACAGGAAACTCTTTGGCGTAAATAACGAGGCCGACTTACAGGAATTGAAAACCGTTTACCGGAACCTTATGAAAACTTGGCACCCGGACAAGTTTGCAGACAATAACGAAGAAAAGCTGGCAGCAGAAGAAAAAAGCAAAGGCATTATCGAAGCTTACCACTTTTTAGTCAGCATTGCCCCCGAAACCCTCAACCAAACGCTTGCCGATTATACCATTACCACAAGTTCAGGGATTTTGGATTTCGGGTACAAGTCCCAAGTGCTTACCGTTAACTTTGCAGATGGCAATACTTACGAATATTTTGATGTGCCCAAGGCTGTTTATACCAAATTGGTGAATGCCGATTCTGCCGGAAGGTTTGCCAGAAGGCATATTTTTAATGTCTATGTTTACCGAAGCACGAGTAGATTGGTTGCTGTTTCCTAAAGAAAATTGGTTTTTGGGGAAGGTGTGTTTTTTGGAAGATCTTTTTGCTTGGGTAAGTTGGGGTAGTATTTGCCAAAAACAAAAGGAATAATGTATGCTTCTTTTATCGGGTAAAAGTTGGTAAGGAAGTTTTAATTTGCACTTCCTTTTGTTTTTATAAATTTAAAAGAAGTTAAGTTAGATTAAGTAAAATATACAATAGATCATACCTAAGTTAAATGCAGAGTGGCAAATGATTGCGCCTAAAATAGAACCAGAAATAGAACCAGATTTTTGTTTTGATTTATAAAACAAAATACTCACCAAAAACATAATTGAAACCCAAAAAATAGTTGGTGTGGTAAAGAAATCCCAACGTTTATTGATATAGACCAATCCAAAATGCGAAATATGGGTTAATGCAAATGCCGAACTATCAACTATTGATGCCTTTTTCTCACCTATTGATTTCGCAAAACTTGAATGTACAATTCCCCGAAAAAATAATTCTTCGCCGATTGGGCTAAATATCATTCCTGTTAATGCCATTATTGAGAACAAAACAGCTTTGTCGCTTTTATTTATTCCGATAGGAATATTGTAAGACTTTCCAATATATTTATACCAATTTTCATACGAGTTTGCGTATAATACATGACCCAAAAAGTAAAGTATAAAACTTACAATTAGCCCTAAAATAAAAGCAATTAAAAGCCATTTATAGTGTTTAGGTTTTGTTATTCCTATTTGTTTTTGTCCATATTTATTTAAGAAAACAAAAGGTGCAATAGCAGAAATAAACATTATCAATCCTATATAACCGTAGTTTCCAGTTGCATTTGCGTGTAAAACCAAAAGAAAGCGAGGGATACAAACTATTAAAATTAGGAAAAGTCCAAACTTCCAATTGAATTGAAAAATTCTATTCCAAATAGGTCTTAGTTCGTTTTCCATATTGTTTTTTTAAATTAAGTATTGACTTTGGTTTCCCGAAACTACAACTTAACAATCAGGGATTTCGAAGATGGTAAATAGAAATTGCTTCATAATCTTATAACGTGAACTTGTCTATTTCATATTGTTACACCAATTTTATGCAGGTAAAAGAAGCATCCCTATTTCCAGGTATTCTTTAAAAAGCGTATCCAATTGCCGTGCAAAATATTTTCGATATCAGTTGATGAATAGCCGCGCAAGGCCAATAAACCGTCCAGCTTTTGCAGATCGGCAATGGTTTCCAAATCGTACGGGCATTGCTCTCTACCAAAAGCGCCATCGAGATCAGAACCGATGCCGACATGCAAACAATTGCCGGCCAGTTGGCAAATATGGTCAATGTGATCAATTACGGTATCCAAATTGCAGTTGCTGTTTTTCGGGTCGGATTTGCCGCGTTCCCAATTCGGGATCAGCATCCAGGCATCCATAGCGCCGCCAATTACGGCACCGCGCTCAATCAAGGCTTTGATCTGCTCGTCGCTGTACTGCCGGTTGTGGTTAACCAACGCGCGGCAATTGTTATGGCTGGCCCAAACCGCGCCGTTAAAATGGTTCAAAGCTTCCCAAAAACTGTCATCGCATAAATGAGTGGCATCTAAAATGATGTTCAGTTTTTCCATGTGGCGCAGCAGTTCGTGGCCTTTCGAACCCATAAAACCGGTGGCATCCGTTCCTTGCGCGTAACGGCCCGGGCCGTAGTGGGCAGGGCCAACCGCACGCAAACCGTCTTCGTAAGCTTGATCTAAATGCTGCATGGAAAGGATAGAATCCGCGCCTTCCAAACTTAAAATATAACCGATTGGTTTTTTTTCAGAAGGCGTTTCATCTACCCATAAATCTAAATGTTTTTGTAAGGATTGCAGGTTGTTAATCTGCACCATTTCCCCGGCCTGTTCCATCGCTTTGTACCAGGCCAACTGGCCTTGCGTTTGCGCCCAGGCCTGATCCGGCGAATGCCAGCCGGGAAGCGGGTTGTCAGGCGCAACATAACGTGCAATTTGCGTGGCCACCACCAAACCAACGTTTCCGCGGCGCAGTTCGGGCAGAGAGACTACGGCTTTGCCACGGTCTGGTTTATCGGTCAGGCCATTTTCGCGTGCATTAATTTCGGCAAGCGGTTGGGTCAGATCGCGGTTCCATTCCAGTGCGTTCATACTCAGGTCGAGGTGGGCATCAACAATCAGCATACTGTTTTTATAAGGTAATTTTTCGGTTTCGGGCGATGGTTTCCCAGCTTCCGGTTATTTGATGGTTTTCTACGGTTGTGGCAGATTGATGCAAAGCAACGGTTGGGCAAATGTGCCAAGGCAAACCATACAGCACATCGCCAATTTTAAAATGGTGGTTTTCACCGGCATTGGCCACCAAATGTTCTTCGCTGTGGCTGATTAATTTAAGATCAGGTGCATTTAAAAAACGGACACGTTTATCAAGGCTGCTTTCGGATGCCATGGATTTATGCCCCAGATCCATACAGATTTTTGTTTGATCTGGCAAAGAAACCACACGCGCAACCAGCAGCGCGGCCGGTAAAAAAAGCTGTTCGGTAAAGTGCTGTCGGTAGCCTTCGTCCCAATAAATAAATGTGCCCGGACTGCATTCTACATCGGGTTCCTCAGCATAAAACGGAAAAGTTGGCGTGCCTCCGGCGATGATTTTTGGCGAAGCAAAGCCTTTTGCCATCAATTCCTGTTTCACCAATTTTACCTGCATAAAAGAAGCATGCCATTGTTGCCTCCGGGTTTCAAAATCAGCAGCATGGATATGCCCGTCATAAGCATGCAGACCCATCGGCGTTAATGCTTCTTTTATCGCACAAAAATTATATAAATCAACGGCTTTATTTGGGTTGATGCCGGTCCGGTTCATGCCGATGTTCAAATCTATATAAACCGGGATTTTAAGGTTTTGGCCGAAAGCCGCATCGTTTAAAATTTGTGCCGAAGTCGGATCATCCACCAAACACGAAAAAGCGGTTTCGGGAAAAGTCTTGATCAGTTCCAAAAAACGGTCAACCGAAGCGCCAACAATTGGGTAAGCCAGCAACACATCCGGCGCTTTTGCCATCGCCAGCATTTCTGCCTCGGCAATGGTAGCGCATTTGAATTTGGTGATGCCGCTTTCCAACATCAGCAAAACGGGTTCGATGGCTTTGCAGGTTTTTACATGTGGGCGAAGCCGGGCAACTTCACTGATCGAACCAATCAACAAATCAATATTGTGTTTTACGCGATCCGGATAAATTGCCAGGGCTGGCGTGTTTAAGCTTTCGGTATTATCTATCCAATACCAAGGTTTGGTTTGCATGCTTCTTTTATCGGATAAAAATTGGTGTCAACGGATAAAATATCAAGCAATTTCCAATCCTTCGATCCGCTCAAAGTGCTTTTTGTTTAAAGTTTTAATAGGTAAATCGTGCTTAATGCAAGTAGCCCCAATAAATATATCCCTAAACTCTATAAGTTGATTTTTGGCTTTTAGTTGAAGAAATATCTGAGCTGCCAGGATTGAAATTGAATAAGTAAAAGGAAGAACAATTAATTTTCTTGTACTTAAACGTACATCATTTTGCTTATCTTTTGAATTTGCACCAATATAAAGTTCATATATAGAAACGGCAGAAATAAAAATTATTTCCTGTTCAGTTAATTTGTAAAGAGTTGTTGAAAACTTGTCTTTAGTTCTTATATATTCAATAACAATACTTGTATCAACTACCATTTTGGAGGGTTTATACTATCGAAATGCCGTGTGTTTTCTTCAAAAACTTTCAAATCTTCCTCACTCCAAGTAGAAACTTGAGCTAAATCTTTTCGATACGCTTCCATGTCCATTTTTTCCTGTTCAATAGTTACGCCCAATTCCTTTAACAATTCTTTTACCAAAGCAATTTTTCTCTCCGGTACGTTGATGATCAGCTTTTCCATATCTCAAATTTACTAAAATTATCACCAAGGTTTGATGCTTCTTTTACCAGTAAAAATTTCAAATAGAACTTACCATAACTCCATCAAAGCTTCAATTTCTACCGGAATATTGTCCGGCAATGAACCAAATCCAACTGCGCTGCGTGTTCCAATGCCATTTTCTTCGCCCCAAATTTGTACAAACAATTCGCTGCAACCATTGATGATGAAAGGGTGTTTTTCAAAATCGGGCGTGCAATTGACCATGCCTAAAACTTTGATCACGCGTTTCACTTTAGCCAAACTGCCCAAATTGGTTTTGATGGTGGATAGAATTGTTAAGCCAACTTGTCGCGCAGCCAACTTGCCTTCATCCTGCGAAATGTCATCGCCGATGCGGCCAATAATCAAACTTTTATCATTGCGGACCGGGCCGTGGCCGGAGAGGTACAGGTATTTTCCGTCTATCAAATAAGGTTTGTACACGCCCAACGGTTTTGGCGCCGGCGGAAGTGATAAACCTAATTGTTCGAAACGCTGGTCTGCGGTTAAATTTTCCATGCTGTTTTTATCGTTATAAAATTGAATTGAGGATTAATACGCCCGCCAAACCTACGAAAGCCACAATGGATTCCATGACCGACCAGGACAAAAACGTGTTTTTTACGCTGAGGTTGAAGTATTCTTTAAAAAGCCAAAAACCCGAATCGTTGACGTGCGAAAAAGCCAGGCTTCCGGCACCAACGGCAAGTACCATCAGGTTTGGGTTGGTGTGCGATGCAGCCATGATGGGTAAAATAATGCCAACGGTAGTCAGTCCGGCAACCGTTGCCGAACCTACGCAAACGCGGATGATGGCGGCAATCAGCCAACCTAAAATCAGCGGCTGCATGTGCAGGTTTTGTAAAAGTGAGGCAAACTGGTTGTTCACACCGGTATCGGTCAAAACCTGTTTTAGTGCGCCCGAACCGGCAATAATAAGCAGGATAGAAGCAATATCTTTTACGGCATCAACATAAAAACCCATCACTTGCGGCATGCTTTTGCCCTGAAAAATACCAAGCGAAAAGGTGGCGTAAGTAATGGAGATAATCAGCACGATGGAAGGCGCCGCCAATAAAGCAATCAACGGATGCCAACGCGTACCAACCGGAAAAGCAAAAGCAGCAACCGTCGTTCCCATCAGCAACAAAACCGGCAAAACGGCCGTGAAAAAGCTGTTGAATGAGCTGGGCAGTTGGTCTTCAGGCAGCTCATCGGCCACAAAAGCTTTCAAAGGCTGCGATGGCATGTTTTTTAAAGTGCTTGAGAAAACCGGGCCAGCAATAATGATAGCGGGAATGGCCAGGATCATCCCATAAAATAAAGTCAGGCCCATATTGGCATGAAACTGCGTAACCAAAGCCGAGGGCGAAGGGTGCGGCGGCAAAAAACCATGCGTTACCGAAAGCGCGGCCAACATGGGCAAACCGATGGCCACTGCTGGTAATTTGTATTTGTAAACCACCGAGAAAATAAGCGGCACCATCAGCACAAAACCAATTCCGTAAAAAAGTGAGATGCCGATGATAAAACCAATCGTCATCATCGCCCATTGGATGTTTTTTTTGCCGGCCGCGTTTACAATTACGGCGGCAATGCGTTGCGCGGCACCGCTTACAGCTACGAGTTTTCCAAACATCGCGCCCAATGTAATTAGGATCACCAGCGAGGATAAAATATCGCCGATGCCTTTTTCTATCGAGCCTGCAATTTTATCCAACGGAAGGCCAAGCAACAAACCGGCTACCAGCGAGACCAGCAAAAAAGCCAAAAACGGATGTACTTTGGCTACGCTGATAAGCAAAATTAAACCTGCAATACAGCCAATAATGATCAAAAAAGTCATTTGCCCAAAATTAATTTACCGTAAATTCATCTGTTAAAAGCCAGGCTTTTCCGCCTGCGCCATATTCCCCCGGCGGGATAACGCCTTTATTTTCCGCTTTAATTTTGATGTAGCGCGCTTTTACCGGGATAAAAACAGCATGAATTGAATTGATGCCGTTGGCCGGAAAATTTTGCTGGCGGTAAACTTCGCGAAAGGTAACACCATCGGCAGAAATTTCAAAAGTCAATAGCTTGGGCTCCCACATTTTTTGCCAGTGGTATTTTAAAATATGGGTGCCGATTTCTGAAATTTGCTGCACAGAACCCAGGTCAATTACCGCTTCCAAATCTTCTCCCGTAAAACCGCACCACTGGTTGTCGTTGTAGCGGTTGCTTCCGCTTAAACCATTTACCAAAACGTTGTTGTTGCCGGGGTTAAAATTTCCCTGCGGGGAATTCTTCAAACTTACTTTTTGGCCGGTTGCTTTGCTGATGTTGAAATTTTGTTCAAAAATGCGCCCGTTCAAATTTCCTTCGGTAAACAAAGCTGCTTTTAACGTTCCGGGTTTGGAAATGGAAACCGGGTTTTGATAAAGCATACTGTTTTTATCGGGTGTTTTTCCGTTTGTGGTGTAGCGGATCTCGGCGTTTGGCATGGTGCTTTTCAAACTAACCAAAACGTTGTTTTTTTGTACCGAAACCGAATCTGTGATCTCATCAAAAACTTCCGCCGCGTTGATTTTTAATTGTTGGATCATCAGTTTTTGCAAACGCAGCCGGTTTAAAAAATCAGCGTGGTTCCGGTTGGTTTTACTGCTCCAGGCAATTTCTGCCAAAGCAAAAACCCGCGGAAAGATCATGTATTCAGCCTTTTGTTCTGAGGTTAAATATTCGCTCCAAACGTTGGCCTGCACACCTTTTATGTATTTTGCTTCTTCCGGTTTTAAAGCAGCCGGAACAGGTTCATAACCATAAACTTTGCTCAAAGGCGTGTAGCCTCCGGCCGCAACTTGTTCGTTTGAATTTAGCGATTGGTAATAATCCAGGTACACAAATTTTTCGGGCGTCATCACCACTTCATGCTGCAAATGTGCCGCCGCAATCCCGCCTTCTTCGCCGCGCCAGCTCATCACGGTTGCATTGGGCGTTAAGCCGCCTTCCAAAATCTCGTCCCAGCCAATTATTTTTTTGTTTTTGCTTTTCAGGTATTTTTCGATGCGCGCCATAAAATAAGTTTGCAGTTGCTGCTCGTCTTTTAGATGTTCGTCGGCGATGCGCTTTTGGCATTTCGGGCAGGTTTTCCATTTCGTTTTGGGGCATTCATCGCCGCCAATATGGATGTAGTTTGAAGGAAAAAGCGGGATCACTTCATCCAAAACATC
>NZ_JBGCVY010000044.1:0-120258 GCF_041088075.1 Mucilaginibacter sp. | reverse complement strand
GGGATTCGGAACAAAAAACCCACTTCCATACCTGTCTATTTTGTTGCCGATTGGCTTATCTTTTCATACTTTCCAAGCCATGAGTTATACAATAGAAGTTTATCGCGGCAACCATCCTGCCGAAAAACACTTTGGTATTTATGCTTTGTATGTCATGTTTTATCCGCAGTTGGTGGCCGGTCCAATTGAGCGGCCGCAAAATATTTTATACCAATTCAGGGAAAAACACAATTTTAATTACATACAAGTTACCAGCGGATTGAAATTGGCAGCCTGGGGTTTATTTAAAAAAGTGGTGATTGCCGACCGGCTTTCAATTGTGGTGGATTCTGTTTACAATCATCCGCAACATTTCAATAGTTTCAGTTTGATTTTGGCGACCGTGTTTTTTGCTTTTCAAATCTTTTGCGATTTTTCAGGCTATTCGGATATGGCGATTGGAATTGCAAGGGTAATGGGTTTTAGGTTGATGATCAATTTTAACAAACCTTATCAGGCAAAAACATTACATGAGTTTTGGCAACGCTGGCACATTTCCTTATCTACTTGGTTTCGTGATTATTTATATTTTCCATTAGGTGGAAACCGGGTTACCATCCCACGCTGGTATTTCAACTTGTTTATTGTTTTCCTGGTAAGCGGCTTGTGGCACGGCGCAAATTGGACGTATATCATTTGGGGCGCTTTGCATGGTTTTTACCTGATCTTTGCAATAATCACCAAAAACTTTCGGGAGAAAACCAACAAGCTTCTTTTACTGGATAAAATTCCGTTTTTATCAACTTTGACCACTTTTTTGCTGGTTGCATTTGCCTGGATTTTTTTTCGTGCAGATAATTTGCACAGTGCTTTTTATATTGTTAAACATATTTTTACCGGAATCCCGGATGTGATTAATCGCATTACAAACCATTTGCCGGTTTTACAAGATTATGGATTGAACAACAAAGAAATGGCTTTGTCGGTATTGTTGATTGTATTTTTGGAAACAGTCCAATATTTGCAAGGTAAAAGAAGCATTGTACAAGAACTGGCGTGCAAACCTGTTTGGTTGCGTTGGTCAGTTTATTATATTTTGTTAATTATGATTGTGGTTTTTGGAGAATTTTCTCAACGGCAGTTTATTTACTTTCAATTTTAGATGCTGAAAAAATTCCTGTTCAAAACACTGCTTTTTGTTTTCCTACTTGTAATTTTATTGGTTGCAGCACTTTTTATACCTGCAAAATTGGGCAGGCAAAACATGCTTTATACCCAAATTGACAAAAACAAACTTTTAAAAAATACGCCAAGCCCTTGCCTTATTTTTGTTGGCGGTTCTAACTTGGCTTATGGTTTGGATAGTAAAACGATCAAAGATTCGCTAAATATCAATCCAATTAACACGGGCGTTCATGCTAATATTGGGTTGAAATATATGCTGGCCAACACTTTGCAATATATCAAGCCCGGCGACATTGTTGTTTTATCTTCAGAATACCAACAGTTTTACGGAAACCTGGCCAATGGCGAAGGCGAACTGCTTTCATTGGTAACCGATATTGTACCACAAAGCAGAAAACTGCTTGATTACCAACAAGTTTTCACATTGGTGAAATTGTTGCCGGAATACGCACAATCCAAACTTCGGCCAATTTTATTATTTTACAAGTTTCCAAAAAATGAAGGCGTTGGACGATACGACCGTGCCGCTTTTAACACTTATGGCGATGCAACTGCACATTGGAAATTACCAGGAGAAAACCCAAAACCTTATCCGGCAATTCAAGAAAGTTTTAACTTGGATGCATTGCAAGCTTTGCTAAATTTTAGAAATGAAGTTTATCAAAAAAAAGCAAAATTGTATGTTACATTTCCGGGTTATCAATATTCATCTTATCAAAAATCTGTTGCCCAAATTAAGCAGGTAAAAGAAGTATTAATAAACAATCATTTTTTGTTGATTTCTTCTCCCGAAGAATACATTATTCCTGACAGTTTGATTTTTGATACGCCTTATCATTTAACTAAAAAAGGTGTAGATTATCGAACCAAACATTTGATACAGGATTTGAAAAAAGTGGTTAAAAGATAAATTGATTTGTAGCCTGCTGTCATTTCGACCAACGGGAGAAATCTTCTTTCAAATTTCCAATGCTTCTTTTATCGCCCTAAAATCTTGTTTCAGTTTGATATTTAGCACTTTGAAGAAGATCTCTCCCTGCGGTCGAGATGACAAAAAACAGCAATGCTTCTTTTAGCACTATATTTTATGGCAATTGCGACAAAACGCCCAAACCGGTACAAGCGTCCCAACCCGGGCCGGCCGTGTAACCGGTGTTGGTTTTGGTGGTTTTGTTATCGCCAATGGTAATATCGCGGCACACGTTTGGCGTTGCATAAATGGTTGGGTTGATAAAACCTGCCGCTTTGCCTTTTTGCTGGTTGATCAACGCAATCAAGCCGGCCATCAGCGGCGCAACGGCACTTGTTCCGCCAAAAACCAGTTGCTGGCCATCCACCAAAACCTTGTAGCCTGTACTTGGGTCGGCATCGGCGGCAACATCGGGCACGCCGCGGCCTTTAAATTTGGTGTTTAAAGAAGCCGGGACATTGGCATTGGCCTGATAATCGGGCAGCGGAAAAACATCACTTACGCCGCCGCCGGTTGCCGAATCGCTGGCAGCGTGCCACACGGTTTCGGAGGTGATTTTATTGCTGGCATCGGTCAACAACTTGGTGCCGCCGCAAGCCAAAATATACGGACTGGACGAAGGAAAATCCACATGTACTTTGCCATCGGTTACGCCATCGGCCGATCCGCCATCGCCAGCGGCAGCACAAATGGTTACGCCCAAAACGGCCGCTGCTTTAAAAGATTCGTTAAAATTGGTCAAAGCTTGTGGCGTCCAGTTTGCTTCTGCCGAACCCCAACTGATGGAAATTACAGAAGGTTTGTTGATCGTGTCATGCACGGCCGTGGTAATGGCATCCAGAAAACCCTGATCGGTGTTCGGCGCAAAGTAAACCACAATTTTTGCTTCGGGCGCTACGGCCCCGGCCACTTCAATATCCAGCAACACTTCACCGTCGGCACTGTTTGCCGTAGTTGGTGCGTTTTTGCCGCCATCAACCGATACTGCTTTTACCACCGGTTTTTTAATGCCCAGGTTTTTAAAGTAATTGGTGATGTCGGTAGTTTTGTAGCCACCGCCCAGCTCGATGATGCCGATGCACTGCCCTTTCCCGGTTACGCCGGTGGGGAAACCGTAAATTTTGGCCAACTGGTCGCCAGTGTAAGATGGTGTTCCGGCCGCATGGTTTACAATTTTGCCGTCCTGTTTGTAAACCTGGAACATCGGCCGCGCTGCCGGGCGTTCATCAAAACCGAAAACACCGGTGATGACATCGGCCAGTTCCGCAGGCACATGGATATCGCCCGTCCTGATCCTAAATTCCGTTCCTTGCTGCTTTTCCAAATGCAGGTTTACGGCAAAAGCTGCTTCAAAATCACTGATCTTGCCTTTCAAAATAACACTTCGGCGTGCCAAATCTACCAAAACCGTGGTTAAATGATGCTCGTGTGCAAACGTTTCCACCGCTTCGGCATCTTCCTGCGAAGCGCCAAATTCCTGCGAATAGTTTTCCCGGGCAATAATTTCGCCTTTGGCTATGGCCTCATCTATTGATCTTTTTCTGCGAATGCGGACGGTAACTTCTATAAAAGCTTCCGAATCAATTGGTTTCAGTTCGTTTTTGGGCGTTGGCCTGTAGCTTCCTTTCAAGGCAACTTTTTTTGCTGTTTTCATGCTGGTCAATTTTTTTGTTAGAAGAAATGCTCGAATTAAGTTCTGCTAAAGTAAAAAATCAATATTGAAATTACTAATATTTTTAGTATTTTTTTGGTTGAGGCTGAAAATATGCCGGTAAAAGAAGTATCAGCTTTCGATCAATCCCCCTTTAAATAATGGGTAAAAAAGAAAGCCATATTTCCCAAGTCAACAATCAATTTGTTTTGAGGAAAATACGGCTTTTTCAGTTTAAAAACCAATGCTTCTTTTACCGGCCTAAAATAAGCTTACTTTTGGGCACCGGCATTTTTGGCATTGTTGGCGTCATTTTTTTTGTTAAGCGAGGCGTTCAATTTTTCCGCTTCGTTTAAGTGCATTTTTAAAATCGGCAGGTTTTTTACGGCGAAAGCTTTCAAATCCGGGTCTTTTACGGTGGTGGTTGCTTTTTCAAATTCGGCCACATCTTTTTTGTGCGCCTGCACCATCATCTCCATATATTTTAAATCGAAACCGGCGCTGCTTTGCAAACTCATTGAATCTACGCGGTCTTGCACATCTTTTTCCAAGGCCACAGGCAAAGTCAGTTTTTTGCTGTTGGCCAGGTTTTTCAGTTCGGTGCTGGTTTTGGTATGGTCTTTTACCATCATCGCGCCATAGTTTTTTACCTGCTGGTTCAATGCGTTTCGTTGCGCCAAGCCGCTCAATTGTATTTCCATCATGCCACTGGCAGCGGCTTTATAAGCAAAACCGGCATCGCCCGTGCCAACCTGCAATACATCGGTGGTTTTTACGGTATCGCCCAAAGCATCTTTTTGGGCCTGCTCCTTTTTGGCATCACTTTGGCCACAGGAAATTACGAATAAAGAAGCTGCAAGCAATAAGTAGTGGTTATATTTTTTCATGTCGAAGTTTTTATCTGTTTTTAAAGCTATTAACTCTTTGGAAAATGTTTTGTTTGGGAAAAGGTTTGAGGTTTGAGGTACGCTTTCAAACCCGGGTTTTACCTCATACCCCTTACCTCATACCTCCTACCTAAAAAAATCACTATCTTCGCCAGCAGCAAAACGTTCTGCCGCTCCGTTGGGTTTTTCCCTTCGGGGAGGAAAGTCCGGGCAGCGCAGGGCATCCTGCTTCCTAACGGGAAGGCGCCATTTCCGGATGGGCGACAGCAAGTGCCACAGAAAACAAACCGCCCCGATTTATCGGCGGCAAGGGTGAAAACGTGCGGTAAGAGCGCACGGCCTGGCATGGCAACATGCCTTGCGGCAAACCTCAGGAGCTGAAAGGCCAAATAGGTTCCGGCAACCACAAAAAGCGGCCCGCTTTTGTTGCCACGCAACGCCGGAACGGGTAGGCTGATCGAGGTGGTGGGCGACCATCATCCCAGATAAATGGCAGAAACCCGGGCAACCGGGCACAGAACCCGGCTTACAGGTTTGCTATCCGGTTTTTTACACCAAACCCTTTTCTGCAACATGGAGAGGGTTTGATTTTTAAAGCCCAAAACTTCTATCTTAGCGGCCGGAAAAAACCAATACTCCTTTTAAGCAATAAAAATCAATGTCGAAAATTCTGATTATAGATGATGAACGTGCCATACGGAGTACGCTTCGGGAAATTTTGGAGTACGAAGATTATCAGGTAGATGATGTAGATAACGGCGTTGATGCGCTCAACCTGATCAAAAAGGGCGATTACAACTTAGTTTTGTGCGATATTAAAATGAACCGGATGGACGGTTTGGAAGTGCTTACCGAAGCGCTTGCCGTAAAACCCGACCTGCCTTTTATCATGATCTCTGGCCATGGAACGGTAGAAACAGCGGTTGAAGCGAGCAAAAAAGGCGCTTTTGATTTCATCAGCAAACCACCGGATTTAAACCGTTTGCTCATTACCGTACGTAATGGTTTGGACCGCGGCTCGCTGGTTTCGGAAACGAAAGTTTTAAAGAAAAAAGTTTCTAAAACACGCGAAATCCTGGGCAATTCGCAAGCCATTGGCAAAATAAAAGAAACGATAGACCGCGTGGCGCCAACCGAAGCCCGTGTACTGGTTACCGGCGCAAACGGAAGCGGAAAAGAACTGGTGGCCCGCTGGCTGCACGAAAAATCGCACCGCTGCGATGCACCTTTGATCGAGGTAAACTGTGCGGCCATTCCTTCAGAACTGATTGAGAGCGAATTGTTTGGCCACGAAAAAGGCTCTTTTACTTCGGCCGTAAAACAACGCATCGGCAAGTTTGAATCGGCCAGCGGCGGCACGCTTTTTTTGGATGAAATTGGCGATATGAGCCTTTCGGCACAGGCCAAAGTATTGCGTGCCTTGCAGGAAAGCAAAATTACACGCGTGGGCGGCGAAAAAGAAATTGATGTGGACGTGCGCGTGGTGGCCGCAACCAACAAAGATTTACTGAAAGAGATCGAAGCCGGCAATTTCCGGATGGATTTGTACCACCGTTTAAGTGTGATCCTGATCCATGTGCCGCCACTTTCGGATAGGCGCGATGATATCCCGCTCCTCACCAAAAGTTTTTTGGAAGAGGTTTGCACCGATTATGGCATGCCGGTAAAAAAGGTTTCGGAGGCGGGCATGGAAGCCTTAAAAGCTTTGCCTTGGACGGGCAACATCCGCGAACTGCGCAACATGATCGAGCGTTTGATCATCCTGAGCGACAAAACAATTACCGATGCAGATGTAAAAGCTTTTGCCAACCCATCGGCCCCGGTTGCGGTTGCGCATCAAGCCGTTTCTGCACAGCCGGATTTCGACAACTTCAAAAGCTTCCAGGAATACAAGGATTTTGCCGAGCGCGAATACATCAAATTCAAGCTTGAAAAAAATGGCTGGAACGTTTCTAAAACCGCCGATGATATTGACATCCAACGCAGCCATTTGTACAGTAAAATTGAAAAGTTTGGGTTGAAGCGCGGCGAGAACTAAAATTGCCAATGCTTCTTTTACCACCTAAAAATTGGTGAAGGCCGGGAAAATTTTCCGGCTTTTTTTGTCCGAAAAACAAAAAGCCCGTTTTGCAACGGGCAAGGATCAGCAGGAATGGACTACCTTAAAACGGTTTTAGTTTTTGATAGCTGGTGCAATTGTACGTTTTCATTTTCACAATGGTTACATTTTAATTGATATATTTCTTTAAGGGCCTAATTAAGTTTCATTTCGTGATGTTTTGGCTAAAGCCAAACCTAAATCTACATATCCCACGGCCTGAAGGCCGTGGCAATTTGGCCGGATTTTTTACAAATTTATAAGCCCCCCGTAACAACTAATCCTACGAATTTATGCAGTTATCGCTTCTTCATTGCCATGGCCTTCAGGCCGTGGATAAGATCGAATAAGGATTGGCTTTAGCCAAAATTTAAGATACCAATTTTGATGGCATAAAAGAAGCATGAAAAACAGGCAGGAAATATTCCAAAAAAGGCAATTGGGGTTATGGTTTAACAACTTTACAAGTCTGCCTCCAAATCTTCCACAATACGCTCGCAAATTTCATGGGTAAACAAAGCATCGCGTGCGGAAATTTGGGTTGAAGTTTTGTGCACAACGGCCTGCAAAAAATCATCCACCATTTGTTTGAAACCGCGTTTGTGCAAGGTCGGTTCCCAATCGTTTGTTGCGGTGCGGATACTGTTCCGGTTTTCTTCGATCACCAAATCGGATACATTATAAACTACGCGTTTGTGTTTGGCCGTCATCACTTCCACTTTTTCTTCGGTTGTTGCCGTATCTCGGTTCATGATGCCGATGGCAACGGCGCCATTTTCAGCAACAAACTGAACCACTAACTGATGCAGCAACCCGCCTTTTTTAATGCCATGAACCAGCAAATCCTGAATTGGATACGGAAAAAGATAACGCAGGGTATCAACTACGTGAATAAAATCTTCCACCACAAACCGCCGGGTAAAATCCGGCAATGACTTTCGATTTTTCTGCATCAAAACCAACATTGGTTCTTCTAATTTTAATTGCTGATATACAGGCGCATAGCGGCGGTTAAAACCAACCATCAGCAATACGTTTCGCGCTTCGGCCAGTTCTACCAACTCTTTGGATAAATGGTAATCCATCGTCAAAGGTTTGTCCACAAAAACGGCAACGTTGGCTTCCAGCAATTGCTTCACTATATTGAAGTGCGCTTCGGTGGCGGCATGTACAAAAGCAGCTTGAATACCGCTTGTAACCAGCGAAGCCAAATTTGTATGTAAGTTTGAAATTCGATATTGATTGCCCAACTGCTGCAAACGGTTTTCATTCCTCGAACACAAATGAAAATCGAAACCTGCTTTGCTGCTTAAAACCGGCAGGTACGCTTTTGTGGCAATATCGCCCAAACCAATGATGCCAATTTTGATCATGCGGGTTATTTTAGATGGATTGTAAACAAAGGGAATTTATTCGGATAAAAGTGGTTTTGCCGCTAATTTTCCGGGTAAAAATTAAAGAGAATTTTCTTCTTGGGCCAATGCTTCTTTTATCGGGTAAAAAATTGGTGGCGTTGTCATTTCGACCAACGGGAGAAATCTTATTCAAAGCAGTAGATAAGCACATGCTTCTTTTACCATGCAAAAATTGGTGGCGTTGTCATTTCGACCAACGGGAGAAATCTTATTCAAAGCAGTAAATAAGCACATGCTTCTTTTACCATGCAAAAATTGGTGGCGTTGTCATTTCGACCAACGGGAGAAATCTTATTCGAAGCAGTAGATAAGCACATGCTTCTTTTACCATGCAAAATTGGTGGCGTTGTCATTTCGACCAACGGGAGAAATCTTCTTTCAACTTTGCTTCAATCGCTTCAAAGAAAATCCCTCCCTGCGGTCGGGATGACAGCAAAAACAACCGCACAAAAAAAGCCTCCGTTTTCCGGAAGCTTCTTTTACCGCATAAAAATCAGTGTAAAAATTTAACGTGCCTGCATTTCAACATAATCCCGTTCGGTATAACCAGTATAAACCTGGCGTGGGCGGCCAATCGGTTCTTTGTTTTCTTTCATTTCTTTCCACTGCGCAATCCATCCCGGCAACCGGCCTAAAGCAAACAGCACGGTAAACATATCCGTTGGGAAACCTAAAGCGCGGTAAATAATGCCCGAATAAAAATCTACGTTCGGGTACAGTTTCCGCTGCACAAAATAATCATCCTTCAAAGCCACTTCTTCCAATTGTTTGGCAATTTCCAAAACCGGATCGTTCACGCCTAATTTCTCCAGTACATCATCGCAAGCTTTTTTTATGATCTTGGCGCGCGGGTCAAAGTTTTTATAAACGCGGTGCCCAAAACCCATCAAACGGAAAGGGTCGTTTTTGTCTTTGGCTTTGGCAATCCATTTTTGCGTATCGCCGCCGTCTTCCTTAATCTGCTCCAGCATTTCGATCACGGCCTGGTTGGCACCGCCATGCAGCGGCCCCCAAAGTGCAGAAATGCCGGCAGAAATAGAAGCGTACATATTACAATCCGAAGAACCAACCATACGGACAGTCGAGGTAGAACAGTTTTGCTCGTGGTCGGCATGCAAAATCAGCAGCTTGTTCATCACATCCACCAAAACCGGGTCAATTTCGATATCTTCGGTACGCTGGCCAAAAGTCATGTGCAAAAAATTGCTTACATAATCGTATTTGTTTTTGGGATAGATAACCGGGTGGCCGAATGATTTTTTGTAGATCCAGGAAACGATCGTGCTCATCTTGGCCAGCATTTTAATGATCGTTTGGTTGATTTCCTCTTCGGTCTGGTTAAGTTTCAAAGATTCGGGATAGAAAGCCGAAAGCGAGCAAACCAACGAACCCAACTGCCCCATCGGGTGCGAATGGCTTGGAAAACCATCGAAAAACTTCTTCATGTCTTCGTGCACCAACGTGTGGTGGCTGATCTCGTTCTGGAAATCGGCAACCTGTTTTTCCGTTGGCAATTCGCCATAAATCAGCAAAAAAGCAACTTCTATAAAATTTGATTTTTCGGCCAATTGCTCAATCGAATAACCGCGGTACCGCAAAATGCCTTTTTCGCCATCCAAAAACGTAATGGCACTTTTGGTGGCGCCGGTGTTTTTATAACCGGTATCTAAGGTAATATAACCGCTTAAATCACGAAGTTTTGAAATATCAATTGCTTTTTCATTTTCGGTCCCGGTGATGACAGGGAAATCGTATGTGTTTTCGGAAAGCTTTATTTGTGCTGTTTCTGACATGAAAATAAAATTTATAATAAACGTATAACCAGGTTTGTGCGGATGAAAACCTGTTTAAGTACAAGATTTAACCAGCTTGCTTTATAAGCCGATAAAAGTACAATTGTTTGGTAGTTAAACGATAGCGCGGCTTATATTTTTCTGTAAAATTTGTACTTGCAGGGCTGTTTTAAAAATCAATAAAACTTCTTTGGTTTGAAAAAAATAAAGGACACACCAAAAAAACAGGCATAAAAGAAGCATCGGCGCAAACAGCCGGGCTATTCTTCTTTTTAAGAACCTGTTAAAATTTACACAAAAAATAGCAATGCTTCTTTTACCCTATAAAAATTGGTGTTGCACCTGTTTAAATAAACCGAAACCTGGCAGTTACCAATTTTTAGGCGATAAAAGAAGCATGGCAGGTAAAATTAAAAACAAGCCCTGAAACCACCTTTTATCCTCCCGCAAAAACAACCGTTTAAGCTGTTCGTTTAAGGTAATAAATTTGTACATTTGCGCCCTTAAATTTATTACGCCGAACCATGAAATTATCCCAATTTAAGTTCAACCTGCCAGAATCATTGATTGCCCATTCGCCTTCCGAAAAGCGGGACGAATCCAGGCTGATGGTGCTGCACCGTGATTCGGGCAAAATCGAGCACAAAATATTTAAAGATGTGCTGGAGTATTTTGATGAAAAAGACGTAATGATTTTGAACAACACCAAGGTTTTTCCGGCCCGCTTGTATGGCAACAAGGAAAAAACCGGTGCCACCATTGAAGTGTTTTTGCTGCGCGAACTGAACAAAGAGCTTCGTTTGTGGGATGTTTTGGTTGACCCGGCACGTAAAATCCGAGTGGGCAACAAACTATATTTTGGCGATGACGATTTGCTGATTGCCGAAGTTGTTGACAATACCACTTCCCGTGGCCGCACCATCCGTTTTTTGTTTGACGGAACGGACGAAGAATTCAGAAAAAACGTAGAAATTTTGGGCGAAACCCCGCTTCCGAAATATATCAAACGCAAAGCCACAGCCGAAGACAAAGACCGTTACCAAACTATTTTTGCCAAAAACGAAGGCGCAGTTGCCGCTCCTACCGCTGGCCTGCATTTCAGCCGCGAACTGATGAAACGACTGGAACTAAAAGGTGTAGAATTTGCCGAAGTAACTTTGCATATTGGTTTGGGCACTTTTCGTCCGGTCGAGGTGGAAGATTTGACCAAGCACAAAATGGATTCCGAACAGTTTATCATCGAGCAAAAACAAGCCGATATTGTAAATCGCGGCATTGCTGCCAAAAAACGGATTTGCGCCGTTGGGACAACTTCGATGCGTGCCATTGAATCGGCAGTTTCTGCAAGCCATACTTTAAAGGCGGCAAACGATTGGACGAGCAAGTTCATCTTCCCGCCATACGATTTTAGTATCGCCAATTGTATGATCACCAATTTCCACACGCCTGAATCTACTTTGCTGATGATGATTGCCGCTTTTGGCGGATACGAGCATGTGATGCACGCTTACGAAGTTGCCATTAAAGAAAAATATCGTTTTTACAGTTACGGCGATGCCATGCTGATTATTTAAATGCTTCTTTTAGCACATAAATTTTAGGATTCTGGTGCGGATGAAATTTTTTGCGGTGATTGTTGCAGGAGGTTCTGGCACAAGGATGAACAGCGAAATCCCGAAACAATTTTTGTTATTGAACGGAAAGCCGGTGATCATGCACACGATCGCGGCTTTTTTTGCTTCCATAGAAAAACCGGAAATTTTGGTTGTTTTGAACCGGCAGCAGTTTTCGTATTGGGAAGATTTGTGCGAACTGCATCAATTCAAAGTTCCGCATCAATTAGTTGCAGGCGGAGAAACCAGGTTTCATAGTGTAAAAAACGCATTAGAAAAAATAGATGAAGATGCTGTTGTGGCCATTCATGATGCAGTCCGGCCCTTGATCAACACAGCAATTATTTCAAACGCTTATCAGCAGGCATTAAAAACAGGAAATGCCGTGGTTGCCGTGCCAAGCAAAGATTCTGTACGTTGGCAAAAAACCAATGGCGAGACGCAAAATTTAAACCGGAGCGAGGTTTTTTTAGTGCAAACGCCTCAAACGTTTCAATCGAAACAGCTAAAAAAAGCTTACGAACAGGAATATTCGCAGGAGTTTACCGATGATGCCAGCGTGGTAGAACGATCTGGAGAAAAAATCAATTTGATCGAAGGAAACCCGGAAAATTTTAAAATTACGTTTCCGGCTGACCTGCGAATTGCAGAAATGTTATTAAACGAAAAAAGCCGCATGTAGCGGCTTTTATCGTTATCAAGAGTTTACTTATGCCCTTCTGATCACTTTTAACAGGATCATGATGATGGCAATCACAAGCAATACGTGTATTATTCCTCCGTCACCAAAAGTTCCAAGTCCATGAAATAAAAATCCGACTACCCATAAGATAATCAGGATTACAGCAATGAGATACAGTAGATTTCCCATAATTTCTAAGTTTAAGTTTTAAAGTTTAAGTGGTTATTTTGGTTTTTATCAGCGAAAACCGTTCCAAAAAGTCAACTTAAAGCAATAATCTTAAAAAAAGAAGTTATGCTGCTTTACATATGCAATAAACCGCAAATAATTGAGTTGCTAATACTCGTCTTCGTTAAAAAAGAAATCGTCTTTTGTAGGGTAATCAGGCCAAATCTCTTCGATATTTTCATATGGCTCGCCGTCGTCTTCCAAAGCCTGCAAGTTTTCAATCACCTCAACCGGTGCCCCGGAGCGTATGGCATAATCAATCAGTTCATCTTTAGTTGCCGGCCATGGTGCATCTTCTAAGTGCGATGCCAGTTCGAGTGTCCAATACATAAATAAATTTCTGTTATTTAAAAGTTTGCAAAAGTATAATATTTTAGTTTTAATATGGAAATGTTTTGCCGGATTAAATACGCGGAACCCAACTATTTTCTGCAATATTTTGATCGTGCCCAATCTTCCGTGCCAGCATAAACAGGTAATCGCTCAATCTGTTCAGGTAAATTTTCACCTTTTCTTCTACAAAACTTTCTTCGGACAAAGCAATTGTAATCCTTTCTGCACGCCTGCAAACGCATCGTGCCAAATGGCAAAAGGCAATTGCATTGTTGCCGCCCGGCAAAATAAAGTGCTTCAGTTGCGGCAACACAGCTTCCATCCTGTCCATTTCTGTTTCCAGCAATTCAATATCTTTTGAATGAAGATCAGGGATTTTCATGGTTGATTTTTCCGGGTCGGCAGCCAGCGAAGCGCCAATGGTAAACAGCCGGTCCTGTATTTCTTTCAGCAGCAAACGGTCTTGCTCATCAATTTCCTGGCCCCAAATCAAACCGATGTAACTGTTCAGTTCGTCCACCGTGCCATAACTTTCGATGCGCAAATGATGTTTTGGAACCCGAGTCCCGCCGATTAAAGAAGTGTAACCAGAATCGCCGGTTTTGGTATAAATCTTCATGCTGATACAATTAAATAAACCTTACTTTGTTTATCATCTAAAAATTATGTTTTGCTTTTTGCCACTGTTTTACCTCCTCAATCCATGAAAAGATATGCTTCTTTTAGCACCTTAATTTTAAGTTTTGTGTTGATGACAAGTTTTAAATGCCCGTCATCAACCGAAATTGAACAAACTAAAGTAATCTCAAAAGTTCCTTTTACTACTATGCTCAGCCAAAAAACTTTTGAAGAAATGTTTCCGCAGCGCGACCCTTTTTACACCTATGCTTCTTTTACCGGTGCAATTAAAGCGTTGTCAACGGTTGTAATTAAAGTTGAAAAACGGGATACTTATATGTTTCGGATTACGCGGACAGACCGGGCAACCGGAAAATCTGTTGTGGTTCGTCAGGATGCGGACTGGAACCAACCCTGGGCAAAAGCTAAAACGTACACCCAATTTACCGTTGATTTTGGTGCTTTCTGTGCCGATAAAAATATGGCAACCAGCAAGCGCGAACTGGCCGCTTTTTTAGCACAAGTTGCACACGAAACGCGGCACGGCCGGAACGGACAATACGACGACGGGCTGATGTTTTTGCACGAAGTGAACACCAGTTTGCCTTATGTAGACCAAAACGATGTTTATCCGGCCGTTGCCGGGAAAAAATACTATGGCCGCGGACCGATGCAGATCAGTTACAACGGCAATTATGGTTTTGCAAGCGATTGTATTTTTGGCGATAAGAACAAACTGCTGCAAAACCCGGATTTAATTACCACCGATGCCGTAACAGCTTTTAAAACAGCTATTTACTTTTGGATGATGCCGCAGGAGCAAAAACCGTCTGCCCACGACGTGATGGCCGGAAACTGGAAACCAACTGCTGCCGACGCGGCAAAAGGCAGGACGGCAGGTTTTGGCATGACCACCAACATCATCAATGGTGAAGTAGAATGTGGCCGCGCAAACCAGTTTGGCCCGGCAGACCGAGCCGGTTTTTACCAGGCTTTTCTAAAAAAATTAAATGTTACTGATGCCAATTGCGTTTGCACTTGCGAGAAGATGCAGGCGTATGAGTAGGGTGTGAGCTGTCAGCACTCAGCGAATAGCATGTTTTCTAAATTGGTAGTTAAGCACCGATTGTCAGAAGCTGACAGCTGATTGCTGACAGCTAAAAGCTATCGCTCAATCACCTTCGGTAGCTTAAAATAATCCGCATCATGGTCGGGTGCGTTTTGCAGCGCTTCTTCGTGCGTGATTACTTCTTTTACCACATCATTTCTGGTGATGTTTACGCCAGGGCTGAGGTAAACCAAAGGCTCAACACCACTGGTGTCCAGCTCGTTCAGCTTCTCCATAAAAGACAGGATTTTGCTGAGGTCTTTGATCACGTTTTCCTTTTCTCCGGGCGCAATTTCCAGCCGTGCCAGCTTGGCTATTTTATCTACCGTGTTGGTGTCTATCTTCATATTCCTTTAATTTTTGATGGATGATTTGAGAAACTTCTTCGCGCAAAGCATCGGCATCGGCTAGTTTCAAACCTACGGTTTCTATCGGTTTATGTACAAAAATTTTGCAAGTTCCCGGTTGGCTGCCGTATTTCAAACCATCGTCCCACAACAATTTCCAGGTGTTAAAAGAAGTAACCGGAATAATAGGAACTTGTTGTTCGATGGCCAAACGGAACGGGCCGTTTTTAAACTCCTGCAAAACCGGCGGATAAACGTCGGCAATTTTTCCTTCGGGGAAAATGATCATCGTGATACCGGTCTTCAAATATTCGGAAGCACGTTTAAAAGCCCGGAAAGCCGAAATATTGCTGTCGCGTTTCACTGGAATATCAATCGTTTTAAAAAACAGTTGAGTGGTTGGGTTTTTGAGCAGTTCCTCCTTCCCCATAAAACTAAAATTATTTTTGGCGAGGATGGTTGCCCAGGAAACATCCAAATTAGAAGTGTGGTTGGGGCAAATCACATACGTTTTTTGCCAGTCAATTTCCGTTTCAAACTCAAACTTGTAGAAAATACCGCACAATGCCGAACTCCATTTTGCCCACTTGGTACGCAACTTGTTCAGCGTTTGGTAACGGTTTGGTTTTCGGGAGAAATAATAAAAAAGAGGATAAAAAAAGGTGTATAAAAGAAGCACGGAAAACATATAAAGGTATGCGTGCAGCTTTCGGAACAATTTCATCAGCATCAAAAATATAAAAATTCCTTACTTTCGCCAGCTATGGAAACTGTTGTCAGCGGCATCCGCTCTACCGGGAAACTGCATTTGGGAAATTATTACGGCGCCATCCAAAACTTCGTGAAAATGCAGCACGAATACAACTGCTTTTTTTTTATTGCCGATCTGCATTCGCTGACCACACATCCAACGCCTGTTGATCTTCACAGCAATGTTAAACAAGTTTTGGTGGAATATCTGGCCGCAGGAATTGACCCGGAAAAAGCAACAATCTACATTCAATCGGAAGTGCCGGAAGTTACCGAACTGTATTTGTACCTGAACATGAATGCTTACGTGGGAGAGCTGGAACGCAGTACTTCTTTTAAGGATAAAATCAGGGCGAACCCTGAAAATGTGAATGCCGGTTTATTGACTTATCCGGTTTTGATGGCTGCCGATATTTTGATGCACCGCGCCACCAAAGTTCCCGTGGGAAAAGACCAGGAACAACACCTGGAAATGGCGCGAACGTTTGGCAACCGCTTCAACCGTTTGTACAAACATGATTATTTTCCCGAGCCTTATGCTTTCAACTTCAGCGAAAATTTGGTAAAAATTCCGGGCTTGGATGGAAAAGGGAAAATGGGCAAATCGGAAGGCGAAGGAAATGCAGTTTTTCTTTCAGATTCGCCGGAAACGATCCGCAAAAAAGTGATGCGCGCCGTTACGGATAGCGGGCCGACGGAAGAAAACCAGCTTAAACCAACCGAAATACAAAACCTGTTTGATTTGATGCAAGTGGTTTCTTCGGAAGATACCTTAACACATTTTGAAGAATTGTACAACAAATGCCAAATCCGCTACGGCGATTTTAAAAAGCAATTGGCCGAAGATATGATCGTGGCAACCACGCCAATCCGCGAACGGATTGAAGACATCGCCAAAAACGAAGCGTATTTACGCCAGGTAAACCGTTTTGGTGCCGTAAAAGCCCGCGAAAGCGCCCAAAAAACGCTGAAAGAAGTACGGGAGATTATTGGTTTTAAGCGGATTTAAGGAAGTTGATAGATAATAGTTTATTGTTCATAGCCCTAACCAAATCCGATCGCAGTTTCTTTCCATGAACCATTAACTAAAAAACTATTAACCAAATCCAATCGCAGTTTCTTTCCATGAACCATTAACTAAAAACCATTAACCAAATGCACATCGCCGTTGTTGGAAATATTGGTGCCGGAAAAACCACGCTGACCGAGTTGCTGGCCAAAAATTATGGCTGGCAGCCGCAGTACGAATCGGTAGAAAACAATCCGTACCTGGAAGATTTTTACAGCGACATGAAACGCTGGAGTTTTAACCTGCAAATTTTCTTTTTGAACAGCCGTTTCCAGCAGATTATGGAAATCCAGAAAAGTAAGGCGAACATCATTCAGGACCGGACGATTTATGAAGATGCTTTTATTTTTGCGGCCAACCTGCGCGACATGGATTTGATGACCGAACGCGATTACGAAAATTACCGCAAAATTTTCGATAACATCACTTCGTTTATCAAACCGCCGGATTTGCTGATTTATTTGAAAGCTTCCGTTCCGACTTTAGTGAACAACATTCAACGCCGCGGCCGCGAATATGAAAGCGGCATCCGTTTAGATTATTTGTCGAAACTGAACGATAAATATTCGGAATGGATCAAAAATTACAAAAGCGGCAAACTATTGATCTTGGATAAAGATAAACTGGATTTTGCCAACAAAACCGAAGATTTGGCAGCGGTAATCGAGAAGATTGAAGTGGAAATTAACGGGTTGTTTTAGGAGGAAGTTGTAGGTTGCATCTTGCCGATTGCGGGTTTAAAGCGATTACAGCAAGTTTTGGATGCTTCTTTTATCGGCATATTTTTAACAATACGAAGTGGTTTAAACTTAATTCCGGATGCTTCTTTTATGGCATAAAAATAAAGGACAAACAACTGAAAGAAATGAAAATCCTCGGCATTATTCCTGCCCGCTACGCTTCAACCCGTTTTCCGGCCAAGGCTTTGGTTGATATTCATGGCAAAAGCATGGTACAGCGCGTTTACGAGCAGGCCAAAAAATGTGCCTCTTTAAGCGAAGTTGTAGTGGCGACAGACGACGCGCGGATATTCAGTCACGTGGAAGCTTTTGGCGGAAAAGTAATGATGACCTCTAAAATGCACCAAAGCGGGACTGACCGTTGCGCTGAAGTTGCCGCCGCGTTACCGGAATTTGATGTCGTAATTAATATCCAGGGCGATGAACCTTTTATCAACCCCGAACAAATTGCCAAAGTGGCCGCTCTTTTTACCGATGTAAAAACAGCATTGGCCACGCTGGTAAAAAAAATTGAAACCGAGGAAGAATTGCAAAATACCAACACGCCAAAAGTTGTATTGAACAATTTTTCCGAAGCGATTTACTTTTCCCGTTCCGTCATTCCTCACATCCGAGGCCGGGAAATACAAAACTGGTTGCAGCACCAAACTTTTTACAAACACATTGGCATTTATGGTTACCGTTCGGCCGTTTTGCATCAAATTACAAAACTGCCTGTTTCTACTTTGGAAAAAGCAGAAAGTTTAGAACAATTGCGTTGGATCGAGAACGGTTACCGCATTAAAGTTGCCGAAACCAACATCGAAACTTTGGCGGTTGATACACCTCAAGACTTGGAAAATATCCTTAAAAAGCATCCGAAGATTGATTAAAGCCCGTTTACAGTTTCGATAGAATCGTTGATACTGTTGTTGAGGTTTTCTACACTGTTGTAAAACCCGCCGCTGTTGTCGGTATCATCGTGCACATCCAAAACCTTGTTGCCGTTTTGTGCCGAAGTATCAAGGTAAGAAGCGGAAATAGCTGCAAACTTTTCGGAATTAAAAGTCAGCAATTTGGTTAACAACGCTTCAAATTCTTGTCCGTAATGGCGCAGCAGCCCTGCGTTTTCAGCATCATACACTTTTAAGGCAGCCACTTTTTCGTGCAGCAGGGATAATTCTTCTAACAGTTGGTCTTTCATAATCATTTAGGTTGACGACCAAATATAAAATTTTAATTGTGAATTTATAACCGGCAAAATCCATCCGGTCAATCCTGCCCAAATTTCAGATGCTTCTTTTATGCCTGTAATTTTAGGGCGGTAAAAGAAGCATCTGTAAAAATGGCGTAAACCAAACTTGATTTTCAGTAAAAATTATTTATTCTGATTTAATAAAACGCTTATCTGATTACTGTGTTTATTATTCAATTCCTTTCATTTTTACTAAAACTAAAATCATATGTTTTATCACGTAAAAGAACTTCAATTTAATGCCAGGGTATCAAAACCAGACCCAGTGTTTGCACGCCTGCTGTTAGAACAATTTGGCGGCAGTAATGGCGAATTAAAAGCGGCCATGCAATATTTTACACAAGCTTTTACCTGCAAGCAACCTTATCCGGATAAATACGATTTGCTGATGGACATTGCTACAGAAGAATTTAGCCACCTGGAAATTGTAGGCGCAACCATCCAAATGCTGTTAGGCGGTATAAACGGCGAATTAAAAGATGCTGCCGAAGAATCAGAAATTATGCAGTTGCTGGATGGCAAAGCAGCAAAAGAAAGTTTTATGCACCAAGCCATGTTCAACCCGCAATTTGCAGTTTTAAGCGGAGGCGGCCCAACTTTAACGGACAGTAACGGAACGCCCTGGACTGCTGCTTATGTAACGGCCAATGGTGATTTAACGGTAGATCTTCGTTCTAATATCGCATCAGAATCCCGTGCAAAAATTGTGTACGAGTATTTGATAAAATTTACAGAAGACCCTTATGTTAAAGAAACGCTGCGGTTTTTAATGACACGCGAAGTAGCACATTATCAGCAATTTGAAGCTGCTTTAAGCACCATTCAGCCTAACTTTCCTCCGGGAATACTACAAAGCGACCCAAGGCACAGTAATACGTACTACAATATGTCTAACGGTGCAGAAGTAAGGGGCCCATGGAACAGCGGTGAAAGCTCTCAATTGGGCGAAACCTGGCAATATATTGCTGATCCGATCCAATATGTTCGTGAAACAAGCGGACTGCAAGGATTGAAGCCAACCGGTACAGACCGTACAGAAAAAACGGTAGAAAAAATGAACAAAGCTTTAAGTGAAGAGCGAAGTGAAGAAGTTACTAGCGCATTGCCAAAAGGTGAAAACCAATGGAGCACTTATTCTAAGTAGTTTTGTTCATGTTAAATCAAGCAGAACAAAAAAATAATTTTTTGCCGGTAAAAGAAGCAGATCGGATAGTTATAGAATACTACACCGATCCGCTTTGTTGCTGGAGCTGGGCATTAGAACCGCATTGGCAAAAGTTACTGCATGAATTTAAAGATTATATCACTTACTCCTATTTTATGGGAGGACTGATACCAAATTGGCAAAATTATCAGGATCCGATGAATTCCATCAACCGGCCAGGCCAATTAGGGCCGTTGTGGATGGAGGCAGGCCAGGTTACACAAACGATAATTGATCCTGCCATTTGGGCAGAAGATCCGCCAACTTCCTCTTATCCTGCCTGTATTGCCGTAAAAAGTGCCGAAATGCAATCCAAAGCAGCAGGCGAAAAATATTTGTACAAGCTGCGGGAAGCCGTAATGACAAACAAACAAAACATTGCAAAGCCCGAAGTATTGGCAGCAATTGCCCGAAATTTTTCTGAGATAAATCCCGATCTTTTAAATTACAATCAGTTTTTAGAAGATATCAGCGGCGAAAAAAGCCTGCAATTATTTAGAAATGACCTGCAAAACGTCCGTTATAACCGTATTGGCCGTTTTCCTACTTTAACCATTCATAAACCAGGACAAACCGGCGTTATTTTAACAGGTTATCGCCCTTACGAAGTTTTGCTTCAGGCCATTAGTGTTGTCGCTCCGGAACTGGCTGGCAATACTTCTGCTTTAAACTAACTATTTTCTGCTGAGGTTTGATCTGTTGCTGCCCGCTCAAATTTTTTAAATTACAATCAGATCAAATACAATTTCCTACAATTGCATATTTAAATCTTATAGCCTGATCAGCTAAAGTATGTTTATGGAGCAGCAATTTTACCAGCATTTATTTGAGCAAAGGCAAGGGACGGATATTGTTCCTTCCAACCAGGAAATTGCCGAATGGGCCTTGCAACTGATCGGCTTGCTGTTCCCCGAAAAATCCGAACGTACTTTTACCGATATTGATGCCTTAAAAGAAGCAGTTGCCGCATCCCAAAAGCAGCTTTTTAAAATGATGGAAGCAACCGGCGCCTGCCAGGATTGCGATAACCGGCAAATTGCGGCTGCTTTTTTTGATACCGTTCCCGAACTTTACCGTGTTTTAAATACCGATATCGAAGCCATTTTTAACAACGACCCGGCAGCCAGAAGCCGTTTTGAAGTCATCCGAAGTTATCCTGGTTTTACGGCCGTTTCTTTTTACCGCATTGCCCACGCTTTGTTGCAACTGAATGTGCCGCTGCTACCGAGGATTTTGACTGAATATGTTCATGCAAGAACAGGAATTGACATCCATCCCGGTGCAATTATCGGCGAATACTTGCACATTGACCACGGAACCGGAATTGTCATTGGCGAAACTTGCATCCTGGGCAATAACATTAAACTATACCAAGGCGTAACGTTGGGCGCTTTAAGTGTGGATAAAAGTATGGCCGATGTAAAACGGCATCCAACGATAGAAGACGGCGTGGTGATTTATTCGGGCGCCACCATTTTGGGCGGCGATACCGTTATTGGCAAAAACAGCATTATTGGCGGCAACGTTTGGCTCACCAAAAGTGTTCCGCCAGGCTCGGTGGTTTACCATAAACCCAGCATTACGGTGGCACAAACCACAATTTAATACGATAAAAGAAGCATTATGGCCGGAATTATTGATTTGATCGGAAATACGCCTTTGGTTGAAATTACCAGGCTCAACCCAAACCCAAATGTTCAGGTTTTTGCAAAATTGGAAGGGAATAACCCTGGCGGAAGCGTGAAAGACCGCGCTGCTTTAAACATGATTAAAAGCGCTTTAGAGCGCGGCGAAATAAAAGCGGGAACCAAATTAATTGAGGCAACAAGCGGAAATACCGGCATTGCTTTGGCCATGATTGCCCGTTTGTTTGATCTGGAAATCGAGATCGTGCTTCCCTCCAACTCTACCAAAGAGCGCGTTTTAACGATGGAAGCTTTTGGCGCGAAAGTTACGTTGCTGGAAGGGATTGAAAAATGTCGCGATTATGCCGTAGAAAAAGCAGCGCAAGGCGATTATTTTTTGATGAACCAGTTCTCTAACCCGGATAATTATCTGGCGCATTATAAAACCACCGGACCTGAAATCTGGCGCGATACCAACGGCAAAATCACGCACTTTGTAAGCGCGATGGGCACCACCGGCAGCATCATGGGAAATTCAATGTTTTTGAAAGAGCAAAACCCTGACATACAAATTATCGGTTGCCAGCCAACAGAAGAATCTTCTATTCCCGGCATTCGTCGTTGGCCTGCGACTTACCTGCCCGAAATTTTTGATGCCAAACGTGTTGACCGGATTGTTGATGTTTCCCAAGCTGATGCCACCGCAATGACACGGAAAATGGCCAAAACAGAAGGGATTTTTGCCGGCATGAGCAGCGGCGGTGCATTAACCGTTGCGCTAAAAATAGCGCAGGAACTAAAAAGCGGTTTGATCGTTTTTATCGCCTGCGACCGTGGCGACCGCTATTTAAGCAGTGATTTGTTTGGGTGATTTGGTTGCCGGTTTTCAGTTGCCGGTTCTATGTTCGATACATAAACAACATGCTTCTTTTATCATATAAATTTTATGCCGATAAAAGAAGCATGACGCTTGCAATAAAAACCAGAACTTACAACCGGCAACTGAAAACCCGCAACTAATCTTATAACTTGCTTTTTAAATCAGAAGCTTTATCTTTTGCTTCACTTGCTTTATCTTCTGCCCAATCTTTGGCATCGCCGGTTTTGGCAGAAACCAAACTAATCAGTTGATCCAGTTTAGAAGACAATTTATCAGTCAAAGATTCTTTTAAACCTTCGGCTTCATCTACCAAATCTGTAAATTTATCTTTGAATTTGTCGCTGAAATCAGAAGCTGCATCGGCAACGGCTTCCTGTGTGTCTTCTCCGCTTTGCGGCGCTAATAAAATTCCGGCCAAAACACCGGCTGCTACGCCAATCAGGATTCCGGCAATTAATTTTGATTCACTTTTCATGGGTTAAATTTTAAGGTTAAGTAATTTTTTTGTTGTTATGTTGAGGTGATGAACAATTTTCACACCAAAAGTTCAAACACAGGTGCAACACCGCGCTTTTATTTATGTTTCAAAACCTCGCACCAAATTTTTGCCGGTAAAAGAAGCATCGGGCCGGGCAAGGTTAAGTTGCTTTATCACGCAAACGTCTAATTAGTTAATCAAACGATTAACTTCTTTAATTCTTTCTATCTTTGGTCAAACATTATTGTTTAAAACAAATTAAGGTTTAAGCTTTTAGCTAATAACAAGCAGTTTATGCTAAATGTACAATCGAAAAGGGCAGCCAAAATTTTTGAACCATTTGAATGAAGCTTGACAACAGCACTACATTAGAAGAACCCGAAACCGTAAAGCCAAACTTGTGGCAACGTGTTTCTGTGTTTTTTGAAGATATATACAACGTTTACCGTTTTATACTTCGTTTTTTTAAAGAAGCTTTTTTGCCGCCTTACGAGTTTAAAGAGTTTATACGCCAATGTTACGAAGTTGGCTACCGTTCGTTTCCCTTGATTACGCTGACTGGTTTTATCACCGGCATCGTTTTTACCAAGCAATCGAGGCCTTCTTTGTCTGAGTTTGGCGCAACTTCCTGGCTGCCTTCGCTGGTTTCTATTGCTATTTTCCGCGCTTTGGCGCCTTTGGTTACCGCTTTAATTGGTGCCGGAAAAATAGGTTCGAGTATTGGTGCCGAACTGGCTTCCATGAAAGTAACCGAACAGATTGATGCGATGGAAGTATCGGCCACCAAACCCTTTAAATTTTTGGTTTGTATGCGGGTTTTGGCCACAACCGTTAGCATTCCAATTTTGGTGATGTACACAGCTTTCGTTTCAATGTTGGGCGCTTATTTAAACGTTAGTCAAAACGAAGGGACGAGTTTCAGCGCTTTTTTCCAAGATGCTTTTGAACCTATTTCTTTTTTGGATTTTAATACCTCGCTGATCAAATCCATCGTTTTTGGTTTTACCATCGGGATGGTGGGCTGCTATCAGGGCTATAACTCGTCGAAAGGCACAGAAGGCGTTGGCAAAGCCGCAAACTCGGCTGTGGTTATGGGCATGTTTTTGGTTTTTGTGGAAGAAATTGTAATTGTACAAATTTCCGGCTTTTTCCGGGTTTAAGTCGAAAAGAAATGGAAAAGCAAAAAGTAGAGATTGACAGAAGCAAAGCGGTAATTGACATTAAAGGGTTGGAGAAATCTTTTGGTGATTATGAGGTGCTGCGCGGGATAGACCTGGAAGTTTACCAGGGCGAAAACGTGGTGGTTTTAGGCCGTTCCGGCACCGGGAAATCCGTGTTGATCAAAATTATTTCGGGCTTGCTAAAACCGGATGCAGGAAAAGTAATTGTATTGGGCGAAGATGTAAACAGCCTGAACTCAAAAGAACTGGAGCAACTTCGTTTGCGCATCGGTTTTTCTTTTCAAAACAGTGCTTTGTACGATAGCATGACGGTGCGCGGAAATCTGGAATTTCCCTTGGTGCGCAACCAGCGGAACTTAACCAAAGCCGAAGTAAACAAAGAGGTAGAAAGCGTACTGGACGCGGTTGGCCTGCTGCAAACCATCAACCAAATGCCTTCCGAACTTTCGGGCGGGCAGCGCAAACGGATCGGTATTGCGCGTACGTTGATTTTGAAACCCGAAATTATGTTGTATGACGAACCTACGGCCGGCCTCGACCCAATTACCTGCATCGAAATAAACCACCTGATAAACGAAGTGCAAAAAAACTACCACACTTCTTCCATCATCATTACACACGATTTAACCTGCGCCAAAGAAACCGGCGACCGCGTAGCCATGCTGCTTGATGGCAAATTTGAGCGTACCGGCACTTTCGAAGAAGTTTTTAACACCAATGACGAACGCGTGAAAACATTTTACAATTACAATTTTATCCAATAAATTATGCAAACAGCAGAAACTAAACGAAACATATTGGTAGGCTTATTTATATTTTTTGGCCTGGTTATTTTTATCGTAGGCATATTTACGTTGGGCGGCCAGCAAAAATCCTTTGTGAAATCGCTGCGTATCAATGCCGTTTTTAACGATATCGGCGGTTTAAAACCAGGCAACAATGTTTGGTTTTCGGGCGTGAAGATCGGCACGGTAAAAACCATCAAATTTTATGGCCGCTCTCAGGTTGAGGTAAATATGAGCATTGAGCAATCGGCGCAGCAATACATTCGGAAAGATGCAAGTGCAAAATTAAGTTCTGATGGTTTGATCGGAAACAAAATCATTGTGCTTTTTGGCGGAAACCCGAAAATGCCGGAAATTGAAGACGGCGATATTTTACAGGTGCAAAAAGAGCTTTCTACCGATGACATCATGAAAACTTTTCAGCAAAACAATGAAAATTTGATCGGGATTACCACAAACTTTAAAAAATTAAGTACAGATATTGTAAAAGGAAAAGGGACTGCAGGTGCCTTATTGGCCGATTCGAGTTTGGCGATGAGTTTTCGCGCCATCGTTAACAATTTGCAAAAAACAACGCGTACTTCGGCAAAATTGGCCGGACAGTTAGGCGTGTTTACAGCAAAATTGAACACGAAAGGTGGTTTGGCAGATAAAGTAATGACCGATACAACCGTGTTTAACAAACTGCAGGCAACAGCCAATCAACTGCAAAAAACGGCCGGAAACGCTTCGGCAATCACCGAAAACCTGACCAAAGCCAGCAACAAATTAAACAGTACCGACAACGCAATGGGTTTGTTGCTGAACGATGCCAAAACGGCCAACCAGGTTAAAACCACAATGGGCAATTTGGAGCAAAGCTCTCAAAAACTGAACGACGATTTGGAAGCCGTGCAGCATAATTTTTTGCTCCGCGGATTTTTTAAGAAAAAAGAAAAAGCCGAAGCGGCGGCGGCCACAACACCAAAAGCAACTACAAACGAGTGATGCTTCTTTTACCGGGTAAAAATTTGCCGCGCTGTCATTTCCACTGAAGGGAAAAATCTTCTTTCAACTTAAATGCTTCTTTTATCGGGTAAAAATTGGTGAACAAAAAAACGTCCTGCAAATTGCGGGACGTTTTTTTTGTTGGATTTTGAAAAATCGTGATGCTTCTTTTATCGGCATAAATTCTACATCTTTCCCAACACTTCGTCCAGTTGTTCTGCCGTCATGCCCGGCGTAAAACGCGGGCCGTAAAGCAAACGGATCAGGAAAATATCATAACTATCAAACTTCACCACATTGTTGTTTTGTGAATAAAAAACACTGGTCGGGTAATTTTCCAGCGGTGTAAAAAAACCAAAAAGCTTGATTATACTTTTCCGGATGGCACTGCGTGCGGCAAGCTGGTCTGAAAAATTGGGAACGGTAATCAAATCAATGGCCTGGTAAATTTCCCCTTTTCCGTTAAACTTGTAATACGTGCCGCCAAGCTGGCTGAAAGACTGCGCAATAGCCGAAGGTATCTGGGCGCCAAAATCGTTTTTACCACCGAGAAAAACAGAAAAATTAACTTCATCTTCGGATTTTGCAGGAGCGATATCCAAACTGGTCAATGCTTTTACCTGGCTGAAAATGGAATCAATTTCGGTAGAAGAATAAGCTACTTTTCCGGTGTAAACTTTATAACGGATCGGCACCACCCATTTTTTGATAATCAGATTGCCGGCCTGGTCTTTAGAAAGCGCAACCGTTTTAAAGTTTTGCTTATCAATAGTGCCCATTTGGGCAAAACCAGGGATTGTTGCCAGCAGGCAAAGAAATAATAAAAGTTTTGTTTTCATGCGAAATAAAATTATGCAAAAGTTGTCAGGATTTTAAGCACCAACATTTAAACAAAGGAATGATTTTTTGTAATGACATCAGCATAACTTTTAAACGTTGGCTTTAACCTACTTTTACTGCAAATACTGTTTTTATTCCAACCAAATTTTATACGGTAAAAGAAGCATCTGAAAATTAGATGAAAGCAATCGGACCTGAAATAAAACAAATTATGAAAATTGAACAATTTGAAGATAAAAGCCTGTCGCATTATGCTTACGCGATTTTGAGCGACTGTGAAAAACAAGTTGTCTTGATTGACCCGGCCAGGGATATTGCGCCTTATCTTGATTTTGCAAAAGCCAACGAAGCAAAAATTATCGGCGTAATCGAAACACATCCACACGCCGATTTCGTGAGCAGCCATTTAGAATTGCACCAAAATTTGGGTGCCACGATTTATTGTTCCAAGTTGGTAGATGCCGCTTATCCGCACCAAACTTTTGATGACGGCGACGTAATTGCATTCGGAAAAATCAAATTAAAAGCAATCAACACGCCCGGCCATTCACCCGATAGCATCAGCGTAATTTTAGAACACGAAGGAAAAGACCATGCTGTTTTTACCGGTGATACTTTGTTTATCGGCGATTGCGGCCGTCCGGATTTGCGGGAAAACGCAGGAAACATCACCGCCAAACGCGAAGAACTGGCTGCACAAATGTACCGTTCCCTCCGAGAAAAATTAATGGTTTTGGCTGATGACGTGCTGGTTTATCCTGCACACGGTGCCGGAACTTTGTGCGGAAAAGCTTTGAGCGATGCCAACAGCAGCACCATTTATGCAGAAAAGCAGAGCAATTGGTCACTACAAAAAATGACGGAAGAACAATTTGTAAAAGCTTTAATCGAAGACCAGCCGTTTGTGCCCAAGTATTTTTCTTTTGATGTAGGACTGAACAAAAAAGGCGCGCCAGGTTTGGCTTCGTCCATCCAAAAAGTTCAATTATTAAAACCTGAAGATTTGATCAACTTGGAAGAAAATACAGTTATCATTGATACACGGCCGGCCTCACAATTTAAATCGGGACATTTGCCATATTCTATCAATTTAATGGAAAATGGTAAGTTTGAAACCTGGCTGGGCAGCATCATTTCTCCCGAAGAAAAATTTTACCTGACGGCCGAAAATGAAACGGTTTTACAGAAAATGATCAAACGGACGGCAAAAATCGGCTATGAAACTTTGATCAAAGCAGCTTTTGTGTCCAATTTTGGGGCGATAAAAACAGCATTGCTGGATATAGAAAACTTCAAAAAAGAAACTTCAAATTACCAGATTGTTGACATCCGCAACCCAAACGAAGTTGCAGAACATCCCATCTTTCAAAATTCTTTAAAAATCCCTTTGCCCGAACTTCGGGAAAGGGCAAATGAAATCCCAACGGAAAAACCAATTGTAGTGCATTGCGCCGGTGGCTACCGCAGCGCAGCCGGAAGCAGCATTTTGGAAAACCAGCTTGCGCAAAATGTAACGGTTTATGATTTGGGAAATGCGGTTAATGAGTTTTGATAATATTTTGATTGATTGCAATTTAATTATTAAATCCTTCTTGTTTGTTTTATAATGATGCTTCTTTTATCGGCCAAAAATCAAAGTCTCACTAATTTTTAGGTGATAAAAGAAGCATCATCAATTTTAAATGGGCGTATAGAACTTATAGAAGAAATCAGGGTTTTTAATACCGTAACCTTTATTGTCTGTACTAAGTGCAACCCAATCGTTTATGTGATAGCTTTTAGCGCCGGTTTTAACTTCGTGTACAAAACGCAAACGCACGTGGTCGCTATCTTCAATTTGATCAAAACTGGGTGCGGTTGGTTTAAAGTTTAAAGTAAACTGATAGCCATTTACAATTTCCAATCTTGCACTTTTCCATTTTCCGTTTGGATACTTTTGGATATGTGTTATTTGTCCGTCTGCAAAACGCACTTTGTTTCTTTCATACGAAAATGGATATGATGGTATCTTGTCTGCTTCGGCTAATTGGAATATTTTTACGTTATTTTTGTAGATAAAAGCAGGTTGAATTATAACTGGAGAGTTTTTTCCAAAAGCACTTCCGAAAACTTTCATTGTAATTTCGTCGCCAAGTTTAAGCAAATTGTTTAATTCTTTTTCCTGTCCAAACATGGTTCTCATCAAATATTTTTTCCCATTATAAGAAATTGTATAACCTTGAGTTTTATGATTACCTGTATTTAAAATATCCAAATCTTTAACACCATCTCTGTTTACAATCTCTATAACTTTAACAGTTATGGTTTTCCCCATAACATCTTCTGCCAACTTCTTTTTTTGTTTAAATTCATCTGTTTGTTGGTAAGCTTTAAATTTTTCATTCTGCTTTATTTCTTCAGGCGTACGTTTAACTTTTTGACGATATTTTACAGTATCTAATTTAATAGTTGAACTTGAAGAATTACTTTTGTTTGGACGCTCACTTTTATCTTGCTTATTCAAACGCAAACGATCATCAGGCTTTGACTTGGAAACTAATTTTGCTTTGTTTTCCTTTTCTACAGGTTTCAAATCATTTTTTAATTTGGTAAAAGCCAGACAGCTTACCAATACCACCGGTACGATAAGTACATAAATTGCTTTTCTCATTTTTGCTGAAGGTTTATTAAACAACATTGTAATGCGCTTTTTAAGTGGTATTTTACTGAAGTTGTGATAGAGCATACCTTGCCCGGCTACTGACAAATGCAAAAGCAAATCGGCGTACATGCTTTTATCCGTTGAATTAGCCATCGCACGGTCCACTTCAAACTCATGGTTTTCTTCAATTGATTTTGAAAAGAAGTAAATAAACGGGTTAAACCATAAGATAATTTGTGCAATTTTTACAATTAGCCGGTCAATAGAATGATACAATTTAACATGCAGCATTTCGTGTGCAATGATCTGTTGCCGTTCATCAGCAGACAATTCCTGATCGTTTAAAAAAATATAATTAAAAAAGGAACCGTTAGGCAGTTTAGGCTGATTGTATAAAATATTTACAGTTCCAATTTTGGTAATTTTTTTGGTAGAAAGCTTTTTAAACAAAATGATCAAAGTAACAAGCAGATGAAAAGCCAGCACTGATACAATTAAAAGATAGCTGATCTTGAATAACGATAACCAATCAATTGGATTTTCCGTTGCAACAGGAATCTGAATGTTTGGCAAATTTTGAGGTGTAGTTTGTAAGGTATTTACATAAACGATCTGCTGCATTACCGGCATTTGCCGAAGTTGCGGAGCGACAGAAATGCGCACCAACGGAACAACAAAACTTATAAAGATGCTGCCCAACAAATACCATCGGTTTAATACAAAAAAAGTAAGTTTGCTTAAAAACAGATAATAGAACAAATAAAAAACGGCGGTACAAGCCGATACTTGCAACAGATAAATTAGAAAGTTCATAGCCCTTTGTTTTGATTAATAATTGCTTTAACCTTGTTTAAATCCTCCTCGCTTAATTGTCCTTCTTTTACAATAAATGAAAAAAGGCTTTCTGCAGAATTGTCAAAGTAACCGGAGAAAAGCTTTTTAAAAGAACTTTTCCGGTACTCGGTTTTAGAAATGAGCGGGAAGTATTCGTAGGTTTTGCCGTAAGCTTTAAAACTTGCATAACCTTTTTTTTCGAGCAAACGCACTACCGAAGAAATGGTATTGTAAGGTGGTTTCGGGTCATCAGGCAGGGCATCAATAATGTCTTTTACGAAACACTTTTTCAACTGCCATAAAATCTGCATTACGCGTTCTTCGGTTTTGGTCAATTCTTCCATAACCAAAGCTATAACTTATTTTTCAATTATGCAACTTATTTTTAAGTTTTATAACTTATTTTTCAGGAGAAGTAGGATTGGGGATTTTAGGAAAGAATTTTTTCCGGTATGTTTACCAGTTTTAATTAAGAGAAGTTTGCTTTTGATTAAAATAGCAATGCTTCTTTTATCACCTAAAAAATGGCCTCCATTCGGTCTCAATTTATTTAAATTGAAGCAGGCACCAATTTTTATAGGGTAAAAGAAGCATTGCCACCAATCCTCGGTTATTAAACCCTTACCACGGGCTAACCCCTGTTTCCGGAGCATTGTCATCACTAAAAAACTGACCTGTCGGCCCGTCTGAACCTAACAGGGCTGCTTTTACCACTCGGGCCGCGGCATCCGGCACAGTTCCCGGACCGCTGTGATTGTTAAAGTCTGTGGCGGTGTAGCCGGGGTCAACGGCATTTACTTTGAAGGGCGTATCGCGCAAATCATAAGCCAATACAATCGTATAAGCATTGAGGGCAGCTTTAGATGCAACATAAGCAGCCGGCTTAACCTGGTAATATTTCCACGCAGGGTCATCTTGCAAGGTAAGCGAACCTAAGCCTGAAGTAACGTTAACGATCCTTGGTTCCGGCGATTGCTTTAACAAGTTCATAAATGCCTGTGTTACTGCGATCACGCCAAAAAAATTGGTTTCAAATACCTGCTTAAATACGGTGCCGTCCGTTGCTAAAGCGGTTTGCGGAAAACTGCCGGCAATCCCTGCGTTGTTGATCAGTACGTCCAGCACTTTGGTTTTTCCGCCAAGTAATCTACGGGCCGCCTTTATTGATTCGGTTTGATCTGCATCAATCTCTATTGGCTCTACCTGGTCTAAGCCTTCCGATTGTAGCTGACCAACCGCTTGCTGCCCTTTTTGCAAATCCCGGCATCCCAGATAAACGTAATACCCTTGCTGTAATAATTGCCTGGCCGTTTCCAAGCCAATGCTTTTGTTTGCTCCTGTTATCAGTACTGTTTTCATATTATATTTTTTAAACAGTACAAATCTACGGCCTGCATTGTGGCCGGTTGTAACACATCCGGCGGTATTAATGGTACATTTTACGGATGTTGGCCCGGTAATCGGCAGGCGTTGCGCCGGTTTCACGTTTAAAAAAACGGTTAAAATAAGAGGCATCTGCAAAACCAAGGTCAAAGGCAATTTCTTTTAACGGGTTTTGGGTATGAAAAAGCAGGCGCCGCGCTTCCAGTACCACCCGCTCATGGATGTGCTTGATGGCCGGTTTGCCACTTTGTATTTTCACCACTTCGCTTAAATGCCCGGCAGAAATATTTAGCAGGGAAGCATAACCGCCCACTTCACGCAGTTCGCGAAAGCACTCGTTTACTTTAGCATGAAACTTTTGTAACAACAGCTTATCAACCGAAGCATGGTTCTCCTTAAATTGTTCTGTATAAAGGCGGCTTAAATAAGTAAGTAGCAAAGACAAATACGCGGTCAGCATCCTTTGCTGCCATTCACTGGGGCTTTGATATTCAACATTGATTTTAGCCAGGATATCCTCTACAAAATTAATGTCGGCCTCGTTCAGCAACAATTCATAACCCTGCTGAAGGTTTTGGATGATAGGCAGTTCCATCAATGAAGCGTTTTCCTGATAGGACAAAAACTCGTTCGTAAAGGCAATACCCGTGCTCCATAAATGTTTAAATTCTTCTTTAACAATGATTTGATTTGGCCCGTTAAAGTAAACCGTATGGTCTTGAAGTATGTAAGGCGTCATGTCTATCCATTGCCGGGTGCCTCCGGCCCGCCTGATAAAAACGATCAGGTAATGGTCTTTACGGTGCGGAATGAGTAGATCGGACTGGTTTGGAAAACTGCCTTCGTAATTATATACCCTGAAATGTTTATTGCCGGTCGCCTCGTCTGGTTCTAAATGATAAACCGGTACGTGCGGATTGGCGCTAAGTACTTGCATTAGTTAAAGCTATAATTTTGGTGCGAAAAATTGGCTGAATGGTACATTTTTATATTTTGATTTAGCCAATTATTATGCCTGATAAGCCAAAAACAACTTTACAGCCTCCACCGCTTCTTTCACATCATGCACCCTTAAAATCGAAGCGCCATTCAGCAAAGCCATCGTGTTTAAAACCGTAGTTCCGTTTAAGGCTGTTTCTGCTGTTTCGCCTAAAGTTTTGTAGATCATTCCTTTGCGGGAAATTCCGGTCAAAACGGGAAGGTTAAGCAACGCAAAACCTGGCATTTGTTGCAGCAATTGAAAGCTTTGTTCGCGTGTTTTGGCAAAACCAAAACCCGGATCCAAGATCACATCGTGTACATGCAATTGCTTCAGCCGGTAAATTTTCTCTGCAAAATAATCAAACACTTCGCCAAAAACGTCTTCGTATTGCGCCTTTTCCTGCATGTTTTGCGGCGTTCCTTTCATGTGCATCAGAATGTACGGAACCTGCAAACGGGCAACGGTTTCAAACATTTGCTCGTCCAAATTTCCGCCGGAAATATCATTGACGATATGCGCGCCAGCTTGAATGGCAGCTTCTGCAACCTTGGCCCGAAATGTATCTACCGAAATAATAGCTTCCGGAAAAGCTTTTGCAATTGCTTCAACCATAGGCATTAAGCGGTCAGTTTCTTCTTCGGCAGAAATATCCGCAGCGCCAGGCCGGGAAGAATAAGCACCAATATCCAGAAAATCCGCACCTTCGTTCACCATTTTTTGTGCCATAAAAACAGCATCGCCAACATCAGGCTTCCGGCTTCCGGCAAAAAAAGAATCGGGCGTAACGTTGATAATGCCCATCACTTTTGGCGTGCCCAGGTCAATCAGTTTGCCGCCCGCATTGATCGTCGTCTTTTTCCGAAAAAATGTATCTTTAGCCATCTTAAAGCAGCTTTTTATCCGTAAAATACTGCACATCAAATATCGAAATAAATTGAACTCCCTTGTTTTGAACCGCACCAAAACCGAATACGAAGCTGTGATCCAGGTTTGTAAAGAACTGTTTATCAAAAAAACAAAAGATTACGGCACGGCCTGGCGCATCCTTCGCCCGGCTTCTATTACCGACCAGATTTTTATCAAAGCACAACGGATCAGGACGTTAGAAGAAACCGGGATCAACAAAGTTGGCGACGGCATTACCGGCGAATACATTGGCATTGTGAACTATTGTGTGATCGGCATCCTACAATTGGAACTGGAACCAACTGCACCGATGGAAATAAACGTGGAAGAAGTAAGCTTCTTTTACGACCAAAAAATCAAAGAAACCTACGAACTGATGCTGGACAAAAACCACGATTACGGCGAAGCCTGGCGCGATATGCGCACCAGTTCGCTTACAGATTTAATTTTAATGAAACTGCTTCGGGTAAAACAAATTGAAGATAATGCGGGCAAAACGTTAGCTTCCGAAGGCGTGGAAGCGAATTACCAGGACATGCTGAACTATGCTGTTTTTGCGTTGATAAAATTAGGAGTGAAATGAAAAGGAATTTAGTTTGGTTTTGCCGTATCGCTGTCGGCCTGTTGTTTATTTTTTCGGGGTTGATCAAAGCAAATGACCCGCTGGGCTTTTCGTACAAACTGGTTGAATATTTTGAGGTTTTCCACTTAACTTTTTTAAACGGACTAGCACTTGCTCTGGCCATTTTTTTATGTGCGCTGGAAATGCTTTTTGGTTTCGCCTTGCTAATTGGCGCACGCGGAAAACAAGTGGCCTGGGGCTTACTTTTGCTCATCGTTTTCTTCACGTTCCTCACCTTTTATTCGGCGGCGTTTAAAGTGGTGCAAAGCTGCGGTTGTTTTGGCGATGCCATTCCGCTCACGCCGTGGCAATCGTTCGGCAAGGATCTGGTTTTGCTGTTGCTGATCGTTTTTATCTTCCTGAACCGAAACCTCATTCAGCCTTTATCCAACAAAAAAACAGAAAACGTGATGCTTCTTTTAGCCACTATTTTTTCGTTTGGCGTGGGCATTTATACTTATAATTTTTTGCCGGTGATTGATTTTCTGCCTTATAAAGTTGGCGCGAACTTACCGGATGAAATGAAGATCCCGGAGAACGCGGTGCCGGATGAATACGAAATCACCTACAATCTCCAAAACAAAAAAACAGGCGATAAAAGAAGCATCACCAACAAAGAATATTTAAAATCGGGGATTTGGAAAGACAACAACTGGGAAATTACAGGCGAACCAACCAGCGTTTTAATCAAAAAAGGTTTTGAGGCGAAGATCAAAGACCTGAATATCAGCGATGCGCAGGGAAACGATTACACCAAAGAATTGCTGAACAACCCGTTTTACAACCTGATTGTGGTTGCTTATAATCTGGATGAAACCAACAGCGATGCGATCAATAAAATCAATGCGTTGTCCTTAAACCTCACTCAAAACTTTAATGTGCGCACTGTTTTGCTCACTTCCAATTCCGCGCAGGATGCAGAAGCTTTCAGCAAAGCACACAAGTTGTTTATGGAAATTTTTTATGCCGATGGCGTTCCGCTTAAAACCATGGTCCGTGCCAATCCCGGTGTTTTGTTGCTAAAAAACGGAACGGTGATTGGCAAATGGCATTACCACAATCTGCCTGGTTATGACGAGTTGGTGGATAAATATATTGGGAAACAGTAGTTTGAATTATGAAGATTACCAAACTGGAATTAAAAAACTTTAAACGTTTTGATGATTTAACGATTGATTTGACATCATTGGTTGAACCGGTAAAATTGGTTTTGTTAATTGGAACGAATGGTTCCGGTAAATCTTCTGTTTTTGATGCGTTTGAGTTTGCTAATAAAGTTATAAGACATGATGTTTATATCGAACCTACAAACCCAAAACCACCTCATGGATATTATGAAAAGAATAAATCTGAAAATTACTATATCAATATATTTTTTGATAATAGTTTAAAATTTTCAAATAGTAGGTTAGTATCGCAAGTTGGTCAATTTCCTTACAATACTTTTTATGGAAGAACAAGCAATAGACAAATTACTAAACTAACACGAACAGCTTTAGGACAAGGAAATATATCTTTCGAAAATGACCGAGATCGCCCCGATACTTTTATTGATCGTGATGATAGATTCGAAAATGATATTGAAAAAGTAGCTTCTTTAATTCTAACAGATGTTTTTAAAGGTAACTATTCAACAGAGCAAATTATTGAAAGTTATATTAATCCTATAAATAAAGCTTTTATAAATATTTTTGGAATCGAAGACAACACAAAGATCGAGTTAATTTCGTTTAAACCTCCTTTGGATGGAAATACTGCTGAAATATTATTTAAAAAAGGATATTCAACAATTCCTTATAATTTACTTAGCAGCGGTGAAAAAGAAATTTTCAATATTCTACTCAATCTTTTAACCAGAAAAGAATATTTCCAGGATACAATCTATTTTTTAGATGAAATTGACCTTCACCTCAACACCCAACTTCAAAAAAACCTGTTAAAAGAAGTAACCGAAAATTGGATTCCGGAAAATTGCCAATTGTGGACAGCCAGCCATTCTTTAGGTTTTATAGAATATGCAAACGAAGCGGAACATGCAGCCATTATTGATTTTGACAATTTAAACTTTGATGTTTCGCAAGTGATTGTGCCTTCGCCAAAAAAGAACTTTGATGTATTTGAAATTGCGGTAAGCAAAGAGTTTTTGTCAAAAGTTTTTGAAGGCAAAAGGATTGTTTTTTCAGAAAATACGGATACTTCGATTTATAATAGTTTAAATATTACAGATACAATTTTTTTCAATGCCCAAAACAAAGCAGATGTATTTTACAAGACTAAGAATAATCCAAGTTACAAGGGTTTGATCGACCGGGATTATTTAACAGATGAGGAAAGACTTGATTTAATTCATCGATATAAAAACTTGTTAATATTATATTATTACTCAATTGAAATCTAATTATTCCATCCGGAGAATTTAGAAGAATACTTCAAAAGTAATGATAGAGAATTTAACAAAGACAACTATTTGAATTCTATAAGAATCGAAAACAAGACAATAAGAGACAATATATTGATGGGATTGATGGTTGCCAGAGACAGCTATCCTTTTTACAGAGAAAACGAGAATGTCGCGAAGCTAAAAGCAATCAGACCAAGTAATCAAACTATTAGGGAAATGTTTGATTCTACTGATTTTGAAACTTTTTACAAAGTATTCCCGGCAAAGGATTACGGAAAACAAATCCCGGAAAGGCAAAATCTAAACAAAAATGATCTCGCCAAAACCAATTGGTTTAAAACACAAATTGAGAAAGTTTTAACCAAATGATCAGCTACCTCCTCCGCAAATTACTGTACGGTTTTGCCGTGATGCTGGGCGTGGTTGTGGTGGTGTTTTTCCTGTTCAATGTTTTGCCTGCCGATCCGGCACGGATGACGCAGGGACAAAGAAGCGATGTGCAATCTTTAGAAGCCGTACGCAAAGAATTTGGTTTGGACAAACCCATTCCTGTACAGTTTGCTTATTATTTGAATGATCTTTCGCCAATTGGCTTTCATTTAAACAACAAAGAAGAGCAGCAAAAATATGGCTATATAAAGTTGTTCAGCATTAGCAAAAACCACGTTATTGCGCTAAAATGGCCTTACCTGCGCCGCTCCTACCAAACGCGAAAAGATGTGGCCAAAACTTTGCTGGGTGTCATTCCAAACACGTTGATCCTGGCCACAACCGCCATGGCCTTTGCTTCTTTTATCGGTATATTTTTAGGGGTGATGGCTGCCGTTCATCAAAATACCTGGATTGATAAATTGGCTGTCAGTTTTTCCATCATCGGTATTTCTGCGCCTTCTTTTTTTGCTGGGATCATCATCGCCTGGGTTTTTGGTTTTGTGCTGAGCAAATATACCGGCCTCAATATGTCGGGCAGTTTAACCGGTTACGATCCGTTTAAAGGTGAAGTGATCATCTGGAAAAACCTCATTTTGCCGATGGTAACTTTAGGTTTACGTCCGCTGGCCATTATTGTGCAACTTACAAGGAACGCTATGCTTGACGTTTTAGGTCAGGATTATATCCGAACGGCAAAAGCAAAAGGACTAGATAAAAACAGCATCATTTATAAACATACTTTAAAAAACGCTTTGAACCCGGTGGTTACGGCCATTGCAACCTGGTTTGCTTCGCTACTGGCCGGTTCTTTTTTTGTGGAATATATTTTCGGCTACAACGGTTTGGGAAAAGCAACGGTTGATGCGCTGGAAACTTCGGATTTTCCCGTTGTGATGGGCGCGATTTTGTTTATCGCTTTTATTTTTGTAGTGATCAGCCTGCTGGTTGATTTGTTGTATGTTTGGATTGACCCGAGGGTAAAACTAAACTGAATTTTTATCTGCTAAAAGAAGCATCACGATTCAAAACATCAAATGAAAAAGATAAAATATTTCATGTTATTTATTATTCTGATTTCTTTTTCAGCTTGTGCACAAAATAAAAAAGATTTAAGAACTCTTCTCCAACAAACTCCTTTTGATAAAACCCTGATTGCAAATCTGCCTCAATATGAAAAACTAAAAAATATTGTTTTTTTGAATTTAGACACAATTTTTAAGTTTAGAAACAGTCAGCATATTATTGATTATCACGAAGGGAACAAAGTAACCAAAAAACAGCAAGGTGATTATCAATATGAATTCTTTAAAAACTACGTACCAAAGAGTCATTTAGCCGAAGGATTATCACTCGAAAATATGCCTTCGAATATCTATCCTTCCATCAACAAAATATTTACCACATTAGGAAAAGACAAAATAGACGGATTTTCAATAACAAAAGACAGTACAATTGAAATCATTTTAAAAAGAAGTTTTGACAAAAAGACCCAATCAGATATTAGTCATAGACTTAGCTGGCGCAAAAGAAAAATAATTGTATTTGGTGATCCGGATTCGCTTACAATTATGAAAGATACTACATTTAATAATAATTGGAGATATTACATTTGGGTAGATAAAAGAAGTGGTTTATAATATTAATTATCATCAAGTGGCGGATATTTTCCTTCATGTAAAACTAAATTAAGATGGACGCACCCGCTCAAATGTATTTCCCCCAAATGTTCGTGCTGTTGCTGCTGTTGGGCATTTGCACGTTTTGGCTTGGCCGTTTGATCCAATGGTTGCTGCTGCGGAAAAGCCATCCCCGAAGAAAAATATTTTTTATCCTGATCGTTTCGCTCCTGCTTTCTTACCTTTTGGCTTTACTTTTTTGGTTCATCTGGCCGCAACCCACACAACCCATGTGGACAGTCTTTTTTTTGCCCGCAGTAACCGGCGAGCTTATCATCCTTGTCATCACCGTTGTAATGTACAAAAGAAGAAAACCAAAATGAGCCTTATTTTTCTCATCGGTTTTATGGGTTCGGGCAAAACTACGCATGGGCGCAAATTAGCTTCGCATTTAAAAGTTGATTTTATTGACCTGGACGAGGTTTTCGAAAAGCAAAAAGAAATAACCATCGCGAAGTATTTTGAAGTTTATGGCGAAGAAAAATTTCGGCAGTCAGAATCGGCTTTGCTAAAAAATACCGATTATCCAGAAAATGCCGTAATTTCTACCGGCGGCGGTTTGCCTTGTTTTTTTGATAACCTGGATTGGATGAAGCAGCACGGCACTACAATTTATTTGCAGGTTCCGCCAAAAGTTATTGCATCACGACTGAACAATGCCAAAACAGAACGGCCGCTTTTACAACAAAAAACCGGCGAAGAACTGCTGCAATACATCACCGAAAAACTAACCGAACGCGAACCAATTTATTTAAAAGCGCAGGTAGTTGCAAACGGTGTGGACATTACGCCACAAAAATTGATTGGTTTGATTGAACAACAATTAGGTTGATGCTTCTTTTATCACCTAAAATTCGGGTCATCAGGTTTCTGGTTATTCAACGCCTACACCAATTTTTACCCTGTAAAAGAAGAATTGCGTTTTTTTATCCTGCAAATTTAAACGAAGCCCTAAAAGTTTAAACAACTTCTATATTAACTATTTTTCTTTTTATTAAAACCTGCTACCGTTCCTGCTGTTAAGGTTGTTAAATAAGATCATTAAAAACCATTTATTATGATTAACGACGAGATTAAAAAAGTAACGGATACGGTAAAAGACACCATATCGCCTATAAACGACGAGTTTAAAAAAGTAACAAGCACTTTAAAAGACACGTTATTACCTGAAAACCCAAATGCCAACGTAGGCAAAACCGACCGGATTATTTCTGTTGGAACTGGTGGTTATATCTTTATCAAAGGTATTTTCAACCTGTTTTCTCACCCGATACTGGCTTTAACCGAAGTTGGTATTGGCGCGGCATTGTTGCACCGCGGCATCAGCGGAAACTGTGAAATTAAAAAGATAATTGATGATATGGACGAAACCAACGAACCGGCAACTTCGATGGCGCATCCTTATCCATCTACCATTACACCATTGTAATTGTAGCTTTAAAAATTAAAAAAAGGATATTTCCGTTTGGAAATATCCTTTTTTTGTGCTTGTTGATTTTTTGTAGAACTTCTTACAAAGCACCTTCGGCAAAAGTGTTTCCCTGCCTGATGTCGCCGGTTTCGTAGCCTTTTTTAAACCAGTACATCCGTTGTGCCGATGTGCCGTGCGTAAAAGAATCCGGCGAAACATGCCCGGTGGCTTCTTCTTGCAAACGGTCGTCGCCAATGGCATTCGCGGCGGTCAAAGCAGATTCAATATCGCCGGGCTCAATCACACTTTGGTTATCGCTGTTTTTCATTTGCGCTTCGTAATGCGCCCAAACACCGGCATAAAAATCAGCTTGTAATTCCAGCTTGACCGACATTTTATTGTAATCCGTTTCGCTCATTTGTTCGCGCATCTGGTCCATCTTGGCAGAAACGCCCAGTAAATTTTGTACGTGATGGCCAACTTCATGCGCAATCACATACGCTTTTGCAAAATCGCCACCTGCATGAAAACGGTTACTCAATTCATCAAAAAAGCCAAAATCAAGGTAAACTTTACGATCGGCCGGGCAATAAAACGGTCCGGTTGCCGAACTGGCCATGCCGCAGCCCGAAGCATCAACTTCGTTTTGAAAATGGACTAATTTCGGTTTTACAAATGTTTTTCCCATACCAGCAAAAATTTTAATCCAGGTAGTATCAACATCTTTTAAGATCACTCTCGTAAAGTGCAGGTTTGTACTATCACTTTGGCTTAGTCTTGATGGTGCTGCAGATTGCTCTGTGGTTTGCTGCTGATCTCCGCCAACCTGGTTCAACAATTGTGTAGGGTTATAACCGGTAAACAGGTAAATCACAAAACCTACAATACCGATAATGCCGCCGCCAATACCTAACCCACGGCCGCCGCCACCGCCCGATCCGCCATCTTCAACATCGTTACTTTCCTCACGTCCTAACCAACGCATAATTTATCTTTTTTAAGTTTTTGAAAATTGTTAACAATAGTATGGATTTTCAGTTTGATTTGCCATGCTTCTTTTATCAGCCTAAAAAAAGGGTGGTAAAAGAAGCATGGCGTTTAACTAATGGTAATTTCGCCGCACAAAGGCGTTTCTACCAAACGGGTAATATCGGCAGGGTTTTGATACCGGCCAAGCAGGTACATCAGTTTGGTAACGGCGGATTCAAAAGTCATATCGTAACCGCTCAAAACGCCCATATCTTTTAGCTGCGTGCTGGTTTCGTACCGGCCTAATTCAACCGTTCCCACTTTGCATTGCGAAATATCCAGGATTATCTTACCTTTTTTAATGGCCTTTTTTAAAGATTTGATAAACCAATCATCTGTTGTGGTATTGCCCGCGCCAAAAGTTTCCATCACAAAAGCTTTGGCATCGGCTTTTAAAATGCTTTCCACCGTTTTTTGGCTGATGCCGGGATACAGTTTTAGCACGGCAATATCGGTGTACATATTTTTATGAACCTGAAAAGGCTTTTCTACCGGCTTCAAAATAAAAGCTTCGTTAAAGCTGAGGTGAACGCCAGCTTCGGCCAAAACGGGATAATTGGGCGAGCGAAAAGCTTCAAACTTAGAAGAATTGTATTTGAAGGAACGGTTTCCGCGGAACAATTGCGAATCAAAATAAATGCAAACTTCGGGCACCAACGCTTTTCCGTCTTTTTGTGAAGCTGCAATTTCCAAAGATGTGATCAGGTTTTCTTTGGCATCGGTACGGATTTGGCTGATGGGCAATTGCGAACCGGTTAAAACAACCGGCTTGGTTAACCCTTCCAGCATAAAACTCAAGGCCGAAGCCGTAAAAGCCATGGTATCAGAACCGTGCAAAATGACAAAACCTTCGTAATCGTTGTAATTTTGTTCAATTAAAGAAGCGATCTCTACCCAAATTGCGGGTTTCATGTTGGAAGAATCAATAATTGGGTTGAAAGAATGAACAGTTAAACGGTAATTTAAACGCGCCAGTTCGGGCACGTTAAGGATGATCTGGTTAAAATCAAACGGGCGCAGCATTTGCGTGGCCGGATCATTAACCATACCAATCGTTCCGCCTGTATAAATGATGAGGATATTCGTCATGTTTAGCGTTGGCCCCGTGATGTGTTCATTTCGGTTAAATTTTTCCACCTTAAACCCAAAAAATTTTCTTTGAATTAAAGGTCGTTGTTTCGGCTATCATTTCCACCGGTTGCTGGTGCAAATTGGCTACTTTTTGTGCAATATAAGTTAAATAAGCGCTTTCGTTGGGTTTTCCGCGAAAAGGAACGGGCGGCAAATACGGTGAATCGGTTTCCAGCACCAAATGTTCCAACGCAATTTGCTGCACCACTTTATCCAAACCGGCGTTTTTATAAGTAACCACGCCGCCAATGCCGAGGTAAAAACCCAACTCGATAATTTGGTTGGCCTGCTGCAAATCTCCCGAAAAACAATGAAAAATACCACGCAGTTTTTCGTCGTGTTCCTCTTTCAAAATGGCATAAACTTCATCGAAAGCATTACGGCAATGGATCACGATGGGCAGCGATGCTTCTTTTGCCCACTTAATTTGGGTGCGAAAAGCCTGCTGCTGCTCGGCCAGCAAATCCTGCGCCCAGTATAGATCAATCCCGATTTCGCCGACGGCATAACTTTTCTGGTTTTGGTTCCAGGATGCTTTAATCGTTTCCAACTCCGTTTCCCAGTTTTTGGTAACGCTGCACGGATGCAAGCCCAACATCGAAAAACAGTTTTGCGGATAATTTTGAACTAATTGAGCAACCATCGGCACCGAAGCGGCATCCACATTGGGCAAAAATAAGCGCGTGATCTGGTTATCCAAACAACGCTGCATCATTTCTTTTTGCTTGGCAGCATCGGTTTCGTAATAAAGGTGGGTGTGTGTATCGGTCAAAACCATCGCTTCAAAACTAAATAAAAATGCCTCCTGTTTTTTGCAGAAGGCATGTTTTGCTTATTTTTTCTTTTTTGAAACCGGCTTTTTAACCGATTTTTTGCCGTATACTTTTTTTACCGGTGTTTTTTTAGCAACCGCCGGATGTTTGCCGGGTTTGATGCTCAACAATTCGACATCAAAAACCAGCGGACTGTAAGGCGGAATATCATTGCCCGCGCCACGATCGGCATAAGCCAATTTGGAAGGAATGATGAGGCGCACTTTGGACCCCTGGTTCAGCAACAAAAAACCTTCGTCCCAACCCGGGATAACCTGTCCGGCTTTTACCACAAACTGAAAAGCTTCGTACGGGCGGCCGGGTTGTAAAACGCCTGCTTTTTGCGCTTCGTCTTTTAAGTTGGTGTCGAAAACTTTGCCATCCAACGTACGGCCGATATAATTGACCAGCAGCGTATCCCCAGGCAAAGGTTTTGGTTTTGCAGAAGGTGTGATGATTTGATAATATAAACCCGAAGCCGTAGCTTTTGGAGCCGGACTTAAAGCAGCAACATATTTGGCAATCCTTGAGGTTTCTTCTGTTTTCAGCTTTTCGGACGCTTCTTTGGCTTTAGCTTCGGCGGCTTTGCGCTCGGCAATGGCTTCTTCCAAAGATTGTACTTTTTCGATTTTAAGCAGATAAACCACCGAAGCATTTTTGCCGCTTAAAAACGGCGGGCGGTCTTGCTCGTGGCCTTTGAACAAAGAATCGGCAGGGATTAAAATCCGAACACTGTCTTTTGCCGCCAGCAACGGGAAAATGTCCATCAAATCATCTACGGTTTTTGAAGGCTGAACCTGTGTGGTAAAAGGCTGGCCGCGCTGGTAGCTGCTCATCAAAACAGAATCGCGCTCGGTTTTAATAGCGAGGTTAAAAGTGATGACATCGTTCAGCTTGATGCGGTCGCCGGGATGTGCATCAATAATTTGATACCTTGCCCCTTTTGCCGTGTTTTTCAAAGTGTTTTGTGCCTGAGATAATCCGCCAAAAGCAAAAATCAAAAAGGCGGAAACGAAATAACGTAGTTGCATATATTTTGAAAAAGCCTCCGCGTTTTGGGCGGAGGCTGGTAAAGTGTTTTTTAAACTGAATTATCTTACCGGTGGGCTTTGTGGTGCCTGCTGCCCCGGCATTTGCGGCATCACTGGTTTTGGCGCATTCGGGTTTGGGTGGATGATGTTTTTTATTTCCACATCAAAAGCCAAAGGCGTAAAAGGGGCAATCGGGCCGTAACCCTGCTCGCCGTAAGCCAGAGAAGAAGGAATGACGAACGTAGCTTTTTCGCCTTTGTTCAGCAACTGCAAGCCTTCGTCCCAACCCGGGATAACGGCTTTTTGGCCAACCGGGATTTTAGCAGCCTGATAAGGGCGCATTTTATCATAAAGCGGAGGGCCAACTTTTTCTGCAACTGCTTTGATGCTGGTGTCAAACACTTTTCCGTTTAAACGTTTTCCGGTGTAATCAACTACCGCTGTATCACCCGGCACCAATTTTTCGCCGCTGCCCACTTGTGTTATCACGTAGTTTAACCCGGAAGGCGTTTGTATCGTTTTCAGGTTGTTATCGGCAATGTATTTTTTAATTTTTACAGGTTCTGCAGCCTTGGCTTTGTCCCCTTCGGCTTTAAAATACTCGCCAACCTTTGCCTGGAAAGCTTTGTCGTCCAAATTGCCCCTCGGTATTACTTTCTCAATTTTTAAGGTATAAACGAAGTATTTGCCTTTAAAGCCCGGAGGTTTTGGTTGGCCGCTTTTTTTAACCAAAGTATCGGCATCAATTTTTAAAGTTGCACTGTCGCCCTGGCTCAGCATCATCAAACCGGTATATAAATCGCCTTTGTACATCGGTTTTTGTACTAGTAAATTAGATGCCCGGCCTTGATCGTACGAACTAACCAACAAAGAATCTTTATCTGTTTTGGCAATTACATTCACACTTATAAAATCACCGGCCTTGATTGTTGGACCTGGCGCATCGGTATAAATTTTGTACAACATACCGTTATCGCCTTTTTTAAAGCCACCATTACAGCCTGCAAAGGCAAGTGCTGCAACTGTTAAAAAAACTAAGTTTTTCTTCATTGTTTATTGTGTTAAAAGATTTTTATATTCGGGTAAAAGGGTTTTAAATTGATGGATGACTTCCTCCAAAGTACTTTCTGATTGCCCGCCCGCCGCATTCCGGTGGCCGCCGCCATGAAAGTACTTTTTGCAGATTTCGTTTGCCGGAAAAGTACCGGAAGAACGCAGCGAAAGCTTGATCTTGTCCGGCCGCTCGATGATAAAAGCCGCCAAACGGATGCCTTCAATGGACAAAGCATAATTTACAATGCCTTCCGTATCGCCGGTATTGATGTTGAAACGGTTCAAGTCAGCCTTGCTAACGGTAATTAAAGCGGTATTGTATTCGTGCAGAATTTCAAGTTTTTCACTCAGACAAAAACCAAGAAAACGCAAACGGTTCTCGCTGGCATGGTCATAAACCAATTCATGAATAGTGGCATTATCTGCACCCAAATCAATCAGATCAGCCGCAATGCGATGAACAGTTGAAGTTGTGGTTGGAAAACGGAAAGAACCGGAATCCGTCATGATGCCGGTGTACAAGCAGGTTGCAATATCGGCGGTGATACTGTTTTTATCACCTAAAAGTTCGGCTATAAATTCATAAACCAGTTGCGCGGCAGAAGAGGCAGAAGTGCGCCAATGCCGGAAATCGTCAAAATTTTCAGGGTCGAGGTGATGGTCAACCATGATCTTTTTGGCTGATGAAAGCTGCACCAATTCGCCCATTTCGTTGATACGGGAAAGGGAATTGAAATCGAGGCAAAAAATCAAATCAGCTTGTTCGATCAAAGCGGCCGATTGTTCTTTTTTTTCGGTATAGATCATTACGTCATCGTTTCCGGGCATCCACTGTAAAAAATCGGGATAATCCGTTGGCGTAATTACCTGTACCTGATGCTGTTTTTGTTTAAGGTAATGGTACAAACCCAACGAAGAACCCAACGCATCGCCATCAGGTTTATGGTGGGTGGTGATCACAATTTTTTGGGGCTGGGCCAGTAATTCCTTCAGCTCGGCAAGGTTCAACATCTACTATTTTAAAACGGAACGCAAAGCTAAATAAATAAATGGATTCACGGCTTTTTTATTCCAACTTGGTTTTGGTTTCCTGCCGAAAAACCTACTTTTGCCCTTCAATACACAAACTTACCCTATGGAAACCAACAAAACTTTTACGATGATTAAGCCGGATGCGGTTGCAAACCAGCACATTGGCGCTATTTTAAATAAAATAACCCAGGCTGGTTTTAAAATCGTAGCCTTAAAATACACTGCTTTATCGCCCAAACTGGCCGGCCAATTTTATGCGGTACACGCTGAACGCCCTTTTTATAAAGATCTGGTTGGCTTTATGTCTTCCGGGCCAATTGTAGCAGCTATTTTAGAAAAGGACGATGCGGTGGCAAGTTTCCGTAAACTGATCGGTGCAACCAACCCGGCGCAGGCCGAAGAAGGGACTATCCGTAAAGAATTTGCAGAATCCATCGAAAAAAATGCAGTCCACGGTTCTGATTCTGATGAAAACGCACAGATTGAAGGCAACTTCTTTTTCTCTGCGTTTGAGCGGTTTTAGTTAGAAAAAAGTCGGAAAGTCTGGAAGTCGGAAAGTCGGAAAAGACCGACATGGCTGTCATTTCGACGATAGGAGAAATCTTCTTCAAAGCAAAATACCTTTTCTTGTTGAAAAAAGGTTTCTCTCTTCGAATCAAAAGAACAAAGCCTTACCAAATTAACAGGCATAAAAGAAGCATGGCAAACCGCAAGACCGATAGGCGCGCTGTCATTTCGACCGCAGGGAGAAATCTTCTTCAAAGTTGTCCGGCTTTTCTGGTTGAAATAAGATTTCTCCCGTTGGTCGAAATGACAACCCCTGTCAAATACCTGCAATTTTAGAGTTTTGCGCTTCCAAACTTCCGGACTTTCCCGACTTCCGGACTTTCCCGACTTCTTCCCCATACTTCTTTTAGCACCTAAATTTTAGTCAATGCCACCGCTGGTTTTAATTGGATAACGCAAACGAAACCCAACAAAACGCTTAATCCAAAGATCAACTCGATCCAAATTATCAGAAAACTTAAAAAACATTTCTGTATGATTGTAAGCAAAACCTAAACTTAATTCTGGCAATTTTAAAAACACAAACAGCCATACTGTTTTTATCGGCCTTTTTTAAGTGTTTGGAAGTTGAGAGACATTGATTCATGGTTAATGGATCATGGTTAATGGTTTTTGCAAATGTGTATGAACTATGACCCATGAACTATTGTCTATCAACCATGAACCAAAAAATAAACCAATTTTAAAATTTAACCATGAACTACACACGCAGAAATTTTATTAAAGGCGGAACCATTGCAGGTGTTTCGGCCTTGGCCATGACGGAAATTGTAACGTCCGCTTTTGCAGAAGCCAAAGTGGGCAAAGTTGCCATCGGGCAAAACAACACCCTACTTTTTCAGGGCGATTCGATTACGGATTCGGGGCGGAAAAAAGACGACCCAAACCCGAACAACCCTTCGGCTTTAGGCAACGGTTATGCCATGTTTGCCGGTTCGGAACTGTTGTTTAAGTACCCCGAGAAAAGCCTGAAAGTGTACAACAAAGGCATCAGCGGCAACAAAGTTTACCAACTGGCCGAACGTTGGGACGCCGATTGCCTCGACCTGAAACCTGATGTTTTGAGCATTTTGATCGGCGTAAATGATTACTGGCACAAGCACGACGGCCATTACAACGGCACCGTAGCAATTTACCGGAACGATTTTAAAGCCCTGCTGGAGCGCACCAAAAAAGCTTTGCCCAACGTCAAACTCATCATCTGCGAGCCTTTTGCCGTGCCCGATGTAAAAGCGGTGGACAAAACCTGGTACCCCGAATTCCCGGAATACCAAAAAGCCGCCCGCGATATGGCCCAGGCTTTTGATGCTGCTTTTATCCCCTTTCAATCGGTGTTTGATAAAGCGGTTAAATCTGCCCCCGGCGCTTACTGGACTGGTGATGGCGTGCATCCAAGTTTGGCCGGTGCGCAATTAATGGCCCATGCTTGGGGGGAAGTGGTGAAGGGGTAAGGGTGAAATATTTAAACATTTAATCAAGATGAACAAAAAAGACTTTCCGTTAATAATTTTAGAATCATTGCAAAGTTTTGTTGACCTTAAAGGGAATGCTTTTAATGTCATCAACCCTGAGGATAAATTATTAAAAATAATTGATAGCGATGAAAAATCTTCTTTTTATTTTAATATCGATAAATATGAAAAACAACAAAGTGGAATACATAAGATATTGTTAGACAAAAAACCTATATCAAAAACTAACACTCAAAATCAACAATTTTGGATTGAAGTAAAAGATTTACAACCTCACTTTAACGCATGGTTAGAATTATTAAACAGCTACAATAAAGTAAAATCTTTTTTTGATGATCCAATTATAAATTCTTATACAGAAAGCTACTTTAGTGAATTTGAACTAGTTGATGAAGATGCTAATAGTAATCCTCTTACACCTCGACAAATACTTTTGTTAGACGAACATTTAGAATATATTGAAAATAATATTGAGAACTATCAAAACGAATCGAATGCTTCTCAAATTCAAGAAATAAAAAATGATATAATTGAATTACGCGAAAATTTAACTAATAAATCAAAAGCTTGGATCGTAAAGAATTTATCTAAAAGCTGGGCTAAATTAACTAAACAAGGAACAAGGTTTTTAAAAGATTTTCTGAATGAGGCGAAAAAACAAGTTATTGTTGAAAGTATAAAGTATGCTATAACCCATGGTCAAGATCTTATTTCATAATAAAACCTTTACACAACCTTAACAATGCTTTCTGTAACTAAACAAAATCAAATTCTAGAGATTACATCAAAGTTCAATCCTAAACTGGTTGGTATTTTTGGTTCGTTTGCACGTGGAGAAAATCAACCAGACAGCGACTTGGATATTTTAATTGATTTTGAACAAGACTTAAATCTTTTAGAAATAATTGGTTTAGAACAAGACTTAACAGAAGTTCTTGGAATTGAAGTTGATTTAATCACTTTAAGATCGCTGAATCCGGAATTAAAGAAATACATAGAAAAAGATTTAGTTTTACTTTCGTTACCAGTTCTAAATAAATGAAGAAGGACGAACTTATTTATTTAAACCATATCTTGGATTGTGTTAATAAGATTCGAAACTATACTTATCAAATAAACAAAGATGAGTTTTTGAACAAACCATTAATACAAGATGCAGTCATCAGAAACTTAGAAATTATAGGTGAAGCAACTAAACATTTAACGCAAGAATTTCGATCAAAATATCCAGCGATTGAATGGAAGAAAATTGCAGGAATGCGTGATAAATTGATTCATGATTATATTGGTGTTGACCTCTGGGCAGTATGGGGAGTGGTTGAGCAAATTATTCCCGAATTTCATAATCAGATATTGGAAATTATAAAGATAGAAACTGATAGTTGAGACAAAATTGGCAATCAAATACTTATTTCAAACCTCCACGCCCACCTTTTCCACCACCATCCTTTGCGAACTATAAATCCCACTTTTCCCGCTAAAATAATAAGCCGTAAAACAAGCAATCGCATAATACAACAAATTGCCGCCGCCAAAAAGTTCGACACCCATTAAGGTACAGGCCAAAGGCGTGTTGGTGGCGCCGGCAAAAACGGCAATAAAACCTAAACCGGCCAGCAAATCAACGGGGACGCCAAAAAACACAGCCAAAACATTGCCTAAAGTAGCCCCGATAAAAAACAAAGGCGTTACTTCGCCGCCTTTAAAACCGGTGCCTAAAGTAATGGCGGTGAAAAGGATTTTCCAAAACCAGCTCCAGGAAGTTGCGCCGCCGGCATGGAAAGCGTTAACCAAAGAAACACCGTTTGGATAATCGGAAACGATACCGATGCCCAGATAATCACGGGTGCCTAAAAGATAAGTGAGCGCGATCACCAGTACGCCGCCAACAACCGGAATAAGCCATTTAACAGCGATAAAACTGGCCGCCGTTTTTTGGATAGTGTGTGTTAGTTTGGCAAACAATTGGCTGGCCAACCCAAAAGCAATTCCGGCCAGGATGACTTTCAGGGTCAGCAAAAAATCAATTTTAATAAAAGCAATTTGGTGTGTTGCCGCAAAAGCAGCGATTTGGTATTGCGTATGATGGATTCCCCAGGCCGAACAAGTGATATCCGCAATGATACCAGCCATTAAACAAGGCAGCAAAGCGTTGTATTTTAACTGGCCGATGGCCAAAACTTCCATGGCAAAAACAGCACCGGTTAATGGCGTACCGAAAACGGCGCCAAAACCGGCAGCAATCCCAGCGGACAAAATTATCTGCACATCTGCTTCGCTGAATTTTGCTTTTCGGGCCAATAAAGCGGCCAAGCTGCCGCCCATTTGTACGGCCGTGCCTTCCCTTCCGGCCGAGCCGCCAAATAAATGGGTGATGATGGTGCCGATCAATACCAAAGGCGCCATCCGGAAAGGCACGCCGCCGCCGGGCTGGTGTATTTCATCAATAATTAAATTGTTGCCTGCCGCTGCATTTTTTCCGGCAAAGCGGTACAAAAAATAAATAACAATACCAGAAACAGGCAGTAAAAACAGTATCCAGGGGTGCAGAAAACGGAACTGCGTTGCCCAATCCATCAACCACAAAAAAAGCGCGACCAGCGAACCGATTGCGGCTGCCAATGGCGTGATAAAAACCGTCCATTTTAATAAATGCCGAAGGATGAAATAAACGGAAGGGTTTTTTTTTAATGGAAACATGCCTGCATATCAATTTTTTGCCTCATAAAAGAAGCATTGTTTGCAGGCGCCATCAGCCAATATTGGCGGTTCGATGCAGGAAGACACCATTTCCTGTTGTGTTGGTGCAAATATAAAAGATTGTTTCGGTAGTTGTTTTGTTGATATAAGAGAATAATACCATGCTTCTTTTATCGCCTTAAAATCAAACGTTTATATTTTTTGTCATACCGAAATTTTTTCGGCATCCCATAAGCAAGGTTACAACCGTGAAAGAGAGATCCTGAAACAAGTTCAGGATGACAATTCAATGCTTCTTTTACCACATAAAAATCAGTGCGTTTATTTTTTGTCATGCCGAAATTTTTTCGGCATCCCACTAGAAAGGCTACAACCGTGGAAGAGGGATCCTGAAACAAGTTCAGGATGACAATTTAGTGCTTCTTTTACCACATAAAAATCAAGCGTTTATTTTTTGTCATGCAGAAATTTTTTCGGCATCTCATCAGAAAGGTTTCGATCTTGGAAGAGGAATCCTGAAACAAGTTCAGGATGACAATTCAATGCTTCTTTTATCGCCTTAAAATCAAACGTTTATATTTTTTGTCATACCGAAATTTTTTCGGCATCCCATCAGAAAGGTTCGATTTTGGAAGAGGGATCCTGAAAAAAATTTCAGGATGACAGCACGATGCTTCTTTTACCCGGTAAAAATTGGTGTGTTTGCATCAGCTTAAAAAAAACCAAAACCAAATACCCAATGATTTTTAGGTGGTAAAAGAAGCATAGCAATCTTGTTCATGCCTCAAAAATTGTTTTAACGGATCACGGTTATCGAACCCGAACGCAGCACACGTTCTTTCCGATAAGTATCAACGCCTTCCAAAACCCAATAATAGGTGCCGGTTGGCGTTTTGCTGCCGTTAAAGTTGCCATCCCAGTAATCGGTCAACTGCTTGGTTTCATAAACCTGCTGGCCGTAGCGGTTGTAAATCTTAAAATATTTCAATTGCAATGCGCCTTCGTAACTAATCTTGAACAGGTCGTTCGTTCCGTCATTGTTTGGGGTAAAAACATTGGGCGCAACTATTTTGACCGGCAGCGGCGGGTCAATCGTTACCAATACCGGCAAAACCAACGTACATCCTGCTTTATTGGTGGCTTCAACATAATAAACACCGCTTTTTTTAACCTCGGCCGGATTGTCTAAAACCTCGGTGGCGGCCAGGTTTTTCCAATACGTGTAAACCAAACTATCGCTGCCGGTATGTGCCTTTGTAAGATCGGCCGAAGCCGGAAAAACAACCTTGACAGCAGGATTTAAGGTAAAAACCGGCAGCGAATAAACCTGCACCGAAACCGGGTTTACTTTCGGGCAGCCCGTTGCATTGGTTGCCTTGATGTAGTAAGTGCCGCTGGTGGTTACCTTGTCGGGCGATGGCAAGGCGATTGTAGCGGCGGCATCTTTCCAGTAAGAATAGGTCAGGTTTGCATCGCTTCCGGCCACCAGCGTAGCATTGGTTAAATCAACCGACAGACAAGCCACTACATTTTTAACAACCAGCTTTGGCTGGATGCCGATCACTATTTTTATCGGTACAATTGCTGCACAGCCTATAGTATTTGTCCCTTTTATATAGTAAGTCCCGGCAGAATCAATGGCTTGAGGCGTGTTTAAAGGCACCGTTGCGTCCTTATCTTTCCAATACGTGTAAGTGAGGGCTGTACTGCTGCCTGCAGTTATTTTAGCTTGTGTAATATCTGCTTTATTAGGCTGGCAAACCGGGCCGGGATCATTGACGATAATCGAAGGCGTGTTTTCCAGCTTAACTTCAATGGGTTTAATATCAGAGCAACCGGCCGCATTAACCGCTTTGATATAATAAGTCCCGCTGGTGGTGATTTGGGTTGGGTCAGGTACGTAATCCGTGGCATCCGGGTCGTTGAAATACGAATAAGTTAAGTTCGGGCTGCTGCCCTCCGTCAAACTTGGGTTTTTTAAACTGATGCCGGACTGGCAACCGGAAACAGAGGGTTTAACATTCAAAGTGAGAATATCCGGCGAAGCATGGATGGTGGTATGCAAAGTATCTTCGCAACCCAAACCCGGAAAAGGCACTATCCTTAACGCGTATTGGGTTTGGTCTGGCGGCGCGGGCGAAATTGTCAGCACATTTGAAGTCCCCAATACTTTAGAAAAATCGTTGGTGTACCAGTAATATTCTTTAAAACCGGCCGGTGCCGATAGCTTTACAAACGAGTTGCCGGCACAATAAGTTTCTCCAGTGATGGGCGATGCACAATTCTCGTTTACGTCAATATAAGCATAACCGAAATGGCCACCACGGCTGCAATCGTTGGTTGTAAATTCTAAACGCAGCGTTTTTCCCTGAAGACCAAAAAGATTAATGGTGATGGGCGACCAGGGTTTATAAAAAACACTGTTTGTAGTTTGCTGAAAACCAGGCAGGGCCGATGAGGCAACAAATTCAAAAGAACCGCAGTTGACGTATTGGTTAGAAGCGACATCAAAAACACGGGCCGTAAATTTGGGCTGTTCCCAAACGGCATGATCGGGGTTTTGAAACACCACAGCATAATTATAAATGATACTGTATATACTATTGTTGGGCACTGTAAAAGTGTAGCTTACCCTTTCGGCCTGGCCACCGGTATTGTCATTGCCCAATTTGAGCGAATAAATGCTTCCGTTGGGGCAGGTAACCGGAAATTTGCCATAAGGGTCGAGCTGGTTGGGGGCATATTTAAGTACGGTATGCCTGCCGGGAACAGGGGCAGAAGGCGCTACCGTGATGGCACCGTTAAGCCTGTCAATACTCCCGATATAACATTGCCAGTTTTGCAAAGTGCCCATTTCAAAACCAATATTCTCCGGGCAGCCCGAACCCTGGCCTTTTACCTTGACCGTTGTTAAAATGAAAAAAAGTATAAAAAATGTATGAAATTTCATCTCCCCACCTGTAAAACCGTGCTGCTGATAATTGGTAATTGGCTGGCCAACAGACCTGATAAATCTAACAGAATTTAATTAGAAATGAAACGGGTTATTGAAGTTGTTTATACTTTTAAGGACGCTGTTTTGACTTTGTACGATAAAAAATGAGATGCTTCTTTTATCGGGTAAAAATTGGTGTGCAATTAACAAATGAGTTATTTAAACTTTTGTTATCAATTACTTTATCCATACGTAGGTTTTAAAAGACACACCCCTTGCCCCTCTCGAGAGGGGAAGCATAGCTTATTATCTTTCCAACGTTTGGAAAGGCGTCGTTTACAGGTTCCCCTCTCGAGAGGGGCCAGGGGTGTGTCCTTTATTTTTATGCCATAAAAGAAGCATCCAGAGAATTAAGTTTAAACAACTTCAAATTAGAAAACCAAATTTTACCCGGTAAAAGAAGCATCAATGGAAAAGCAGATTTCCGGAAAAAAACCAGACAACTTGATTTCAAAATAAAAAAGGAGCACCATAACCTGATGCTCCTTTTATGCACTAAAAATTGGTGTGGCTTAAGGGTGTTTATGCTCTTCGGGCTTGTAATTGGCTTTCATTTCTTCCAGCTTTTTCTTCCCGTAGGCAAACTTGGTAATAATTACATATAAAACCGGCACAATAAAAATACCAAGCAAGGTTGCGGCCAACATCCCGCCCAAAACTGTAAAACCAATGGTTTGCCGCGATTGGGCACCTGCCCCGCTTGCAAACACCAAGGGCAAAACGCCCAGTATAAAAGCCAGCGAAGTCATGATAATCGGCCTCAAACGCAGCTTTACGGCTTCCAGTGTTGATTCTTCCAGGTCCATGCCTTTGTCCACCCTTTCTTTGGCAAACTCCACAATCAGGATCGCGTTTTTGGCAGCCAAACCGATCAGCGTGATCAACCCAATCTGGGCATAAATATTATTATCAATATGCGGCACAAACGTTAGAAACAAAATGGCGCCAAAAGCACCGATCGGTACGGCCAGCAAAACGGAAAAAGGAACCGACCAGCTTTCGTATAGCGCGGCCAGGAACAAAAACACAAACATAATGGACAGGCCGAAAATGTAGATGGTTTTGGAACCGGAAGCCAGTTCTTCCCGGCTTAAACCCGAAAACTCGTAGCCATAACCTTGCGGCAAAGTTTTGGCCGCTACTTCTTTTAGGGCAGTTAATGCATCGCCGCTACTGTAGCCCGGTGCCGAGCCGCCATCAATTTCTGAAGACCGGAACAGGTTGTAATGGGAAATAAGCGGGGCGCTTTCTATAACTTTGTAAGAAGTAAGCGTACTTAAAGGCACCATTGTTCCTGCCGAATTCCGCACAAAATATTGCCCCAGGTTTTTTATATCGGTACGATAAGTGGAATCTGCCTGTTCCAGCACACGGAAATTACGGCCGTAAATGGTAAAGTCGTTTACGTAAGTACTTCCCAAATAAGTTCCTAATGCGCTAAAAATATCAGAAACCAGCACACCCATTTTTTTGGCTTTTTCACGGTCAACCTCCAACTGGTAACTGGGTGTACGGGCTGTAAAAAAGGTAAAAGCCCTGGAAATTTCAGGCCGTTTATTGGCTTCGGCCACAAAATTTTGGATTACGCCTTCAAAGCCTTTGATATCCGTACTTGGCTCTTTTTGTTCGATGATGAAAGAGAAACCTGCCGTATTGCCTAAGCCCGGTATGGCTGGCGGAGGGATAACCACAATACTTGCTTCTTTTATCACCGATAATTTTTGCTGCAGTTTGGCAACCATTGCCGTCAATTGCAACGATTTGTCTTTCCGTTCGTCCCAGGGTTTAAGGGAGCAAAAAATAGTACCACTGTTTGATTTATTGGCAAAAGTAACCGCATTTAACCCGCCCAATGCGGCGTAATGCCCTACGCCCGGTATGCTGTCCAGTATGCCCATCATCCGTTTAATCACCGCAACCGTACGGGTGGTAGAAGAAGCTTCCGGCAAATCAAAAGTGATGTAGATCCTGCCTTCATCCTCAGTAGGGATAAATCCGGAAGGTTTGTTTTTAAACAGCAGCAAGGCCCCAACAATGAGACAGACTAATATAATCACCACAAATTTTGCATGATGGATACCTTTGTCAACCCCGTTGCGGTAACGGGAAGTAACGCTTTCAAACCAATCGTTAAACACCTTAAAAAATCTGTCTAACCAAGACGAAGACTTTTTGTCCTTATTGGTCGGTTTTAAAATCAGCGTACATAAAGCAGGTGTTAAAGACAAAGCAACAAAAGCAGAGATCAGCACAGAAATAGCAATGGTAATGGCGAATTGCTGATACAAGCGGCCTACAATCCCCGGGATAAAACCAACCGGTATAAACACTGCGGCAAGGATCAAAGCAATGGCAATTACCGGGGCCGAAATATCCTTCATGGCCTGTAAAGTGGCATCCGTTGGCGACATGCCCTCCTCGTCCATGTGTTGCTGTACGGCTTCTACCACCACAATGGCATCATCCACCACGATACCTATCGCCAGCACAAAACCAAACAGGGTTAAAGTATTGATGGTAAAGCCGAGCGGTATAAAAAATATAAAAGTGCCAATGATGGAAACCGGGATGGCCAATACCGGGATTAAAGTGGCACGCCAGCTTTGCAGGAACAGGTACACTACAATAATCACCAGGACCAAAGCGATCACTAAGGTTTCAACCACTTCTTTTACAGAAACCTGCACCACTGAAACCGACTCGAAAGGCACTACGTAATCCACATCTGCAGGAAACTGCTTTTTAAGCTGGGCCATCATGGCATAAACACCTTCGGCAGTAGAAAGCGCATTGCTGCCCGGTGCCTGGTAAACCAAGAGGTAGGAAGCCCTTTTTCCATCCACAAAGGAATTGCCCGTATAGTTAAACTTGCCCAGTTCTACCCGTGCCACGTCTTTTAAATAAACAATAGAACCGGTAGCCGGATCAGTTTTAACGATGACGTTTCCAAATTCTTCCGGTTTCACCAATCTTCCCTTCACAAAAACAGTATATTCATACACCTGAGAGTTTTTTTGCGGGGGCGCCCCTACCGTTCCGGCAGCTACCTGCACGTTTTGCTCCTGCAAAGCGGCCGTAACTTGTGCCGGCGTAATAGACAATTGAGAAAGCTTGTCGGGCTTTAGCCAGATACGCATACTAAAATCATCGGCACGGGTAAAAATATCGCCCACACCCTTGGTTCTGCCCAAGGCATCTTTAATAAAAATATTGGTGTAGTTGTCCAAAAAAGTAACATTATGTGTCCCTTTTGGTGAGAACAAGGCAACCAGCATCAGAATACTTGGGTTTCTTTTGCGCACGGTTATGCCCAAACGCTGCACTTCCTGCGGTAAGGTAGGCGTGGCGATACTTACCCTGTTTTGTACATCCAGCGTGGCTATGTCAATATTTGTACCTACTTCAAAATTGGCTGTCATGCTCATTTGCCCGTTGCTGGTACTGTTACTGGTCAGGTAAGTCATGCCAGGCGTTCCGTTTACCTGCACTTCCACTGGTGTGGCCACCGTTTGCTCTACCGTTTGGGCATCGGCACCGGTGTAAGTACTGGTAATGTTTACGGTTGGAGGGGTAATTTCTGGATATTGCCCGATGGACAAAGAACTCATGGCCAATAAACCCACAATCACGATAACCAAGGAGATAACCATAGCGGTTACGGGCCTGCGTATAAAAGTTTCTGCAATCATTTGATGCTTTTACTAAGTCTTTTTTAAAAATTATTTGCCTGGTTGGCCTTGCGGTGCCGGTTTTGGTGCACCCAAAGTGATATGGCCGCCATCGCGGAGCCTTTGCAAACCTTCGGTGATGACCTTGTCGCCTTCTTTGATGCCGCTCAAAATAACAATGTTGCTGTTGACTTTCGGCCCGGTTTTTACTTTGATTTGCTTGGCAATGGTATCTTTGGCCAGGTAAACGAAGTATTCGCCCATTTGCTCTACCACCGCTTTGTTCGGGATAACTACCTGATCGCCGGAAGCTTTGTTCAATACATTGATCGAACAGCTCATACCGTCAACCAATTTGTCTTTTGGGTTTGGGAAGCGTACGCGTACTTTGATGGTCCCGGTTTGGTTGTTTACGCCCCTATCTATAACCGCTATTTTGCCCGGATAGGCATACGTTTCGCCGGTAGGCAAAACCATTTTAAAGGTCGAATCCTGTTTTACGCGTTTATTCAGCAACTGGTCAAAACGGCTGATGTTACTTTCATCTACCACAAAATCTACCGCAATCGGGTTTTCGGATGAAATGGTGTTCAACAAGGTGCTGCCCGGGCTAATCTGAGCCCCTAACCTCACTTGCGAAATACCGATGCGGCCGGTAAAAGGGGCTTTGATAATGGAGTAACTTAAATTTGCCCTGGCCGACCGCACACCTGCCGCAGCAGCAGCTACCTGGCTCCGGCTGGTTTCTAAAGTGGCAATGGCATTATCTACCAACTGGCGTGCAACTGCGTCTTGTTTCAGCAATTGTGTATATCGGTCTGCATCTTTTTGCGCCCGGTTAAGGCTGGCCTGCGCGCTTACCAAATTGGCTTGCGCCTGCTGGTACGTGGCTTCATACAAGCGGCGGTCTATCTCGTACAAGATTTTCCCCTTCGGGACTACGTCTCCCTCCTTAAAAAAAATACCGGTAATAAAACCGGCAACCTGAGAGCGCAGTTCAACACTGTTTAAAGCAACTACAGTGCCTGCAAATTGGTCGTAATAAGTAGCGTCTGTTTTTTCGGCAGCCTGTACGTTTACCGGCGTTGGCGGTATGGCCGTGCTCTTTTTTTGTGATTTGGAACAGGATATCCAGGTAGCTGAAACAACTAACAGCACAAGCGTGGTATATTTATTTTTCATGAGGTAGATAAATTCTAATAATTAACCGAAAGGGAACCCAAAGCCCTTTGCAAATCTATTTTGCTGGAAAGCAAGGTAAAAAGCGCATTGTTATAATTTAATTCGGAAGTGCGCAGGTCTGACTGTGCCACAATCACATCCAAATAAGTTTTGATGCCTTCCCGGTATTGCAGAAAAACGACGTTGTACACATCACGCGACAAATCCACGTTCTGTTTCAAAGTCTGCAAATCAAAATAGCTGCTTTTATAGTTGCTCAATGCCTGCTCATATTCTGTGTTGATTTGGGTATGCAGGTTTACGATATCTAAATCGGCGCGATCTACCTGCAACCTGGCCTTGCGCAAATTTTGCAAACGGCGCGTTCCCTGAAAAATAGGGATGCTTAAATTTAGCCCGATCAAAGAGTTAGGAAATCCTTTGTTGTACAGGTCGGAAAACTGGTTGTTCAAAAAATTCACATTGTAGTTTCCGAAAGCACCCACAGATGGCAAAAACCCCCACTTGTAATAACTTACATTTAAGTTTTGGAGGTTGCGCTGGGTTTCCAATTGCTGGTACTCCGGCCGGTTCCGCACATCCAGCATCTGCATAGTATCAATGTGGGTTTCCTGTTCCAAACGAACACTGTCATAAACTGGCATAATTGTCCGTTCGGCCGTAATCCCCATAAATTGCCTTAAAACGGCCGTCTTTGATTTTACCGCTTCCTGGGTGGCTTTGTAACTGGCCAAAGCATTGTTTAAAGCGATGGTGGCCTGTTTGTAATCAATTTTATCTACCACACCGGCCTGGTATTGCGCATAAGCATCTTTTAAAGCAAGCCGCAAACGGGCAATATCCGCATTGATAATGTCCAATTGTTTTTGGGAAAGCAGCACATCGTAAAAAGCCTTGCTTACATCGGCAACAGTATTAACCTGGCTAACTTGTGTGTTTTGCTGGTAGAAACGCCTGGAATATTTTGCACCGCGCGAAGCCAACAGCACATCGTTGTTGTAGATAACCTGGCTTGCACCAAGCGTAAGCGTAGAGTTATTGTACAAACCCAAACGCGTAACCGTAGTACCGCCGGCGGTATTTGGAAAAGCCGAGGTAGGCAGCTCAAAATAATGCTGCAAACTACCAGTCCCGTTTAGCTGCGGCAACCAGGCAGACAAAGCAATATCAATGTTGCGTTCGTTGATTTCCTGGTCAAGCTGTGTTTGCCTCAAAACAGGCTGGTTTTTTAAAGCATATCGGATACATTCCTGCAAAGAAACAACCGGCGAAAGGGAATCCCGTGCTGTTTGTGCTTTTAAAATATAAGGGCAGCAGAACGTAAAGAACAGGATGCAGTAAATTTTACTTATGTTAAAATGCATAACAGGATCAGGTATTACTTCATTTAAGCACAAAATAACTTATATGTTTTAAAATAGTTAATCATATGATTAACATATTAACTTCTTTTTTAGAAAATCAGCTTGTTTGGCCATCATTGTAATCCAATTTTTACATTTCTTGCTACCCGCTTAAAACGGTTTGCCCTGAAGTTGTTTAAATTTACGCAACAGTTTAAATTTATACAATCAAAATGCCAATGCTTCTTTTACCAGGCAAAAATTGGTGCTTGCCTGCTTATGATAAATCAGAAAACTAAACAGTTAGATTTTTAGGCGGTAAAAGAAGCATCGGCACGGAAAAAAAGTTTAAATAATTTCTCAAAACGTTGTTGCTTTAGCGATGCTTCTTTTATCGTATGATTTTTAAGCACAAACGGCACTGGCAATGCAACCGTTGGGCGTCCCTTTTAAGAACCTAGCGTAATAAACAATCGACTATTAAAGTTTCTAAATTTAGAAACTTTTGTTATTTTTGGTGAAAACTAATTGAGTGAAATATTTTGAAACAAGATTTTTAGAAGAAGCTGACGAGTTTATTGCCAAACTCGACAAAAAATCTGCAAGCAAAGTATTTTACAATATTGACTTGGCAGAACAGACGAATGACCCAAAACTATTTAAAAAACTAAAAGATGAAATCTGGGAATTTAGAAGTCAATATTTTGGCAATCAAAACAGGCTTCTTGCATTTTGGGACAAAACTGGATCTACTGAAACGTTAGTGTTGGCAACTCACGGGTTTGTAAAAAAAGACAATAAAGTTCCTCAAAAGGAAATTGATAAAGCCGAACGAATTCGGGAAGAATATTTTAACAACAAAAAGAAAAAATAATTATGGCTAAAAAAGAAATGAAATCATATTCGCTTGCCGAAATGAAAGACAGATATATCGGACAAGTTGGAACTATTGACAGGGATAATTACGAGTATGAACTTCGCATGGACGTTTTGGGACGAATGATAAAAATGGCGCGACAAGAACGTAATCTGACCCAGGAACAATTAGGCAAACTGATCGGTGTTCAAAAATCGCAAATATCTAAACTTGAAAGTAGTGCAAACAGTGCAACAATTGATACTATTTTAAAAGTGTTTAAAGCTTTGAAAGCGGAAATAAATTTCAACGTCAAGCTTGAAAACGAATATATTCAACTAACATAAAGAAAGGCGTCGCCCAACATTGGTTTGGCAAAAAACTGGCGGACGTAATAAACATCAACTTTTGTTTTGCTATTTTGTCTCAGTTCCGGCAGACGGAACAAAACTGGCCGGTAAAAGAAGCATCACATTTGATTATAAATTTAACTTTGGTTTCGGCTGAAGGATTTCTATTTCCAGTCCTTCGCCAAGCCTTGAACGGTATGTTTTTTTTCCTGAAAAGAAACAGCACCGGCATACTGTTTTTACCCACTAAAAAAATCTTGCCCGGGTTTAGAATTCCGTTGGGATCAAAAACCTGTTTGATACATCACATGATTGTTAATTCCTTGATTTCCTTAATGCAGTTTTTTCCCATTTCAGAAAAAATTTTAAATTACTGCTTGTTATACATAAATAGCTTCAATTCTTTTTTTGGCAAATTAATTTTTGCGTAACCACCGTATATTCCAATGTAAATGTTTCTTTCATTTATTACAGCAATAGAATGCGGATACAACCCTCTCCAAAAAAGATTGTTCAATATTAACTCTTTCTTCTGTTTGTTGATACAATAAAAACTATTATAAGTAAGAATAAAAATCTTATCCTTATAAACAGTCATGGTAGTAGGTGCAGCATCTAAATCCAAAACTTTAGAAACAGTAAAAGAATCTTTTTGAACAGTAAGCTTGGATAGCGAGCCGTAATTTTCAGACATATGGGCAAGTCCCTGAATAAACAGACAATAATCTTTATAAGGGATGATAGCTTTAGTATTTCCTGATGCAACGCGAACATATTTGTCCTTTATTAAATTTCTTGTTGGATCCTTAGCGGGTAGTATAAAATCATAACTGCCAATTTCATTAGTTGCTTTTTTATTTTGACCATTCACAACAAAGCTTCCGTTAGAAGCATCAAACGGTTTGTAATACAGCCCACCGCCCCATTCGCCACAATCAAAAGCTAAAAGTTTACCGTTTGCAAAAGCATATTCGATGCCAGCAGGCAATGGTTTGTCTTTCACAATTTTCAACTTACCAGCATTTATAAAAACCGAAAAAGATTTAGTTTTTGCAATATCTAACTTCTCCCATTCTTTGGCAGGTACTTTTGATATTGGATAAGGATAGAAGTCGTTTTTTGAATAAGTTTGACCAATGCAATTAAGACTGAAAAAAATGATAACCAAAGTAAAAAGTTGTTTCATGTGATTCATACAATTTTTAAATTGGATATACAAGTTAACGGTACTTATACATTTAACAAAAAAACTTAAACTGCGCTTAGCCTTTCAATATCAAACCCTGATACTGTTTTTACCCACTAAAAAATCTTGCCTGGATTTAATATGCCGTTGGGGTCAAAAACCTGTTTGATGCCGCGCATTAAATTTAAATTGATTTCCGAAAATTTAAGCGGCATGTAATCTTTTTGCACCAAACCAATGCCATGCTCGCCGGATAAAGTCCCGCCTAAAGCAACCGTCAGTTCAAAAATTTCGCGGATGCCGTGTTTCAGTTCGTTGTTCCAAGCATCGTCGCTCATGTTGGCTTTGATGATGTTGACGTGCAAATTGCCGTCGCCCGCATGTCCGTAACAAACGGATCCAAAACCATATTTTGCGCCAATCGCCTTGATGCCTTTCAGCAGTTGCGGCAAAGCGGCGCGCGGAACAACCGTATCTTCTTCTTTGTAAACCGAATTTGATTTCACCGAAACCGCCATCGTCCGCCGCATGCGCCACAATTCTTCTTTTTGGGTCGAAGTATCTGCAAAAAGCACTTCTGTACAATGGTGCTGCTCCAATACTTCGTTTATCCGCTCACAATCGGTAAACAAAACGTCCTGGTTGCTGCCGTCCACTTCGATCAGTAAAAACGAGGAAACTTCCGGTTTCAGATCAAAACTGATGTCGTCGTGCTCCATCACCCACTCCACACCTTTTCGCTCCATAAACTCCAGAGCCGAAGGGATAACGCCCGCCCGAAAAATAGCAGAAACCGCTTTGCAGGCATCTTCATCTGTTTGGAACGAAGCCAGCAGCAACAGATCAAACATCGGTTTTGGCACTAATTTCACCACGATTTTGGTAACAATGCCCAGCGTTCCTTCCGAACCGATCATCAGTTGCGTTAAGTTGTAGCCGGAAGCATATTTCAAGGTATTTGCACCCGTCCAGATAATTTCGCCGTTGGGCAAAACCACTTGCAGGTTCAAAATATACTCGCGGATCGTCCCGTACTTCACCACGCGCGGACCGCCCGAACCATGCGAAACATTGCCGCCGATAAAACAGGAACCTTTACTGGCCGGGTCAACCGGATAAAGCAAGCCTTTTTCGGCCGCGGCGTTGATAAAAACTTCGGTAATTACGCCCGGCTCAACCGTGGCCTGCAGGTTTTGCTCGTCAATTTCCAGGATTTGGTTAAACTTTTCCATCGCAATTAGCAAACCACCGTGGATGGGCAGCGCGCCACCGCTTAAACCCGTGCCGCCACCACGTGGCGTAACGGCAATATGATGCGCGTTGGCCAGCTTCATCAGTTCCGAAACCTGCTCCGGCGTTTGCGGTTTTACCACCACCTGCGGATAAAAACGCAGGTCTTCCGTTTCATCATGGCTGTAATTTTCCAGATCGTCAAGATCCGTAAAAACAGCATGATCGCCGACAATGGCTTTGATTTGGCTTAAAATATCTTCGGTTATCGTGTTGTAGCTCATGCTTCTTTTATCCAGGTAATTTCTACCAGTGAATATTTTACTTCTCCCGGCAGCGGTGGGTTTAATTTTTTGATGCCCACTTTTATCTTTTCCAAAAACGAAAATCCCGAACGAATCTTGTCAATCATTTCCTGCACCAAAGTTTCCAATAATTTGCGTGGCTGCTGCATTTCTTTGGATACAATTGTGTGCAGCTTTTCGTAATTTACGGTCTTGGAAATTTCATCGCCAATATTTTTATTTTGAAATTCCACTTCCACGTCCACCAAATAATGGCTGCCCAAAATTTGTTCTTCGGGATAAAAACCGTGGTAGGCAAAAAACTTGATTTGGTGAAGGGCGACTTTGATCATACGATTGGGATTTGGATTTGTGGGATTAGTGGATTGTTGGATTGTTGGATTGTTGGATTTTATTTTATATCGTTTAGATTTTTTTAGTGCTTTTTTATTCCCGAAATTCTTCTAATCCTAAAAATCCAAATTCAAACATTTTGGCAACATGAGGAGAAAAGGATATGATTGATTGTAGTCGAGGTTATCATAAAACATTCCAACTTTCGATAAATTTTTATAGTAATCATTTACATTATTGTAGTAATACTTTTCCGATTGAATATACCAAGCCCTTTCCCCTAACTTTTCTGCCAAAAACCATTTTTCCAAAAGCCTTGCAATCCGGCCGTTGCCATCATTAAAAGGATGAATATTTACAAACACCAAATGTATTAGAGACGCATAATAAAAAATTTCTTCAATTGTTAAATGCTGTTTTAACAAAAAAGAAATGTCTTTCCACAATTTTGAAAATTCTGCTTTAACTATATTTGCCATTGCAGCTTCAAATTGGATTCGGCCTGTATTGTGTTCTAAAATTAACATTTCAAATGTTCGAATGGCTCCTTGTTGCAATGTTGGCAATAGATGTTTAGCAATCAATTTATGAGTATGTAAAAAATTACTTTTTGTGAGGTTATTTGCTTTTGCAAACAAATAAGCTTTGTATAAATCGTTGGGCTTTTCTATCAGGTTTGGTAAGTACTCGATATTTAATAATTTGTGCTTTACATAACTATCTACATCCATTACTTCACCTTCAATTTTTGAGGAAGTCATTACCGATACCGAAGTATAAAATGTAAAACTATGCGGTTCTAACTCTCGGTTCTGAATAGTTTCAAAGTTTCCGGCGATATCTACGTCCAACAAATCCTTGTAACTCAAAAACAAATCTGCTGGTATTATTTCTAAAGAAGAAGCCATTTTCTATAGTTATCAAAACTTAAAAACTAATATTTTCACTAATAAATCCAAATCCATCACTCTTCCGAATAGACCGCCTGCACCCGATCGCGCAAATTATACCCCGAAGCCATCACTTCGCCATAAGCGCCGGCCGAACGAATGGCAATCAAATCTCCGCGCTGCGATTCGGGCAATTCTACATCCGTACGGAAACAATCGGTGCTTTCGCAAATCGGGCCGACAACGTCGTAGTGAGTTGATGGTTTATGGTTAATAGTTGATGGAGCCTGGCTTTCGACCTTTCCGTCTCCCAAACTTTCGGACTCCCGGACTTCCTGACTTCCCGACTTCGACAAATTCTCAATCTGATGGTACGCCTGGTACAACATCGGGCGGATGAGTTCTGTCATCCCGGCATCCAGGATTAAAAAATTCTTTTTGAGGCCGTTCTTCACATATAAAACCTTGGAAATCAGAGAGGCACATTGCGCAACCAGCGCACGGCCCAGTTCAAAATGCACTTCCTGGTTTGGGTTGATTTGCAGGAAATCTTTAAAAACCTGGAAGTAACTTTCAAAATCAACAATGCTGTTTTTATCGGGCAAAAAATAGTCTATGCCCAAACCGCCGCCCACGTTTAAAACTTTCACCTCAAAACCTTGCCCCTGAAACCAGGCTTGCATTTCGTTTACTTTCAAACATAAATTCTGAAAAACACTCAGATCATTAATTTGAGAACCGACATGAAAATGGATGCCCAAAAAATTCAGATTCTGGCATTGGCGCAGCTTTTCGGCAACGGCAGGCAATTCCCAGGTGTTGATGCCAAATTTGTTCTCTTCCAAACCTGTGGTGATAAAATGGTGCGTATGTGCATCTACATTTGGGTTGATTCGGATGGCAATATTGGCGGTTTTGTTTTTGGCCGAAGCCAACTGGTCGATCACGTCCAGCTCCTGTACAGATTCGGCATTAAAACAAAAAATATCCTGGTCCAAAGCCAAATTGATTTCTTTGTCGGATTTTCCAACGCCGGCAAAAACCACTTTTTCTTTTTTAAAACCGTGGCTGATGGCAGCCAGCACTTCGTTCCCGCTCACACAATCGGCACCAAAACCAAAGCTTTGGATGGTATCCAAAACACGCGGGTTAAAGTTGGCCTTCATGGCATAATGCACCAAAAAATGGTGCCTAAAAGAAGCATCGGCACAAGCCTTTAACGTGGCTTTTAAAAGTTCGAGGTCGTAATAATAAAAAGGCGTTTCTAATTGCCGGAAACGGTTGACAAGGGCAGGATTAAACATGGGCGAAAATAAAAATTAAGCCTGTAAAATCCCGACGGGAAGAAAACAATAATTTATGCCCCAGCAATAACAGGCAATGATTTTATGCCGGTAAAAGAAGCATCGGCAAAAACAATAATTTATGAAAGAGCAATATTCGGCAATGATTTTATGCCGGTAAAAGAAGCATTTGCAAAAAACAATAATTTGTGCCGATAAACTTGTTTAAACTTTTATTATTCATCAACCCTTTCATTTACAGCTTTTTATTACAGGACACACCCCTGACCCCTCTCGAGAGGGGAAGCATAGCTTGCTATCTTTCTAACGTTTGGGTAGGCGTCGTTTGCAGGTTCCCCTCTCGAGAGGGGCAAGGGGTGTGTCCTTTATTTTTATGCCGATAAAAGAAGCATTGGCAAAAAACAACAATTTATGCCGGAACAAAGATTTTATACCGATAAAAGTAGCATCGGCACAAATAATAATCTGTGCCGGAACAATGATTTTATGCCGATAAAAGAAGCATCACACCAAATCAAAAAACTTCGGACAGGTTTACAAACAAGCCATGCGAATTGCCCGTGCCGATGCCGTAATCAATACAAATATTGGTATCCGAACGCTTGTTGAATTTTACGCGCAGACCCGGCCCAAACGCAGGCGAAACCCGCTGAAAACGGTTGGCAGGATAATCAGAAAAACTTTCGCCGTTTACAAACAAAACGCCGCCAAACAAGCCGTTTTTGCTTAACGTAAAACGGTATTCGGTTTCGGCATACAGCATGTTTTGGCCGCGAAACCTGCCGGTAACGTAGCCCCTGCCGGTATTTCCGGCCAAATCCCAGCCCGTGGCCGGCAAATCAAAATACGGCGCATGGCCGATGGTAAAGTTTTCCAAAGTCCAAAAAGCCAAAACATTTTTACGGTTGGCCGTTAGCGGGATGTATTTGCGGAAATCGAACGAGATGAATTGCCAGTTTTGGTCGCTGCCCAGCATTTTCAAATTTGGCCGGTAAATTAAATTGACGTAAGTGCCATACCGCGGGTTGATGGAATTGGTGCGGCTATCGTACAACAAATTAAAAACCACGCCCGAAGTAACGGAACTTTTGGTTTTGCCATAAATTTGGTAATTGGTGATGTTTTGGTAAGGATGGCCGGTTTCCACAATGTCGTAATGATAATCCAAAGCATAACCGATGCCGCCGTAAAGGTTTCTTTTGAGTTTTTTCAACACGGTTTCGTAAAAACGGATGAAGTTGTATTTAGTCGAATCTATGTCGTTTGCCGTGGTCAAATTTCCTAAACCATAGGTATTTTCGGTGTACTTGTACAAGCAAATATCGCCAACATAATTGTAATCATCATCTTTTGTCCAGATGTTTGAAAGGATGCGCAACGTGGTTTGGTTACGCTGGTTGTAGGACAAACCGGCGCTGATGGCCGACAGGTTTTCGTGCATTTTTGGTTCGGTATAAAATGCAACATTGCCCGTTATATCGGCCGCAAAACCAGTTGATAAAGTGTAGCCGACAGAAGGCACAACCGAATAATTGAAACGCTTGATGGGCGGATTGGCCGTTGTGCTGTTTTTATGCAGGATTTTGTGGATAATATCCAGCACGTCTTTTTGCGTTGCCAAACTGTCCTGCTTTTTGCGCAAAGTATCCGAAAGGGTTGCTCCGGAAGCCATATACCGCTTTTTTTGGGCAGCCAGTTTTCCGGTGATCGAAACAAGGGAAAAAACACAAAACAGGAAAACACGTACTTTAAAGGGCATCCTGTTTTTAGTATGGTAAAAGAAGCATTTGTTCAAGACGAGGCAATATGGCAAAAGTTTAGGGAAATTAAAAGCCGGAGAAAAATTCTTCCAATGAACCAAAATAAGCGGAGTTCCAGCCTTCTACAATATCGTTGTAATCTTCGTCCGGAATGTTGGTATGCCGCAACTCGGCAGAAGTACCTTGTTTATCGGGATGCAGTTTGATGGTTACGATGGAGGGTTCTTCCTGCTCGCCAAAATACCATTGCTGCACGAGTTTTTTGTTTTCTTCAAACTCCAGGTTTTTCCCTTGGATGCTGCCTTCCCACAAAGAAAACTCGGTTCCGGGCTCGGCTGTCATTTCTGCTGCCTCGCCCGTCCAAATTTCGATGCTTACCGGGTTGGTCAAGGCCAGATAAACTTCCTCCGGTGTGGCCGGAAGCACGTAATATTTTTTGTAGTCTTTCATTAAAAGCGGAATTCGGAATCGGAAACGAAAGCAAATATCCGCAAATTAAAACTAATACTGCTGCGGGTCGAGGTTTTTTATCAGCTCGTCCAGTTCGTTGCCGCTTTCTTTTAAAAATGCCAGCACTTCGGCCAGTGTTTTTTCGCTGTTTATAGAAACATCCAGTACATTTACCAAACCCAGGATATTGGCCAAAGGCTTGCGCACTAAGTGAAAGTTCATGTAGGCCAAATCTTTCAATTCTTTGTTTTTTGCCTTGAGGGAAAGTTCTTCGTCAATCCCTTCTTCCAGCATCTGGCGGTACATTTTTTTCTCGGTAACATCAACTATGGTAAAAAGCCAGGCTTCTTTTCCATCCAATAAAATTGCGGAAAGTGTTGTTTCGGCGTATATTTTTTTGCCGGAATTTGCAATAAAACCAAGTTCTTTGGTAAGTTGCTTTTCATCAAACGGCAACTTTTGATATGCTTTTGGCAGGATAATGTTTTGCAAAGGCGTTGTTAAAAATTCGGTGCGGTTGTAACCAAAAGTTTTTTCGGCCGTATGATTAACTTCCAGGATAGATTCAAAAGTCAGGTCAGCAATCCACATGGACTGAGGGCTGCCCAAAAAAAAGTTTTTCAGGCTTTGATCGTTGAAATCTAACATTGGGCTTGTTGTCATGGTATTTCTGTTTTAGAAAAAATTGGTATTTTAAAAACACATCACTAATGGTAAACCAACAATGCTGCAATTAATTGTTTTGTTGTTTAAATAAATTTCGTAGATTCAATTTGCTGCATCCCGTTCTTTTCATTTAAACAAAGCAAGTTTGATGAAAATTGATAAGCCGTTTTTTAAAATAAGACTAACAATATCCAAGCCAGTTTAAAGTAAAACTAAAATTGTGGCGGTTTACGTTCAAATTCCTTAGCTTCATTTCATTTTACAGACGTACGCAATAGCAGATGAAAAATATTTTATGGTTCTGTTTTTTATTTCTGCTAACCTCAGCTTGTGGAAAAAAAGAAACGGAAACGACCACAGGCCCTGCCAATGCGCAAAAAATTGCCCAGGCACAGCAAATAAAGCATCCCGTTTTTTTGAAAGACATGTTTGGGGTAAATGCATTTGAGTGGGATTTTCTGGGCGACCCAAAAGGCGCACACGACCCGACCCGGATTTTTGAACCAAAGATGGAACTGATCAAATCTTTCAGCGGTTTGAGGCATTATATGGATTGGGAAAAGCTGGAAAGCGAACCGGGCAGTTATACCTTCAACCCAACCCATAGCGGCGGCTGGAACTACGATGCCATTTACGAACGCTGCAAAAAAGAGGACATTACCGTTTTGGCCTGTTTAAAAAACTGCCCGCAATGGTTGTTAAAATCTTACCCAGAAAATGAGCGCGATGCCGAAAATGTGCCTGCGCCTTATGGCAGCAATTTGAATGACCCGGCTTCTTATATTTTGCAGGCAAAAGCAGCATTTCAATTTGCGGCGCGATATGGCAGCAATAAAAACGTGGATACTGCTTTGGTAAAAGTCAACCCAAAACAACGTTGGACGGGCGACGGCATTAACCAGGTGAAAATTGGTTTAAATTTGGTGAAATACATAGAATGCGACAACGAACGCGACAAAACCTGGAAAGGCAAAAAAGCCTACCAAAACCCGGAGCAATATGCCGCAAACCTTTCTGCTTTTTATGACGGCGACAAAGGCAAACTCGGCAAAAATACAGGGGTAAAAACAGCAGACCCAAACATGCAGGTAGTTATGGGCGGCTTGGCTTCGCCGGAGGTAAAATATGTGCAGAGCATGATTGATTGGTGCAAAAAGCACCGCGGTTACAAGCCTGATGGTTCGGTTGACCTTTGTTTTGATGTCATCAATTACCATTATTACGCCAACGATGCAGCTTCGCACTTTAACCATCAGCCAAAAAGAGGCATTGCGCCCGAACTTTCCGACGAAGGCAGCAAAGCCGATGAATTTGTAAAGTTGGGCAAACAATACAATTTGCCGGTTTGGGTAACCGAAGTTGGCTATGATATCAACCCAAATACGCCGCAAGCCGCCAAAGCCATCGGTAACAAAACCACAGAAGATACACAGGCCGATTGGCTTTTGCGCACTTCGCTTTTGTTTGCGCGGCATGGCATCAGCAAAGTGTTTTTTTACATGATGGATGACGTAAACAAGGAAAGCACTGTGCAGTATTCTTCTTCGGGCTTGATTAATGGTTTATCGCGCCGCCCTTCCGCAGAATTTATTTTGCAGGCCAAAAACCTGATGGGCAATTTTCAATACGTGCAAACTTTAAGCAACGATCCTTTGGTGGATGTTTATGTTTCCGGGAAAAAGAAAATGTACGTGCTTACCGTTCCTGATGAAACCGGCCGAACTGCCATTTGCCATTTGAATTTAGGGCAGGTAAAAGAAGCATCCATTTACCGCTTCCAGCCCGATACTGTTTTTATGGGCAAAAAATTGGTGCCGGTAAAAAACGGAAAACTGACGGTAACCGCATCAGAACGGCCGCTTTTTGTAGAAACCAACTGAAACATAAAGTTGGCTTCGGCCTAAAAAATACCGTTGCAAATGTTATCTTTGCCCGGCAAATAATTAACCCATAAATTGTTTGCTATGCAATTTGATCCCGCCAAATTTGTTGCCGAAGGTTTAACGTATGACGATGTATTGCTGGTGCCGGCATACTCCGAAGTTTTGCCCCGCGACGTAGATACCAAATCGTTTTTAACCCGAAAAATTAAGCTGAACGTGCCCATTGTTTCGGCCGCGATGGACACCGTTACCGAAGCTGCCCTGGCCATTGCCATTGCACAAGCTGGCGGGATTGGGATGTTGCACAAAAACCTGAGCATCCAATTGCAGGCCGATGAAGTGCGAAAAGTAAAGCGTTCGGAAAGCGGCATGATTCAGGATCCGGTTACGTTAAAAGTAGATGCCGTAATTGCCGATGCCGTAAAAATTATGAAGGAATATCGGATCGGCGGCATTCCGGTGGTTGATAGCGATCATAAATTGACCGGCATTATTACCAATCGTGATTTGCGTTTCGAAAAAGAAATGGGCAAACCTGTTCGGGAAGTGATGACGAAAGAAAACCTGATTACGGCACCGCTCGGAACAGATTTAACGCAAGCAGAAGCAATCCTCCAAAATTATAAAATAGAGAAACTACCGGTTGTTGATGCGGATGGACGTTTAACTGGTTTGATTACTTTTAAAGATATCCAAAAATTTAAAAACTTCCCTAACGCTTGTAAAGATGAGCAGGGCCGTTTGCGTGTTGGTGCTGCCGTTGGCGTTACCGCAGATACCTTGGAACGCGTAGATGCTTTGGTGAAAGCCGGCGTAGATGTGGTTACGATTGATACGGCGCACGGCCACTCGAAAGGTGTAATTGACCGGCTAAAAGAAGTAAAAGCCAAATATCCGGATCTGCAAGTTATCGTTGGCAACGTGGCCACCGGCGAAGGCGCCAAAGCACTGGCCAATGCCGGTGCCGATGCGGTAAAAGTGGGCATTGGCCCCGGTTCTATTTGTACCACGCGGATCATTGCCGGGGTTGGCGTGCCGCAGTTGTACGCCGTTTACGAATGCGCCAAAGCTTTGGAAGGAACCGGCGTTCCGGTGATTGCAGATGGCGGCATTAAACATACCGGCGATATCCCGAAAGCAATTGCGGCCGGTGCAAGTTCGATTATGGCTGGTTCTTTGTTTGCCGGTGTGGAAGAATCGCCAGGCGAAATCATCATTTACGAAGGCCGCCGTTTTAAATCGTACCGCGGCATGGGTTCGATCGAAGCAATGGAACAAGGCTCGAAAGACCGCTATTTCCAGGATGTGGAAGACGATATTAAAAAATTAGTGCCCGAAGGCATCGTGGGTCGCGTGCCGGTAAAAGGCAGTCTGGCCGAAGTGATGTACCAATATGTTGGCGGCCTACGAGCCAGTATGGGCTACTGCGGCGCGGCCAATATTGAAGCTTTGCAAAAAGCCAAGTTTGTGCGCATCACTTCTGCCGGTATCCGCGAATCTCATCCGCACGACATTACGATTACCAAGGAAGCACCGAATTATACGAGGTAGGTTGGGATGCTGTTTTATGGGGGTAAAAAAAGTGTCAAAAATATTAACTATCGTAATTACCGGTTTTATGAATGCACATGTAACAGCTATATTAGAAAAAATGCAAACATCTGATTATGTTAAACTAAACTCTGACTTTGCATTCAAACTAACAAATGAATCTGAAAGAGGTGCTTTACTAATTGGTGCTGGCAAAGTAGAAGAATATCTGGAAAAACTGATAGTTGGTTTACTGCCATCTAAAGAAAAGAACTATACATCTAAACTGTTAAACTATCCTGGACCACTAAGCTCATTTTCTGGAAAGATTGAACTACCTTATGCTTTTAGAATATTTGACGAAAGGCTATATAAATCATTAACAGAGTTGAGAAAACTAAGAAATCAAGCTGCTCATTCATCAAATTCATTTTCCTTTGATGAGATAAAGGAAAACCTTGAAATGATATATGATTTTGAAGAAAATTTTAAAGAAGTGATACATAAATTATCATTTGACAATCTCATGAAATGGAAGAAAATAATTTTAAAACAGGCTTTTGAAAATAGTAAATTGAAGAATTACGATTACGAAAAGTTATGGCATCAACATGTGCCTAATCCCGAAAGTAATTCTTCAATTCAAAAACAATTAGTTGTTTGGAAACTTGCTTATGGATTAACTTTTATTTGTTTGAAAATTGAAGCTATAATAGATGATTATAAATTTGTTATAGAAAAAAACAAAACTTGGGCTGACTACATTAACAGTAATGCTTGAAAATTAATAATTTCAATGACCAATTTTGAAAATGTCATTTGTTGTAATATGAAATTTAGTTCTATGAACTTTAAATAATGATTATGCAAACCAAACTAACTCTAAAGCTGGATGAAGAAATTATTCAACAAGCTAAAGAATACGCGTCTAATATTATTAAGATTTCCCCTTTTGTAAAAAGCTTGTCTTCAGGAACTAAAATCCCAGTAGATTTAGATTACAAGAAAGAGTATGCCAACTATCTAATCGAAAAGTATAGATAAATTAACTGCCTGTTTAACTTTATCCCGCCTGTTTTTCATGCTTCTTTTATGCCATTAAAATTGGCAGCTTTTACTTTTGGCTAAAGCCAATTTTGTTCCCCTTTATCCACGGCCTAAAGGCCGTGGCAATGAATAAAGAACTTTGCTGTGGTTTTTGTTATTAAGTAAAAGGATTTGTAAAACAAGGTTGCTCAATTGCCACGGCCTGTAGGCCGTGGGATGTGTAAATTTAGGCTTGGCTTTAGCCAAAACAACATTGAAAGAAATTTAAACAGGCTCTAAAATCAAGCTTGCTATCAAACTATAATTTAACCCATACTTCTTTTACCACCCCAAATTCCCTTTTCCCACCAATCCCACAAATCTCAAAAAACAATTTGCCAATTTAAAAACCTTAATCTATTTTAGCCCACTTAATTGATAGGGTTTATGTACTACTTCTTTTACCACCTCTTTTTTGGTGTCCGCCGGTTTGGCTGTTGCTGCCGTTTGTAGTGCTTCCCTCCTCCTCCCCCTGTCAACAAAAATCCTGTTCGCATCAAACAAAAATCTATGGCATGAAAATTTCTACGTCTATTTTAAAAAAACCACTTTTACTGCTTTTGTTCCTTTTGCCGCTCCTGTCTGTTGCCCAATTAAACGGCAATTACATTTTAAGCGGCGTGGTAAAAGACGATAGTGGCCAGGCACTTCCCGGTGTTTCGGTTAAAATTACTGGCAGCACATCCGGCACTATTTCGGATGCGCAAGGCCGGTTTTCTGTTACCACCAATGCCAAATTTCCTTTAAAACTGGTGTTTTCCAGCATCGGTTTTAAGCCGCAGGAGTTTGAAGTGAGCAAGCCGGGCAGCCAGTTGAGCGTGCAATTGGTTACGCAATCCATGATTGTAAACGAAGTTGTGGTAACCGCTTCCCGGCAGGAAGAAAAAATCATGCGTTCGCCGGTTGCGATTGAAAAATTAGACATCCGCGCCATCCGCAACTCGCCCGCGCCCAGCTTTTACGATGCGCTGGAAAATGTAAAAGGCGTACAAATGACGACTTCCAGCCTGACGTTTAAAGTGCCTAATACGCGCGGCTTCAACATCCCCAACAACTTCCGGTTTTTACAATTGGTGGACGGCGTGGATATGCAGGCCGCAACGTTGGGCGTTCCGTTGGGAAATGCCATTGGGCCGACTGAGTTGGATATTTCCAGTGTAGAGATTACGCCCGGCGCAGCTTCTGCTTTATACGGTATGAACGCGATAAACGGGATGGCTAATCTACTAACCAAAAGCCCGTTTACGTACCAAGGATTAAGCATTTACCAGCGCACCGGCGTTAACCATGTGGACGGGATTGATGTTGGCCCGAGCGTTTTAACAGAAACCGCCTTGCGTTATGCCAAAGCTTTCGGCGATAAATGGGCGTTTAAAGTAAATGGCAGCTACATGCACGGCACAGATTGGATTTCGAACACTAAACTCGATCAAAACCCCAATAATTTAAACAGTGCCAACCCAGGCTTTCCGCAACTGAACGGAGCAAATAATACAGCGTATGATGGTTGGAACAAGTATGGCGACGATGCTTTGGCGGGAAGCAATGTGGTTTCGATTGGCGGGCTGACCATCAACGGAAAGCCAAACCAAACGATGCGCGTGGCCCGTACTGGTTATTACGAAAAAGATTTGGTCAGCCCTTCGGTAAAGAATTTAAAGTTTGATGCCTCGCTGCATTTCCGTCCGGGAAAAAATACGGAGATTGCCTACACGTACCGCATTGGCGATATGGACGGCACTTTTCAGCGCGGCAACAAAATCCGTTTGCAGGATGTCATCGTTCAAAACCACAGCCTGGATATCAAAGGCAAAAATTTTAAAATCCTCACTTATGTTTCGCTGGAAAACACGGGCAAATCTTACAATGTAAAACCGCTGGCCGATAACCTCGATTTGGCAAGCGGCGGAAGCAATACGGCCTGGGCGGCAAAATACAAAGCGGCTTTGGTTTCGCAATTAAACAGCGGTGTAGATTTGGCCTTGGCAACGCAGGCTGCCCGCGCCGCTGCCGATGCGGGACGTGTTTTGCCTGGAACACAGGCTTTTAACGATTTGAAAAACACGATTATCGGGATCAATAACTGGGACATTAAATCAAGCACCATCCCTGATGCACCGGCAACCGGCGGCGCGGCTTTAATTCAAAACAGCCGTTTGTACCACACTGAAGGCCAGTGGGATTTGTCAAAAACGGTTAAAATATTTGATTTATTGGTTGGTGCCGATGCCCGCATTTACCAGATCATCCCCGATGGCAACAACTTTGTGGATTTTTCGCGGCCAATTGCCGACCGGAACAAACCACTGCCCGATGGCAGTTTTGGCAACGATGTTTACTACAAAAAATTTGGTTCGTTCGCTCAGGTTACCAAAACCTTTTTCGAGGAGAAGTTGAAGCTTTTTGGTTCGTTGCGCTTTGATTACAACCCGGATTTCGACCCCAAATTTACACCGCGTATTGCTGCCGTTTATTCGCCTGCCGATAACCATAATTTCCGCATCACTTACCAAAAAGGCTACCGTTTTCCGGCTTTGTTCGAGGCTTTGTCTTACGTAAACAATGGCCGTGTGCGCCGCGTTGGCAGTTTGCCTTACATTGACCAGGGTTTGGGTTATCTGGAAAACAGCTATACACAGGCATCCGTAGTCAACTTTAACGCCGCCGTTGCCGCCGCCGGAAATACCGATGCCGCCGCTTTGGCCAACCGAAATTTGTTGCAGGTGGCCGATTTGCCAAAAGCGCAGCCGGAAGGCATTAGTTCTTTCGAGGCCGGTTACAAAGGTGTTTTGTTTGATAACAAAGTGGTGGTGGATTTGGACGCTTACAGCAATATTTACACTGGCTTTCTCGGCCAGGTACAAGTTTATGTGCCTAAAAACAGTATGATCGGTTCGGATGCCGCAGTTTTGGCAATGCTGGACCGGAACCGCGATGCCACTACGGCAACTTCAACAACCGCAGCCAGTGCCGGGCAAGACCGTTACCGCGTTTACACCAATGCCAAAAACAAGTACCACAATTTTGGTTCGGCCATTGGCATTACTTATAACTTTTACCAAAAATACAGCATTGCGGGCAACGCCAGTTTTAACAAGCTGGTGGCCAACAACACCAGCGATATTTTTGTAACCGGTTTTAACACGCCTATTTTATCTACCAACCTTTCTTTTGGCAACCGCGAGATCATTAAAAATTTAGGTTTTAATGTGATCTACAAATGGCAGCAGGGCTTTTTGTGGGAAAGCCCGTTGGTAACCGGCTCCGTTCCGGCCGTTCATACTTTTGATGCACAGGTTTCGCTGCGTGTGCCTCAATATAAGGCCAGCGTAAAAATGGGCGCTACAGATTTGTTGAACCGCCGTTACATCCAATACGCTGGCGGCCCAACGCTTGGCGGTTTGTATTATGTGGCCATAACTTTGGATGGTTTGCTGGAGAAATAGTTGGATACTGTTTTTACCGGCATAAAAACAGTATGCTGCTTTTGTCATTTCGATCCGAAGGGAGAAATCTTATTTCAACAACAAAAGCCTGATCGCTTTGAAGAGGATTTCTCCCTGCGGTCGAAATGACAGCGCGAAAAGGAACCTTTTTCAAAATGCCATACTGTTTTTATCGGCATAAAAACAGTATTTGATGGCCGTCTTCAGTTTTGGTTTTAGTCTTTTTCTTTGATTCGGAAGGTTGCTTTATCTCGGCCCAAATTCAATAAAACCTTTTCCAAAGTCCCTCTGCTATGCAATTCTTCTAAAAAAAATACCCAATGCTTCTTCAAACCCTTCTTTAGCGTCATCTTCGTTATCACCATAGGAAGATAATTCCAAGGCCGGGCAATAAGAAACGATGTAATTTCCATCCTTGATCAATTGTACTTCCAGCGGTACTTCAAAAGTACTGTTGTTATCTGTTTCGATATAATTTTCCATCATAAGGCAATTTGAGGCATGATCAAATATACATATTTGGATCATTTATGCCAATCCTTGGTAGTGTCTCAGTTTGAATTTAAGGTAAAAAAATAAATCCTGACCATTAAAAATGGCCAGGATTTAAAGAAGTTTAAGTTTTAGTGCTTTAACAACATGAACGTGATTATGGCTACTATGGTTTGCAGTACACTTACCATTAATTGCATTGCACATATTATCAACGTTAAAAAACCTACATATTTTGCTTTCATTTGTAATATTAATTACTCCGATTGAGGCGATTAAAATATGCGATTTGATGCTACAAATATAAGCATTTTAAATTAATTCAAGTTCAATTTGTAAGCGTAACAATATCTTCAATACTCATAAAATCTTTTGTTTTAAGCCTCCGAAAATTCGATCTTTAGACAAAATATTTTTTATCAATGAATGCAATCTGTGTTTTCTGCGGGGCGAATTTTAACGGTGATGAAAAGCTAAAAACAGCCATTGAAGAACTGGCCGAACTGATGGTGAACCAAAATATTTCCCTGGTTTTTGGCGGCGGAAAAGTTGGCGTGATGGGTTTGATTGCCGATGCCATTTTGCAGCGCGGCGGAAAAGCCATCGGCGTAATCCCGGGGTTTTTGATGGACAAAGAAGTTGGCCACCAAGGTTTAACGGAGATGCACGTGGTAGAAAACATGCACCAAAGGAAGCAGTTGATGAACGATTTGTGCGATGGCATCATCACCCTGCCCGGCGGTTTGGGCACGCTCGAAGAATTTTTTGAAACACTGACCTGGCTGCAGTTGGGCCTTCACCACAAACCCATCGGTTTGCTCAACATCAACGGTTTTTATGATTTTTTGCTGAAGCAGATGGACGTGATGGTAGAAAACCGTTTTCTGAAACCGGCCAACCGCGAACTGGTTTTGAGCAGCCAAAACCCGCAGGAATTGCTAAAACTGATGCAAAACTTTAAAGCCGTGCCAGAGGAAGTTTGGTTTAAAAACCAAAACCTCACTTAAAAAGAGGCGGTAAAAGAAGCATCATCTCAAAAAACAAAAGCACCCTGAACGGGGAGTTCAGGATGCTTTAACCAATTATAAACCTAACAGGAGAGAATTACTGTTTTGTACGTTACAAAAATTACAAAGTTTCAACTATTTTTGCGCGGCAGTTAAACCTGTTTTTTGCCCGAATATATTTTTCTGCATTTTCCGGTACCAAAAATCAATAAATTTGATTTACTAATGTATCTTTCCGAAGGATTAACGGCACAAAGCGTTGTTTGTCTATTACTGTTTCACTTCCTGTTTTAATTAATGCTGATCAATAGCTGTTTAACTTCATCTCAAGAAAAAAACGGATGCTTCTTTTAGCACTATAAATTTGGTGTCGCCCTTTGAAAAGCAAAATGGCCGCACTGATTTTTAGCCGGTAAAAGAAGCATCGCCAATAATTTGAACAAAAATTTAAACCGCTTTTAAGGTTCCCCAAAAAAACAGGCATTTATAACTTACCAAATTTGCACCAAGGACTTTTATGGAAAACGATACGTTGCGCACAGATAAAAATTCAGCCCAAGACCAGGAACCTACAACAATAAAAAAACGTGCGCCTGTCGTTCGTTCCGGCCGTACGCGGCCTTTTCCCATTGTGGCCATCGGCGGTTCGGCCGGCGCTTTTAATGCTTTCGAAAAGTTTTTTACGCATATGCCGGCCGATAGCGGGATGGCTTTTGTGCTGGTTATGCACTTAGACCCAAACTACGCCAGCAATTTGGCCGAACTGATCCAGGCTTTTACGCCCATGCCAGTGATGCAGGCCGAAGATGGCGCGCAGGTAAAACCCAATACAGTTTATGTGATCCCGCCGGACAAAGACATGGGCATCCACAACCGAAAACTGCTGCTTTTAAACCCGTCTAAAGCGCATGGCATGCGCCTGCCGATTGATTATTTTTTGCAAAGCCTGGCGGAAGACCAATGGAACCGCGCTGTTGGCATCATCTTGTCCGGAATGGGATCGGACGGGGAAACCGGTTTGCGCCTTATCAAAGAAAAACTGGGCATGGCGATGGTGCAAGACCCGGAAACCGCGCAGTACGACAGTATGCCAAAAGCATCCATTGCCACCAATTTAGTTGATTATGTTTTGGCACCCGAAGAAATGCCGGTCAAGCTGATCCAATACCTTAACCACCCGGCATTGAGCGAAGAACCGGTGGAACAGGTAAAATCAGAAATACGCGATTCCAACTCGATCCAAAAAATACTGATGCTGCTGCGCACCCGTACCGGCCATGATTTTTCGCACTATAAAACCAATACCATTACCCGCCGCATTGACCGCCGTTTGGCTTTGCACCAGCTTTCGGACTACACCGCCTACATCAGTTTTTTGCGTGAAAACCCGCACGAGTTGGATGCCCTTTTTAAAGAACTGCTGATCGGCGTAACCAAATTTTTTAGGGATGGCCAGGCCTACGAATCGCTGAAAGAAAAACTGCTGCCTATCCTCCGCCTCAAAACCAACAACGAGCCGGTGAGGGTTTGGGTGGCAGGCTCCTCTACCGGCGAAGAAGCTTATACAATTGCCATTTTGCTAATGGAATGCTATGCGATGCTGAACAGCAAACACACGCCCAAGATCCAGATTTTTGCAACAGACCTGGATATTCAGGCGATAGAAACCGCACGCTCCGGCACGTACCACAGCAATATTGTTGCCGATGTTTCGCCCGAACGGCTGGAACGTTTTTTTATCAAACGGAACGAAAAATACCAGGTAAAAAAAGAACTGCGCGAAATGTTGGTTTTTGCCCAGCACAACTTAATCAAGGATGCTCCTTTTACCCGCCTGGATTTGTTGTCGTGCCGCAACGTGCTGATCTACCTGAACGCCGAACTGCAGAAAAAGCTGATGCCGATCTTCCATTACTCGTTAAACCAAACCGGCATTTTGATGCTTGGACCGGCCGAAACCATTGGTGGTTTTACCGACCTTTTTGTGCCTGTAGAGCCGAAATGGAAAATATTTGAACGAAAGGCAGGCTCGCAATCAGCAAATAAAGTTATGGATTTCCAGTTCAACATTTCACGCCAAACCTTTGGCAACGTCCAAAAAACAGAAGAAACAAAAAACAAAAAGAAATCGCTTTTAGAAAGTTTCAACAAGTTTTTGCTCGAATCTTTTACGCCGGTTTCGTTATTGGTGAACGAGCGCGGCGACATTTTGTACATCAACGGCAAAACCGGCCGGTTTTTGGAACTGAACCCCGGCGAGGCGGCCATGAACGTTTTTGAAATGGTGCGCGAAGAACTGAAAAACGTTTTGCGCAATGCCATTTATCAGGCACAATCGCAAAAAACATTGATCGCGGTAAACGATATAAAGATCAAAGAAGACGGCCAAACGCGTTTGGCAAACCTGAAAACCTGCATTTTTAACGACTCCGAGCTGCAAGGCTTTATCCTGATCGTGATTGAAGATAAAGGGCTGCTAAAAAAAGCATCGGCCAAAATAAATACCAAACAGAATGACAGCGGGCAAAACATGATGGCCGAAGAGCTGCAAAAAGAACTGGAATACACCAAACAGCAACTGCACAGCACCATCGAACAAATGGAAACTTCGCTGGAAGAACTGAAATCAACCAACGAAGAACTGCAAAGCACCAACGAAGAACTGCAAAGCACGAACGAAGAATCGCTGACCACGAAAGAGGAAATGCAATCGCTCAACGAAGAGCTGATGACCACAAACGTGTCTTATCAGGCCAAAGCCGAAGAACTGACGCGGCTGAACAACGACATGAAAAACCTGCTGGACAGCACCGAGATCGGTACTATTTTTTTGGACAACCAGTTGATGATTTTGCGCTACACGCCGCAGGTTAAAGCTTTGTTCAACGTCATTGCTTCGGATATGGGCCGTTCCATCACCGATATCAAGTTCAACTTTGATCTGCCCGATTTTAAAAAAACCATTACCGACGTGATCGAAACGCTGGCCCCGAAAGAAATCGAAATCAAAACCAACAAAAACGTGTGGTACAACCTGCGCATTATGCCTTACCGCACCATGGACAATTTTATCAGCGGTGCCGTGCTTACGTTTACCAATATCAGTTCTTTAAAAATAATGGAACACAGGCTTAAAACGATGGTAAATTATTCAAAAACGATGGTAAACCAAATGCAAACGCCTGCCATATTGGTCAACGGCAAACAGGAAGTAATTGCGGCAAACCCGGCTTTTTTGGAGTTTTTTAAAATGGACGAACGGCAGTTGCAAGGCCTGGGTTTTTCTGGCCTGGTGCATGATTTGTGGAAAACAACGCGTTTGGACAACCTGATCCGGAACGCGCAGCAAGAGGAATTGCAGGTTGCCTTAAACCTCGAATTTCCGGTGATCGGGAAAAAACAGTTGGGTTTTACAAGTTTGCCTTCGGTAGATGACCTGACGGGCGAAACATTGTTAAATTTAATTGTTATTGACGATAAGAAGCTTGTTTAATTTACCTTTTTAATGAAATTGTTTAAACTTAATTTTCCTGATAAATGCTTCTTTTATGGTTAAAAAAAAGATGAAAAGACACACCCCTTGCCCCTCTCAAGAGGGGAAATATGGCGCCTACCTTTTTAACGTTAGAAAGGTAGCGAGCTTTGCTTCCCCTCTCGAGAGGGGCAAGGGGTGTGTCCTTTATTAATATAGGTATAACTTGTTTAAACTTATTATTTTGTGCTTTACACAATGCTTCTTTTACCCTATAAAAATAGGTGGGCAATTTGTTTTGATTTGTTCAGGCCGATACCAACACCAATTTTATAGGGTAAAAGAAGCATCAGAAAAAGAAGGGCCGGAAAAAAAGTTTAAATAATTTTGTAAATAAAACAGAACAAGCAACACCAAGAGTTTAAACAAATCAATGTTAAAAGAAAACAATATGCTCGAGATCCTGCGGGAAAAAGCCGAACAGTTAATTTCTGCCGATAAAAACAGCAACAGAGGCGTGCAATTGATGGAAGTGAAAAGGCTTTTTCACGAATTGCGGGTACAGCAAATAGAACTGGAGATGCAGAACGACGAGCTGCAAAACTCCTATGCCGAACTAGAACATGGCCGCATCAATTTCAGCAATTTGTTTGAGCTGGCGCCCATCAGTTATTTTGTAACCAGCCAAACCGGCATTATCCAAAACGTTAATTATGCGGGCATAAAATTATTTGACAGTGGTAAAAACAGTATGGTTGGCAAACTATTTTTACTAAACATCCATCCGGAAGACCGGGACGAGTTTTACATCTATTTTAAAAAGCTGTTTGCCTCGCCGGATGCGCAAACGTGTTTTATCCGTTTGATAAAAAAAAACCAGGATATTTTAAACGTGCAGGTTGATGGCATTGCGGTCCAAAACTCGGATATCAACCCAATCTGTTATTTAACCGTAACTGATTTTACCGCGAAGCAGCAGGCCGAGCAAAAACTGAAAGAAGCCAAAAAAACGCTGGAAATTGCTTTGGAAGCTTCTTCCACCGGCATCTGGGAAATTGATATCGTATCGGGCAAAATCTATTTTGATGATTTTTGCCTGGCCTTGTACGGTTTCGACGAGGGCAGTTTTGACGGCAGCTACGAAACCATGATCGGCAAGGTCTATCAGCACGACCGTAAAAACGTAGACCACGAAATCCGGCAGGCCATTATCCGGGAAAAAGAATTGAACATCAGGTTCCGGGTCAATTGCAATAACCAGGGTTTAAGATATGTGCAGTCCAGGGCGCAAGTGGTTACAGACCAGCAGCAGAAAAAACGCTTTATCGGCACTTTTACCGATATCAGCGACAAAATGATGATGGAGATGGAAGCTTCGCGGATTAAAGAGGAGCAGCAGCAAATGATCCTGGCAGCAGGCCTGCAAGCAGAAGAAAAAGAGAAAAAAAGGATCAGCGAGGTGCTGCACGACGGCATTGCACAAATGCTGTATGCCGTTAAACTTAATATAGATCAGGTTAAAAACACGGAAGAAAAACCATCTTACGACCATTTGATGCAGTTGCTTAACCAAAGCATCCGCGATATCCGCAACATTTCTTTTGAACTGGCACCATCCATTTTAACAGATTTTGGCCTGGCAGCCACTTTAGAAGATATGGCCTTGCGCTTGTCAAACAGCAAACTTAAGGTAGATACCAAAGTTAGCCATACTTGCAAATCTTTGCCCTTTGAAACGCAGCTTAACATTTTCCGTATCGTGCAGGAACTGGTAAACAACAGCATCAAACATGCGCAGGCCAGCAACATTAGTATCGAGGTAACCAAAAAAGCAAAAAACACATTTATTACCGTTGCAGATAATGGCATCGGTTTTGACAGTAACCAAACAGCAGAAATACCAAAAGGGATAGGTTTAAGCAGCATTAAAAACCGTTTGCGTTTATACAAAGGCCTTTTAACTATTGAATCATCCCCGCAAACAGGCACAATCGTTCAAATCAGCCTGAAACATTAACTATAATCGGAGTATTAATAAAATATGGCCCAAGTTAAATCAGTAATTGTAGTTGGCGCATCGGCAGGCGGTTTGCAGGCCATCAGCCAGTTGTTAGAAAAAATACCACAAAACCTGGATGCCGCCATCCTGGTGGTTTTGCATGTTTCGCGCCATTCTCTGGGCGATGTTTTGGTGCACCATCTGCAAAAAAGGACAACATTTGCCTGCAGCATCCCCAAAAACGGGGAGCAGGTACAGGCCAGGCATGTGTATATTGCCAAGCCGGATTTTCATATGCTTATTGCTGCCGATGAAACCATCCGCTTTATCAAAGGCCCGCACGAAAACCGCTGGCGCCCTTCTATTGATGTGTTGTTTCGTTCGGCGGCCGTTGTTTTCAATTCCAAAACAATTGGCATTATTTTAACCGGTTTATTGGATGACGGAACCGCGGGCATGATGGCCATTAAAAGGTGCGGCGGCATTTGCATTGTGCAGGAACCCGACGAAGCGCAGTTTGGAGACATGCCGACTAATGTTTTAAACCATGTAGAGGTAGATTACCGTGTGCCGATAGCAGACATGGGCTATATACTGGATGATATGAAATCGAAACCCGAAAAACCAGCAGCCGTAGTGCCTGAAGACATCAGGACGGAGGCCGAGATGACCGAAAACATGGTGAGCAGTATAGACCAACTGAAAACCATTGGCACCCAAAGCGATTATACCTGCCCGGATTGCGGCGGCACTTTGTTTATGCTGAACCATGGCGGCCTGCACCGTTACCGCTGTTTTACCGGCCATGTTTATACGGAAAAACTACTGTTGGACAAGCAATCCGAATCGTTGGAAGAATCCTTATGGACCACCATCCGCAGGCTGGAAGAGCGCCGGAGTTTATTGCAAACCACGGCGCAGCACTTGCACGAAGTAAACCAGCCGGAAATGCAGTCCGAAAAACAAAACACCGCCGCCGAGTTAAGCGTTTATATCGAAAAACTAAAAGCGTTGCTCACTTCGCTTAGCGTAAACGGCCCGAACAATTTTGTGTACGAATAACAAAGGTTTAATCCTATTTTTACCGGCATAAAAGAAGCATGGTGGTTGTTTCGATATTGTTTTTGTCATTCCGATCCGAAGGGAGGAATCTTCTTCAAAGTAGAAAGAAAGCATGCTTCTTTTATCACCTTAAAATAAATAACGCTTCGAAGAAGATTCCTCCCTTCGGATCGGAATGACAGCAAAACACAAAAAGCCGACGTAGCTCAGTTGGTAGAGCAACTCATTCGTAATGAGTAGGTCGCAGGTTCGATTCCCGTCGTCGGCTCTTCATTAAAAATTAAAAGCTTATCAAAACAAAATATTTGATAAGCAATTTAATTAAATATATATTTGAATATCAAACAAAATATATAGCATCAGTACGAGCTTCTTTTACAAATTAAACTTCTGCTATAAATAAAAATGGGGACCGCAGCAACAATCATCATCGCAATAATTTGTCTGATCTCTGGTATCATTTCTTTGGTAATCGCTTATAACGCTTACCATAAAGCTAAATATTCAGATAAAATAACTTTTATCAAAGGCGATAAACGGGTAACTATTTCCACCAATCAAGATCGTGTATCACAAAGGAAAGAGTTGCTTAGTTTGTAATTTTGTTGGATCAGGAGCCGGTTAAGCAGTTGAACAATCAAAAGGATGGAACTTTTCTGGCTACGTTAATAACTTGTTTCGAGGCTGGCGCTGCTTATATACCGTCAAGCAGAGCGTAAACCCAAAAATGCTCATCCTCGTTTTTTCTCCGCTCATTTTTTTCTTTTGGGCGTGCCCCTGCGGGTCGGGCTATCCGCTCCAAGTCCTCGCTCGTGCCTCGCTGTGGGCTTTCCGCTACTATCCCTCACGCGGCAAAGCGCAGCACCGTCCTTTTTGCTACCGGTTTTACCCCAATTTTACACCCACAGCCCAACAACTTGCTTTACCACAACCCGCCAAATTTTGGGCTGCACCAGTCAGGCTTCATTGCCACGGCCTTTAGGCCGTGGACAAAGGCACAAACAAAGGCTTTAGCCAAAAACACAGGCCCGATAAATTAAACGGCCATCTATTTCTTTGCAATAAAACTTTACCTGCCAAAAGGCGTTGCACAAATACACACACAAAATTTAAACCGATAAAAGAAGCATTATGGATACGTTGAAAAAATTTGCCGCGATGGAAAAAATCGTTCATGAACTGGAAGATTTAAAGAACAGCCAACAGGCAATTGTACAAAAATTAGGAAAAATCGAAGTGGACAATATTGATTTGGGCGACAAACGCTTAGAAAAAGATTTGCCGGACATGCACCAGCGCATCAGCGATAATTTGGATGCGATTACCGATATTTTAGAATACTTTGCCGGCAACACCGATAAATTCAGCACCACCAACAACGTGGACAAACTGAAAGAAGACCAGGCGATTAGAGAAGCGGCCGGCAACGAATAAGTTATTTTATTTCGAAATCAAAAGCACCTGCCAAAACAGGTGCTTTTTTTATGCCGGTAAAAGAAGCATCGCTACGAAAAGGGTTTTCTGGAGATCATCTTCCTGCCCAACCAAATAAACAGCGCACAAAAAAGCGCAAAAACGATCAGCAGCACAAACGCATTCAAAGCCACGGTAGCATAACCAAACGTTTTTACATCCACAAAAAAGTACGGGTAGAAACCGGTAAAGGTTCCGCGGATAATCACATAAAACAAATAACAGAGCGGAAAAATAAGCCAGTAAGGCAAAGCCCTCCAAACCAGGCCTTTTTTCGGCAGAAAGAAAAACCAATTTAAAAGGTATAAAGCGGGAACAACGACGTGCAGCAGTTCGTCGTTGGTTTTAAAAATTCCTTTTGCGCTCCAAAACGGGCGCAAAACCAGATTATAAACCAAACAAACAATGGTAATGTAAACCGCAATGGCCGTGGCCGAAGAAATTTTAGCGAAAAACCGGCCAACAAAAGTTTTAGGAAACAATAAAACCGAAGTTAAACTAACGGCAACCAGAATATTGGTGAGAATGGTAAAATAACTGGCCAAATGCACGATGCTTCCGGCGAGCGTTTCCCCTTTTTGCATGTATTCTGGCACAGAAATCAAAAACTGCATGATGACGGCAAACCATGCAACTGCGGCTATGATTGCGGTAGCGATACTGTTTTTATAGGTATAATTTTGGTGTATCATTGGTTTTCTTGATTGCACTAAAAATATAGAATTTTAATACAACCAACCAACATCATTCCAACTATTCTACACTTTTGCCCCGCATCGCCGTGCTAACCGCCTGGTCCATCAACCGTTCGGCAAAAGGGCGGGTAAATTCGTTTAAGGTATCAATCCTTTTTAGGATCAAATCTTTATCGCCCAAGGTTAGCGATTCTTTCAGTTCGGCCACTAATTTCAGCGTATCGGTGATTTCTGTTGCTGCTAAATATTCCACGTTTTTTTGCACGAAACGTTCGACGGTGTAAACCATTTGTTCGCCTTCGGTGCGGGCTTCAATCAGCATCCGTTGCTGCACATCGTCTTGCGCGTGGGTAATGCTGTCCATCAGCATTTGCTCCACTTCGGCATCGGTTAAACCATAAGCTGGTTTTACTTCCACTTGCTGCTTTACGCCGGAACGTTGTTCAACCGCCTGGATCGTTAAAATCCCGTCCGCATTCAGCAAAAAGTTAATATCTACTTTGGGAAAACCGGCAGGCATGGACGGGATCCCTTTCAAATCAAATTCGGCCAGCTTGCGGTTTTCTTTTACCAGATCGCGCTCGCCCTGATAAACAGCAATTTTCATATTCACTTGTCCGTCTATCGAAGTGGTATATTGTCTTCCCGCTTTCGTTGGGATTTTTGCGTTGCGGGGAATGATTACGTCCATCAATCCGCCCATCGTTTCGATTCCCAGCGAAAGCGGTGTAACATCCAGCAGCAAAATATCGGTTCGGTTTCCGGCCAAAATATCAGCTTGGATGGCGGCGCCCAAAGCAACAACTTCGTCCGGGTTTACTTCATCATGCACAGGTCGCCCAAAAAATTCGGCCACCATTTTTTTGACTAAAGCTGTTCTGGTTGAACCGCCAACCATCACCACTTCATCAATCTGGCCAACCGTTAAACCGGCATCTTTTAATGCAAGTCGGCAGTTTTGTATCGTTTCTTCAACTTTTGGCAAGATCAATGCTTCAAAAGTCGGGCGGTCAATGGTACACCAAATATCCCCTATTTTTTCGTTGAACAAACTTTGGTGCGCGAAAGCTTTTTTGGCTTCTTCGGCTTTCAAACGCAATTCCTGCTGCGGCAAATCGGGCTGGTTTTGCAGGTTGTTTTTTTCGATCCAATAGTTCACAATCAAACGGTCGAAATCGTCTCCGCCCAAAAAAGTATTGCCATTGGTTGCCAAAACTTCAAAAATACCATTTTGAATTTGCAGGATCGAAACATCAAACGTGCCTCCGCCCAAATCGTAAACCGCAATGGTTTTGGTTTCTTCGGGATTGAGGCCGATGCCGTAAGCCAGGCTTGCAGCCGTTGGTTCGTTCACAATCCGCAACACATCCAAACCCGCCAACTTTCCGGCATCGCGCGTGGCCTGCCGTTGTGAATCGTTAAAATAAGCCGGAACGGTGATGACGGCGCGGTTTACTGGCGTTTTGATGGCATGTTCTGCACGTTCTTTCAGTTCTTTCAGGATCAGTCCCGACAATTCTACCGGGGTAAAAAAAGCATCGCCTACTTTAATTTTGACCAAGCTCTCGGTATCGTCGTCAATGATTTTGTAGGAGAAAAAGTTCTTGTAATCGGCCACATCTTTGTATGAACGGCCTAACAATCTTTTGACCGAAAAGATAGTGTTTTGCGGATCGCTAATTAGGAAACTTTTGGCTTCGTTTCCAACCGTAATTTCACCCTGTTCGCCAAAATGGATCACTGAAGGCACCAAAACACCTTTTCCCGTATCGTTTATCACCTGCGGGTTTTTATCAGGATTGATAAAAGCAACCAAAGAATTAGTGGTGCCGAGATCAATGCCCACAATAATTTCTTCCTGCTGGATAGAACCGGTAGTTAAATTGATAGAAACTTTAGCCATGATAAAAGTAGAACAAGCCGCAAAGTTAAGAGTTTTGCGGAAGGGCTTGTCATTGGAGTGTAGAGGGAGGCGCAAAAACAGAATGATTAATCATTGTCAAGCCTTTTTCCCAAAGGTTAAAGCATTTATATTTGACGAAACCGTTATAGCGGGATGATCCTTTTCAACAAGAAATTATAACATCAGCTTATGGAACAAAAAGGCGAAATATTAATTTACCAGTCCTCATCCGGCAATACCAAAGTTGATGTAAGGATAGAAAATGAAACGGTTTGGCTAAGCCAGAACCAAATGGCGGAACTTTTTCAAACCACAAAGCAAAACATCAGTTTGCACATCCGAAATATTTTTGAAGAAGGGGAATTGGATGAAAACTCAACTGTCAAGGATTACTTGACAGTTCAATTAGAAGGATCAAGAAGGGTAAAACGTGCTACTCAATTTTACAACCTTGACATAATCATATCGGTTGGTTATCGTGTAAAATCTCATATCGGCACTCATTTCCGGATCTGGGCCACACAGCGTTTAAAAGAATACATTATTAAAGGTTTTGTGCTGGATGATGAACGGCTGAAAGAGGCAAGAAACAATTATTTTGATGAGCTTCTTTTCCGCATCCGTGATATACGAAGCAGTGAAAAAGTTTTTTACCGTAAAGTGTGCGATATTTACACCACAAGTATTGACTACGATGCAAATACTGATGTTAGCAGAAACTTTTTCGCAACCATTCAAAATAAATTTCATTGGGCAATACATGCGCATACAGCCGCAGAATTAATTATGCAAAGAGCCGATGCAGCTAAACCAAACATGGGTTTAACCAATTTTCCCGGAGAGCAAATCAAAAAACAGGATGCAACAGTTGCCAAAAATTATTTGAACGAAGACGAGCTAAACCAACTTAACCGCATCATCAACCAATATCTCGAATTTGCAGAGTTGCAGGCATTGCAACGCAAGCCGATGTACATGAAAGATTGGATTACAAAATTGCACGGCTTTCTTACTTTAAATGACCGCGAAGTTTTAGAACATGCGGGTAAAGTAAGCCACGAACAAGCTGAAGAATTTGCTTTAAAAGAGTTTGAAAAATATCAAAAGCAATTAAATGCTTCGCAGCCCGACGAGTTGGATAAAGCGGTTAAAAAGTTATCAAACAAAAAGAATAAGTAACCCTACTTTTTTTAACAGGCAAATTAAACAGTTACCGAAAAGACGAATAAATGATTAATTTCCGTCCCGTAAACTGATTTTATAAATGTCTGCCTTTTCCAAATTTGCCGCCATACTGTTTTTACCCACCTTTTTTTGTTGCAGGCTGCAAGCCCAAACTTTTGGCGGCAACCCACCTTCCCTCAAATGGCAGCAAATCAATACACCGGCGGCCAGAATTATTTTTCCAAAAGGTTTAGATTCTTCTGCTTCCCGTGTGGCCAGTATCATCAAGTACATGAACAAAGATATTGCGCCAACGATTGGTTTCCGCCAGAAAAAGATCAACATTGTGCTGCAAAACCAAACCACGGTTTCTAACGGTTATGTGGGTTTGGCGCCTTTCCGCAGCGAATATTATTTAACGCCCGACCAAAACAGTTTTGAGCTGGGCAGCCTGCCCTGGGCAGAGCAGTTGGCCATCCACGAGTTTCGGCACGTGCAGCAATACAACAATTTTGATGTGGGCCTGACCAAACTTTTTCATACCATTTTTGGCGAAGGCGGACAAGCCGTCCTCAGCACGTTGACCGTGCCCAACTGGTTTTACGAAGGCGATGCGGTTTACAACGAAACTTTGGTGAGCCGACAAGGCCGAGGCCGGTTGCCGTTTTATTTCAACGGTTACCGCGCGCTTTGGTCGGCGGGCAAAAACTACAGTTGGATGAAGTTGCGCAACGGTTCGTACCAGGATTTTGTGCCCGACCATTATCCGCTGGGTTACATGTTGGTGGCTTACGGCCGCGAAAAATACGGCGACGATTTTTGGAAAAAAGTAACGCACGATGTCGCATCTGTAAAACGGACTTTTCGTAGCGCGGTCAAAAAATATTCGGGCAGCAGCTATCCGCAGTTTCGGATGCAGGCTTTAGATTATTTTAAGCAGCAGTTTTCGGCAGAAGACCAACCGCAAAAACAAGCCAAACATTTTGTGGCCGATGAGGAGTTTCCGGCTTTTATCAACGATACTTCTTTTATCTATGTAAAATCATCGTACAGCAAAGTGCACCGTTTTATGTTGAAGTCGGGCAACTGGGAAAAGGAAATCCGAATCCGTGATGCTTCTTTGGACAACCAGTTTTCGTACAAAAACGGCAAAATTGTTTATGCCAGTTACCGGCCCGATTTGCGCTGGGGCTACAAAGATTACAGCACGCTGCAACTGCTGGATGTGGCGACCGGAACCCAAAAAAGTATCGGTAAAAGAAGCAAGTATTTTTCGCCGGATTTGAGCGAAGACGGAAAAACCATCATTGCCGTTTTGCAATCCCCGCAGGGAAAAAGCGAACTGCATTTGATAGAAGTTTCGACCGGAAAATTGCTTCAAAAAGTCCCTAACCCGCAAAACCTCATTTACACTTATCCCAAATTTTTGGATGCAAAAACGGTAATTTCCGCAGTAAGAAACCCAAAAGGAATGATGAGTTTGGCGGAAATAAATCTTGTAAATGGCAATGTTCAAGCTTTAACGCCTTACGGTTTTCGGGTGATTGGCTTTCCGACCATCCAAAAAGATTCGGTTTTTTTTACGGCTGCCGCGGAGAAAAACGACCAATTGTACATGCTTCTTTTATCAACCAAAAAACTGTATCAGCTTAAAAATAAAACGTTGAATGAAGCGATTGGCAATTACGAAACAACCGTAAACAAGCACGCCATTTTGTACAATACGTTTACGGCAACCGGTTTTCATCTGCAACAAATTGAAAAAAGCGAGGTTAATTTCGAGCCGGTTTCTGAAAGTGTTTTAGCTGAAAACCCTTCCGATCTAAACATTTCTGATCTGGAAAAAAACAATGCTGATTTGCTGGCTTCTGTTCCGAATACTTCTTTTACCACCAAAAAATACGGCGGACTTTCTCATCTGTTTAATTTTCACAGTTTAATCCCTTCCTTCAACGATCCGGATTATACGCTTTCTTTGGTTGGCGAAAATATCTTGAACACTTTTCAATCAGAGCTTTACGGCACCTACAACCGCAACGAAGGCTACAAAGAGTTGGGTTTTGATGCCGTTTATGGCGCTTTGTTCCCTTATTTATCGGGCGGCATAAATTATACTTTCGACCGAAGGTCATTATACCAGAGCCGCGATGTTTATTGGAACGAAACGCAGGTGCAGGGCGGTTTTTCAATCCCGCTGACTTTTAGCAACGGCCGGACGACCAGCAGGTTAAGGCTGGGCAGCAATTATGTGTACAACCAAAGCAAATACACCGGCTTTTTCCAGTCGCAGTTGGGCACGCGGTCTTACAGTTATCTCAGCAACGCGCTTACGTTTAGCAGCCAAAACCAGCGTGCTTACCAGCAAATTTATCCGAGTTTGGCGCAAAATATCAGTTTGAGTTACAAAACGGCGGTTACTTATTACGATGCAAACCAGTTGCTGGCCAACGCTTATTTCTATTTTCCGGGCTTGTTCAAAAACAACAGCCTGGTTTTAAATGCGGCTTTTCAAAAAAACAATGGTGCAAACGGGATCGGTCTTTTTTCAAACCAGCTTCCTTTTTCGCGCGGTTACGAGGCCGAAAACCTGCATCAGTTAAGCAAGTTGGCGGCCAATTATCATTTCCCGGTTGCTTATCCCGATGCCGGTTTTGCCAACTTTTTTTACCTGTTGCGCATCCGGGCAAACGTTTTTTATGATTACACGCGTGCTTCGGATTCGTATGCCAGTGGAAAACCTTTTAAAGCCAATTTCCGTTCGGTCGGCAGCGAAGTTTATTTTGATTCAAGTTTATGGAACGAACTGCCTTTTACTTTCGGCCTCCGCTACACGCATTTGCAAGACCAGGATTTGTTTGGCGGACATAGTCCAAACCGTTTTGAGCTGATTGTTCCGCTCAGTTTTTTTTAAGGTTTAATGGATAAAATGCCGCTTAAATTTACTTTTGCTGCGTTTTCGATTTCGGTTGACAACGCCCCGCTAATTTTTATGCCCTAAAAATAGTATGCTGATTGATAAAGTACGCACCCTTCAAAACACAACTTCGCCGCCTAAAATTTTGATTGTTGGCGATTTAATGATTGACCAATACATTTGGGGCGATGCCAGCCGCTTATCGCCGGAAGCGCCGGTGCCGATTGTAAACGTCGGGAAAGAATCAAGCACACTGGGCGGCGCAGGTAACGTGGCGCAAAACCTGCTTTCGTATGGTGCAAAAGTGATTGTGGCAGGTGTCATCGGCGAAGACACGGCCGGAAAAGAACTGCTGAAAATGCTGGCCGATGAACAGGCCGACACGCAAGGAATTTTGACAGATTCGCAACGCATTACCACTTTAAAAACCAGGATTATTGTGGGCAGCCACCAGATTGTGCGGATTGACCGCGAAGTGAGCCAAAGCATAAATTCTGTTTGCGAGGAAAATTTGCTCAACAAAATTATTCCGCTTTTGGCCGAGGTTGATGTGGTCTTGCTTTCCGATTATAACAAAGGCGTGCTTTCGCCTTCGCTTTGCGCGCGCATTATTCAGGAATGCAAAAAGCTGGACAAAAAGGTCATCGTTGATCCAAAAGGTTTGGATTTTGAGAAATACAAAGGCGCGTTCATCATCAAACCCAACAAAAAAGAAATTGCGCAAGCCGTTAAAATTGAAAAAATTGGCACGATAGAAGACCTGCAAAAAGCCGCTTCCACTTTGTTTGAATTGACGGAAGTTGATTATTTGGTGGTTACTTTGTCTGAAGAAGGCATGGCGATTTTAACCAAAAACAGTTACGATTTGCTGGAAGTGAAAGCCACCGAAGTGTTTGATGTTACCGGCGCCGGCGATACCGTTTTGGCCACTTTGGCTTATTTTATTGCTTCCGGTTTTACGGTGCACGAAGCTTGCGAACTGGCCAACCACGCAGCGGCCATCGTGATTCGCCGTGTCGGAAGCGCGACCACAACGCTGGCAGAAATTATAGAAGATATGGAAAATGACAACAACTGAAATGGTAGCCGCAGAATTATACAACCACCAGCAACTGATGAGCCAGGTAATTGAGATGCTTCTTTTACCGATAGAAAATGGGTGCGCCATGATTACCGAAACCGTTTTAAGCGGAAAAAAACTGCTGATTGCCGGCAACGGCGGAAGCGCATCAGACGCGCAACACATTGCTGCCGAGTTTACCGGCCGCTTTGTAAAAGAACGCAAACCATTGGCTGCCATAGCTTTATCTACCGATACCTCTGCCCTCACCGCCATCAGCAATGATTATGGTTTTGAAAATGTTTTTAGCCGACAGTTGGAAGCTTTGGCGCAGCCCGGCGACCTTTTCCTGGCCATTTCCACCAGCGGCAACAGTGCCAATGTTTTAAAAGCGTTGGCATCTGCAAAAAAAGCAGGTTGCAAAACGTTGGGCCTGTCCGGCCGTGATGGCGGAAAAATGAATGAGTTGTGCGATTTGAATATTGTTGTGCCTTCGGATATTACGGCACGAATTCAGGAAATGCACATTTTGATTGGCCATATTTTTTGCAAGGCGGTGGATGATTTGTTTTGAATGCTTCTTTTATCACCAAAAAATATGTTTTTAAACAATTTAAGCTGGATAATATAACCGCAAAAATCATAGGTCCTAATTTTGTTTTCTTATCCTAAGATTCATTTTGCGTAACAGCCACTCATAAAATACATGCAAATTTTTTGTTGTAGTACATAAATGCAGATAAAGGGTTTTTATTGAAAAAACATCTGTATAATAAAACCCAATTGGTTCTTAAACAGAAAATACCACTTAGAGAGCTTTCTTCCTTAACATATTAAGTGCTTTAAGACAAATAAACTTAAACACCAGAAAGATAAACTTAGCTATTACAGAAAAACGAAGAAATTCGTTTAATTTAGCGTTGCCGGGACAATAGTATCTATTTCTTCGTCCTACAATACAACATTATGTTAAGTAGGGTAGTTTTAAGTGCTTAACAAAAGTCAATTGTGTAGCTTTTAATTCAGCAGCCGGTACTCCTGCGGTGTATAACCCATGCGCTGTTTGAATAACCTTGTAAAATGCTGCGAGTATTTAAAGCCCAATTCATAGGCTATTTCACTTACAGATTTATTAATGTCAAACAGTCTCTCCTTTGCCACATCTATCACTTTTGACTGAATGTATTCCTGAGCAGATCTGCCGGTTTCCTTCTTCACCAAGTCACCAAAATAGTTGGGTGATAAATGTAGGGCTTTGGCGCAATAAGCTACGGAAGGCAAGCCTTCACTCTGCGGTTTATCGGATGAAAAATAGCCTTTCAACAAGTATTCAAACCGTTCCAGGGTTCCTTTGTTTGCATTGTCGCGCGTAATGAACTGGCGGTCGTAAAAACGAACGCAGTAACCCAGCAGCAACTCGATGTTGGATGCAATCAGTCCTTTGCTGTGCTTGTCTATATTTTGATCGAGTTCATACTCGATGTTTGAGAAGCAATCAATCACAATACTTTTCTCTTTATCCGACAAGTGAAGTGCTTCATTTACATCATACGAAAAAAAAGAATAATCCTGAATGTGTTTGCCTAACGGAGTACCGTTTATCAGCTCGGGATGAAAGAGCAATAACCAGCCTTTCGGGGCAAACAGTTCAAGACCGGGTTGCACACCTATCACCTGTCCGGGCGCTACAAATACCAGACTTCCGTCCTGGTAGTCATAGTGCCTTCTTCCATAGCGCAATTGGCCACTGTTCTGTTCTTTCAGACCTACCGCATACAAACCAAGGTTGAATGACTTGGCAGGCACCGGTTGCGCTTTCGAGAGGTCAATCACCGCAACCAGAGGATGTTTGGTTGTTACGCCCCGCATGGTATTGTATTGCGCGATGCTGCTAATTTTTACGATCTCTTCCATACCTTTTTTTAATCGCTATAAAACTACAATTCTTTTATCGCTACAAAATTACAGGTTCCGGCAAGCGCTTTTGATACCGGCCCTCCCAATCAGTAATATTGGTAGGAGAACCCGTAATCTGTATACAAGAGGGCTCGCCCTTTCTTCACAATTTTGCAGCATAAAATATAAAAAATGAAAACACGACAATTAGGAACTAGCGGATTAGAAGTGTCCGGACTTGGTTTGGGCTGCATGGGATTAAGCCATGGTTATGGTCCGGCAACGGACGAAAAAGATGCCATTGCACTCATTCAAAAAGCTTATGAATCGGGCATTACTTTCTTTGATACAGCAGAAGCGTATGGACAAGGCGCCAATGAACAATTGGTAGGAAAAGCATTGCACGATGTACGTGATAAGGTAATCATCGCTACCAAGTTTGGCTTTACAAACGGCAAACATACAGATGGTTTAGATAGTCGCCCGGAACGCATTAGGCAGGTGGCGGAAAACTCGCTCCGGTATATGCAAACCGATTATATCGACTTGTTTTATCAACACCGCGTTGACCCAAATGTGCCTATTGAAGACGTTGCCGGAACCGTAAAAGATTTGATTGCCGAAGGCAAAGTAAAACATTTCGGTATGAGTGAAGCCAGCGTGCAAAGTATACGCAGAGCATACGCCGTACAACCCTTGGCAGCCCTGCAAAGCGAGTACTCCATGTTCTGGCGCGAACCTGAAAAAGAAATCATTCCATTGCTTGAAGAATTGAGTATCGGTTTCGTTCCGTTTAGCCCGTTGGGCAGAGGATTTTTAACGGGTAAGATAAATGCGGACACTGAATTTGACAAGACCGATGGCAGAAATTTCATTCCCCGTTTTACCAAAGAAAACCGTGAAGCGAATCAAGCCATTGTTGACCTTGTAACAACGATTGCGGGAGAACATAATGCAACGCCAGCGCAGATTGCATTGGCATGGCTGCTGGCGCAAAAACCATGGATTGCGCCGATTCCGGGAACAACAAAAATGACTCGCTTAGCAGAAAATATAGGCGGTGCAAACATCACCTTAAGCGATCATGATTTAGCCACTATCAATAAGGCTTTGGACAACATCAGCCTTCAGGGAGAACGCTACCCCGCAAGCTTGGCAGACCGTCAAGGCAAGTAAGCAAGCCATACTCCCGATGATACGTCCTCCTATGTCCTTTAATTCTATGGATTGCCGCAACCGGAATTGAAATCTTCAACCCAATCAAGTTATTAAAAATTTATGGAAAAACAGCATACAGATAGCTATAAAGTGATGAACATAACATTAAATAACGGCATAAAAATGCCGCTGCTTGGTTTTGGTACTTACTTGCTTCGAGATGGTTTAGAATGTGAACAGTCTGTGCTAAATGCGTTAAATATTGGCTACAGACTGATCGACACAGCTGCGGCATACTATAATGAGGAATCGGTGGGCAGAGCGATTAAAAAAAGTAATGTCAAACGAGAAGAAATCTTTGTGACCACAAAATTTTTGCCAGTGAATCTCGGGTATGAAAAAGCAAAGCGAGCCTTTGAAGCATCGCTAAAAAAACTGGATCTTGACTATATTGATCTATACTTGGTTCATCTCCCGCAGGGAGACATAAACTCCTCCTGGACAGCAATGGAAGAATTATATAAAGAAGGTAAAGTAAGGGCTATAGGTGTAAGTAATTTCAATATGAATCAGATTCAGAATTTACTTAAGCAGCATAGTGTGATACCAGCAGTCAATCAAGTGGAGACACATCCATTTTCCCAAAAAACAGAAATGCAGAAAGCTTTAAAATCTCAAGGCATCCAGTTGGAGTCATGGGCACCCTTTGCTCAGGGTAAAAACAGTCTTTTTAATAATGAACTTTTAAAAGTGCTTTCAAGCAAATATAATAAGAGCATTGCCCAAGTGGTCTTGCGATGGTTAATTCAAAAAGAAGTCGTGGTTATTCCGAAATCAGCAAATTTGAAAAGGATAAATGAAAATTTCAATGTATTTGACTTTGAGTTGTCTTCCGGTGATATGACAACTATCAAATCTTTAGATAAAGGTAGTGGACTAATTTATCATGTTTAAAAGACGTTTGAAAATAGCAAGTAAGTAATAAAACTTCGCAAACTTCATTGTAGTTTTTCTATCGTGAAAGTTTATTTGTACACTCAAATTATTGAATTAATTACAAAAAAGTTTAGTTTGAACCAACAAGCATCTTAATAAGGGTTAATACCGTCAATAACTACAAAAAAGCGCACTTATGTGCGCTTTTTTGTATTGTCTGAAAACTTATAATACGGAATGCGTACTTCTCTTTTGTACTAAATAAGCTGATAGAAATGGCTTTTAACAATCTTCAAACTCTGCTTGCTTACACAGATATAATGGACATGGTTTTAATATCATTACGCCTTGGTTTGCTTAAAAGTTACAATTCCGCTATTACAAAAAAACGAAGGTATTTCTGTAACCTTGATGCTACTGGTTGAAAAGCGTTTTTTTATACTTTAAGTATTACGTAAAACTTTTACATAAATCTAATTACATCTAATCAAATTTTTATCAACTTTAAATGTAACGTGGTTTGTGATTATAATTAATACAAATTGATGTGCTAAAAGAAGCATGCTTCTTTTAGCACATCAATTTAAACAATTTATAATTCCGATAATTTAAATTCCCTCATATCACCCGCATCACCCTCCCAACCGTCTTTTTACTCACCTGCGTTTTTGCATCCGGCTGGCTTCCGCCAATACTGACTAACACACTGCCCGGCAATTCTTTTAACGTGCCTTGTTCGTCCACCAATGATAAATCGGGAATCGTTAAAGTAAAGCTGACGTTTTTGCTTTCCCCGGCTTTTAAAAATATCCGCTTAAAGCCTTTTAATGCCCGTATGGGTGCATCGGTTGTAGATTTTAAATGGGACAAATAAAGCTGCACCACTTCTTCCCCATCCATTTTCCCCGTGTTGGTTACTTTTACGCTAACGATAGTATTTTTACCGACAGGGATTTGATACGGCACTTGCAACTCGCTGTATTTAAACGTGGTGTAGCTCAAGCCGTAACCAAAAGCATACAAAGGCTGGCCTTTAAAATAGCGGTAAGTGCGGTTGTTCATCGAATAATCTGTAAACGAAGGCAAGTCCTCATCGCTTTTGTAAAAGGTAACCGGCAAACGGCCAGCCGGATTATAATCGCCAAATAAAACATCGGCCAGTGCTGTTCCGGATGCTTGCCCGCCATACCAGGCATTTACAATCGCCGGGATATTTTCAGCTTCCCATGGAATAGCCAGCGCACTGCCCGTCATCATCACAAAAACCACGGGTTTGTCTGTTGTTTTTAACCATTTCAACAGGTTGGTTTGCACTTCCGGTAATGCGATGGACGTGCGGTCGCCGCCGTTAAAGCCCGGCTGGTTCACCTTCATTTCCTCGCCTTCCAGCTTTGGCGAAATCCCGCCTACAAAAATAATGGCATCTGCATCTTTCACCTCATCGGCAATGGCTTTTAAGTCTTGCTTTCCCGCTAAAGCTGATGTAAAATCAACTGCTTTATCATAAAACACTTCCGTTCCGCTGCCCAGCTTTTCTTTGATTGCTTGTAAAGGTGTGCTTAGTTTGGAAGGATGTCCGTTATAATTCCCTAAAACAGTAATGGAATCATCGGCATTCGGGCCTAAAACCGCAATCTTTCTCAGTTTTTTGCTTAGCGGAAGCGTTTGCTTTTCGTTCTTCAGCAACACGATGGACTGATGCGCCATTTTTAAAGCGTGTTCCTGGTGTTCCGGGCTTTCCAAAACGCTCAACGGAATTTGTGCAAATTGCACTTGTTCCTTCGGGTCAAACAAACCCAAACGAAAACGGATGGTAAACAACCTTTTTAAAGAAATGTTGATCTGCTCTTCTGTTAGTTTGCCATCCTGCACTGCTTTGATCAATGATTTGTAAGTTACGTTTCCGCATTCTACATCCGTTCCGTGAAGAACAGCATCTGTGGCAGCGTTTTCTGCATCAGCACTTGTTTTATGATGTTCGTAAAAATCGTCAATCGCACCGCAATCCGAAGTTACATAACCTTTAAAGTTCCATTCGTTGCGCAAAATATTGTTCATCAACATATCGCTGCCACAGCAAGGCTGGCCTTTAAAAGCGTTGTAAGCGCACATTACGCCGGCTACTTTTGCATTCACCACCAATTCGCGGAAAGCCGGCAAATAAGTGTCCCACAAATCGTGGTCGCTTACGTTTACATCAAACTCATGCCTGGATGGTTCCGGGCCGCTGTGTATGGCGTAATGTTTGGCACAAGCGGCCGCTTTTAAATACTTCGGATCGTTGCCTTGCAACCCGGAAACAAATGCTTTTCCCAGCGTTCCTGTTAAGTACGGGTCTTCTCCGTAAGTTTCCTGTCCTCTTCCCCAGCGCGGATCACGAAAAATATTGATGTTGGGCGTCCAATAAGTTAATCCCAAATAAATCCCTGTATTTCCTGTCCGTGTACTTTCATTGTTGATTGCCCGGCCTTCTTCGGCTGTAAAATCGGCCATTTGGTGCAAAGAATTGGTGTCAAAAGTAGCGGCCATCGCAATTGCCTGCGGATAAACGGTTGTTTTAAAAGGCGTTCGCGCTACACCGTGCAAACATTCGTTCCACCAGTTGTAAGCCGGAACCTGTAGGCGCGGGATTGCTGGTGCCGCATTTAGCATTTGGTAAACTTTTTCTTCCAAAGTTAATTGTGAAACCAAATCGTTTACGCGTGTTTCGATGGGTAAATCTGGATTTTGGAACGGATATTGAAAATGCTTTTTTACCGACCAGGAAGGAAGCAGAAACAGGGACAAAACGGCAATCGCTGCTATGGCGAAAAAGTTTTTCTTCATTTTAAAAGGCTTTGATTTGGAAAACAACAAGCCACGAATATATTTCTTTTTAACAGCCTGCCTAAATTTTATGCCATAAAAGAAGCATCGCTTAAATTTCTTTAAATTGGTTTTTAAAGTTTAAATTAACCGTTCAAATTTTACCATGATAAAAACAGTATTTATTTTCCTGCTGATGGTTTGTTCTGCTTTGGCCCGGGCGCAATACAACAGCAAAGTGTACAATTTGTACCTTGATTTTAACGAGGCGCAATCCAAAAATGAAAACGCGAAAGCCTTTTTAAAAGCCGACAGCATTTTGCACAGTCTGGAAAAACTTCCAATTAAAGCACAAACCAGCTTTTACAGGAGGCTGGCCAAATTGTATGAAGACCAAAACCAGCCCGAAAAAGCAATTATCTACAATGAAAAAGTTTTGCAAGCGGTGCCAGACTTTTACATTTCGCACCGGGCTTTGGGCTACTTGTATTTGTTACCGACTAATAATTTGATTGAGAAAATAAACCAGGCCAAAAACAATGCAAACGAACATCAAAAGTATGAGGCCCAGTATTTTAAGGTTCTAAAAACAGCATTGCCGCATTTGGAAAAAGCCGAAGCTTGCGACCACGACGATGCAACTTTGGATTTGATCAAAGGTTTGTACCAAAAACTAAACGACAAAAACGGTTTGGCTGGTTTAGACAAGCGTTTAAAATTGTTGCGCGCAAATTGTGTTGACTTGTTGACGGATTAATTTAGATTTTACTTGGAATAATTGTACCGGTTTCCTGCTTGTTAAAAAACCTGGAATTGTATTTTTTTGCCAGGCTTTCTGCTTCCGGCCCGGCAATCATTCCGGCACCTTTTATGGTTGATCCGATCACAATTCCGGCACTGATCAACACCAAATTTTTAATAATATATTGCCCTTCCATGGTTGGCACAAAAATGGAATGTGCAAAAATCTCATGCGGAAAAAACAGCATCGGTAAAAAAGTCCCGGCCATTTGAAAGTATAACAACAACAAAGTAAAATCAAGCAAAAAGCCTGTGAGCAAACCAATGCCAATCAACGTTTCCCAGCTTGCTAAAATGTAAACCGAAACGTTGCCTTGAATAAAGCCGAAAGTAAGCTTTCCGATGGTACGCGATGCCAAAACTTCTGCCGGACTTAAACCATGGAAAAATTTAAGCACGCCAAACCAAAAGAAAATTATGCCTAAAGCAATGCGCAATACTTTGATGCCGTTTTTGATTTTCCAGGAAATCATCCTAATCTCAAGCAAACTTAATTTTTGATAAATTGACATGCTGCTTTTTGTTTGAGTTAAGATTTACGCTGATTGCCGGATATAAGTTTTACCGGTTTGCGTTTTTTGGTTTGACAAAATGCAGGAATCCAAAGTTTAAATGTTCAATACAAATCCTTCATTTTGCCAAACCAATGTTAGCAGTTTTTTCTATTGTTGTTGTAAAGTTGGCAACAGGGTTTCCAAATAGTTCAGGATCATGGTAAACCCTCCCTGGAAGCCCATTTCAATCATCTTCTCCATGCGGTCAAGGGATTCGTTATAAATCGTAATACTCACTTTTGTGGTTCCGTTTTGCTCACTGAAATTCAAATCCCATTCAGAACTTGGCAATTCGGGGTTTTCATCTTTGTCGGCAAAAGCATTCAACATTTTGAAATTGGTTGTCGGGTTAATGGAAGTAAATTCCTGGATTGACCAATGTTCTTGTCCTTCCGGGCTTACCATGGCATAAAACCTTTTTCCGCCAACTTTAAAATCCATAAACTTTGTTTTTGACAGCCAGGGTTTAGGCGCCCACCATTGGTCAAGGATTTCCTGTTTGGTAAAAGCATCCCAAACCAAAGAAAGTCCGGCAGCAAATTCCCTGTTTACAAATACCGTTTTTGTTGTTTTGTCAACGGTAAAATCAAATTGCAGATTGTTTTTTCCCGCCTCGCGGGATTTCTCTTCGTTTTTCATTTTTCCTGTTTTTTAATTGTTGATAATACTTGGTCAAGTTGGTTGAACCGGGTTTCCCAAATTTTCCTGAATTGGTTAAGCCAATGATCCACCTCTTTCATTTTTTCAATTTCAAGTGAATAGTAAATTTCCCTGCCTTGTTGTTCCTGTTTCACCAATTCGCATTCGGTAAGTATGCGCAAATGTTTTGAAACAGATTGCCGGGTAGTGTTAAAGTTGTCGGCAATGGCGTTTGGTGTCATCGCCTGCAAAGCAATCAAGGCAATAATTGCCCGCCTTGTTGGGTCGGCTATTGCCTGAAAAATATCCCGTCTCATAATGTTTGATTTTGCTTGTGAAACCGATTGGTTGCAAATATATGTGCAACTATTTGGTTTCGCAAATTTATTTTTGTTTGAACGAAAATTATTTTAGAAACTGAAGCTGTTTAAACTTTTTTTCCGGCCCTATTTTTTTGGGCTGATGCTTCTTTTACCCTATAAAAATTGGTGCCTGCATTGGCCTTAACAAATCAAATCAAATTGCCCACCATTTTTTATAGGGTAAAAGAAGCATGGTCTAAAGCACAACAGAATGAGTTTAAACAAGTTCACTGTTTAAATTTGATTTCAAGAATATATTATGGAAGAAATTCATTGCCGTCCCGTTGACGGGACGGTTGTATAAATTAGAAAGAAGGCTTTAGCCGAATTAAGATGATCGTTTTTGGCTAAAGCCCTTTAACGCCCGCTATTGTTCCGTTGGCTAAAGCCAACGGCAATGAAAATATATATTCAATTCGTTTTTAAACAGTTTCTTAGAATTGAAGATTTGGAATTGTATCAAAGTTGCCGCTAACGAACTTGTACAAACTTGTTCTTTTGTATTTTACGACATGCTTCTTTTATCACCTAAAAATTAGAATTGCCTGGTTTTTAATTTGTACAATATGGGTACAAACACCAATTTTTATAGGGTAAAAGAAGCATCAGCCCAAAAACAAGTCCAGAAAAAAAGTTTAAACAACCACAACTTATATTGACGCAGGTTTTACAAACTTTTTTAACTTGGATGTCGTTAATTCTAACATGAAACGTTTGATATTAATTGCAATTACGGCAGCATCGGTTAGTTTTTTCGGATGCCAAAATATAAATGGACAAAATAAGTCCTTAGCAAATCAGCCCAAAAGAAAAATCGTAAAAACCAATGCCGAATGGAAAAAAGAACTTTCGCCAACGGCCTACGAAATTATGGTTGAAAGAGGCACGGAACCGCCTTTTCAAAACCCCTACTACAACAACCATCAAAAAGGCATTTATGTAAGCGCGGCAACCGGCGAACCTTTGTTTTCTTCCAATGATAAGTTTGAATCAGGAACGGGCTGGCCAAGTTTTGTAAAGCCGATTGACCCAAGCAAAATTGAAATTGTGCACGACAGCAGTTACGGCATGGACCGCGACGAAGTGATCGAAAAAAGTACCGGTTTCCATTTAGGCCACGTTTTTGATGACGGCCCGGCCGATCGTGGCGGAAAACGTTATTGCATGAACTCGGCCGCATTTAAGTTTGTAAAGAAGTAACCACTGCTTCTTTTACAGGCATAAAATAATGCTTCTTTTATCGGTATAGAATTGAATTCGCTTTATTAGTTTAAAGCGAATTCATATTTTAAGCCCAGCGTTAAATCAACCCAGTCCGGGTTTACCGAGCGGATCATTTGCTCTTTCTGGCTCCGGGTAAAGCAGCTTACCGTTTCAAAACGCTTTACCGCAACCGCTTCCGAGTTTAGTTCTTCAAAATAAATCAACCGGTTTAACTGGTCCGAATCGTTGTAAAAAAGCGTTGGCATCTGCTGGTAAAACTGCAATGTTTTAACCAAATCAGAGCACATGCCTACATGCAAACTGTTCCGGTTACGGTCAGTAATAATATACATAATTTTTTTTCCTGGTTTTGTGGCAGAACGTGCTTTTATATTTTGCATAGTTAATATTTATTACTAATTTTATGAGCACTAAAGTACTAATTAATTTAGTAATACCAAATTTTATGTCAAAAATTTCATCAAACATCAAATACCTTCGAAAAAAGAAAGGGTTAACGCAGCAACAGTTTGCAGATCAGTTACTTATAAAACGATCATTGGTTGGTGCCTACGAGGAAGACCGGGCTGATCCGAAGTACGAATTGCTAAATACAATAGCAAGTTTCTTCGAAATCCCGATCGGAGATTTTATAAATGAAGACATCAACGACAAATATCCGCCGAAACCGAAGCTGGAAAACAACAATGTCCGCGTTTTAAGCGTTTCGGTTGACCAAAATGACCGCCAGAATATCGAGTTGGTTCCTTACAAAGCAAGCGCCGGTTATTTAAACGGTTATTCCGATCCTGAATTTATCAGCCAGTTGCCAAAATTTCATTTGCCGATGCTGAAACAAGGCACTTACCGCGCTTTTGAAATTACGGGAGATTCAATGTTGCCGGTTTATCCGGGTTCTATTATCGTTGCAGAATATCTGGAAAACTGGGCAGAAATAAAATCAGGCGAAACTTATGTGGTGATCAGCAAAGATGACGGCGTGGTTTACAAACGAATCGGCAATAAATTTAAAGCGAACAAAAAGCTAAAATTGGTTTCGGACAACCCGGTTTACGAACCTTACGAAATAAACCCAGAAGATATTTTGGAGATTTGGAAATCGAAAGCTTACATCTCCACACATTTCCCGGAGCCAACGCCCGACCCGACTTTAGAAAGCTTGACTTCGATGATGACACAAATGCAAAAATCTATCGCAAGTTTGCAGCAAAGCAACAATTAAGTTACAAGTGTGGGTTTAAACTTTAGGCGGTTATCTTTATCCTATAAACTAAACTGAAAAACATGAAAAAATTATTGTTAATGCTTTGCTTTATAGCAGGCATGACCACGCTAAGCAAAGCACAGTACCAACGCAGAACGCCGGAAGAACAAGCCAAACAACTGCAAACACAATTGAAACTGACTGACGACCAAACAGCTAAAATTACTTCCATTATGCAAATGCAAAGCACCAAAATGGACAGTATCAAAACGGCTGCAAACGGCGACCGCGATGCGATGCGGTCAGGCAGAATGGCTTTAATGCAAGCAATGGCACCAAAAATCAAAGCGATTTTAACGCCGGAACAAGCTACAGCTTACGACAAAATGCAAGCTGATACGCGTGCAAGGATGCAAAACGGTGGCGGTGGCGCACCTCCATCACCACAAAAATAATTTTTGTGAATTGATATTTTGAAAAGCGGCCCAGGCCGCTTTTCTTATTTTAAACTACATTTGGCAAATGAGCCAGGCCGAAGATTTCATCCAAAAAAAACTGAACGAACGTTTGCAGCTTGGCAATTTTAGGGTGCTAAAAACAGTATCGGGTTTAGTTGATTTTTGCTCGAATGATTATCTGGGTTTTGCACGATCAGAAAAATTAAAGGCTTTGGTTGAAGCTGAAATTCGGCAATATCCGAATTATTTAAACGGTTCTGGCGGATCGAGGTTATTAACCGGAAATACAACATTTACAGAAGAATTAGAACAACAAATTGCGAACTTTCATCAGGCAGAATCCGGTTTGATTTTTAATTCCGGTTATGATGCCAACCTGGGTTTGTTTGCCAGTTTGCCCCAACGCGGAGATACCATTATTACGGATGAACTGATCCACGCTTGCATTATTGATGGTGCGCGTTTAAGTTATGCCAACCGCTTTATTTTCAAACACAACAATTTGGACGATCTGGAAAAGAAACTACAACATGCCAAAGGAATAATTTATGTTGGAGTTGAAAGCGTGTATTCGATGGATGGCGATGAAGCGCCGCTGAGAGAAATTGTCCAACTTACCCAAAAACACAAAGCCCAATTAATTGTAGATGAAGCCCACGCAACCGGCATTTTCGGAAACGGATTAGTGCAAAAACTCAACTTAGAAAACGAGGTTTTTGCCCGAACGGTAACTTTCGGAAAAGCATTAGGTTCGCACGGCGCGATTGTTTTGGGAAGCAAGGCTTTGCGCAATTATTTGATCAACTTTGCACGTTCTTTTATTTATACCACCGCGCCTTCTTTTCATCAATTGTTGACTACGAAGATGGCTTATCAATTATTGGAAACTTCGCAAGAAGAACAACAAAAGTTGAAGGAGTTGATTGCATTGTTTAAAAAAGAGGTGCAAAAGAAGCATCCATACCAACTGATCGAAAGCAACAGTGCCATTCAATCTATCTTAATTCCGGGAAACCTCGAAGCAAAACAAAAAACAGAATTTCTGCAAAAAAACGGTTTTGATGTCCGCGCTATTTTAAGCCCGACGGTTTCCGCAGGAGAGGAACGCTTGCGTATTTGCATCCATAGTTATAATACGGAAGTGGAAATTATTGAACTTGTTGATCTGCTTTGAAACTTCTATGAACAATGAACCATTATCTATGAACCAACCTAAACCGCTATTTGTAACCGGAATCGGGACCGGCGTTGGCAAAACTTATGTTTCGGCACATTTGGTGGAAACAATGCAGGCCGATTATTGGAAACCGATACAATCCGGAGACCTGGAATTTTCGGATACAATGAAAGTTAGAAGTATGGTTAAAAATCCAATTTCAGTTTTTCATCCCGAAGCTTACCGTTTAACGCAGCCTTTTTCGCCGCATAAATCTGCAGAATTGGATGGAATCGTAATTGACCCGGCTAAAATTATTCTCCCCAAAACCCAAAACCAACTGATTGTAGAAGGCGCCGGCGGCTTGATGGTTCCGTTAAATAACCATTTTTTAATTATTGATCTGATTGCACAATTACAAGCGGAAGTAGTTTTGGTGGTGATGCATTACCTTGGCAGCATCAACCACACGTTGCTTTCTATCGAAATGTTGAAGCAGAAAGGCTTACCGATTAACCGCATCATTTTTAATGGCATAAAAGAAGCATATTCCGAAAATGTGATTCAAGGTTTGCACCCGGAATTGAGGTATGGGTATTTGGATTGGATGGAAGATTAGTAGTTTGATGTGGTTGAAGCTGCGCTGTCATTTTGACCGCAGGGAGAAATCTTCTTCAAAGCAGTTTAGCTTCTGTTGTTGAAAGAAGTTCTCTCCCTTCGGTCGAGATGACAAAAAGCAGAATCAGCATAAAAACAAATTTTATTCTGCCGCAACCGCAACTTCTTTTTCCAAAATATCCACCCAGGTTTCAAACAAAGCGGTTTCAATTGCAACCGCTTTTTGGGCGTGTGTTTCCCAATCCGAAGAAAAATGGCGCAACTGGTTCAGCATTTCTTCCAAATGTCCTTCCTCTTCCAGAATAATTGATTTCACGTTCACCTTGCTTTCTGCTTCGCTTAAAGCATCCTGGTAAATTGGGTACAATTCGTCCGCACGAACTTCGATCGCGTAAGTAACCAGCAAGTAAGCGGCAAAACGAAGTTCTTTTCCGGTTAATTGCAGTTTGGTTTTTAAATAACGGGAAACGTCCAAATCCAAACGGTTCAAGTAAAATTTGCTGTCGCGAGGCGCGAGCAAATAAGCTGTGGCGTAAGTCGGACACAAGTTCTCGCCCAGTTTTTCCAATTGTTTCTTCAGGTAGAAAGCATGGCGGTGTTCTTCGGCAGCATGTTTTAAAATGATATAAGTTACCGTTTCGCTGTCTTCACTGGCCGAAATTTTTCGAGCACCGGTGTTTTCCATTAGCGATAATGTGTTCAACCATTTGGCGTGCAGTTGTGGATTGGCAACAATAGCTGGCAAAATAGAATTCAGTTTCATAATTTAAAATTGTTCGAGCGCGTCTTCCACCGCTTCGTAAAGCTGGTTCAACTGCGCATCGGTGATGCAATAAGGCGTTAAAAAATACAGGATGTTGCCCAGCGGCCGTAGAATAATGTTTTTGGCGAGGAAAAACTGGTAAAGCCGGTCGCGCAGGTTGCTGAAATACGAAGTCCCGCTTTCGGTATTCCATTCCATCGCCAAGATAGTTCCGGTTTGGCGGATAGTTTTCAGTTTTGGATGAGTACTGTTTTTATCGGCAAAAAGTTGGTGGCGTTTGCAAATCCGCTGGATATTTTCCATCGTTTTGGGTTGAAGGAAAAGTTCCATACTGGCCAATGCAGCCGCACAGGCAACCGGATTTGCCGTGAAAGAATGGCCGTGAAAAAGTGTTTTATGTTTATCTTCTGATAAAAAAGCTTCATAAATCTGGTTGCTGCAAGTGGTGATTCCCAACGGCATTGTTCCGCCGGTCAGCCCTTTTGAGAAACACATCAAATCAGGTTTTTCCTGCAAATGATCGCAGGCAAAACGTTTTCCGGTGCGGCCAAAACCGGTCATAACTTCATCGGCAATTAGCAAAATGTTTTCTTTGCGGCAATGCGCCATCAGTTGGTCTAAGTATTTTGCTTCGTACATCAACATTCCCGCCGAACCTTGAACTAACGGCTCAAAGATAAAGCAGCAGGTTTCTGTCTTGATACCTGATACTTGCTTCTTGATACTTTCTAAATTCTCCGCATTCGGTAAATCAATAAACTCAACTTCAAACAAATACGGATCAAAAGAAGCGGTAAAAGCCGAGCGCGCACTAACCGACATCGCACCAAAAGTATCGCCATGATAAGCGTTTTTTAAGGCCAAAATCTTGGTGCGCGGCTTTCCCTGGTTGCTCCAAAATTGCATACACATTTTTAGCGCGACCTCAACCGCCGTGGAACCGTTATCCGAATAAAAAACTTTTTGCTGGTTTTGCGGAAGGATTGCCAAGAGTTGCTCGGCCAGTAAAATGGCGGTTGGATGCGTAAATCCGGCGAAAATCACATGCTCTAAAGTCCGCAATTGTTCGGAAACTTTTTGGGCGATGTATGGATGCGCATGTCCGTGAATGTTGACCCACCAGGACGAAACGGCATCCAAATAAGCCTTTCCTTCGTCATCAAACAACAACGCGCCTTCACCGCGAACAATTGGAATTGGCGGCGCGGCCGTTTGCATTTGCGTGTATGGGTGCCAGATGACTTTTAAATCGCGTTCGGTCCAGTTCATTTTATCGTATTCAAAAGTAATTCCACGGCTTTTTGATCGGCGGGAAAAGTAACATCCTGTATTTTAAGCTGATCGAAATCAATCCAACGGAAAGATTGAAAAATTCCGCCTTCTTCTTTGATGCCGTCAAAATCAAACGGTACTGTTTTTATCGGCAAATTTATGGCGCCGATGTTTTTAACGAGGTAATAAACGCTGATGATCTGCGTATCGTCAAAAGCAGATTTCAGGAAAAAATCAGTGGTATAAAAATGGCTCAGGATTTCGACATCGAAAAAGCATTCTTCCATAAACTCCCGCTTCAAACCGTCGGGCAAACCTTCTCCGTATTCCAATCCGCCGCCCGGAAACTTAGAAAACTTCATTCCGTATTCCAGTTCGTCGCTAATCAGCAACTGCCGCTTTTCGTTCAGCAACAAACCGTAAACACGCACATTAAAAGGATATTTCTTCAGCATAAATTTTAGGTGGTAAAAGAAGCATTGGGTTATTCGTGCGCAATGGAAACGGTTTCGTCTGTTGCAAAATGCTTGTTGTTTTGCGTTACGCGTTCCATGTCCCAAACGTAATCCACGGTTTTTTCGTGCGAACGGATCGGGCAATTCGGCATCCGGCAATAGTAGCAGCATTCGGGCAAACAAGGATCGGCATGAATAAAAAACTCGGTTTTGATGTGCGCAAACTGGTTGACAAACTGATCGGCCTTGGAAACTTCATCGTGCACACGCGTTAAATCGAAATAGTTGGGCAACGTCATGTGGCAATCAATGTGCAGTTCGTTGCCGTAACGTTGGGCGCGCAGGTTGTGGATGTCTATCCATTCTTCCTTCCGGTTGTCGTTCAAAATCTTCAAAATATCGTCCACCATCGAAAAATCGGCTTCGTCCATCAATCCGGCGACAGATTTCCGCACCAATTTGTAAGCCGTGTAAACGATGAACAAACCAACCGCGATGGAAAGGATGCTGTCAAGCATTTCTATTTTGGTAAGGTAGATCAGCACCAAACCCAACACTAAACTGGCGCTGGTTACGGCATCAGTTATCAAATGGCGGCCATCGCCTTCAATCGTAATAGAAAGCATTTTTTCCCCCTGGCGGATCATGTAAAATCCCAGCAAGCCGTTTATTAAACCGGTGATGCCGATGATGATGGCGCCAACCAACAATTCTTGCACGATATGCGGGTAAAAAAGGTTGTAAACGGATTTGAAAATGATGACGATACCAGCCACCATAATGAGCGCGCCTTCCAGAAAAACGGAGAAAAATTCAACTTTTCCATGCCCGTACGGATGGTTTAGGTCGCGCGGCCGGGCCGAAAACCAGATGCTAAAAAAAGCAAAGGCACTGGCCACCACGTTCACGATACTTTCGGCGGCATCGGCCAAAATAAAGTTAGAATCGGTGATGAAGTAAGCTGTAAACTTGGCCAGCATCAGGATAAAGCCGGTGATCAAAGCATACAAAATAATCCTTCTTTGTTTTTGCACGATGCTGTTTTTATGCCACAAAAATATAAAATAACACGCCGAAACCTGCTTAAAGTTATTTTCTATATTTGCCGCAACAATCCAATCAGTATGAGTATTTTAAGCGACAGAATTAACAACCTTTCCGAATCTGCAACCATAAAAATGGCCAAATTGGGCCGCGAACTTGCCGCAAAAGGCGTTGATGTGATCAGTTTGAGTTTTGGCGAACCTGATTTCCACACGCCCGACTACATTAAAGCCGCCGCAAAAGAAGCGATAGACAACAACTTTACGTACTACACGCCCGTTGCCGGCTACCCGGATTTGCGCAAAGCCATTGCCCAAAAGTTAAAGACTGAAAATAATTTAGACTACGATGCTTCGGATATTGTGGTTTCTACCGGTGCCAAGCAAGCCATCGCCAACGCCGTTTTATGTTTGGTAAACCCGGGCGATGAAGTGATTATCCCGACGCCGTACTGGGTTTCTTACTCCGAAGTGGTGAAACTGGCCGAAGGAAAATCTGTTTTTGTAAATGCCACGGCCGAACAGGATTTTAAAATCACGCCCGAACAATTGGAAGCGGCCATCACGCCAAAATCCAAATTGTTTATGTTTTCTTCGCCCTGCAACCCAACGGGAAGTGTTTACAGCAAGGATGAATTAGAAGCTTTGGTTAAAGTTTTTGAAAAGTATCCGCAAATTTATATCCTGTCCGACGAGATTTACGAACACATCAGCTATTTGCCAAAGCATGAATCAATTGCGCAATTTTCATCGGTAAAAGACCGCGTGATCATCATCAATGGATTTTCTAAGGCGTACGCCATGACGGGCTGGCGCATCGGCTACACGGCATCTAACAAAGAACTGGCCACAGCTTTTGATAAAATGCAAGGACAAATAACTTCCGGCACTTGTTCCATCACACAAAAAGCAGGCGTTGCGGCGCTGGAAGGCGGACTTTCATCCGTTGAAGAAATGCGTGTAGAATTTAAAAAACGCCGCGATTTGGTTTATGGTTTGCTGAAAGAAATCCCCAACATCAAAGTAAATTTGCCGGACGGTGCTTTTTACTTTTTCCCGGATGTGAGCGCGTATTTTGGCAAACAATACAAGGGCAAAGTTTACAAAAATGCCGCCGAACTTTCGATTTATTTGCTGGAAGAAGCCAATGTTGCAACGGTTGGCGGCGATTCTTTTGGTGATGACAATTGCATCCGTTTATCTTATGCCGCTGCGGAAGATAAGTTGCGGGAAGCGGTGAAACGGATTAAAGAAGCGTTGGCGAAATTGAGTTGATGCTGTTTTTATCGGTATAAAATTGGAAGTCTCGATCATTAATTTGATTGAGACTTTTTTGTTTTTTCATACTAAAAATGAACACAATTATAAAAAAACGCAATACTGATTTTTGTGTTTTAACTATCAAAAACTTGTTTGTTGAAGGTTCTCAACACGCTCAATTGGTGCTGGTTCTGACCAACAATGCAATTCATCTTTACTGCCTAAAATTTGAATTGAAAATACTTTTTTTCTTGTCTCTTCATCCGTTGTTTCCCAAAGTACATCAACTAAAAAATCGATCGCTTCCCAACTATCCACACCATCAACCCAAGGTGCTTTAACTTGTACTATGTATGATGTTGATATATCTCCGGGGAAAGCCTCTTTCAAACATATTTCTGTTAAAGCCCTGCCTTTTTCAGCACATTTTGCAATGAATGGCTGTAAAAGCTGTTTTAATTCTGTTCTATCCATGTTAAAATCCCGTTAGGTCCCGAAAGCAAATTTATTAAATTTTCAACATCTTTTTTGCGCATATGTCCACAAGGTTTATACCTGGCATTTTCGTCCCAAGCGGTAAAAAGCAAAGAATTGGCTTTTAATAAATCCTTATTAACTGTCTTATCGTTATCGTACTTAACTTTTAAACCACTAAAAATTAACAAGGTAAAAAGATTGTGTGTTTTCAATGTTTTCCTGATCTCTCCAATTCCTTTTATCGAATTTGCATCCCGGTTAGTTTCATCAAATAAGTTTGGAATACCTAACCTATCGCATACTTTTGCTTTTAAAGTTAATTCTACACAATAACCTGCAAGATAAAAAGCACCACCAAACATTTCATTTTTATATAGTATCTCAGCTTCCTTTAAACGTTGTGTAGCTAAATTTCTTATTTCTTGAGGATTAGTCATTGACGATACTTTCCATCCTCAAATATAACTATAAATTATTGCTAAATGTTTAATGCTTCTTTTATCACCTAAAAAACTGACATCAATCAAAAAATACAATCTAACTTATGAATTTACAGAACAACTAATCATCCATTTAATTCCAAATTGATCCCGGACAACGCCCATCATGCCGCCCCAAAATTGTGGTTTAAAATCTTCCATAATTGTTCCGCCCACGGCCAATTTATCAAAAAACTGTTTTGCTTTTTCCTGATTGGGATTGTCTAAAGAAATGGCTACGTTGGTGCCTTCCGTAAAACCATCAGGCCCGTTCATATCTGATGCCATCATCGTAAAACCATCCGTTGTTAGTTCGGCATGCAACACTTTATCTTTCATGGCCTCTGGAAATTGGTCTTTCATCGGGCTGTCGCCAATTATGGTAAGTGTTGGTTCTCCGCCAAAACAATTTTTGTAAAAGTCCATGGCTTCCTGGCAGCGGCCGTTCAGTCCAAAGTACACGCTTAATTTTGTCATTTTATAAAAGGTTTAGGTTCAATCATGTTCTTCAATCACCGATAAAATATTCCCGGCCGGATCTTTAAACCAGGCTACCAAAGGCGTGCCCCTGCAAATTCCTTTTTCGTCTGTTTTTAAATATGGTTCGTTGTATTTTTCAAATTGTATCCCAAGTTTGTTCAAATCATCTACCGTTTGTTCAATATCTTTGACCATAAAATTTAAAATGGTAAATGTTGCCGGTTGATGGTTTGGCTTCGGATAAACCAAAACTTTGCTTCCGTTTGCAAGATGCAAGTTTAACAAACCTTGCATTTCATCCGACACTTTTAACCCAAGTGTTTCGCCGTAAAATGTTTTTGCTTTTAAAATATCATCCACCGAAAAACCACTGAATGCAATGCTGTCTTTTAACATAGTTATTCTTTTTTAAAATTAAATGCTTCTTTTACCGGTTGTTTTTCATGCTATTTTTTCGGTACAATTAAACATCCATTGCACGCCAAATTTATCGGTACAACTTCCATAATAAGCGCCCCAAAATGTATCTTGCAATTGCATCGTAACTTGTCCGTCTATCGAAAGTGCATCAAACAATTTTTTTGTTTCCTGCCGTGTATCAGGTTCTAAGTTGATGTGTACATTGTTTCCAAAGTTCACTTTAAAACCCATTGTTTCCGGTGCGTCTGTCCCCATCAAAACATGTCCGCCAAGTATGGGCAGTTCAATATGCATGATCAGGTTTTTATCACTTTCTGCAATCGGCATCGTTCCTCCAAGTTGAGGGATATCACCAAAACGCGCAATTCCGCCCCCGCCAAATTCTCCGCCAAAAACAGATTTGTAAAAATTAAATGCTTCTTCCGTGTTGCGCGGAAAGTTGAGGTAAGTGCTGACTTTCGACATCGTTTTAGGTTTTAAGTTTTTAAATATAACACAAACTTACAGCAATCAAAAGAACAGAACAGGGTGCAAACACGACAAAAACAGAGGTTGATTACGACAGTAGTTTATTTTAGTTTTGATAGATGAAACATATCTCGATCCTGATCCCGCAAGGCGAAACCAGCCTGAGCAATATTGAAGCAACTTACAAAATGTTTAGCAAGGTAAACGAAGCATTGGAACGGGCAGGCAAAGCGCCTATGTTTAAAATTCAATTGATTGGGATCAGCCGGGAAACTACCTTATCAAACGGTTTATTTACAATTAAACCAGAATTGGATATCAAAGACAATTTTAAAACAGACCTGGTGGTTATCCCGGCGGTACATGGCGATATACAAAAAGTTTTGGCAGATAACCAAAGCTTTATCCGCTGGATCAGCAAACAATATGCAGCAGGCGCCGAAGTGGTTTCGCTTTGTATCGGCGCTTTTATTCTGGCTTCAACCGGCTTGTTGAACGGTAAAAGTTGCACTACGCACTGGCTGATGGCGGATGAATTCAGAAAAATGTTTCCAAGTGTAAACCTGATGCCGTATAAAATTATTACCGATGAAGACGGCATTTACACCAGCGGCGGCGCTTATTCGTCGCTGAACCTGATCTTGTATTTGGTAGAAAAATTTGCCGGAAGAAGTATTGCGCTGCTTTCTTCCAAAATATTTGAAATTGATATCGAACGCAACAGCCAGTCGCCATTTATGATTTTTAACGGGCAAAAAGAGCATGAAGACGAAACCATCAAAAAAGCGCAGGATTTTATCGAATGCAATTTTCGGCATAAAATAACCATTGACCAGTTGGCATCTATGTTTGCATTAAGCCGTAGAAACCTGGAACGCAGGTTTAAAAAAGCAACTTCAAACACCACGATGGAATATATGCAGCGCGTTAAAATCGAAGCTGCCAAAAAGAGCTTTGAAACCAATAGAAAAAACATCAACGAAGTAATGTATGAAGTTGGCTATACCGATACCAAAGCTTTTAGAACGATGTTTAAAAAGATTACCGGTTTGTCCCCGGTTGAATATAGAAGTAAGTATAACCGGGAGGTTGAGGTGGGTTAAGGGCCTTTTTGAATTTATGCAAGAAAAATGTTAGTGCTTCTTTTACCCTATAAAAATTGGTGCCTGCATTAACTTAAACAAATTAAAAACCAAATACTTACCAATTTTTAGGTGATAAAAGAAGCATAGAAATTTTAATATGTGAATTTTAAACAAGCACTGATAAATGCTTCTTTTACCGCATAAAATATTTTGTTGATGGATGTTATAAATAAAGATCCTTTGCTGGCTTACCTTTGCTCAGATGGATGATGCAACGCTTCGCACGGCTATCCGCCAGGTTTCTAAAACCACAACTGAAGAAGAGGTTGATTTGCTGGTTAGTTGTGCCATAACCCGAACTTTGAAAAAAGGGGAAATTTTACTAAACGAAGGCGAAAATTGCCGTAGCTTTTACCTAGTTGACCAAGGTTACCTGCGCACTTATTATTACAAAACCGGTGTAGCCGTTAATTTGAATTTCACTTTTGAAGGCAGTTATGCAACCAACATCAAAAGTGTTAAAAGCAAGCAGCCGTCAGATTTAATTATTGAAGCCGGCGAAAACACTGTAGTTTGGATATTTGATTTAGATATCATAGCAGAAAAATTTGATTCGCACCCACAAGTTATTTTATTTATCCGGCGTGTTAGCACACTTTTATTTGTTGCTTCCGAAGAAAACAGCAATTTTTTTAAAATGTACACGCCCACAGAACGCTACCGGTACATTGAAAAAAACAATCCGATGCTGTTGCAGCGGGTTTCTCTTTCGCAAATTGCTTCATATTTAGGTGTTGCGCGGGAAACTTTAAGCCGTATCCGCAGAAAAAATATTTGAACAAAAGATTGTGATTTTTATCACAACTGAATACAGCAGGTTTCCTTCATCTTTGCATTATCGTGAAGACAGATAAGCTAACAAATACATTCCGCGCATTCCGTAACCGTAACTATACCTTGTTTTTTAGCGGGCAGTCGGTTTCTCAAATCGGCACTTGGATGCAGCGCACGGGTGTAAGCTGGGTAGTTTATACCATGACGCATTCGGCCTTTATGCTGGGCCTTACCGTTTTTGCCTCGCAGTTTCCGTCGTTCCTGTTCTCTTTGCTTGGCGGTATCGCGTCAGACAGGTATAGCCGTTATAAAATATTGCTGATAACGCAGACAGCTTCGATGATACAGGCCATTTTGCTGGCTGTATTAATATTTAGCAACCACTACGCCGTTTGGGAAATACTGACGCTGAGCGTGCTGCTTGGGATTATTAATGCTTTTGATGTGCCTGCAAGGCAACCGCTGATAAATGATATGGTAACTGACAAAGCTGACCTTCCCAACGCGATTGCGCTCAATTCTTCCATGGTTAATATTGCCAGGCTGATCGGGCCTGCATTGTCGGGCATCATATTGGTCAAATTTGGCGCGGCTACCTGTTTTTTGATAAATGCAATTAGCTTTGTAGCAGTAATCGCTTCCCTGCTTTTAATGGACTTGCCGACATATATCCCGTCGCCGGTAAAAAAGAAGATTGGGTCTGAACTTGCTGAAGGTTTTGCTTATCTCAAAAACACGCCATCAATAAGTACCATCCTGCTGATGCTGGGTTTTACAAGTCTGCTGGTATTGCCCTACAATACGCTTTTGCCGGTATTTGCCAAGGTAATTTTTAAAGGTGATGCCGCTACTTTTGGTTATATCAACAGCTTTATAGGTGTGGGCGCGGTAGTTGGTTCTATATTCCTGGCAACTTTAAAGAAGGAAGCAGACCTGAAGATTGTGTTATTAGTTAGTACGGTCATTTTTGGGGTTTTCCTGATCCTTTTCTCTCAATTCAGTTACTTCCCGCTGGCCATGCTGTTTGCTGCTTTTTCCGGGTTTGGCATGATGTCGCAAACCACTATTTCGATGACGATCATACAAGTTGATTCGGACAAAGAAATGCGGGGCCGGGTAATGAGTTGTGTAGCCATGGCCTATTTTGGAATGTTGCCCTTGGGAAGTTTGCTGATTGGCGGCATTTCCCAAAAAATTGGGGCACCTGATACGATACTTTATGAAGGAGTGATTGCCCTAATCATCGCGGCTGTTTTTTCTAAGTTTTTAAGAAGTGGCGGCAGGATCAAAAGAATCTGGATCGACTTGTAGAAGCACAAGATATAAAAATAGGTGAAAATCATTCAAATTAATCACATCACAATCAAATCAAGATATAAACCCATTTTATTATGCAATGGTATCATTATTTCAGTGGCTTTTGGGCCGGTGCCTTTTGGGCAAACTTTGTACCTCATTTTATTAAAGGCATTGCGGGCGATGCCTTTCCCACGCCCTTTGCCAAACCTCCGGGAAAAGGCCTGTCTTCTCCAATAGTTAATGTTTTGTGGGCGTTGTTTAACCTGGTAGTGGGCTATTTGCTTTTTAGGTTTGGTAAAGTTTCTTTCGGGGACAATCTCTCGCTGGCAATATTTTTTGCAGGTATTGCCTGCATAAGTGTGATGGGCGCCATAACATTTGCAAACAAGGAAAAGGGATAACATTCAAAAAATTCAAAACAATATTATAAACAATAAAATGGAAAACAGAACAGATAATACAGCCCTTTTGGTTATGGATATGCAGGATGGTATTCTTTCACAGCTTCCTCAAGCATCAGAAGTAACCGGCAGTGTAGCCAAAGCGGTTGCAAATGCCCGCAGCAAAAATATCCGTGTAATTTATGTAGTTGTAGGTTTTAGGCCGGGCGCGCCGGAAACCACTATCAACAACAAAAGCTTTTCTCCGGGCAGGGGCAATTACAGCAACATCAATATGAATGAATTTATGAAGGTTGATGCAGCCATAGCGCCCCTTGCAGGAGAAATAACTGTGGTAAAACGCCGGATCAGTGCATTTACCGGAAGCGATTTGGAAGTAATTTTAAGGGCACAAAATATCCGGCAATTGGTACTTTCAGGGATTTCTACCAGTGGCGTTGTTTTGTCCACGGTTCGTGAAGCTGCTGACAAAGATTATCGTATTACTGTGTTAGCCGATTGCTGTGCCGACAGAGACGAAGAAGTACACCGAGTGTTGACAACTAAAGTTTTCCCGCGCCAGGCAGATGTGCTTACGTTAGAAGAATGGTGCGGTTTGTAATCGGAAAAAGTAAAGCAGGAAGTATTTATTGAATGCTTCTTTTATCGGTATAAATTAACAATCAAGAACATAACGGGGTTTATTCTTCATTTAACAAGTAGTCCAACTCTTCTTGCGTAATTCCTTTTTCGGCAGCTTTTTGGTTTAGTTTTTCTACAAACTTCCAAAAATCATCTTGTTTTTCAGCATCAGCCTGTTTAATAAAAACTTCCATATTTTAATTAAATCCTTATTAAATTTATCAAGAAACTCAACTTTCATTCCCCTTTCAATGTTTCCATAATTGTTTCCTTAGAAACTTTTTGTGTACGGTCAGCTTCCCGCATCAAAATACCCAAGCCTAAATCTTCCTTATCTTCTTCAGAAATCACTTTCGCAGTAACTTTCATTTTTGATAAAAGTTGTGTCAGCAATTCAAATTCCGATTTGTTCTTTGGGCTGATTATGATGCTTTCCATATCCAAATATAATGATGAAGTTGTTTAAACTTATTTAGAGGGTAAAACAAGGTTCCCAATAAAAGCTGATTTTTGTGGTGCAAATCATAAAAGGTCAGATCAAGATTGGGAACCGTGGATAAAGGTACGATAGGGGAATTAATTTTGCCACAT
>NZ_JBGCVY010000043.1:0-11868 GCF_041088075.1 Mucilaginibacter sp. | reverse complement strand
CGAATCCCTCTAATAAAAAACTTAAATTGTGGTTGATAAAATTGAAGTATTTAAAAAAAATCAATATTCCAATATTGGTAATCAAACTCAATATTAAAAATAACTTTCGGCGTTTGCCTTGTGCGTTTTCAATCCAAATTCCAGCAAAGTAATCAACAATAATGGTAAAACCTAAAACCAAAATATAGATTGGGACAAATGCCATGTAAAAATAACAACTGCTTAATAAAAGCAACAGCCATCTTTTTGAATAAGGCAAAAAATAATACAAACTTGTAACAATGATAAAAAAAAGCAGAAACGGATAAGAGTTAAAAAGCATAGGTTTTTTTATCAATACAAATATTGTTGCTTAGCTTTTGACAAAGGTAACAACATATCCAATCAACTCTTTGATATAGATATTCCAATCTGATAAAGTTTGTGCAGATGGAATAAAATCAGCAAAAGTAAAAATGCCTTTTCCGGCAAAAAAATTGCAAGGATAAGGCACGACGTCTAAGTTTGCTTTCTTACAAATCAACAAAGCGCGACGCATGTGAAACCCTGATGTTATTAATAAATAAGGCGGCGGCAAATGTTTGGCTTCTAAAATTTGTTTTGAAAATTGAATGTTTTCGATTGTGTTGCGCGATTTTTTTTCAAACAATAAAGCACTGTCTGCAATGTTATAGTTTCGCATTTCACTTCTAATCCAATTACCTTCTGTAAAATTGAACTTATCCGGCACCAAATTTGCACTGCCGCCGGTGAAAAGTAAATGGCCAACCGTTCCGTTTTCTTTTAATTTGATGCCCTGGATAAAACGATCGGAAGCAGCATTTAAAAAACCATGACCGCTATTATCTTCATTAATGTAACCGCCCAAAATTAAAGCACAACTGTAATTGTGTTTTTTTAATGTTATGGTTTGGATGTCCCAATATTTGGCAAATTGGTTTAAAAGAAACGGATCGGAGAAAAAAAGCAACAGAAAAATGCTTGCAATGATAGCCACACGACGATGCCTTTTATGTTTTGCAAAACAGGCAAACAGGAGCAAAACTATAATCCACATGATCGGGAAAATAAAGAAGATCAATAGTTTTGAAAGGATAAAAAACATATTTTCCTGATTGGATTATAATAAAGTTTAGGGTTTACAATCTTAAAAAAATCAATGACACTAATTTTAGTATGGTAAAAGAAGCATCAGCAATAAAAAAACTAAATTTATAAATTTTGAATATGTTAATCCTTTTTAATTTTAATGGAAACAATGTTGGTTAAAACATAAGCAATGAAAACCGTCCAAAAAGGCATCGTGATGTAAAACATCCTTCTGAAAGCACTTACCAACGTACTTCCCGCCAGGTAAATTAAAATGAACAAAAGCAGGATGATTAATTCTTGCGGTAGCTTTTTATAATAAAAAATGCCCAATCCAAGTGTTATCACCATAAAAACAAGTACAAACATATTTGGGATAATGGTGAAATAAGTTTTAACATCTTGCTCCATATCTGTAAAAGGGTAGGAGAAAAACATGCGGCCTAAATTGGCCACACAATTCAACAAATATTTTTTTGGATAATGTTTGATGTTTTCAATAGCTTTTGCTTTGTAAGCCGCATCCCTGTCCATCGGATGCAATTTTAAAAGGCTGTCTACAAAAACTTTATAGTTTGGGTTTTGCAACATTTGCGGGTTATCTTTCCAATCGCCCCAATCATTTGCATACGGCGCACTCATGTTGTACAGCGACCAGCCGCCGCTATTTGTCCAATAAAAAGGTTTATGCGTAACGCTGTAAGTATATCCAAGATAAGGCACACAAAGTAAAAACGACAAGGCAAATATATACGTAAACTTTTTTGCCGATGACCGAAATTTAGGGGGTAAAAACAGTATCAAAGAAATGAACAACATCGCAATAATGACATAGCCAAACACAACTTTTGTCATCACGAGAAATGTAATTGCAATGGCACAAAGCCAAATATTTTTTGGGGAAAGTTTCTTTTCTTTTCCAATTTTGAAAAATAAATAACCAATCAAGCTGATTAAAAACCAGGTTAAACATTCGGTTAAAATCAATGGGATCTTTTCATAAACCGGGAAATACAAACCTAATAAAATAGCACAAATTAAGGCTGTTTTTTGAAAAGCATAAAGTTTGATGGTTTTATAAACAAGTACCAATGAAACGTACATCATCAAAGCATTCAATATCCGAATGGCCATCAACGGAAGTTTCAATAATAAAAAAGGCGCAACAACTAACGGATAACCCGGCCCGTTCCATAAATCAATATTGGGAAGCGGCGGCGAATAAAAGCCATGTAAGATATTCCGGGCAAAGCGTATATATCGTTCTTCATCGTCCACAAAATTGTGTGGGGCAAATGCAAAACAAATTGCCAGATACAATAATAAAAACGGCGCTAATTGTAAATAAACATTCAACCCCAAATACCAATGTAACAATTTTTTCATATCCAATTACAATTTCAAAAGTCCGTATTTTGTGATCGAATACAAGGCACGGAAACCATCTTTCCAGCCAATTTTTTTTCCTTCTTCATATGTTCGTCCGTAATATGAAATCCCAACTTCGTAAATCCTTATTTTTGGAACACGTGCAATTTTCGCCGTAACTTCGGGTTCAAAACCAAAACGTTTTTCTTTTAATTGGATGTTTTGGATCACATGGGTTTTAAACAACTTGTAACAAGTTTCCATATCGGTCAAGTTTAAATTGGTACACATGTTTGAATAGTTTGTCAACAATTTATTGCCGATGGTATGCCAGAAAAACAAGATACGGTGCGGGTTGCTGCCCATAAACCTGGAGCCATAAACCACATCGGCAAAACCACTGATTACAGGTTTAAGCAAATCATTGTATTCATTCGGGTCGTATTCCAAATCGGCATCCTGCACAATCAAATATTCGCCGGTTGCTTTGTCAATTCCGGTATGCAAAGCCGCGCCTTTTCCCTGGTTAATTTCGTGTTTAAAATAACTGATCGGCAAATCCGGATTGTTGGATTTATAAGTTAAAATGGCATTTTCGGTGCCATCGGTAGAGCAATCGTTTACAATGATCACTTCTTTTTCAATCCGGTTAACCAGCTCAACCTGCTTTAATTTATTTAAAATGAGATGGATAGTAGCTGCTTCATTATAGGCGGGAATGACGATGGATAACTTGGTGATCATTTTTTAAAAGTATAAATTTTATCGAATTAACATCGGGCGAAATATATTTATACGTAACACTTGAATGTTTAAGTTACGGAATTTACCTTTGCGGCAATGATGCTTCGGCGCGCGGTTTCCCTTTTCCTGCTTTTGGCGGTGGTTTCGGCTAATTTTGGCCGGCTTTTCGTTTATGCAGGTTTCAGCTTGAACCAAAAATACATCGCCAATAACCTGTGCGAAAACCGCAGCAAACCCTGGCTGCATTGCAATGGCCATTGTTATCTGATGAAAAAGATCAAACAGGCCGAAGAGAAAGAGAAAAGCGACGAGCGCCAAACCCAGAAAAGCTTGTTCCAGGAAAGTTATTTGGTGGTTTATTCCGAAATCAAATTCCACGCGCAATTGCTGCAAATTATTGCAACACCTTATCGTGCCAATTTTAAAACGTCAAATTTCAGTGCCATTTTTCGCCCTCCGCAGGCAGGATAAATGCTGTTTTTAAGGCTGTTTTTTTATGTTCTTTCCAAGATTTTGAATTGAATTATTTTGTGTGATTTCCACAATTCAGCCTCCCTTTAACTCATTTATCCATTTTATTTTTTTCGGGAAGCGGAAAACTTCCTGCCTGTTTCTATGAAGCCATACTTCTTTTACCTACTCTTTTTCATTGTTCCTTCGCTTGCAAACGCGCAAAATTTATTGCAAGGAACGGTTACCGATGCCATCACCCATGAACCTTTATCCAATGTTGTTATAAGTTCGGCTGGCGCAGATTTGACTATTTTTAAAGACCTCGGCCAAACCAATGCGCAAGGTAAATACCATTTGAATTTGCCGGAAGGAACGGTTAAAATTCGGTTTTCGATGACAGGTTTTACCGCTCAAATTGTTGCGGTTTCTGCTTCAACCTTAAACATCAATTTGCAACCGGCAACCTTAGATTTGCAGCCCGTTATTGTTTCTGCCAGCAGGGAAAAGCAGTCGCGGCAAGATGCACCGATTGCCATCAGCAAGATCACTTCAACCCAAATCCAGGATACCAAAGCAACCGCTTTGTACCAGTTACTGAACAAAGTCGCCGGTGTTTACATGGTTGATCTGGGCAACGAGCAGCACACGATGGCCATCCGCCAGCCCATTACTTACAACGCGCTGTATTTGTATATGGAAGATGGTTTGCCGATCCGCCCGACCGGCATTTTCAACCATAATTCTTTGTACGAAATTAACATGGGCAGCGTGCGCGATATCGAGGTGATCAAAGGGCCGGCTTCGTCGCTTTACGGTAGCAATTCGATTGGCGGCGCGGTTAATTTTATCACCCAAAACCCGCCTTCGGGCTATGCCGGCAATGTGAGTTTGCAGGGCGACCAGTACCATTACCGCCGCGTGGATGCCAATGCTGGTTTTACCGCCGGAAAGTTTGGTTTGTATGCCGGCGGCTACGTGGCGCACCAAAAAAATGGCTGGCAGGATTATTCGGATTTTGACAAATATTCCTTCAACCTAAAATCTACTTACGATTTTAATGCCGCCACGCGTTTAACTGCCTCTGCTTCTTACAATTACCTCAACACGCAAACGCCCGGAAGTTTAGACAGCGCGCATTTTTACAACCGAAGTTACGGCTCCAACCAGCGTTTTACGTACCGGAAAGTGGAAGCGTTTCGCAGCAGCGCGCGTTTGGATCATGTTTGGAACGAACACAATGCTTCTTTTATCACTGCTTTTTTCAGGGATAATTCGACTGCGCAACTGCCCAGTTATTACATTGGCGATGTGCGGAATGCGGCGGGGCAATACGTAAGCTCGAACGGGCAGGTGAACGACCAGAAATTTCGCAGTTACGGCTTTTTGGCGCAGCACCGGGCAGACTTTGATTTTTTGCATTCACGGTTGATTTTGGGCGCTTATTTGGATGACAGTCCGAGTTCTTACTACGCGCAATACCTCAACATTACCAAAGATGTGGAGCGGAATTACTACACCGATTTTGTAAATACGGGGCGATATTTGGATGATTACCAGATCAAACTGTTCAATACCGCCGCTTATGTGCAGTACGAATTGAAGCCGGTTGAAGCCTTGCGCGTTGTTGCCGGTTTGCGTTATGATAACGTGCATTACAATTTTGAAAACGGTTTGCCGCCAAGCAATACCAAATACAAACAGCAGGAAACCAACAACTTCAACATTGTGGCGCCGAAGCTGGGTTTAACATATGATTTGGGCAACAACAAAGGATTTTACGCCAATTACAGCGTTGGTTTCCAGCCACCGGAAACCAGCAATTTGTACAGTTCGCGGCAGTTGGTTCTGCTGAAACAAGCCACGTTTAACAATTATGAAGTTGGCGGATGGCTTTCGGCTTTCAACAAAAAAATGTATTTCGAGCTGAGTTTGTACGATTTGGAAGGCCGCAACGAAATCATCAGTCAGCTTTTGCCCGATAACACCACGCAAAACCAAAACGCCGGTGCCACGCGCCACCGCGGCATCGAGTACAGCATCAATTTTTTGCCGGTAAAAGAAGTATCGTTCCGTTTTAGCGGCACCAATGCGCAGCACACGTATCTGGATTACAGCGAAGTAGCCACCAATTATTCCACCGGAAAAAGTTATTCGATCAGTTACGACGGCAACCGGATGAACAACGCGCCGACCTGGATTGCCAATTCCGAGATCACCTACAAACCGATGTACTTGCAAGGTTTCAGGATAGCGGGCGAGTGGCAGCACATCAATTCGTATTTTACCAATCCGGCCAACACCAAAACCTACGGCGGCTACAATTTGTACAATTTGCGTTTGGGCTACGATTTTAAAAAGGATTTGCTGCAAGGCGCGGGCATCTGGCTTAACGTCCTGAACCTTAGCAACAAACTTTACGCAACCACGGTAACCGGCAATTCTTACGGCGATACGTACAACACCGGTTCGCCGCGCATTTACAATTTGGGCATCAGTTATAACTTCTCCAAACACTGATTTTTGTATGATAAAAACAGCATCCACCACTTTGGCTCCGCCGGAAAAAAATAGCAAAACCAAGCGGATTGTTAAAAGCAACTTTTATAAATGGCACCGGGTTTTGGGTTTGATGGCGTTGGTTCCGGTGATATTTTGGACGGTCAGCGGCTTATCGCACCCGTTGATGTCCAACTGGTTTCGGCCTTTCATCCCGCAGGAAATTTTCCATCCGAAAACGCAGGCCGAAATGCAGCCGCAGCTTTCTTTGCAGGAAGTTTTAGACAGAAACCATTTGACCGAAATTAGAAATTTTGGTTTGGTTAATTTTGATCGCGGAACGTTTTACCAGATTTTGAACCGCGACAGTATTTACCAATATTATAGTGCTAAAAACAGTATTCCGCTTCCAAATGGCGATCAACTTTACGCCATTTATCTCGCCCGATATTTTACCAACGACAAAAAAACACCGGTAAAAGAAGCATCGCTGCAAACCACTTTTGACGATTACTATCAACCCATAAACCATTTGCTGCCCTTGTGGAAAATCAGTTTTGACCGACCCGACGGCATGGATATTTACGTGGAAACCGGCCAAAGCCGCATGGGAACTTTCAACAACAACACAAGGAAAGGCTTTTTGTGGTTGTTCGAGCAGTTTCATACCTGGCAGTTTCTGGCAACTTTGGGCGGCGAAAAGTTTCGGACGGTAACTCTGCTGGTGATTGTCGGCATTATGTTTCTATCGTTGTTGAGCGGACTGACGGTTTATGGTTTGTTTTGGAAGAAATTCAAAACCATCCAACAAAAACGAAAGGCGGAAGGGCAGGAAGACAAGCGTTTACTGCACCGTTTTCACCGGCAAATAGGGCTGGTTGTTTCTTTCGTGATGTTTACTTTTGTTGCCAGCGGTGCTTTCCATTTGCTGGTTAAACTGCATAATTTAAAGTCCGAAAAAGTGCAATACGCGCAATTGATCCATCGCAACGAACTGCTTTTATCCAACTTAAAACTGCCTTTGGCCGATTCTGCGATTAAAAAAGTGGCACTGGTAAAGTTTCAAAACCGCGCGTATTATCAGGTTTTAAACAAGCAGAAACAGGTTTTGTACTTTGATGCGCAAAACGGAAAAGAACTGCCCAACGGCGATCAGCAATATGCTGTTTTTATCAGCAATTTTTACCGGGATTCGGTTGGGCAAAAGGCCAATCCTCAACTCAAAACCATTACTTTGATCAAGCAGTTTGATAACGAGTACGGTTTTATCAACAAGCGTTTGCCGGTGGAAAAAGTGAGTTACCCGGACCGGGAAAACTGGTATATCGAAACCACAACATCCAAACTTTCGACCACCGTTGCCGGGATTGACCGGGCAGAAGGTTTATCGTTCATTTTTCTGCATAAATATTTTGGCATGACCTGGGCCGGAAAAAACCTGCGCGATGTGGTAAGCATGTTGGCAGCACTTGGCGTTTTGGTGGTTTCGCTGTTTGGCGTTGCTTCTTTTATCGGTAATAAATCTGTTTAAAACATTCTTTTCATGAAAAAAATAATTCTTTTTGCAGGCGTTTTGATCGCGCTTTCGGCTTGTAACCAAAGCGGTTTACAGGCTGCACAAAATCCAAAAGACACCATTTCTGCCGGTAAAAACAGTATCAGATACACTTGCCCGATGCACCCGGAAGTGGTGGAAAACAAGCCGGGCGTTTGCCGGAAATGTGGAATGGAACTGGTGGAAAAAGATTGAGATGCTTCTTTTATGGCATAAAAATAAAGGACACACCCCTTGCCCCTCTCGAGAGGGGAAGTATAGCTTGCTACCTTTCTAATGTTTAGAAAGGCGTCGTTTGCAGGTTCCCCTCTCGAGAGGGGTCAGGGGTGTGTCCTATAAAACTATGAATAGATAAAAAATTGATAACAAAAGTTAAAATAACTTCCACCTAAAAAACTACAAAGCGTTGTAAATTGCCGAACCAAAACTTGAAACAATAAAGATGAAATATAGAATAATAATTGCCGCTTCGCTGCTGGTTTTTACCGCGTGCAAAGACACCAAAAACGACGAGAAAAAGCTGGAGGCCGAAGTGATGGAAATGCACGAAAAAGTGATGGCCGACGGTGAAACGGCGATGCAAAACAAAATGAAACTGGATACGCTGCTGCTGAAAAAAGATAGTGTAAAAAGAGCATTCCCGGCCTTGGATACTTCCGCAGAAAACAAAACCATGCGCAGTTTAAGCAGCCGGATTTTGAAAACGGACGATGCCATGAGCGACTGGATGCACAACTACAACCCGGATTTTCGGGGGAAATCGCACCAGGAAGTGATGAATTACCTGGCGCAGCAAAAAAAGACTGTTGGCCAAATCAATACAGCTTACAAATCCGTTATCCAATCGTCCAACCAATACTTGTTAAAATATAAAAAGAAATGAAGAAATTAATCTGGCCGGTGCTGGCTTTGCTGGCTTTTACTGCCTGTACCCATAAAAACAACGGCAAAAAACTGCCGATTTACGGTGAGCGGCAACCTATCACCAAAACGATTGACGGAAAACAAATTACAGATACGGTTTATGCCACCATTCCGCCGTTTAGTTTTGTTGACCAGAACCGGCAAACCATCGGCGAAAACGATTTGCGGGGAAAAACTTATGTGGCCGATTTCTTTTTTACGTCTTGCCCGTCCATTTGCCCGACGATGCAGCGCAACATGCTTTCGGTTTTTAAAGCGTACCAGGGAAAACCGGATTTTAAATTGGTTTCTTTTACGATTGACCCGCGGCACGATACGATCCCAGTTTTAAAAAATTATGCAGAAAAGCTGGGCGCAAAAGCCGATCAGTGGTATTTTTTGCTGGGAAAAAAGGAAGAGGTTTACCAATTGGCCGAAAAGAATTATTTGGTTTCGGTATCCGAAGACAAACGGGCGCCGGGCGGTTATGTGCACCAAGGCTGGCTGGTTTTGGTGGATAAGAAAGGCCGCGTTAGGGGCGCGTACGACGGCACTGATAAAAAGCAGGTTGACCAGTTGATTGTGGATGTGAAACTGCTGATGGACGAAGACGCAAACCGGAAAACATGAAGCGCGTTCTGGTTCTCCTTTTACCTTTCACCTTTATCCTTGCCACATTTCTACTTTCCTGCCAAAGCGAGGCCGAGATTGAATACAAGCGTTATTTTATCCAGGGAAGGAATATTTACCAAGCGCAATGCAAAAACTGCCATGCCGAAAACGGCGAAGGCTTGGGCGAACTTTTTCCGCCGTTGAAAGCAGCAAGTTATCTCAAAAAGAACAAAAACCAGTTGGCCTGTATCATCCAAAATGGTTTGAAAGGAACGATCAGCGTAAACGGAAAAACGTACAATGCGCAAATGTCCGCGCAAACGCAAATGGCACCAATTGAAATTGCCGAAGTGATTACTTATGTAACCAATTCGTTTGGAAACCAACAAGGTTTGTACGAGGTGGAAAAAGTAAACGCGGACTTAAAAAATTGCCGGTAAAAGAAGCATTGGCTAAAATTTTATGAGACAGGTTTTTTTGTGGAGATGGTTATTGGGTAATAAATGGTTTTTCATTGTCAAAAACTTTAAAACCCGTAATAAAAATCTTACTGTTCTTATTCGGCAGAAAATAAAAACATTAAAGTTAATTTGTGCTTATTTAGGCAAACTGAAACTTAAATTACTACTTTTAACTTAAAATTATTACCCGATATGCTAAATTTAAAAACACACTTTTTAAGTAATTTCAAGGCAATTGCCGTTAAAGTTGCGTTGCCGGTTTGTATCGCGTTAAGCACTTTTGCCCAAACTTCCAACGCGCAAACAGCCGTTAAAAATGCAGGTCTAAAAACGCCGGAAGGTTTTTCGGCCACCATTTTGGCCAGCAATTTGGGCAGCGCAAGGCATTTGGTGGTTACGCCGCAACATGATATTTACATCCGTTTAGCCAAACCGGTAAACGGAAAAGGAACCCTGGTTTTGCACGAAAGCGGCGGCAAAGCGGTTGTGAAATCTGGTTTTGGCAATTATGGCGGAACCGGGATTTACATGAAGAACGGTTATTTGTACGATTCTTCCAACGAGGAAATTTTCCGTTACAAGTTGAACGCACAGAACGAAGTCATTAACCCAAATGCGCCCGAAAAAATCGTTACTGGTTTGATCAGCCGTTTTCAGCATGAAACAAAATCTATTGTGGTGGACGACAACAACAACATCTACGTAAATATTGGCGCTTATTTGAATTCCTGCCAGGAAAAAGACCGTCAGCGCGGTTCGATGGGCATCAAAGGTTGTCCGTTGTTGGATTCTGCCGGAGGCATCTGGATGTTTAAAACCGATAAACCAAACCAGCAATTGGGCGATGGCACCCGTTACGCCACCGGTTTGCGCAATGTGGTGGGTTTGGACTGGAACAAAAAGGACAACCAGCTTTACGTAATGCAGCACGGGCGCGACCAGTTGCACGATATTTTCCCGGATTTGTACACGGTTAAACAAAGTGCCGATTTACCTGCCGAATGTATGTATGCTTTGAAAAAAGGTGCCAACGCAGGCTGGCCGTATATCTATTACGATCCGTTTCAGCACAAAGAAATGGTGGCACCGGAATACGGCGGCGATGGCAAAAAATCTACCACCGAATATTTAGAACCTGCTGCTGCTTATCCGGCACATTTGGCGCCGGTAGGTTTGTTGTTTTACACGGGAAACCAATTCCCGGAGAAATATAAAAACGGCGCTTTCATCGCTTTTCATGGTTCCTGGAACCGTGCGCCCGAGCCGCAAGCCGGTTATTATGTGGTTTTTCAACCGTTTAAAAACGGCAAGCCAACCGGACAGTGGGAAGTATTTGCCGATGGGTTTTCCGGATCGCCGGAAAAAACAGCTTCCGGCCGTGCCGAACACCGCCCATGCGGTTTGGCACAAGGGCCAGACGGTTCGCTTTACGTAACTGACGATTCAAAAGGAACGCTTTATAAAATCACGTATAAAAAATTATGAGGCCTGTTTTATTAACCTTGTTGGTGCTGTTCTCTGCCCAGACCATTTTTGCACAGGTAAAAAAAGCACCGGCACATAAACCTGTTGCCAGCAAAAACAGGATGGTGGTTTCGCCGACTTCAAAAGCTTCGATGACAAACGGACAAGCAGTTTATTCGCAAAGTTGTGTGTCCTGCCATCAGCCGGACGGTTACGGTGTGCAAAACATGAACCCGCCATTAATCAAAACCAGTTATGTTTTGGGCGATAAAACCCGGCTGATCAACATCCTTTTAAAAGGCCTGAGCCACCAGGAAATAGACGGCAACATGTACCAGAACGTGATGCCGTCGCACGATTTTTTGACTGACCAGCAAATTGCCGACGTGTTGACTTATGTGCGCAACAGTTTTGGCAACAAGGCAAGTGCGGTTACCGAACCGGAAGTGAAGGCGCAAAGGGCGAAGAAGTAAATTTCCATAAACCAAGCCCACCAATTTTTATAGGGTAAAAGAAGCATTGACAATCCTGCTGCGGTAAGCGGCAGGATTTTTTTTGTTATAGTAACAACGAAAAAATGCTGTATTCAAAATAAATGGAAGGATGATATATCCTAAATTCAAAAGTCGGGCCGAATTTAAACATTTTGTTGTATGTTTTTTTTAATTTTTATGCAACTAAAAAGGTTATTATTAGTACAAATGTCCAATATCTGGATTAGAA
>NZ_JBGCVY010000042.1:0-95687 GCF_041088075.1 Mucilaginibacter sp. | reverse complement strand
CAATGCTTCTTTTACCGGCATAAAATCATTGTGTTAAACGTTTTGTCATGCCGAAATTTTTTCGGCATCCCATAAGAAAGGTAATCGTGGAAGAGGGATCTTGAAACAAGTTCAGGATGACAAAGCGGCAATGCTTCTTTTACCGGCATAAAATCATTCATCAATTTTTATAGGGTAAAAGAAGCATTGGTTAAAATCAAGGTTTATCAAAAAACCCGTCCTGAAGATCGTCAATATCACGGCGGTCTTTTTTTGTTGGCCGGCCTGCGCCCTGGTCGCGCCGGATCATAGGCGATTGAAAAACAGATTTATAGCCATACGTTTGCTCTACCGGCGTTTGGTCTTCATAAAACTGGACGGCAGTTTTCGCGTCTGACCGGTTTTCCAGCAACCCCGTAACTTTTAAAACCTTCTTTTCTATGCCCTTACTTACCTGGTAGGTTTCGCCAACCTTCACTTCGTGCGATGGTTTTATGTTTTGCCCGTCCAGCTTTACTTTGCCGGCTTTACACGCATCTGCGGCCATGGTTCGTGTTTTGAATATCCGGATAGCCCACAAATATTTGTCAATCCGTAACTTCTCTTTTTCTGCCATAATTTAAGTTAACAATGCTAAAGCTAGTTTATTGTTTAGATCAGTTTAGGATTGGCTGACTTTAATACAAATTGATACAATTCCTGTGGAAACGAACAAAATTTAAAGGCGCGATCGGAAGCATTGATAAAAGATGAATTTTATCAATTTTGCAATTTCACGGAACAAATCTTTTACAATTTTAATAAACTTTTAAAATAAAAGTATGTTTGTTACTTTTATACCAAATTATACGCCTATATTTTCTATCAAAACCAATTATACTTAAAACCGCATTTACTTTTTATTTTATGAAAAATTCTGTTTTTACCTACAACGACGAACTGATTAAAATATCAGTTTTGAACGAAGTTGAAAAAGACGACATGAGCATTGAAGCTGAAGTGCTGATTGATGACGAAGACAATTACAAAATTTTCAAAAAAAACGGGGTTAGCCTTCCGGCTGATCAAAACTGTCATTTAGATCCGTCGCTTTTGTCTTTGATCAACAAGTGTATTTAAAGGAATACTGTTTTTAGCAGGTAAAAATCTACCTTAAACAATCGAACTTCTTTAGCGTTTTTCTAATCTGTTTCGGCCTTTTCGCATTCTTATCCTGTTTTGCCTGCTTTTAAGTTAACTTCTTTGCCTATACTTTCCGGTTATAAAACCTCAATTTTTGTTATGTTTGTCAAAGCACAGCTTCCAATTTCCGAAGCTGTCTATAAAATATAATTCAAATTTCCACAACAAAAATTATTTAGATACCGAAATGTATAATGATGTAAAGAAACTGATTGAAGACGCCTGGATTGACCGCACTTTGCTGGAATCCAAAGAACATATTACGGCCATTGAAGATGTGATTGACGATCTGGACAAAGGAAAACTGCGCGTGGCCGAAATGATAACCGGCCGCTGGCACATCAACGACTGGATCAAAAAAGCGGTGATTATGTACTTCCCGATCCGTGAAATGGCCGAAATTAAAGTTGGCCCGTTTGTGTTCCACGATAAAATGAAACTGAAAACCAACTATAAGGAAATTGGTGTTCGTGTTGTGCCGCATGGCATTGCCCGTTACGGTGCTTACCTGGCCAAAGGCGTCATCCTAATGCCTTCCTACGTCAACATTGGTGCTTATGTGGATGAAGGAACGATGGTTGATACTTGGGCAACGGTTGGTTCCTGTGCGCAAATCGGGAAAAATGTGCATCTGAGCGGCGGCGTAGGAATTGGCGGCGTGCTGGAACCTGTACAGGCCGCGCCGGTAATTATCGAAGACAATTGTTTTATCGGTTCGCGCGCGATTGTGGTTGAAGGCGTGCATCTGGAACACGAAGTTGTTTTGGGCGCAAACGTGGTTTTGACAGCTTCTACCAAAATTATTGATGTAACCAAAGAAACGCCGACAGAATACAAAAGTTTTGTTCCGGCGCGTTCGGTCGTGATCCCGGGTTCTTACACCAAAAAATTTCCTGCCGGAGAATACCAGGTTCCCTGTGCGTTGATTATTGGCCGCAGAAAAGAATCAACCGATAAAAAAACCTCGTTAAACAATGCTTTGCGAGAGCATAATGTGGCCGTGTAAGGTGAAAGGCAAAAGGTTCATGGATCATAGTTAATAGATGATAGCAAAAGCGGGCGGTCGGCCATGAACTATCAACCACGAACCATCAACTATAAACCATGAACCATCAACCTCTCAAAATCGGTTTTGATGCCAAACGTGCTTTTCTAAACAAAACCGGTTTGGGCAATTATAGCCGGGCAACGATACAAGCGCTGGCAAAGCATTTTCCGCAAAACGAATACTTTTTATACACGCCAAAAGTGAGGACTGAAACCGAACCTGACTTTTTGCGTGGTTTAGAAAACGTCCAAATTAAAAAGCCACAATCCAATTTATTAAAATCGTTTTGGCGAAGTAAAGGTATCATTCAGGATTTAAAGCGAGACAAAATCCAGCTTTACCACGGTTTAAGCCAGGAACTTCCTATCGGTATCAAAAAAAGTGGCATAAAAACAGTAGTAACCATTCACGATTTAATCTACTTAAAATATCCGCAATATTTTGGCTGGATCAACCGAAAAATTTATGAATGGAAAGCGAGAAATGCCTCTGCCAATGCTGATCTGATTATTGCTGTTAGCGAAAAAACCAAATTGGATTTGATTGCATTCTTCAACTTAAATCCTGAGAAAATAAAAGTAGTTTACCAAGGCTGCGATCCGAGTTTCCGTCAAACCCAAAATGATGCGGTAAAAGAAGCATTAAGAAAACGTTACCAGCTTCCGCAGAAATTTATATTAAATATTGGAACGATTGAAACCCGGAAAAACCTGCTGTTGGTGATAAAAGCGTTAAAAAACATTCCGGCAGAAGTTTCTTTGGTTGTGGTTGGGAAGCAAACCGAATACGCCGAACTGGTCAAAAAAGAGGTGGTAAAAGAAGCATTGCAAAAGCGTGTGCTGTTTCTGCAAAATGTTCCTTTTCAGGATTTGCCCGCCATTTACCAACTGGCCGAAGTTTTTGTTTATCCTTCGCGTTATGAAGGCTTTGGTATCCCAATTTTGGAAGCTTTGTGTTCGGGAACGCCAGTTGTAGCAGCAAAAGGTTCGTGTTTGGAAGAAGCCGGCGGGCCAGACAGTTTTTATGTTGATCCAGATGACGCGGTTGCCCTCGCAGAAAAAGTAAATTTGATACTACAAAACGATCAGCTTAAATCAAAAATGAAAGCGCAGGGTTTGGAATATGCACAACGTTTTCGGGAAGAAAATATCGCACAAAATTTAATGAACGTGTACCAGCAAGCCTTACAAAATGCTTAGAGAAGAAGTTGCCAAAGCGCTAAAAGTGGTTCAGGAAGGCGGCATCATCCTCTACCCTACCGATACGATTTGGGGGATTGGCTGCGACGCGACCAACACCGAAGCCGTCAAAAAAATTTACGCCTTGAAACAGCGCGAAGAAAGCAAAAGCATGATTATTTTGTTGGACAACGACAACAAATTGTTGAGCTACGTACGCGAAGTTCCGGATATTGCTTATGATTTGATCGAGTTTGCTGAAAACCCGCTCACGTTGATCCTTTCCGGTGCCAAAAATATTTCTCCGGCTTTGATCAGTGCCGATGGCAGCGTTGGCATCCGCGTAGTAAAGCACGATTTTTGCCAGCAATTGATTCAACGTTTGCGCAAGCCGCTGGTTTCTACGTCGGCTAATATCAGCGGTCAACCTTCGCCCAAAAACTTTAGTGAAATTTCTGCTGAAATTTTGGAAGGCGTGGATTACGTGGTTGATTTGGAACAGCACAACTTGCAGCAAAAAAAACCGTCCACCATCATGAAACTGGAAGCTGATGGCCGTTTTAACTTTATCAGAAAGTAATAATCGCTACTTTTGCACGCTAAAAGAAGCATCCGCAAAACACATGATGCTTCTTTTATCGGCATAAATTTGGTACGGTAAAAATTGATGAAACAACATCTGCAGCATCCGGTATTTCAAATCATTTCAAACGTGGCTTCAAGTCAACAAGTTGCTGCGTTTGTGATTGGCGGTTATGTGCGCGATTTGTTTTTGAAACGCCCGTCTGCTGATATTGACGTAGTTGTTTTAGGAAACGGGATTGAATTTGCCGAAGAAGTTGCGCAAAAACTCAAGGTAAAAGTTTCAGTTTTCAAGAATTTCGGTACGGCGAGCATCAAATACAAAAACTTGGATTTGGAGTTTGTGGGCGCAAGGAAAGAATCGTACCGGGCAGAATCGCGCAAACCAATTGTTGAAGACGGCACCTTAGAAGACGACCAAAACCGCCGCGATTTTACCATCAACGCTTTGGCCATCGCCTTAAATCAAGAAAACTTTGGCGAACTGGTTGATCCTTTTGAAGGCGTAAAAGATTTGGAAAACAAACTGATCCGCACGCCTTTAGACCCTTCCATTACTTTTTCTGATGATCCGTTGCGCATGATGCGTGCCGTCCGTTTTGCTGCCCAATTAGGTTTTGCCATTGATGCAGCGGCGTTGGAAGCGATCAAAACAAACCGCGAACGAATCAAAATTGTATCGCAGGAACGCATTACAGACGAATTAAATAAGATTATTCTTTCGCCAAAACCTTCTGTTGGTTTCAACTATCTTTTTGATGCCGGTTTGCTGCAACTCATCTTCCCGCAAATGGCTGCACTGCAAGGCGTAGAAATTGTGAACGGACAAGGCCATAAAGATAATTTTTACCATACCTTGCAGGTGTTGGATAATATCGCCGAAAACACCAACGATTTATGGTTGCGTTGGGCTGCTATTTTACACGATATTGCAAAACCGGCAACCAAACGTTTCGAGCCTGGCCACGGTTGGACTTTTCATGGCCATGAAGACAAAGGCGCGCGGATGGTGCCAAAAATCTTTGCCCAATTAAAACTTCCGCTCAACGAAAAGTTAAAATTAGTGCAGAAATTAGTACAGTTGCACATGCGCCCAATTGTTTTGGCCCAGGAAATTGTAACGGATTCGGCCGTGCGGCGTTTACTTTTTGATGCAGGTAATGACATTGAAGGCTTGATGCTGCTTTGCAACGCCGATGTTACCACTAAGAACGAATATAAAGTAAAAAAATACCGCAACAATTTTGAACGTGTTAAACAGAAATTGAAAGATGTGGAAGAACGCGACCGCATCCGCAACTGGCAGCCGCCCGTTAGCGGCGAAGATATTATGGAAACGTTTGGCATTAAGGCCGGAAGGGAAGTTGGCATCATTAAAAGCAGCATCCGCGATGCAATTTTGGAAGGTGAAATTTTTAACTCCCGGCCCGAAGCTTTAAAGCTGATGATCAAAAAAGGAGAAGATATTGGCTTAAAAGTTGTAGCAAAAAATTTAATTTAACGATCAATTAATCATTATAAAAAATATCAGGAATGGCAGTTTACAGGTTTAAAGTGAGTTTTGAAGATTACGATGACGTTGTCAGAGAAGTTGAAATTCAATCTAAACAAACATTTGAAGATTTACACCGCGTTATCCAGCAGTCAACCGGCTACAACCCTGAAGCTTCATCTTCTTTTTACATCAGCAATGATCATTGGATTAAAAGTGATGAAATTGCGTTTATGCCTTCTGCCAAAAAAATTGACCGTGGCGTTGCTTTGATGGAAAACTCCAAATTGAGCAATTTTATTGACGACCCGCACCAAAAATTTTACTACACGTATAATTTCGACCGTCCGTATGATTTTCATGTCGAGCTGATAAAAATTTTGTTGGACGATACTACCGGAAAAGTTTATCCGCAAATTGTGCGTTCTGTGGGCGATGCACCAAAACCTTTTGGCGCCGTGGCTGCTGTTCCGGTTGCCGAGGGCGATGCCGAAGATTTCGACTTTTTGCATGAAGAAGGCTTAAACCCGGAAGATGGCCACGATTTTGCCGAACTGGATGAAGTGGACGACGTGCCTGCCGCGGACGAGGAAGAGGCGGAAGACGAATTTGTGGATGACGAATTTGCCGACAATGAGCACATTGAAGACGAAGAACACGGTGCAAAAGACGAATATTAACCGGATACTTCTTTTATCGGTATAAAATTGGTAAAGAAACAGCCTTGGAATTAGAGGCAAAAAAAATATTGATTTCAGTTTGCGGGCCAACTGCAGCCGGAAAAACTGCTATGGCAATCGAACTGGCAAAGTATTTTCAAACAGAAATTATTTCTGCGGATTCAAGGCAGTTTTACCGGGAAATGGAAATTGGGACAGCAAAACCATCTCGCGAAGAACTGGCTCTAATTCCGCATCATTTTATCAATTCCCATTTTATTACTGAAAATTTTTCTGTTGCCGACTTTGAAAAAGCAGCATTAGCAAAGCTGGAGGATTTGTTTCAGCAACATCAAATCGTACTTATGGTTGGCGGTTCCGGTTTATATTTGCAAGCCATTTACCAGGGTTTTGATGATTTGCCCAACGCCGAGCCGCAGGAAAGGGAACGTTGGAACCAGCTTTACCAGGAATTTGGTTTGGAATACCTGCAAAACCAGTTAAAAATCCTTGATCCCGAATATTACGGACAAGTTGACCTGCAAAACCCGCAACGCATCATCCGCGCTTTGGAAGTTTCTGATTCCACCGGAAAACCTTATTCATCTTTTCTCACGCGAAGTAAAAAAATACGCGATTTTAAAACCATCAAAATTGGTATCAATCCGGAAAGAAGCGTTTTGTACAACCGAATTAACAACCGTGTGGACGAAATGGTTAAAAATGGACTGGTAAAAGAAGCATTAGCTTTACAGCCACAACAACATTTAAACGCTTTAAATACGGTTGGTTACAAAGAACTTTTTGATGCTTTCAACAAAAATACACCGGTAAAAGAAGCAATAGAACTGATCAAACAAAACACGCGGCATTTTGCCAAAAGACAAATCACCTGGTTTAAAAAAGACCGGGAAATTTTATGGTTTGATTACCCCGATCTGCAAGCCGTTCTCTCGGTTTTACTTCCTTTGATTGGTTAAATTTTCATTTTCCAATTCCTGATAAAGCAACTCATATTGCGCCACAACTTTTGCTTTTGAGAAGCGTTTTGCATTTTCAAAACCTTTTTTTACGAGGCTGTTTCTTAAATTTTCATCTTCAATTAATTTCACGATTCCGTTTTTAATTGACTGAATATCAAAAGGATCAACCAACAAAGCAGCATTTCCTGCAACTTCCGGCATGGAGGAACAATTAGCAGTTATCACCGGCAAACCGCAAGCATTGGCTTCAACAATTGGCATTCCGAAACCTTCTATAGTTGAAACAAAAGTTAACAGATCGGCATTCGCATATTCATGGTACAGTTCATCTTCTGTCAAATCAATTTTGTTGATGTATTGAATATTAAACTGATTTAAAGTTTGCTTTGTCTTCTGATCTAATTCTGCGACAATGGTTAAAGTACAAGGGATTTCTGAAATGGCTGTTGCCAATCGGTTGATATTTTTATTAAAAGCCGTTCCGATTTGTAAAAGATTTGGCTTTTCCCAATTAAAAGTACGTGCAGGAATTGGCTGGAATCTGTCGGAAATAAAATCAGGAATAACCCGAATTTTCTGCGGATTTACTTTTACCTGTTTTAAAACATCCGCCTTAGTTGCTTCCGAAATTACGGTAACGCGATGCGCAAACTTCACCGGCAAAATAATCCAAAACCATTTTAAGATGCTTCTTTTAATGCCTTTATTTTGGTGCAAAAAGGCCAGGTCGTGGATGGTTAAAACACGACGGCTAAACCAGGCTCCTAAAATAGCGTAATGCACGTCGCCGGTTATATGGACAATTTTATTTTGAAACGAAAGCAGCGAAAAGATATTGAATACGCGGTTTAGAATTGAGTTGCTAAATTTTGGAAGAATATATTTATCAATGCTGCGCGAAGTTTGTAACGAGGTTTTAAGCTGATCGAAAATAAATTCAATACTAAATACATGCGGAAAAGCTTTGCGATAAACAAGTACGACCGGCTTTTTACGCATTCTAATTTTGGATCATCTTTATTTTAGGCATGTAAAAGAAGCATCAAACACTAAAGTTTGAGCATAAATTTTAACTTTAAATATCAAGCCTGCCCAACCGGCCCGCCAAAATTTAAAGGCAGTGCTGTAACTTCTTTTATTTTTATTTTTCCGTTAATGGCTTCAAAACGGTTGATGTTGTCTTCCAGTGCCATTACCAAACGTTTTGCATGTTCGGGCGTTAAAATGATTCGGCTTTTTACCCTTGCTTTTGGCACGCCCGGCATTACGCGGATAAAATCGAGTACAAATTCAGAATCGGAATGTGTAATGATCGCCAGGTTAGAATAAATACCTTCGGCCATTTCTTCAGACAGTTCTATATTTAGCGGGTTTTCTTTTTGCTCTTCCATATTTAAGAATATTGAGTAAATATAATGCTTCTTTTATCGGTTAAAAATCAGGGAAAATCAAATCGAAAAATCAAAAAGGCAGCCCACAGTAAGCTGCCTTTTTGGTGTTTTAATTTGTTTCGGCAAAGTGCGTTTCTACTTTTTTCAAAGCCGAACCAATAATTTGGTGCATATCGTAATAACGGTATTCGGCCAAACGGCCGCCAAAAATTATGTTTTGTTCTTCGTCGGCCAACGCTTTGTATTTTTTATACATTTCGTTGTTCAACTGATCGTTGATTGGATAAAAAGGTTCGTTGCTTTCGTCCCACTCGGCCGGATGTTCGTGTGTGATTACCGTTTTTGGTTGCGTGCCAAACTCAAAATGTTTATGTTCAATGATCCTCGTAAAAGGGATTTCGCGTTCGGTATAATTCACCAAAGCGCTTCCCTGATAATTGTCGGTATCTAAAGTTTGCTGATCAAAACGTAAACTTCTGTACTGCAATTTGCCAAATTGGTAATCATAATATTGATCAATCTTGCCGGTAAAAACAATTTGCGGTGCCAAAGAATCATAGTATTCTTTGTTGTCGAAATAGTTTTCGTTCAAACGCACTTCCGTTCCTTCGAGCAAACCTTCCGTCAATTTGTTGTAACCGCCAATCGGGATTCCCTGGTAAGCATCGTTAAAATAATTGTTATCATAAGTAAACCTTACCGGCAAGCGCTTAATGATGAAAGCCGGCAAATCTTTACAATCGCGGCCCCACTGTTTTTCGGTATAACCTTTTATTAATTTTTCATAAATGTCCGTTCCAACCAAAGACAAAGCCTGTTCTTCCAAATTCTGTGGATCTTTAATGTTTAAATCTTTAATTTGATTGGCAATCACGGCTTTTGCTTCGTCAGGGGTTTTTACTTTCCACAATTGGTAAAAAGTATTCATGTTGAAAGGCAAATTGTACAAATCGCCCTTGTAATCGGCAACCGGCGTGTTGGTGTAGCGGTTAAACTCGACAAAAGAATTAACGTAATCCCAAATCCGTTTGTCGTTGGTATGGAAGATATGCGCGCCATACTTGTGTACATTGATGCCTTCCACACTTTCGCAGTAAACGTTGCCACCTGCGTGGTCCCTTTTATCAATAATCAAGCATTTTTTTCCTCTTTTTTTTGCTTCGTAAGAAAAAACTGCCCCAAATAAACCAGAACCAACAATTAAATAATCGTACATAGATTTAACAATTTTCGATGATGTAAAAATGTGAATATAATGAAAGTCTTTTTATTGATCTGTCAATTTAAACTATTCTGTTAATTATTTTCATAACAAATTAAACGCTTTTTTGATGCTTCTTTTAGCAGATAAAAATTGGTGAAGCCAACTCAATCATTTTTGCTCAGGCTGATGCTTCTTTTATGGCATAAAAAAGCCCAAACACTTTTTGTAAGTGTTTGGGCTGATAAATTTATGTGGATAAAAGAAGCATTATGCTTCTACTTCTTCTGATTTGGAAGCTAACAAACGGTCAAATTCTTCCTGAGAACCTACACGAACGTTATCGTAAGCACGCAAACCGGTTCCAGAAGGAATCAAGTGGCCAACAATTACGTTTTCTTTCAGCCCAAGCATTTTATCGCGTTTACCTGCAATTGCTGCCTCGTTCAAAACTTTGGTTGTTTCCTGGAAGGAAGCCGCAGAAATAAACGATTTTGTACCCAAAGATGCACGGGTAATACCTTGCAGCATTTGGCTTGAAGTTGCCGCAATCGCATCGCGGGCTTCCACCAGTTTCAAATCTTTACGTTTCAATACGGAATTTTCATCACGCAATTTACGAACGGAAATGATTTGGCCAGGCTTCAAGTTTGGTGAACTTCCCGGATCTACCACCACTTTTTGATCGTAAATCTCGTCGTTCTCCATCATGAAATCCCAACGGTCAACTGCTTCTCGTTCCAAGAAACGGGTATCGCCGGCATCTTCAATGGTAACTTTTTGCATCATTTGGTGAACGATGACCTCGAAGTGTTTATCGTTGATTTTTACACCTTGTAAACGATAAACTTCCTGGATTCCGTTAACCAAATACTCTTGCACTGCTGCCGGTCCTTTGATCGCCAAAATATCAGCCGGAGAAATCGAACCGTCAGACAACGGCATACCCGCTTTGATAAAGTCATTATCTTGAACCAAAATGTGCTTAGAAAGCGGAACCAAGTATTTTTTAACCTGACCGTCTTTTGATTCAATGGTGATCTCGCGGTTACCTCTTTTGATACCGCCTAAAGTTACAACGCCATCAATTTCGGTAACAACCGCTGGATTGGATGGGTTACGCGCTTCAAACAACTCGGTTACACGTGGCAAACCACCCGTAATATCGCGGGTTTTACCCGTTGAACGAGGGATTTTAGCGATTACCTGTCCGGTTTGAACTTTTTCACCTTCATCAACCGCAATGTGCGCACCAACCGGTATGTTGTAGCCTTTGATCACGTTTTTGCTGCTGTCAATGATTTGGATAACCGGGTTCTTGGTTTTATCGCGTGTATCAATAATTACCTTTTCACGGTGGCCGGTTTGCTCATCAGATTCTTCACGGAACGTAATACCTTCCTGAACTGCATCAAACTGTGTCTTACCTGCAAATTCAGAAATAATAACCGCATTGTATGGATCCCAAGAACAAATACGGTCTCCTTTAGAAATCTGTGTATTGTCTTTTATGTACAAATAAGAACCGTAAGGAATATTGTTGGTTACGATGATCTTATTGGTATCTTTTTCGATAATCCTAAACTCGCCTGAACGGCCTAAAACAACATCAACTTCACCTTCGTCGGTTTTGTACTGAACTGTCCTCACGTTTTCAAACTCGATAATACCATCAAATTTAGCGTTGATTTGAGATTCTGCAGCAATGTTGGAAGCTGTACCACCCACGTGGAATGTACGCAACGTTAACTGTGTTCCCGGCTCGCCGATAGATTGTGCTGCAATTACACCAACTGCTTCACCGCGTTGTACACGTTTTCCGCTGGCCAAATTACGACCGTAGCACAAGGCGCAAACACCTCTTTTAGCTTCGCAAGTTAATACCGAACGAATTTCGATACCTTCTAACGGAGAGTTTTCAATTCTTTTTGCAATATCTTCCGTGATGTCGTTCCCTGCTTCAACCAACAGTTCATTGGTTAAAGGGTCGTGCACATCGCTTAAAGTTGTACGGCCCAAAATACGATCGTATAAAGGCTCAACAATATCCTCATTATCTTTTAAAGCCGTTGTATAGATACCTCTTAAAGTACCGCAATCAGTTTCACCAACGATCATATCTTGTGCCACATCATGCAAACGACGGGTTAAGTAACCGGCATCAGCCGTTTTTAAAGCTGTGTCGGCCAAACCTTTACGCGCACCGTGGGTAGAAATGAAATATTCTAATACCGACAAACCTTCTTTAAAGTTCGATAAGATCGGGTTTTCGATAATCTCGCCGCCTGAACCTGATTTTTGAGGTTTTGCCATCAAACCACGCATTCCGCAAAGCTGACGAATCTGCTCTTTAGAACCGCGCGCACCAGAATCCAACATCATGTAAACGGAGTTGAAGCCTTGGTTATCGGTGGACAGGATTTCCATTACGTTTGCTGTCAAACGGTTATTGATCCTCGTCCAAATATCAATGATTTGATTGTAACGCTCGTTGTTGGTAATGAAACCCATGTTGTAGTTGTTCATCACCTCTTCAACTTCTTTTGAAGCTTGCTCAATCAGCGTAACTTTCTCCGCAGGAATATTCAAATCCTGCAAGTTGAAAGACAAACCGCCGCGGAAAGCCATCTGGAAACCCAATTCTTTGATTTCATCCAAAAATTGAGCAGCGCGTGCCATACCGGTATTTTTTACCACATCACCAATAATATCACGTAATGATTTTTTGGTCAGCAGTTCGTTGATGTAACCAACTTCCTCCGGAACCATCTGGTTAAACAACACACGGCCAACAGTTGTATCAATCACTTTTTTTACAATATGTCCTTCGCGTTCTTTAACATTTACTTTTACTTTGATAAAAGCGTGCAAGTCTAATTTCTTCTCGTTGTAAGCGATAATCACTTCTTCCGGAGAATAAAAAGTTAAACCTTCGCCTTTAACCACGCGGCCTTCATCTGTTTTGCGACCTTTGGTAATGTAATACAAGCCCAAAACCATATCCTGCGAAGGAACCGTAATTGGGGTACCATTGGCCGGGTTTAAAATGTTATGCGAAGCCAGCATCAAAATCTGGGCTTCCAAAATAGCAGCGTTACCAAGCGGTACGTGCACGGCCATTTGGTCACCGTCAAAATCCGCGTTAAAAGCCGTACAAGTTAAAGGATGCAACTGGATAGCTTTTCCTTCAATCAATTTTGGCTGGAAAGACTGGATGCCCAAACGGTGCAAGGTTGGCGCACGGTTTAACAATACCGGGTGTCCTTTCAACACGTTTTCCAAAATATCCCAAACAATCGGGTCTTTCCGGTCAACAATTTTCTTGGCAGATTTTACTGTTTTTACAATGCCCCTTTCAATCATTTTGCGGATGATGAACGGTTTGAAAAGCTCGGCAGCCATATCTTTTGGCAAACCGCACTCGTGCAGTTTCAGGTTCGGCCCAACAACAATGACAGAACGCGCTGAATAATCAACACGTTTACCTAATAAGTTTTGACGGAAACGGCCTTGTTTACCTTTTAATATATCGGACAACGATTTTAACGCACGGTTACCTTCAGTTTTTACAGCGTTTACTTTACGTGAGTTATCAAATAAAGAATCTACTGCTTCCTGAAGCATCCGTTTTTCGTTACGCAAAATAACTTCCGGCGCTTTGATTTCGATCAAACGTTTTAAACGGTTGTTGCGGATAATTACCCGACGATACAAATCGTTCAAATCGGAAGTAGCAAAACGGCCGCCTTCCAACGGAACCAACGGACGCAACTCTGGTGGGATAACCGGAACAATTTTCACGATCATCCATTCCGGATTGTTCTCAATCCTGGTTTTAGAATCGCGGAAAGCTTCTACAACCTGCAAGCGTTTTAAAGCTTCGTTTTTACGTTGCTGAGAAGTTTCGTTGGCAGCTTGGTGGCGAAGATCGTAAGATAATTGATCCAGGTCTAAACCTTTCAGCAATTCTTCCAAAGCTTCGGCACCCATTTTGGCTACAAATTTCTGCGGATCTTTGTCGTCTAAATATTGGTTTTCTTTTGGAAGCGTATCTAAAATATCTAAATATTCTTCTTCGGTTAAAAAGTCCATTTTAGAAATTCCGTCTGCTTCTTTTATGCCTGGTTTTATTACCACATAACGTTCGTAATAAATAATCAGGTCGAGTTTCTTGGTTGGCAAGCCCAATAAGTAACCAATTTTGTTTGGCAACGAACGGAAATACCAGATATGCGCTACCGGAACCACCAAATTGATGTGCCCCATGCGCTCACGACGTACTTTCTTCTCCGTTACTTCAACACCACAACGATCACAAACGATGCCTTTGTAACGGATCCTTTTGTACTTACCGCAATGGCATTCGTAGTCTTTTACCGGACCAAAAATACGTTCGCAAAATAAACCATCACGCTCGGGTTTGTAAGTCCGGTAGTTGATGGTTTCTGGTTTCAGCACTTCGCCACTTGAACGTTCCAGAATGGATTCGGGAGAAGCCAGACTGATCGTAATGGTGGTAAAATTGCTTTTGATTTTATTATCCTTTTTATACGACATAGTTCTTTTTTTAATTTTTAAAGCCTGATTTACAATGCTTCTTTTATCGGCATAAAATTGGTGTCCTTAATTGTGTCTTTTAAAACAAAACTTCGATCCTAATTTTTATGTGCTAAAAGAAGCATTGTAAATCCATCAGCTATAGGTAACAGTTGTAAGTAAGCGTAATAATTTTATCACGCTTACTTATCTTTTAGAACTTATTCTAAAGTGATATCCAAACCTAAACCTCTTAATTCGTGAACCAATACGTTGAATGATTCAGGAACGGAAGGCGTTGGCAAATTCTCACCTTTAACGATTGCTTCGTATGTTTTAGCGCGTCCGATTACATCATCTGACTTAATTGTGAGAATCTCTTGCAGGATATTGGCCGCACCGAATGCTTCTAATGCCCAAACTTCCATCTCACCAAAACGCTGGCCACCAAATTGTGCTTTACCACCTAAAGGTTGTTGTGTGATTAAAGAGTACGGCCCGATAGAACGCGCGTGCATCTTATCGTCAACCATGTGGCCTAACTTTAGCATGTAAATGATGCCAACCGTAGTCTGCTGATCGAAACGATCGCCCGTTAAACCATTGTACAAATAAGTTCTGCCCGAAGCAGGAATTCCGGCTTTAGCTACCCATTCTTCAACTTCTGCGTGTGATGCACCATCAAAAATTGGCGTGGCAAACTTCATTCCCAACTCTTTTCCTGCCCAGCCCAAAACAGTTTCGTAGATCTGTCCTAAGTTCATACGGGAAGGTACACCAAGCGGGTTCAATACAATATCAACAGGTGTTCCGTCTTCCAAAAATGGCATGTCTTCATCACGGACAATACGGGCAACGATACCTTTATTACCGTGGCGGCCGGCCATTTTATCACCAACTTTTAACTTGCGTTTTTTAGCAATGTAAACTTTGGCCATTTGCACGATACCGGAAGGCAACTCATCCCCAACACTGATGGCAAATTTATCACGACGATAAGCGCCTAATTCTTCATTCACTTTAATATTATAGTTATGAAGCAATAGTTTTATCATTTCGTTTTTGTCGTCATCTGTAGTCCATTTGGTTGGGTTGATGTTGTTAAAATCCAACTCCACCAAAATTTTCTGCGTAAACTTAACGCCTTTGGCAACAAGCAGTTCTTTGTAAACGTTGTACACACCTTGCGATGTTTTGCCGTTCACAATCTCAAACAACTTCTCGATCAAAGCACTTTTCAGGTCTTTGATGTTCTTTTCGTGCTTGTTATCTAATTTTTCCAACGCGCTTTTTTCTTCTGCTTTAGAAGTCTTTTTAGCACGAGAAAATAGTTTCGTATCAATGACAACGCCCGTAATCGAAGGAGGCGTTTTTAAGGAAGCATCTTTCACATCGCCAGCTTTGTCTCCAAAGATGGCACGTAATAGTTTTTCTTCCGGTGATGGGTCAGACTCGCCTTTCGGTGTAATCTTACCAATTAAAATATCACCTTCTTTCACTTCTGCACCAACGCGGATGATACCATGCTCATCCAAATCTTTAGTTGCTTCTTCAGAAACGTTTGGAATATCTGGTGTCAATTCTTCTTCGCCACGTTTAGTGTCGCGTACTTCCAATTCAAATTCTTCAATATGAAGAGAAGTGAAAATATCCTGAGAAACTACACGCTCAGAAATCACGATTGCATCCTCAAAGTTGTAACCTTGCCACGGCATGAAAGCAACTTTCATGTTTCGGCCTAAAGCCAGTTCACCGTCTTGCGTAGCGTAACCTTCACAAAGCACTTGTCCTTTTTCAACCCTTTGTCCTTTTTTAACAATCGGTTTTAGGTTGATGGTTGTGCTCTGGTTGGTTTTCTTGAATTTGATCAAGCGGTAAGTTTGCGTGTCGCCTTCAAAAGAAACCAAACGGTCGTCATAATTACGGTCGTATTTAATCCGGATCTCGTTTGCATCCACATATTCTACAACGCCATCACCTTCTGCATTAATCAACGTACGTGAATCTTTTGCCACACGGCCTTCTAAGCCTGTACCTACAATCGGCGCTTCCGGACGCAACAAAGGCACCGCCTGTCGCTGCATATTAGAACCCATCAAAGCACGGTTAGCATCATCATGCTCCAAGAAAGGAATCAAAGATGCTGCAATAGACGTAATCTGGTTTGGTGCAATGTCCATATAATCCAACCTTTCTGGCTCAATTACCGGGAAATCGCCTTCAAAACGTGCTTTTACACGCGGCGTATCAAAATTACCTTTTTCATCATAATGTGCGTTTGCCTGGGCGATGGTTTTACCGTCTTCATCTTCTGCAGACAAATAAATTACCGGCTCATCAACAGACACTACTCCGTTTACCACCCTTTTATAAGGTGTTTCTATAAAACCTAAGTTGTTGATTTTAGCATGTACACAAAGCGAAGAGATCAAACCAATGTTTGGTCCTTCCGGTGTTTCAATCGTACATAAACGGCCGTAGTGCGTATAGTGAACATCACGAACTTCAAAACCAGCACGCTCTCTGGATAAACCACCTGGCCCAAGCGCTGATAAACGGCGTTTGTGCGTGATCTCTGCCAATGGATTGGTTTGATCCATAAACTGAGACAACTGGTTTGTGCCGAAGAAAGAGTTAATTACAGAGGACAAAGTACGCGCATTGATCAAATCAGTTGGCGTAAATACCTCGTTATCACGAATATTCATTCGTTCACGGATCGTACGCGCCATTCTTGCCAAACCAACGCCAAACTGTGCATACAATTGCTCACCAACGGTACGAACGCGACGGTTTGACAAGTGGTCAATGTCATCCACCTCTGCTTTTACATTGATCAATTTGATCAGGTATTTTACGATGGCAATAATATCCTGCTTGGTTAAAACTTTGGTCTCATAAGAAGTATCCAGTTTCAACTTACGATTGATCCGGTAACGGCCTACATCGCCTAAATCATATCTTTTATCAGAGAAAAATAAGCGGTCAATAATACCTCGTGCTGTTTCTTCATCAGGTGGTTCTGCGTTACGCAACTGCCTGTATATATGTTCTACCGCTTCTTTTTCAGAATTGGAAGTATCTTTTTGCAAAGTGTTGTAAATGATTGTATAATCACCGCTGGTAGAAGCGTCTTCTTTATTCAGGATGATACTTTTTACACCAGCATCAATGATCAGATCAATGTGCTCGTCTTCCAAAATGGTTTCACGCTCCAAAATGATTTCGTTACGGTCAATCGAAACGACTTCACCTGTATCTTCATCCACAAAATCTTCAACCCATTTTTTCAAAACCCTTGCAGCAAGCTTGCGGCCGATAAATTTCTTCAGGCCTGATTTGCTCACTTTTACTTCATCTGCCAGTTCAAACAATTCTAAAATATCTTTATCAGAATCGTAACCTATGGCACGAAGCAACGTAGTAACAGGAAATTTTTTCTTCCTGTCAATATAAGCATACATCACGTTGTTCACGTCAGTCGCAAATTCAATCCATGAACCCTTAAAAGGGATAACACGGGCCGAATATAATTTTGTTCCGTTGGTGTGGCGGCTTTGGCCAAAAAACACACCCGGAGAACGGTGCAATTGCGATACGATAACACGCTCTGCACCATTAACCACGAACGTTCCTTTCGGTGTCATATAAGGAATGGTTCCCAAATAAACATCCTGAACAATAGTTTCAAAATCTTCGTGTTCCTCATCATTGCATGATAAACGAAGTTTTGCCTTTAACGGAACACTGTATGTTAATCCGCGTTCGATACATTCCTGAATGTCGTAACGTGGCGGATCAATAAAATAATCCAAAAACTCTAAAACGAAGATATTTCTGGAATCGGAAATAGGAAAGTTTTCTGCAAACACTTTAAACAAGCCCTCTTTGTGGCGGTTGTCTGAAGTGGTTTCTAATTGAAAAAATTCCTGAAAAGATTGCAACTGTACATCCAGAAAGTCAGGGTAATCAATTACGTGCTTACTGGTTGCAAAGTTTACTCTTTGATTATTTTTGTTTGCCAAGGGAGTAATTTTTTAGTTTATGAATAAACTTTCACTTGTTTGATTAAAGTTGTTTTCCTGAACTTCAAACAAAAATGGGTGTGTTATAAACAACAATAGACCCCGGCCAAATGAGGCCGGAGTCTTAAAATATGGATAGGATTTGCGAGATTATTTAACCTCAACAACGGCTCCTGCTTCTTCCAACTGTTTTTTAAGTGTTTCGGCTTCTTCTTTGGTAACACCAGTTTTAACTTCTTTTGGTGCACCATCAACTAAGTCTTTAGCTTCTTTCAAGCCAAGGCCAGTTAAGTCTTTCACTAATTTTACAACTGCCAATTTAGCGCCGCCTGCTTCTTTCAGGATCACGTCAAACGCAGTTTTTTCTTCTACAGCAGCAGGAGCATCGCCACCAGCAGCAGGACCTGCTACTGCAACAGCGGCTGCAGCCGGCTCGATACCATATTCATCTTTTAAGATCTGAGCTAACTCGTTAACTTCTTTTACTGTTAAGTTTACCAATTGCTCAGCAAACGCTTTTAAATCTGCCATTTTATTTAAAATTTAATTTTAATGCTTTGTAATAAATTTCAGAACTTTCAGGTGCCTGTTAACCTCTTTCCTGTAATGTTTTAACTACACCTGCAATGATGTTTCCGCCTGATTGTAAAGCAGAAATAACATTTTTAGCAGGAGATTGCAGCAAGCCAATAATTTCGCCAACTAATTGTTCCTTAGATTTAAGGTTAACTAATGCGTCTAACTGGTTATCGCCAATAAAAAATGATGCGTCAATGTAGGCAACTTTTAAAAGCGGTTTATCGCCTGTTTTCCGAAGTTCTTTGATCAATTTTGCCGGAGCGGTAGTTGATTTAGAGAACATCACAGAGGAAGAACCTTTTAAAGAATCGTACATTGGTGTAAAATCTCCTCCGATTGCTTCCACTGCTTTTTTTATCAGTGAATTTTTGGCAACCTGGATGACGATATCACTTTCGAAACATTTTCTGCGGATACTGTTCACCTTTGCTACGGTCAGGTTCGAGGTATCGGTAATATAGAAATTACCATACTCTTTAATCTGCTCGGCCAAAGCGTTAACTACTTCGTATTTTTCTTCTTTCTTCATGATTAAATACCTGCTACTGATTTAGTTTCTATTTCTATACCTTTAGACATCGTAGAAGAAAGATGAATACTTTTAAAGTAAGTACCTTTTGCTGAAGAAGGTTTTAATTTTGAAATGATTTGGATAACTTCCATAGCATTATCGTAAATTTTTTCCGGCGGAAAAGAAACTTTCCCGATAGAAGCATGTACGATGCCTGTTTTATCTACTTTAAAATCAATCTTACCTGCTTTTACTTCGGCTACTGCTTTGCCAACTTCCGGTGTTACTGTACCAGATTTTGGGTTTGGCATCAGGTTACGCGGGCCTAAAATACGGCCCAGCTTACCTACTTTTGCCATTACGCTTGGCATGGTAATGATGATGTCCACATCCGTCCAGCCACCTTCGATCTTGGTAATATACTCATCCAAGCCTACGTAATCTGCCCCTGCTGCTTTAGCTTCTTCCACCTTGTCAGGCGTACACAAAACTAAAACGCGGACAGTTTTACCGGTTCCGTGAGGCAAAGTAGCAATACCACGAACCATTTGATTGGCTTTACGCGGATCAACACCTAAACGGACATCAATATCTACCGATGAATCAAATTTAGTTGTTGTTATTTCCTTCACCAAAGAAGCAGCTTCTTGTAAAGAATATAATTTGTTCGCCTCAATCTTGGAAAGTGCTGCTTTCTGATTTTTTGTTAATCTAGCCACTGTCTTAAATTGAATTTAATTGTTAATTATTCCAGGGTGCGTTACCACTAACGGTAATCCCCATACTGCGTGCTGTGCCTGCAACCATTTTCATTGCCGATTCTACCGTAAAGGCGTTTAAATCTGGCATTTTATCTTTTGCAATCGTTTCTACCTGATCCCAAGAAATGTTGGATACTTTCTTGCGGTTTGGTTCTGCCGATCCACCTTTTAAACCGGATGCTTCCAATAACTGGACCGCAACAGGAGGTGTTTTAATGATAAACTCGAATGATTTGTCAACATAAACAGTTATAACCACAGGTAATATTTTACCTGCTTTATCTTGTGTACGTGCATTAAACTGCTTGCAAAACTCCATGATGTTTACCCCTTTTGCGCCCAATGCTGGGCCAATTGGAGGAGATGGGTTTGCAGCGCCGCCTTTTACTTGTAACTTGATTAGTGCACCGACCTCTTTTGCCATTTTACTATTTTATTTAACAACAAATGTTATAATGTGGAAGCAATGTAACATTTAAGCTTTTTATGTTTAGTATTTAGTATTAAGTAGAAAGTATCAAGATTTGAAAATCTACAATCTGTCTTGATACCAAATACTTGATACTTCTTTTACCGATACTTTTTTGGTGATACTTCTTTTACCTACTCTTTTTCTACCTGCATATAGTTAAGTTCTAAAGGTGTACGCCTTCCAAAAATCTTAACCATTACTTTTAATTTCTTTTTCTCTTCGTTAACTTCTTCAATTACACCATTGAAACCGTTGAAAGGGCCGTCCATTACTTTTACGTTTTCGCCTGCATAATAAGGAACGTTCATGGTTTCTGTTTGGGTAGTCATTTCGTCAACCTTACCTAAAATACGGTTCACTTCTGCTTGGCGTAACGGAACTGCATTGCCTGCTTTATCGCCCAAAAAACCAATTACACTATTGGTGTTTTTAATGATATGTTCCATCTCGCCATCCAACGCTGCCTCAATCAATACATATCCCGGAAAATAATTGCGTTCTTTGGCAATCTTTTTTCCTTCGCGCATCTGGTAGTATTTTTCCATTGGGATTAATACCTGCGGGATTTGATGGGCAATACCTAAACGGTTTACTTCGGCTTCTATGTATTGTTTAACCTTTTTTTCTTTTCCACTAATGGCCCGCACCACATACCATTTTAATTGATCGCTCATATTCAAATATTATGCAAGTGATTTGTAAAAATATTTGAGTAAATTACCAACAGACTCGTCCATCGCCAAAATGATTAAAGCAATAATAATAGAAGCAATCAACACTAAAACCGCACTGTTTTGCAATTCGCTCCAGGTTGGCCAGGTTACTTTTTGTGTTAACTCGATGTAAGACTCTTTAACGTATTCTGTTACTTTAGCCATTCTGTTGTTTAATTCTAAAATGCACGGGCACAAGGATTCGAACCCTGATCAAAGGTTTTGGAGACCTCTATTCTACCATTGAACTATGCCCGTTTTTTTATAAGAAAACATAAGCCTGTTTTAACAAGCTTATGTTTCCTAATTAACCTCTTAAATTTTTATTTCAAAATTTCAGTAACCTGACCGGCACCTACTGTTCTGCCACCTTCACGGATTGCAAAACGCAGACCTTTTTCCATCGCAATGGCATTGATCAATTTTACTGTAATGGTAACGTTATCGCCTGGCATTACCATCTCTACACCTTCGGCCAATGAAATTTCACCGGTTACGTCAGTGGTACGGAAATAGAATTGCGGACGGTATTTGTTGAAGAATGGTGTATGACGGCCACCTTCAGCTTTTGACAAAACGTAAACTTCTGCTTTAAAATCTGTATGCGGGGTTACAGAACCTGGTTTGCAAATAACCATACCACGACGGATAGATTCTTTTTCAATACCACGTAACAATAAACCTACGTTATCACCAGCTTCGCCCCTGTCCAAAATTTTGCGGAACATCTCTACACCCGTAACGGTTGATTTCAAGTTTTCTGCACCCATTCCCAAGATGTCAACCTGCTCACCAGAGTTGATGATACCACGCTCGATACGACCTGTTGCAACTGTGCCACGACCTGTGATCGAGAATACGTCTTCAACCGGCATCAGGAAAGGAAGTTCAGTTAAACGCGGAGGGATAGGGATTTGTGTATCTACAGCATCCATCAGTTCCATAATCTTGTCAACCCATTTTGGTTCGCCATTCAATCCACCTAAAGCAGATCCTTGGATAACCGCAATGCTATCTCCCGGGTAATCATAGAAAGATAGCAGTTCGCGAATTTCCATCTCTACCAATTCTAATAGTTCAGGGTCATCAACCATATCCACTTTGTTCATGAAAACAACAAGAGAAGGCACACCTACCTGACGGGCCAAAAGAATGTGTTCGCGTGTTTGTGGCATCGGGCCATCTGTTGAAGCAACTACAATGATTGCACCATCCATTTGGGCAGCACCAGTAACCATGTTTTTCACATAATCCGCGTGACCTGGACAGTCAACGTGTGCATAATGACGGTTTGCTGTAGAATATTCTACGTGGGCTGTGTTGATCGTAATACCACGTTCTTTTTCTTCCGGAGCAGAGTCAATTGAATCAAAAGACCGCGCTTCAGAAAAGCCTTTATCGGCTAATACTTTTGTAATAGCTGCAGTAAGAGTAGTTTTGCCGTGGTCAACGTGACCAATTGTACCGATATTTAAGTGCGGCTTACTTCGGTCAAATTTTTCTTTTGCCATGATTTTCTATGTTGTTATTAGGTTAATTAACTTTTTTATACATTATAATAATGCGAGCCAACGATGGGACTTGAACCCATGACCTCTTCCTTACCAAGGAAGTGCTCTACCGCTGAGCTACGTCGGCTTTTTAATTTTACGATTAATGATTTACGAATCCGTACTCCGTCAATCGTAGCTCGTAATTTTATTAAGAGCGGAAGACGAGGTTCGAACTCGCGACCTATAGCTTGGAAGGCTATCGCTCTACCAACTGAGCTACTTCCGCTTAAAAATTGTGGGGGGAGAAGGATTCGAACCTTCGTAGCCGAAGCAACGGATTTACAGTCCGTCCCATTTGACCGCTCTGGTATCCCCCCAATTTAAAAAGCGCATCAAATATTACTCTTTTTAAGAGCCTCCTATCGGGATCGAACCAATGACCTACTGATTACAAGTCAGTCGCTCTACCAGCTGAGCTAAGGAGGCAAATTTTGTATATGTTTAAAGAACAGCCCTTTTTCAAATTTTTACACCTTTGGAAAACGGAATGCAAATTTACACTTTTTATATCCAGAACAAAACTTTTTTACAAAAAAAGCCGACAAATTGTTTTGTCGGCTTTTTTATATGGTTTTGTGCATGTACCGTCTTAAAGATCAGTAATTATCGTCTCTTTAAAGGAAGTTTCGTGCGCACGGATTTTTTGTTTGTGCTTGTCAATTTGTTTACGCAGGCTTTCAATCGCCAGGTCTGTTGCTTCTTCAAAAGTTTTGCATTGTTCTTTGGCAAACAACTGGTTTCCGGGGATCAAAAGTTTTATTTCCAAAACCTTGTTTGCTTCATCTTCTACCTTTTCCAACTTTAAATAAACTTCGCCGCTAATGATCTGATCAAAAAACTGATCCAGCTTATTCGCTTTTTTCTGAATAAAATCTACCAGTTTACTGTCGGCAGTAAAATGTATTGCCTGAACTGTAATTTTCATCGTTCCTCCTTTTTTATGCCTTTGGATGGGCTTGTTTATAAATTAATTTTAATCTTTCCACAGAATTATGCGTGTAAACCTGAGTGGCGCTCAGGTTGGCATGTCCTAAAAGTTCTTTAATGGCGTTTAAATCTGCGCCATTGTTTAATAAGGTTGTAGCGAAAGTATGGCGAAGCACGTGCGGGCTTTTTTTGTTTTGGGTGGTGATGTAACCGAGATATTTCTGCACAATACGATAAATTAGTTTCGGATAAGGCGCGTTGCCAGTATCGGTAACGATTAAATTTGAAGAATTGTTATCAAAAATTTTACTTTTCTTAACGTTAAGGTATTCTTTTGTTAACAGCAGCAATTCTTTGTTAAGCGGAACGATGCGCTCTTTGCTTCTTTTACCCATAACTTTTATGGTATTTTCGTACCAGTTGATGTCGGTTTCGGCTAAGCCCAGTAATTCTGCCAATCGGATGCCGGTCCCGAAAAGCAGTTCAATTACCAATTTGTCCCGGATCCCGCTAAAAGCGTTCTCAAAATTCTCTTTGTTATCCAATAAATGGCTGATGTTTTCTTCACGAATAACCACCGGCAGTTTTTTGGCGGTTTTTGGGCTTTGGATTTTAGACATCGGGTTGTCTTCAATCAGTTTTTCGCGCAGTAAAAATTTAAAGTAAGTTTTTAAAGAAGATATTTTCCGGTTGACGGAACGCGCATCATTGTGCTGGTCTAAAAGGTACACAATCCAATTGCGGATCAAAAAAACATCGGTAAAAGAAGCATTGTCCTGGGAAACAGCATAAGCAAAAAACTGAAGCAAATCAGTTTTATAAGCTGTTAAAGTATGAGGGGAAAACCGCTTTTCGTGTTGAATATAAGTGTAAAAACGGTCTAAATACATAAAAACTACTTGGATCTTCTAAAACATGAAGATACAAATAGTTCTTAAATTTGGTGGAGAATATAAATTTTGGAAGAAAAAATTAAACGTTGTCAGAAAACATGTGCTCTTTATAAATTGCATGTTTTACTACATTTCTGCGGGCAACTGATTTTTTTTCGTATGCCTGACGGCTGCGAAGTTCTCTCAAAACACCAGTTTTTTCAAATTTTTTCTTGAAACGTTTCAGCGCTTTGTCTAAAGATTCGCCGTCTTTTACATTGATAATAATCATAATTCCTACAATACCTCCTTTCAGGGAGGGCGAAATTAGAAAAATTATTTCAAAATAAAAACGAAAAACAAGCGGTTGATGCTGTTTTTATCAACTAAATTTCAGTACGAAAAATAAGGCTCTACTTTTCGGATCACTTCATCCGTTAAAATAGCCACATTTTTTAAATCACTGCTACTTTTATAATTGCCGTGTTGCTTTCGGTATTGGATGATGGCGTTCATCTGTTTAAATGTTAGATACGGGTTTCGCTTTAAACCATCAAAATCACAAGTATTGATATTGATTTTGCTGATCGCTGCCGGATCAATCGCCACTTGTTTTTCGATTTCTTCATACTTCGCCGTGTCCAAGCCAAACACTTCCATCAATTGTGTTTTGCGGTAAAAGCCGCCCAAACGGTTCCGGTATTTCAGAATCCGGTTGGCAAAAGCTGGCCCGATGCCTTTAATTTCGGTTAATTGTGCAGAATCAGCATGATTAATTTCTACCACAATCAACGGTTTTGCTTTATAAATTGGGGCTGAGCTTGAATAAGCTTTACTAAAATCCCTGCCCGGAATATTGATATAAGGCTCCAAACGCGCGTAGTCCTCCGAAGTGATCGAATACACTTTTTGCAGGTCTTCTTTTTTGTAAAACTTCCCGCCTTTGGCTTCGTAGTTTTTGATGACTTTGATCTGCCGTTCACTCAAACCTAATTTCTTCCAGGATTCTTCGGCCAAATTGTTTGGGTTGAAAGAAAAGTAAACGGGCTTTGATTTTATAGTGCTAAAAGAAGCATTGGCTTTATGCGGATAATCCTCGTAATTTTTCTTGAGGTAGTCTGGCTTTTCAACAACTGCTGCATCCAAAATGCGCTGTGCTTCTTTTATCCTGGTAAAATTGACCTGTTCCGGAACGGTAAATAACTGATAAACTTCCGGTGCCAGCAAAACCAGCAGCATCAAAATGGCCAGCACCAGCAGGCCGTTCCACTCTTTTTTGGTAATTGCAAAGTAGTTTTTAACAGCCGAAAACATGCAGCAACAGTTTAGGTTAGAAATTTAGGGATAATTGTAAGATATTTACCTTTTATCACAAAATTAAAACCGAAATTTTTAGCATGAAAGTTATCACCAAAGAAGAATTTGCCAAGGCTACAAAATTGGATAAGCTGAAGATGCCCGGCCTGGCTGCTTTTTTGATGGAAATTATGAAGATTAACGATGTAAACAAACTGTTTGCACAAGCCCAGCCCAAGCAAGGCCCCGAATTTGTTGACGAGATTTTGAAAGGAATGGGCGTTGAGGTGGAATTTGACGAGAACGAACTCAAAAACATCCCAACAACCGGCGGTTTTATTGCCATCGCCAACCATCCTTATGGCGGCGTAGAAGGCATGGTTTTGTTGAAGATACTGTGTATGGTAAGGCCGGATGCAAAGTTGATGGCCAATTTTTTGTTGAAGAAAATCCCAAACCTGAGCGATTATTTTATTGCCGTAAACCCTTTCGAAAATATTGAACATTCTTCCAGCATCAGCGGCATCAAAAACACGCTGGAACTGCTGAAAAGCGGAACACCCATCGGTATTTTCCCTGCCGGAGAAGTTTCTACTTACAAAATTGAAAACCAGGAAATAACCGACAAGCAATGGCATCCGGTTGTTGGTAAAATCATTGCCAAAGCTAAACTTCCGGTTGTGCCAATTTATTTTCACGGCAACAATGGTTTGCTGTTCAACCTGCTCAGTTTAATCCATCCAACGTTGCGCACGGCCATGCTTCCGGCAGAATTGTTTAATAAAAAAGGCCACAAAATTAAGCTTCGGATTGGCAAACCGATTGATTTAAACGAAGTCCCTTATGCCGGCAATACCACTAAACTATTAAATTTTCTTCGCGCAAAAACTTACGCTTTGGGAACCGGTTTGGAAGAAGAAAGGAAGCTGTTTAACCCGCGCAACTTATTCAAAATCAAAAAAACAGCAGAACCAATTGCGCCGCCTGTTGCCATTAATTTGATGGAAAAAGAAGTTGAGTCATTGAAAGAGAACCATTTGGTTTGGGTGGAAAAAAACTACGAGGTTTTTATTTCGCCGCCTTCGCTGATCCCAAATATTATCAAGGGAATTGGAAGGTTGCGTGAGATTACTTTCCGAGAAGTTGGCGAAGGCTCGAACAAAAGTTCTGACCTGGACGAATATGATATTTACTATAACCATTTGTTTATCTGGGACATCGAAACCAAAATGATTGTTGGCGCTTACCGTATCGGCAAAGGCGACGAGATTTACTACAGCATGGGCAAAAAAGGTTTTTACACGGCCGAACTTTTCAAAATTAAAGGTGAATTTGCACCGGTTTTAAAGAAAAGTTTGGAGTTGGGCCGTTCTTTTATCCGCAAAGAATACCAGCAAAAACCTTTGCCTTTATTTTTATTATGGAAAGGGATTTTAAAATATTTGATTGATAACCCGCGCTACCGTTATTTGATCGGGCCGGTGAGCATCAGCAACAGTTTTTCCAAATTCTCTAAATCATTGATCGTGGATTACATCAGCAAAAACCATTTTGACCACGAAATGGCGCAATATGTAAAACCGCGAAAAAAGTTTAAGGTTGATTTTTCCAAGATTGATACCGAGCTTCTTTTAGCGGGTGAAAATTCGTTCAAGGTTTTGGATAATTTGATTTCGGAAGTGGAAACCCGGAACATGAAAATCCCGGTTTTGCTTCGTCAATACATTGCTTTAAACGCGAAGATCATTTGCTTCAACATTGACCCTAAATTTTCCGATTGTTTAGACGGATTTTTGGTTTTGGATTTGGAAAAAGTGCCGCAGGAAATGCTGGAGAAGCTGGGCAAGAATTTGTAAAAAAAATAGAGTTTGTTTGAATTTTGTCCGGCCTGTTTTTCATGCTTCTTTTATGCCATTAAATTGGCAACTTGTAGTTTTGGCTAAAGCCAATTCTTGTTCCCTTTATCCACGGCCTAAAGGCCGTGGCAATGAATAAGCAATAAAAATGATACTATAAGCCTTTGTTATCACAGCAGGTGCAAAAATTTGTAAAACAAGTCGGATTAAATTACCACGGCCTTTAGGCCGTGGTATATGTTAAATTTAGGTTGGGCTTTAGCCAAAACATTACTGCATGAAACTTAAAAAGAAAAAGCGACGGCTTCCCATCGCTTTTTTTTATACTTCACCAATTTTATATAGGTAAAAGAAGCATTCCCAATTTCCAACAATACTTCTTTTACCGGCATTTATTTGGCAAAAGCAACCGACCTTGTTTCGCGGATTACGGTTACTTTGATTTGGCCGGGATAAGTCATTTCCGTTTGGATACGGTTTGAAATATCGGCAGCCAAAACTTCGGATTGTGCATCCGTTATTTTCTCGCTTTCAACAACCACGCGCAGTTCGCGGCCGGCCTGTATCGCAAAAGTTTTTTCTACGCCGGGGTACGACATCGCCAAAGCTTCTAAATCTTTCAACCGTTTGATGTAGCTTTCAACTACTTCGCGCCTTGCGCCGGGGCGTGCACCGGAGATCGCATCGCAAGCCTGGATGATCGGTGAAATCATGGAAGTCATTTCAATTTCGTCGTGGTGGGCGCCGATGGCATTGCAAACTTCCGGGTTCTCTTTATATTTTTCGGCCAGTTGCATCCCCAAAATCGCGTGCGGCAGTTCCGGGTTGTCATCAGGCACTTTACCAATATCATGCAGCAAGCCTGCACGTTTGGCCATTTTCACATTCAAACCTAATTCTGCTGCCATCGTTGCGCAAAAGTTGGCCACTTCGCGCGAGTGCTGCAACAGGTTTTGGCCGTAAGATGAACGGTAACGCATCCTTCCAACCATGCGGATCAACTCCGGATGCAAGCCATTAATACCCAAATCAATCACGGTCCGTTCGCCAATTTCTACAATTTCTTCTTCAATTTGCTTGCGTGTTTTGGCCACCACTTCTTCAATTCGTGCCGGATGGATTCGGCCATCCGTTACCAAACGGTGCATGGCCAAACGTGCAATTTCCCGCCGCACCGGATCAAAACCAGATAAAATGATGGCTTCAGGCGTATCGTCCACAATAATTTCAATGCCGGTTGCCGCTTCCAAAGCACGGATGTTCCGCCCTTCGCGTCCAATGATCCGGCCTTTTATCTCATCGTTTTCTATGTTGAAGATGGAAACCGTATTTTCAATCGCACTTTCCGTTGCCGTGCGTTGGATGGTTTGGATCACAATTTTCTTTGCTTCTTTTGATGCCGTTAATTTTGCCTCGTCCACAATATCCTTGATCTGGCTCATGGCTTTGGTGCGTGCTTCTTCGCGCAAATTATCCACCAACTGGTTCTTGGCTTCCTCTGCCGAAAGCCCGGCGATGGCTTCCAACTGTTGCACGTGCTGCAGTTTTAGCTGCTCCACTTCTTCCTGTTTTTTCGCCGCTTCTTCCTGCTTTTTGATGGCTGCTTCCGTTTGTTTTTCTAAATTTTTACGGGTATTATCCACTTCCTGGTCGCGGCGACTGGCGTTTTCCAGCTTTTGGTTCAGCGATTGCTCTTTTTGCTTCAACGAATTTTCGCGCTGGTTGATGGTATTATTCTTTGAGTTTACTTCCTGCTCGTGTTCTGCCTTCAGTTGTAAAAAATTCTCTTTCGCTTCTAAAAGTTTGTTCTTTTTTAAAATCTCCGCGTTGTTTTCTGCGTCTTTTAAAATCTTTTTCACTTTGGTTTGCGCCGCCGCTTCCTGGCTGGTAAACAATTTGCGCAGCAAATAGCGGCCAACTACAATGCCGAGGCCGGTGCCCAGCAATAACCCGATTACAATATATAGTACATTCATTTTTAAACAATTATTAAGGTATATAAATAAAAAAGCCGTTGTTAAATTTAAGTTTTGTGCCTGTCATGCCCCTAAAAACTACCCGGTAAAAGAAGCATTAAACTTCGCAAACCAGTAAATCAAAGCATTACAAAAATTGAAAACTTAAATCTAAAACGGCAAAGCCAATACTTCTTTTATCGGTATAAATTAGGCGTTCGAAAAGAAATCCGACAGCAAACGGTCTAACTGATAAACTTTTTCGGTAACTTCTGTATCTTCTACCATTACCTTTTTTTCTGCTTTCAGCGAGGTTGTTGCATAATGCAAAACACACATCGAAAGCAAATCCTGTTTATCTTTTACCGCATAATTTTCCTGGTATTCTTTTATGCGGTCGTTTATTAGTTTGGCTGCCCTTCTAATCACTTCTTCTTCTTCCATATTTACCTTTAAAGGGTAAACACGGTCTGCAATATTTATTTTGATGGAAATATCTCCCATAAAATCCGTTTACTTTAAGTTGTCATTTTTTTAACAACACAATGCACTTATCAATTTCTCGCACAAATTCGTTAATTTTTTGCTTGATATCAAGACTTTTTTCGTTCGTCTCCGAAAAACTTTTGGCCAGCTTCAATACACGAAGCTTCTCTTCCATCTCTTTGTTTTTTTCACGGCCATCCGCCAGCGACGTATTTAACGCTAAGTTTTCTGATTTCAACAATTCATTTTCTTCCTGCAAAGCCGCGCAAAGCTCAATCAAGCGCTCTGTTTTTTCAACAACTTTAACCAATTGTTCGGCTACTACAGACATTTTAAAATTGTAACAGGTTTAGGGTTTAAAGTTAATATTAGTTGTTTACAATCCGCAATCTAAGCGGCAGCAATTTGATTTCCCTACTTTCTCACTTCGGCTCCTGCTTCTTTTTGCAAGTTAAAAGCTACTTTTTGCATCACGGCGTCAATCGCTTTATCGGTCAGCGTTTTCTCTTCGTCCAATAAAACAAAGTTTAACGCGTATGATTTTTTTCCTGCGGGAAGTTTATCGCCTTTGTAAACATCAAACACATTAACCTCTTTGATCAGCTTCCGGTCGGTTTTTAATGCGGTTTGTTTCAACTGGTTAAATGTGATTTGCTCATCAATTAACAACGAAAGATCCCGTTTTACCGATGGGAATTTTGGAATATCTTGAAACACAATTTTATTCCTGCCGATCTGTTTCAACAATAAATCAAAATCAAAATCTGCAAAAAACACAGGCTGGTTCACGTCGGCTTTCTTCAATTCCTTTTTAGAAACTAAACCCAAATTTACCAAAGTTTTGCTGCCGGATTTATAAGTTAAACCGTAATCCAGTAAATGTAATTCTGCTTCTTCTATCACTAAATTATGTACGCCAGCACGTTTCAGCAATCCATCCACTACTGCTTTTAACTGATAAAAATTGACCGGTTTTTCTTTCTGGTTCCATTGTTCCGCTTGATCGTTTCCGCTTAAAAACACTGACAAACGATGCTGCTCCGAAAATTTTCCCTGATACTGATGGTAGATTTTTCCAAATTCATACAGTTTCAAATTCGGATATTTTCGGTTCTGATTGTAGGCAATCACTTCCAAACCCGAATACAAAAGCGTTTGCCGCATCACATCCAAATCGCTGCTCAACGGGTTTAAAATTTTAACCGCCGTTTCCAAATCATCAGAATAAGCAGATTTGGTAAGCGAGTTGCACAAAATTTCATTAAAACCATTGGCCGAAAGCAGATCGGAAAATTGATTTTGCACCGCATCTTTGTCAGGTTTTGCAGCGTTGTTTAACGAAGCTCGGATTTGACTTGGAATCTCCACATTGTTATAACCGTAAATCCGCAAAATCTCTTCGATCACATCCACTTCCCGCGTTACATCAACCCGGTATGGCGGAACTTCAAGCGATAATCCTTCTTCGGTTTCGGCCGTAATTTTAATAGCTAAAGCAGCAATGATTGATTTAATTTCTTCAACACTTATCGCTTTTCCAATTAAACGGTGCACGTTTTTGTACAAAATTTGCACGGTAAAAGAAGCAACAGGCGAAGGGTACAAATCCGAAATTTCGGAAGAAACCGTTCCGCCAGCCAGTTGCTGAATCAAAATGGCCGCATATTTTAAAGCAAAAACCGTGATGCCAGGATCAGTTCCGCGTTCGTAACGAAAAGAAGCATCCGTTTTTAAACCATGCCTTTTAGCCGTTTTACGAACAGAAACCGCATCAAAATAAGCACTTTCCAGAAAAATGTTTTTGGTTTGATGGGTAACGCCGGAGTTGATTCCGCCGAAAACACCGGCAATCGTCATCGGTTCTTCGGCGTTACAAATCATCAGATCATCTGCTGATAACTTTCGCTCAACGCCATCGAGCGTTTTAAAAATAGTTCCTTCGGCACAAGTTTTAACGATAACTTTATTTCCTTTGATTGTATCGGCATCAAAAGCGTGCATTGGCTGGCCTAAAGCATGCAACACATAATTCGTAACATCAACAATATTGTTGATCGGGCGAACGCCAATTACACTCAACTTTTGCTTCAGCCAATCCGGCGAATCTTTGACTTCGATACCAGAAATGGTTAAGCTGGAATAACGCGGACAGGCTTTGGCATCGGCCACTTCAACCGCAATAGGCAACGCCAAATTTTGCACGGTAAAAGAAGCATTATCCGGCAGCTCAATTTTTGTTCTGAGATAAGCCGCAATATCGCGCGCCGTACCCAAATGTGAAGCGGCATCAACACGGTTTGGCGTTAAACCAATTTCGAAAACGTAATCATCTTCCAACTTAAAATAGTCTTTTGCCAGTGATCCGATTTCGGCATTTTCATCCAAAACCATAATCCCTGCATGGTCAGTTCCGAGGCCAATTTCATCTTCGGCACAAATCATCCCTTCCGAAACTTCTCCCCTAATTTTGGATTTATTGATCTTAAAAGGTTCTCCGGTCGTTGGATAAACCGTTGTTCCCACAGTTGCCACCACCACTTTTTGCCCGGCTGCTACGTTTACGGCGCCGCAAACAATTTGCAGTTCTTCGCCGCCTGCGTCAACTTTGGTAACCCGCAACCGGTCGGCATTTGGGTGCTGCACGCATTCTTTTACGTAGCCAATCACCAAACCTTCCAACCCGCCGGGCACCGCCAGCACTTTTTCGAGCGATTCTACTTCCAATCCAATCCCTGTTAAAATCTGCGAAATTTCTTCGGGTGTTTGCGTAATGTTGATATATTGTTTAAGCCAGTTGTACGAAATCTTCATGCTTGATTCGGATGAAAAAGCACAAAGATAGGAAAACAAGGTGAAAGGCGAAGGGTGGAAAAGCGAAAGGAAGAAGGACAGGCAACCTTCTACCTTTCATCCTTTTACCTCAAAACCTCAACTCACATCAAACCTTCATCTGCAAAACTAAAATAATGTTTATCGGTAAAAATTAAATGATCGGGAATGGCTAAATCTAACAAAGAACCTGCAGCGCGCAGTTTTTTGGTCAAATCCAAATCGGCCTGGCTTGGTTTTAAATTGCCCGAAGGATGGTTATGGGCCAAAATAATAGAAGCCGCATGGTTTTCTATCGCGGTCTGAAAAATGATTTTCGGGTCGGCAACCGTTCCTGCCTGTCCGCCTTTGCTGATCAAATGCCGGGAAAGTACTTTGTTGGCGCGGTTGAGCAGGATGATCCAAAATTCCTCGTGGTTTAAATCGGCAAAATAGCGGTGCATCAAATGGAAAACATCTTTGCTGCTGCCTATTTTTTCAGTGGTTTGGTGTTCGGTTTCCTTCCGCCTTCGGCCCAATTCCAACGCAGCAATAATGGTAATGGCTTTTGCTTCGCCGATGCCTTTAAATTTGGAAAGATCGTTGACAGAACCTTTTCCCAAAGAATTTAAATCACCAGCGTAATGCAGCAAAATACGTTTGCTTAAATCAACAGCGGATTCGTTCGGGCTGCCGGAACCAATCAAAATGGCAATCAGTTCCGCATCGCTCAAAACCCTTCGGCCTTGTGCCAACAGTTTTTCGCGCGGCCGGTCTTCTTCTGCCCAAGATTTAATGCTGATTTTAGCTTCGTAATTTTCCATTTGCTAAAAATGGAATTATTTTAACTATTACGAAAGTTTCTAAACAAAAAAAGAGCACCTAAGAATCAGATGCTCTTTTTATCGTATAAAAATTGTTATTGTTTATGCCAAAGCATTCACAAATTTGGTCAATTTTGATTTGTTGTTGGAAGCTTTGTTTTTATGGATCACATTTTTCTTGGCCAAACGGTCTAACATCGAAATTACCCTCGGCAACAATTCAACAGCTTCTGTTTTTACCGTTGTGCCTCTTAATCTTTTAATTAAGTTCCGGGTTGTTTTAGCCTGATATCTGTTACGCAAACGCTTTGTTGCGTTGGCCCTTACTCGTTTGATTGCGGATTTATGATTTGCCATTGTTCAGCGACTGTTCTTTTTTTATTTAAGGATGCAAATATAGCGCGATATACCAATAAATCAAACCCTATTTTAATAAAATTACAGCGATGCTGTTTTTATCGGTACTTTTTTCAAATTTAATTGTTAAGCATTACGCCCAAACCCAGTTTCAAAGCATCCGATGTTGCCCCTTTTGCGCCTTTAAACACCACGGTATAAATTTTACCATTGTTAAAAGTTTGGTTAAATGCGGTTGTAACACCAAGGCCAGCCCCTCCGGGAACTTTGAAAGCAGCACGGATACTGTAAGTGCCGGCAGCAACTTCAACATAATCACTCACTGCGGTATAAGCAACTGCAGAAAAAACAGTGTTGGTGTTCAGCATCAAATCAACACTTGGCACATCGGCAACGGCGTGTACAAAACGAATTTTTGCTTTTCCCGGCGATGGCACGTCCAGCTTGTCCTGGGCATAAAAAGCGGTTACATTATTGGTAGAAGTTTGTCCGGTTACAAAAACCGAATAATAGGCATTTGCGCCCAAACTTACCGGAAAAGTGGCCAAAGTAGTGCCCGAAGCAGCGGCCTTGACCTCGCCTGTTTGGTTGCCGGCAATGGTAGAAAAATAACCCGAAGAGTTGCCATAAGCCACCGGCGTAGTAGTTTTTAAATTACCGGAAAGAAAGAGGTTGACCGTTCCGGCATCCGGGCTGGCGTTGATTACCTGTACAGAAGTGGTGGCCGTGCTGGTGCTTTTTTTGCAGGAAGAAACCGCGGCAAAAGCCATGATTAAAACAGCAAAACAACAAACCCGGTTAAATAAAATTTGAATGCGCATAAATTAACTATTAAAAATTTTTGATCGTTTAAATTGAACCCTAAACGCAAAATTGCCTTTTTTCTTTTAAAATAAAACCAGCAACCGGTTTAAAAACTTTGGCCGCCATCTTAAACACCTTAAATTCAATAATTTAATTTTTAAGAAACCGATACTGTTTTTATCATATAATTTTTGGATTTTTAGGCTTTCCTTCCGCTGCTTCCATATTATTTCTACTTAAATTTCACTTCATGAGAAACAGGTTTTGCATACTCTTTTTATCGGTACTTTTATTGGTTTTGTGTTGCAGTTGGGGTTTCTTCGGCCACAAAACCATCAACCATTCGGCCGTGTTTATTTTGCCAAAAGCCATGGTTGGCTTTTACAAAAACAACCTGGCTTATTTAACAGAACATGCGGTTGACCCGGATAAACGCCGTTACACTGATTCGCTGGAAGGCGCGCGCCACTTTTTGGATGCCGACCGTTATGGCAAAGCCCCTTTTGACAGTATTCCTGAGCAATGGAATGCGGCGGCAGAGAAATATTCGGCCCGAACCTTGAACAAAAACGGCACCGTTCCCTGGACAATACAGCGCAATTATTACCGTTTGGTGCAGGCTTTTAAAGACCGGGATTCCATCAAAATCTTAAAATATTCTGCCGATCTGGGCCATTATGTTGCCGATGCGCACGTGCCGCTGCACATGACGAGCAATTACAACGGACAACTGACCAACCAAGTCGGCATCCATGCTTTTTGGGAAACGCGTTTGCCCGAACTTTTTTCCGGCCATTATAATTATTTTGTTGGAAAAGCGGTTTACATTAACGACCCGTTGAAGTTTGCCTGGAAAATCTGCCGCCATTCTTATCAATCTTTGGATTCTGTTTTGCTGATGGAAAAGAAACTGCAAACTTTTCGGGCCGACCAGAAATATACTTTTGTTCGGAACAACAACAAGATCGCCCGAAATTATTCTGAACCCTATGCCGCCGCTTACCACAATTTGCTGAAAGGAATGGTAGAAAAACAAATGCGTGCTTCTATCCTCGCCATTGGCAGTTATTGGTTTTCGGCCTGGGTGGATGCCGGGCAGCCAAATTTGAAAGGCATGGTGAAGCGGGAATTATCTGAAGAAGAAAAAATGAAGGAAAAGCTGGAAGAATACCGTTTCCAGAACGGCAGGATTTTGGGAAGGGAGGATTTATAAACCGGAAATTGTTGTGTTGGTAACGCTTTAAGTTTATCTATCAACCATTAACCAAAAACTTACCTTTGCTTTATGCAAACTGCTGATTATTTTTTGCCGATTATCCTTTTAACCGGCGTTGCCCTCAGCGTTAAATCTCATAAACTCACCTTTCCCGCTGCTTTAACTGCTGCTTTTTTAGGCGTTTGTTTGTACATCGGCGCAGGATATTTTGGTATTTTAATGGCAGCCGTACTTTTTTTGATGGCTGCCGTATCAACCGCACAAAAACATGCCGTAAAAGAAGCATTGGGCATTGCCGAGAAAAACCAAGGCCAACGCAAAGCCCCGCAAGTTTTGGCCAATGTAGGCATGGCCGGATTGATGGGCTTGCTATGCTTCTTTTACCCACTAAAAATTGATGTGTTTAGGTTGATGATGGCCGCAAGTTTGGCTTCTGCCGCTGCCGATACCGTTTCTTCGGAGTTGGGAACGGTTTACGGAAAACACTTTTACAACATTGTCAGTTGCAAGCCAGACCAGCGCGGTTTGGACGGTGTAATCAGTTTGGAAGGAACGTTTTTTGGTTTGATGGCAAGCGTAATTATCGCTACAGTTTATGCGCTAAGTTTTGGTTGGAATTTAAATTTCTGGTGGATTATCATTGCCGGAACGATTGGAAACTTGGCAGATTCCGTCCTCGGTGCTACTTTAGAACGAAAAGGTTATTTGAGCAACAATGCGGTCAACTTTTTAAATACGGTTGTTGCGGCTTTGGTAGCATTATTTTTTCTACTTTAAACTAATTTGATTTATGATTGAAAGCATCAGGCATAAAGGATTAAGGTTATTTTGGGAAAAAGCTGATCCTTCTAAACTTCCTGCTGCCCAAATTGTAAAAATTAGATTAATTTTAACGTTGTTACACAATGCCAAACAAACAGAAGACGTTAATTTTCCTGGTTCTGGCCTGCACAGTTTAAAAGGCGAACTGGCAGGTTTCTGGGCAGTAAAAGTTTCGGGAAATTATCGCATTGTATTTCGTTTTGTTAAAGAAAACGTGGTTGATATTGATTATGTAGATTACCATTAAGTTAAAACAAAGATGCTAAAACAAGGAATGCCACCAGCCCATCCGGGAGAAGTATTAAAAGGTTTGTACTTGGATCCTTTAGAAATATCTATTACACAAGCCGCTGCAAACCTGTGCGTTTCCAGAAACACTTTATCTTTAATTATCAATGCAAAAACCAGTATCCACGCAGAAATGGCTTTGCGTTTGGCGGAAGCTTTGAACACAACGCCCGAACTTTGGTTGGATATGCAGCAAAACTATAATCTGTGGCACGCGAAAAACAACCGGGCAAAAGTGCAGGTAAAGTTGATGCGGAAAAAAGGCCAGGAAATAAACGCTTAACACATTTATTCTTTTTCCTTCCTGATCACCCAAACATTTTCCTGCACTTCCGCAGCCAGCAAACTTTGTTTAAGCGCTTCGCTATCTGCAAAATTTAATTGCAGTAATAAACGCGAATCGTACCGAACCGTAAATTGCTCTTCCTCAAAAGGCCAGGGTTTTACGGTCAGCGTTTTTTCATTCAACCGGATCAACTGATGCGCTTGCTGATGCGGGCCGCTGCCGATTTCCACGCCCCTTTGCTCCGGCTGATATTGTCGCTGGCAAACCAGCAACGAAAAAGCATTTGCCCATTCCAGCAAAGCGTAGGTTTTTTCGGCTTCTTCCAAAGTAATGTTTAACGCTTTTCGCCATTCGGCCCGCAGCGTTTCCTGTTCCGCCAAAAACGCTTTGGCTTCAGGATTTTGCTGTGCTTCTTTTACATGCAAAAAATTGATGTGCATGGATGTTAGCAGCGCGATATAACGGCTTTTGCTCAAACTAAAATCTATCATTTGCCGACAATGCGCCAACTCGAAAGTTTTCATTTTAAAGTTCACCGGCCCGCCGTTTTCGGTTACCAAATCATCCTGTTCCATTTCGGTTTGCGCATCATCGTGTTCGCCAATGGCCAAAAGTGTTTCTGTCCAGCGTTCCGGCCGTTCCTGTTTTTTCCAATTCGCGGCAATTTGTGCGGCTACATTGCCGTGCGCACGTTGCAGGATAATTTCCCAGCCAGTTTCGGTGTAGTTTACAATCATGGGTTTTCTTCAACCTAAAATTAATGAAATGAAGTTTTGGTTTTGAAGAGGAAGAATTCAGTTACCATCGCCAATAAGCTAAATCAGTTAAAGCTGCTGCCGTAAAATTTACGGTTTGCATATATCATCCAAGTTCAGCTTTGTTACTTCGCCGTTTTTACTTTGCGCGATAGACTTTTTTAAATGGTCTGCATTTGCAGATGAAAACAACAAATACTCGGTATCATCTATCTCCTCGCTTTTGTATTCTACATGCAAAGCATCTAAAAAAATACGGATAGCGGTCTCCTGATCAGAAGTTGCCGGATGTATAGTTATGGTTGCCATGGTATCAAATATACGTTTTACAGGAAGTTTATCAAAGTAAAAAATAACTTAACCCTTTCACCCCATCAACTCCTTCATCAGTTTATCAAATGCTTCTTTTAGCACCAAATAATCCTGCTCCAACTGGGAAACGCGCGCTTCCAGGTCGCTAACCGAGCGACGTGCAAATTCTTGGGGCAGTTCTTCTTCCTCCAACACCACTTCGCCGCCTAATAAATGGGCGTAACGCACTTCTTTTTGCCCCATTCGGCGCGGCAATTGCTGCACAAACTGCATTTCGGGTCGGGCGAGTTTTTCTAAAACGGTTTGCACTTCCTCCAACGATTCAAACTCATACAAACGGCCCGAATTGCTGTTGATTTCGCCCGGCGTTAACGCTCCGCGTAAAATCAACAAACAAATCACAGCAAGCTCGGCCGGGACAACCGGAAAAACAATGGCAAAATTGTGTTTGTACTTTATGGCTCGTATCGAACCGCCGGTTGCGGTAGAAATCAGTCCTTTTTTCTTGAGCGAATTTAAAGCTTCCACCACCGTTCCTTCATCATAATCCACCACCGGTTTTCTCGAAGATTTTTGGTTGCAGGCGATGGTCAAACTGTTCAAAGTCATCGGATAATAATCGGGCGTGGTTTTGCTTTTCTCCATCAAAGCGCCCAAAACGCGTAGTTCTTCGGCTGATAATACGGGAATTGTAATTGCTGGATCCATTTTTTAAAAGTACTGATCTGTTTGCTGCTACAAAACGCATTTTCAGAATTTTAATTTATTACCAATTTTATGCCGATAAAAGAAGCATCACTTAAACCGCAACACTGTATATTTATCCGCAAAAAATCAAGCCATGACTCCATCCATTTTAGATTATGCCAAACGGTTAAAAGCCATGGCGCATTTGGGTTTAACGTATGCGAATAATGCGTACGATTTGGAGCGTTATCAGGAACTGGAACAGATGAGTTTAGAACTGATGCAACAACTTTCCGGGCAGCCGTTGGCAGAAATTTCGGCCTATTTCAGCACAAAAAAAGAATACATTACGCCGAAAGTTGATATTCGGGCCGTAATTTTTAACGATCAAAAACAGCTTTTGCTGGTGCGCGAAAAGGCCGATGGCAAATGGTCGTTGCCCGGCGGCTGGGCGGATATTGGCTTTTCGCCGAAAGAAATAGCGGTAAAAGAAGCATTGGAGGAAACAGGCTTCAACGTAAAACCTGTAAAATTGCTGGCTGTTTTGGATAAACGCTGCCATCCGCACCCGCCGCAACCGGATTACGTTTATAAAATTTTTATCCAATGCGAAATTATCAACGGCGAAAAAACAAAAGCTTTTGATATTTTAGATGTCAGCTTTTTTGATCAAAATGCCATTCCGGAATTGTCGGAAGACCGCGTGCTTCCAAGTCAAATCGAGCTCATGTTTGCCTATCTTGCCGATCCGCAGAAAGAAGCAATGATTGATTGAGGTAAACCGGACAACAATTTTAGGTGGATAAAAGAAGCATCGCCTCTGCCACAAACCTAAAACCGGCTGCATCATTTGGTGTTGAAACTAAAACCTATTTTATGTCTATCGAAGATAAAAACATTCCGCAACAGCAAACCGGCAACCAGGTAGATACGCAGCACGAAGCCACGCTGAACAACCGCGAAGAAGCGCAACAGCTTTTTGCTTCGGCCAAAAAAAGGTTGTTGAATGTTTCACATTGGGGAGAAATTGCAAACGGTTTTTCGTCTTCCTTTCAATTGACGGACAGCAGCGGACAGGAAGTTGACCGGCCGGTGCAAAAAGGCGACCGTTTCCGCATCAGTTTGCCTGCGCCCGGGCCAGACAGCGGCAACGGCGACGATTGGGTTGAGGTAGAAAACATCCAGGACGAACAGGATGAAAACGCAGATATCGAGATCATTTCCATCCGTGTCCGTCCAACTTCCGATCCTCAAAACCCAAAACCGGAAACCGCTCATTTTTATACCGATGAAGCCACCAGTACGTTTGTGGTGAAGCGAAAAGGCAACACGGTAAGTGCCGAAGTGCATGGCCGAAACGAGGTGCCAAACACGCAAACTTCGGGTTTGTGGGACAAGCTTCGCCATGCCGTTGTTGCCGTAGGTTCTATCTTGGGCTTGTCCAACCACCAATGGAAAAACCTAACGGAAGGCTTGATCAAACCAAAAAAGTAGTGCTAAAAGAAGCATCAACCTAAACCTTAACGGCCTGTGCCTTTCTCTTTTTCAGTTTGTTTTTTTGTGCCTGTGCCCACTTCTACCAGTTCGTGTTCCTCTTCCACCGCTTCTGTTTGGGTGGCATAACTCAATTTTCTAAAACGCCAAAGTGCAAAAGCTGGCTCCTGGAAACGGTTCAACAGTTTAAAATATTTGGGCAAATTGTGCACTTCGTCCAGCAAAACGCCGGGCACAATCCCGTTGTTGTCCAAAATCTCGCGGATGGTATATTCCTTATCTTTCGTAACCCAAATCTCAAAATCTTTGCGGATCTCTTCGGATTTGTCCGGGTCAATCGTGGCATTGATGCAAATTACTTTATCTCCTGGTTTCATTGTTTTTTATTTTTTTGGGAAGCAAAAATTGGCATTTTCAATCCGTTTTACCGCTTCAACCACCCCAATTTTTATAGGGTAAAAGAAGTATGCCTTGCCTGTTTCTGCTGCTCCAAACTTCGTAATTACGGCAGTAAACCGAAAGTGTTTTTTTACGGATTTCAATTTTATCGTATAAATAAAACCGGTTAAAAATATAAATCCGTAAGTTGCTGTGGTTGTAAAAGTTAAAAAATTTGTGCCGGTAAAAATTTTATTCAAAACCCTTGTTTGCTATTCCTGTTGATCTTTTTTTGCCAATTGTAACAATTTCTTTATAAAAAATAACCGGACTTTGTTTTGCATACAAACAGGAACCAGAAAAAACAGTGTTAAAAAAAGCAAATGGGTTTAAGCAACAAAACTGATTTTGATGCCATTGTAGTTGGCTCGGGGCCGAACGGTTTGGCGGCCGCAATTACGATGCAGCAGCAAGGGCTTTCGGTACTTTTGGCAGAAGCAAAAGGCCAAATTGGCGGCGGTTTGCGTTCGGCCGAGGTTACTTTGCCAGGTTTTACACACGATATTTGTTCGGCCATCCATCCGCTTGCTTTGGCCTCGCCTTTTTTTAAAACTTTGCCTTTGGCCGATTTTGGTTTGGAATACATCAACCCGCCAATTGCGGCAGCGCACCCTTTTGACGATGGAACGGCCGCCGCTTTGTTTGGCACGCCGGAGCAAACGGGCATTAAGCTGGGCACTGACTGCAAAGCATACCTCAAACTCGTCAAACCTTTGGCAAAAAACTGGCCTGGTTTGGCGCCCGACCTGTTGGGCCCGCTCCACTTCCCCAAAAACCCTTTTAAATTTGCCCGTTTTGGTTTGGATGCCCTGCCTTCTGCTTTGCAAACCGCCAAAAAACTACGGACAAAAGAAGCACGCGGGCTTTGGGCAGGGATGGCGGCGCATGGAATCCAGCCCCTGTCCAACCTGGCAACTTCGGCCATCGCGCTGGTTTTGCTGGCTAACGGGCATTTGGGCGGATGGCCGCTGCCCAAAGGTGGGTCCTACAAAATTGCGGATGCGCTGGCCGCTTATTTTGTTTCGCTGGGCGGGAAAATTGAGACCGGTTTTGAGGTAAAATCATTGGCACAATTGCCTTCTTCCAAAGCGGTTTTGTTTGATGTTACTCCGCGGCAACTGCTGCAGATTGCCGGCCACCGGTTTTCGTCTATCTACAAATGGCAGCTCGAAAAATACCGCTACGGCATGGGCGTTTTTAAAATTGACTGGGCTTTAGATAGTCCGATTCCGTTCACCGCTAATGAATGTTTACAGGCCGGGACCATCCATTTGGGAAACACGCTGGAGGAAATTGCCGTCGGCGAAAAACAAACCTCGGAAGGGAAACAAGCCGAAAAACCTTTTGTGCTGCTTGCCCAACAAAGCCTTTTTGATGCCAGCCGCGCGCCCGAGGGAAAACACACGGCCTGGGCGTATTGCCACGTGCCCAACGGCAGCAAAACCGACATGACGGAAATCATCGAAAAACAGGTAGAACGCTTTGCGCCAGGTTTCCGGGAACGGATTTTGGCAAAATTCACTATGAACACCGAGCAGATGGAAGCGTACAACGCAAATTATATCGGCGGCGATATCAACGGCGGCACCCTGGATATCAGGCAATTGTTCACGCGCCCGGCTTTGCGCTGGTCGCCGTATCAAACCTCGGACAAAGGGCTTTACATCTGCTCTTCTTCCACGCCGCCGGGTGGCGGCGTGCATGGCATGTGCGGCTATTATGCGGCCAAAAGGGCGTTACATGAAGTTTTTGGGCTAAAGGCTCCGCGCTTGAGCTATGGGTGATGCTGTTTTTATCGGTGTTTTTTTCGGAATCTCTCGGTTTCCATACTTCTTTTATCGACTGAAAATCAAATCTCGCATTTTTATTTTTTCATCAACACCAATTTTTAGGTGGTAAAAGAAGCATTGCCGTTAGTCATCCTGAACTTGTTTCAGGATCCCTCTTCCAGGATTGTAACCTTGCTTGTGGGATGCCGAAAAGATTTCGGCATGACAAAAACACACCAATTTTTAGGCGATAAAAGAAGCATTGGCTTTAGTCATCCTGAATTTATTTCAGAATTCTTCTTCCACGGTTGTAACCTTTCTGATGGGATGCCGAAAAAATTTCGGCATGACAAAAATATCAACACCAATTTTTACCCGATAAAAGAAGCATTGGCGTTAGTCATCCTGAATTTATTTCAGGATCCCTCTTCCAGGATTGTAGCCTTTCTGATGGGATGCCGAAAAGATTTCGGTATGACAAAAAACATCAACACCAATTTTTACCCGATAAAAGAAGCATTGCCGTTAGTCATCCTGAAATTTTTTTCAGGATCCCTCTTCTATGGTTTTAACCTTTCTGATGGGATGCCGAAAAGATTTCGGCATGACAAAAACACACCAATTTTTAGGTGGTAAAAGAAGCATTGGCTTTAGTCATCCTGAATTTATTTCAGAATTCTTCTTCCACGGTTGTAACCTTTCTGATGGGATGCCGAAAAAATTTCGGCATGACAAAAATATCAACACCAATTTTTACCCGATAAAAGAAGCATCCGTTTTTCAACCTTTTCAAAAACCGGTATTGGCTGGCAAAACATTATCTTCACGGCCTTACTTAAACCCAAATGGATATTACTGCCGAACAATCCCGCCTGAACGACCATTACTCCGGAAAAAACAACTGGCTTAAATGGGGCCCGTATTTATCAGAAAGGCAATGGGGAACCGTGCGCGAAGATTATAGCGCCAACGGCGATGCCTGGAACTACATCACCCACGATATGGCCCGCAGCAAAGCTTATCGCTGGGGCGAAGAAGGCATCGGCGGTTTTAGCGACGACAAACAACTGCTTTGTTTAGGCCTGGGTTTGTGGAACGGGAAAGACGCAATCTTAAAGGAACGGCTTTTCGGGCTGACCAACAGCGAAGGCAACCATGGCGAGGATGTAAAAGAGCTGTATTACTATTTGGACAGCACGCCCACGCACAGTTACCAAAAAATGCTGTACAAATACGTACAGGAAACTTATCCATACGAATGGCTGATCGGGGAAAATGGCAAACGTGGAAAGCTGGACCCGGAGTTTGAACTGCTTGATACCGGCCTGTTTGACCAAAACCGTTATTTTGATGTTTTTATTGAATACATCAAAAATGCGGAAGATGATATTTTGATCCAATATACCGTCCACAACCGCGGCAACCAGCAGGCCCAACTGCATTTGCTGCCGCAGCTTTGGTTTCGAAATACTTGGAGCTGGGACCCGGCATCCGCCAAACCTAATATTACGCATCAGGATAAAAACACTTTGCTGCTGCAAGACGAAGCTTTAGGCAGTTATTATTGCCATGTGGATGGCGATGCAGAATTTTTGTTTACCGAAAACGAAACCAACAACGAGCGGCTTTATCAATCGGCAAACCTAACGGCTTTTGTAAAAGACGGCATCCACGAACGTGTGGTAAAAAACAACCCGGCAGCAGTAAACCCGCAAAAAGAAGGCACAAAAGCAGCAGCGTGGTTCCGGTTAACGGTTCCGGCGGAAGGAAATGTGCAGGTGAGGCTAAGGCTGTCTGCAAATCATCAGCCTGACCCTTTTGATGATTTCGATACGATTGTAAATAACCGCATCAAAGAAGCAAATGATTTTTATGCCGAAAAACAAAAAACCGGTGCCAGCGCAGATGAAAACTTGGTGCAGCGCCAGGCTTTTGCCGGCATGCTGTGGAACAAGCAATACTACTTTTACGACGTTGATTTATGGCTGAAAGGAGACCCCGGACAGCCGCCCCCGCCGAAAAGCCGTTTGAGCGGCCGCAACCACAACTGGAAACATTTTTTGGCAGAGCAGATTTTATCCATGCCAGATAAATGGGAATACCCATGGTTTGCCGCCTGGGACATGGCTTTCCATTGCCTTACTTTTGCAAAAATTGACCCTGATTTTGCAAAACGCCAGCTTATCCTGCTGGTCAGCGCGCACTACATTCATCCCAATGGCCAATTGCCTGCATACGAATGGGATTTTAGCGATGTTAACCCGCCAGTACATGCCATGGCGGCCTGGCAGATCTATCAATTAGACAAAGAACTGAATAAAAAAGAAGACGTCGCATTTTTAGAAGGTGTGTTTCAAAAGCTGCTGCTCAATTTTACCTGGTGGGTAAACCAGAAAGACAGCGAAGGCAATAATATTTTTGAAGGCGGTTTTTTAGGTTTGGACAATATTGGTGTTTTTAACCGCAGTGCGCCAATTCCCGGTGGTGGTTTTTTGGAGCAGGCCGATGGCTCCAGTTGGATGGCCATGTATGCGCTGAACATGATGCAGATCAGCATTGAACTGGCCATGTACAACTCGGTTTATGAAAACATGGCCATCAAATTTTCCGAACACTTTTTGTACATCGCCGGCTCAATTGCTTACATGGGCGAAAATTCTTTGGGCTTATGGGACGACCAGGACGGCTTTTATTACGATTTGTTCCGCAAACCTGATGGCGAAAGCGACCGCGTACGCCTACGTACTGTGGTAGGTTTGATACCCATGTTTGCCGTAATTGTGTTTGATGAAAACAAATGGAACAACCTGCCGCGTTTAAAAAAACAGTTAGACGATTTTATGAACCAGCGGCCGGATTTGGTGCGTTTGGTAAGCTATTGGAAAGATACCAAAGGCAACGAGCAGCATTTGTTTTCGCTGCTGCGCGGCCACCGGATGAAGCTTTTGTTGCGCCGGATGCTTAACCCGGAAGAATTTTTATCAGATTATGGCATCCGATCTATTTCCAAAGAATACCAGGAGCATCCGTACCATTACCTTTTAAACGGAAGGGACTACGAAGTGGCCTACACCCCGGGCGAAAGCGATACAGCCATGTTTGGGGGCAACAGCAACTGGCGCGGGCCCATCTGGATGCCGGTCAACTATCTCATTATCCAGTCTCTACACAGTTTTCAGGAGTATTATACCGATGATTTTAAGGTAGAATATCCAACCAACTCGGGCAAATACAGTTCGCTTGCAGAAATTGCACAGGCTTTAAGTTATCGTTTAAAAAGTATTTTTTTAAAGAACGATCGCGACGAACGGCCTGTTTTTGGCGGGAATGAAAAGCTAAACCTCGACCCAAACTTTAAAGATTATATCCTTTTTCACGAATATTTTCATGGCGATACGGGCAAAGGTTTAGGCGCCAGCCATCAAACCGGATGGACAGGTTTGATAGCCATCCTGTAAAAAACCACAAAGCTTAAATTGGGGCGGTACTGTTTTTACCGGCCTTAATTATGAAAGCGCATGGTAGATGTTCTGGCAAAATTGCGGCTGCTGGAGCAGGATGAAACAGAGCAGGTTAAGGCAAAACCAAATGCGGCAAGCAGTATTAATTTTTTCATGGGTTCAAGTTTTAAGTTTTGATGTACAAAGCTTTTTACAAGTCTCGTTCCAACAAAAATTTATAGCCGGATTTGCTATTTTCAACTTGAAACAACAGCAAAACAGGGAGAAACAGCCCCATTTGGTGGTGGCAGCGTAGAATCTTTTCCCAGCAAGGTTTATTTTGAAACTGCCATGCTTCTTTTACCGGCATAAATTTGGTGTCCGGTTTATGTTTGGTCAATTGCTGCGGTAAATCTGTTTCTCCGGCTAACAATTGAAACAATTTGCTGTTAGCAATGAAAAAGCATCAATCATGGAACAGAAAAAAGATTTGCCGGAAGTACAGGTTAACAACCCGTACTCGGAAGACGAAGGCCTGCAGCAGACCAACAAAGACGGGCAAACCATCATAGACGGCGCGCACGAAACCGACCAGCTTGACGGTTTTAAAAAGAATGTGGACGAAGGCGGCCGTGCGGCTTATCCGGATTTGCATCAAGGTGCAGAACCCAGCGAAGGCGATAAATAATTTTGGGGGATAAAAACAGTATTTCTATTAATCAGCAATAAAATGAGATGCTGTTTTTACCTGCCTAAATTTAATAACACCAGTTTAAATACCCACATCGGGAATAAAATTGCCTGGTGTAAACCCAAATTTGGGCAACCGCTTCCCTGTTTACCGGTTTAAATACAGGGGTTTCTTTTGGAACAAGGTTTGAAAACATATGCTTTCAAACCTTGACCTGATGGAAACTTTAGCAGAAAAAACCCGGGAGTTTTTAATTGAACTGGACAATATTGATTTTCAGTTCATCATCTTTTTTCTTTCCCGCGAACCGATTGAACCTGATGACATCCGCGACCGGCTAAAAAACCATTACAAGTTTGAGGTAGAATGCGGAAAGGCTTATTTCGCTTTTTTAAAAAATTCAGACTTGCCTTTGGCCATCCGTAAAAAGTGCATCCAAAAGTTTGTCAACTTATTTGAAGACGGCGTTTTTGTGAATTGAGGAAATTTAGTTTTCCCCGAAACAAAAAAAAGCCTCAAAGCCATATTGCCATTTTACTATTGAAGTTGTTTAAACTTAATTCTGAATGCTTCTTTTAGGGCATAAAAATAAAGGACACACCCCTGGCCCCTCTCGAGAGGTGAAGCATGGCTTGCTATCTTTCCAACGTTTGGAAAGGCGTCGTTTGCAGGTTCCCCTCTCGAGAGGGGCCAGGGGTGTGTCCTTTAATAAATATCTGTACATGAACGGTGTAATGAATAATAAAAGTTTAAACAAGTTTATTTTCATCAGGACAAAGAGCCAATAAAAAAGCTTAAATTTTTGTGGATATTTTTTCAAAAACAAAGTAGCCTTGTAGATTGCTAACATTTTACCATGACAAAAAAAGCATTGATTTTCGATCTTGATGACACCATCTATCCCATTAAGCCTTATGCTGACGAAATGTTCGCCCCTTTGTTCGATTTGCTTAAACCACAATTAAGCAGCGAGGTTTACCAGCAAGTAAAGGAAGATTTATTGACCACGCCGTTTCATAAAGTTGCAGACCGCTATAAATTCAATAAGGAGCTTAAGGAAGAAGGCATGAAGCTGTCGGTAAAGATGACCTGTAATATCCCGATCAAGGCATTTGAAGATTACCAGATTGCCAAAGATTTACCGATAGAAAAGTTTTTGGTAACGGCGGGCTATACCGATTTTCAGAAAAGCAAAATAAAGCTTCTGGGCATCAAAAATGATTTTAAGGAGATTTATATACCCGACCCGGCAAAGTCTGATCTGAGCAAAAAGGACGTGTTTTTGCAGATTTTACAAAAGTATCATTTCTCGCCCGGCGAAGTGCTGGTGATAGGCGATAACCCGGAAGTAGAAATAGCCGATGCCCGGGAACTTGGGATCGAAACTTATTTATATGATTACCAGGGGAAATATTCTCCTGCCCTTGCAGACCATTACGGATCAAACTACGCCAACCTGCCAGAAATTTTAAATTAACAGGTATGCCTTTTCCTCGGCACAAGAAAAACTTATGCTTCTTTTAGGCTATAAAAATTGGTGGTTGGATTGATTGGAGCAAAATTGATACTTGCCAATTTTTAGGTGGTAAAAGAAGCATTCTAATGTATCGGAGTTGTTTCAAGTTTTTCCTGCTAAAGCTTCGGGTTTTGTGTTGAATTCCTTCTGTTAGGTCAAAACTCAGCACAAATTAAGATACAGAACTAAAACATCCTGAAATACAAAAGGCCGACAATGTATCGTCGGCCTTGGTGGGAGATACTGGGTTCGAACCAGTGACCCTCCCGGTGCAAAACCGGGATGCCCTGAACCAGTTAAGCTAACCTTCAATAATAAGTTTCTCTATCATTTTCCTGCTTTTCCAGCTTTTTATTTGACGTTCCCGGATGTTTGCACCGCTTTTCGAGGCATTTTCTTCTTTCCATTTCAAGCCCCAGTCCCCTGCCCGTCCCGTAAAGCCTTTGTGGTTGGTGTTGTGTTTTTTAATACGTTCATCAAGGCCAGCGGTCGAGCCAATATAATATTTATCCAACGTAGGGGAATACAGGATGTATGTAAAAAACATAAATTAAAAAAGGCATCCGTTTGGATGCCTTTGTGGGAGATACTGGGTTCGAACCAGTGACCCTCTGCTTGTAAGGCAGATGCTCTGAACCAGCTGAGCTAATCTCCCTATTTTTGTAAACCCTGCCGTGGCCCTCCCGGTCCGTAAACCGGGATGCTCTGAACCAGCTGAGCTAATCTCCCTATTTTTGTAAACCCTGCCGTGGCCCTCCCGGTCCATAAACCGGGATGCTCTGAACCAGCTGAGCTAATCTCTCTATTTTTGTAAACCCTGTCGTGGCCCTCCCGATCCGTAAACCGGGATGCTCTGAACCAGCTGAGCTAATCTCCCTATTTTTGTAAACCCTGCCGTGGCCCTCCCGGTCTGTTAACCGGGATGCTCTGAACCAGCTGAGCTAATCTCCCTTGCGTTTGGGACTGCAAATATAGGAGTGCAATTTATTTCTGCAAAATATATTTTAGTTTTTTTGTTTGAAGGAAAATCAGGATCAGTTTTAAGAAAATTTAAAGCCTAAATAATTTCTTAAATTTCCCCTATTTTAAAAATTTTCCTTGATCATTTTATGGTTAATGATCTTACAATCAGCATAAAACCCCTTACTATTATGCTCAACCCAAGTTATCACCGGTATTGGTTTCGATCAATAATAAAGACATACTGATAGTATCTAACTTTTCTAAAATATGGGCCATTGTATCTTCCAACTGGCCGTTCAAACCGTAATTTACCATTAAAGCCGTGTAGGTTATTCCTTTGTGAGGATCAAAACATGAATTTAAAGAAACGGCTTTATAACCATCCAAAGCTTTTTCGCCCAATAACAGTTCTAATTCACTTGCAGAATTACTGTCTAAAATAATATAATCAATCTCCATTTAAACCAAGTATTTTACCAGGCTCTTTACGATAAGCAGCTTCATTTGGTTTTGGGCAGGTTTAAAATTTGTTCAGAATATTTTCCATGCTTCTTTTACCACATCAAAATCATTGGCCCGTTGTTCTTTTTGTACCGAAACAGAATTTACAGGGATAAAAGAAGCATTGTAAATTTTTGAAGAACAGCATTTATACCAGCTTTTTGTTTATTTATCCTGGCTCAATATTATTTGTTCAACGCACCGGCCTTAATCTCTTCCACCGCGGCTGGATCCAGCAAAGTACTGGTATCGCCCAAATTCCCCGTATCGCCTTCTGCAATTTTTCTTAAAATCCGGCGCATAATTTTACCGGAACGCGTTTTGGGCAAACCGCTTACAAACTGGATTTTATCGGGCTTGGCAATGGCACCGATGATGCGCGAAACCGTCATCGTGATATCTTTTCGGGTGAGGTTTTCATCGCCGTGCATGGTTGGGCAAACGACAAAAGCGTAAACGCCTTGTCCTTTAATATCGTGCGGGTAACCAACCACGGCTGATTCTACCACATCGGTGTGCATGTTGATGGCGTTTTCCACTTCAGCAGTACCAATACGATGGCCGGAAACGTTCAGCACATCGTCCACACGGCCAGTGATTTTGTAGTAGCCGTCTTCATCGCGCAGGCAACCATCGCCTGTAAAATAACGGTTTGGGTAAGTGGCAAAATATGTGGTTCGGCAGCGCTCATGGTCGCCATAAGTGGTACGCAACATTCCCGGCCACGGAAATTTAATGCACAAATTTCCGCTGACACCGTTGCCTTCAATTTCCTGTCCGTTTTCATCCACCAAAACCGGCTGCACGCCCGGCAATGGCAACGTAGCGTAACCGGGTTTGGTAGGCGTAACGCCGGTAATCGGCGAAATCATCAGGCCGCCGGTTTCGGTTTGCCACCAAGTATCGGCAATCGGGCAGCGGTTTTGTCCGATTTTATCATTAAACCAATGCCAGGCTTCTTCGTTAATCGGCTCTCCTACCGAACCTAATTTAGTGAGCGAACTTAAATCTTTGCCTTTTAACGGCTCTTCACCAAAACTCATCAACGAGCGGATGGCCGTTGGCGCAGTGTATAAAATGTTGACTTTAAACTTTTGAACAATATCCCAAAAGCGGCCGGCATCTGGCCAGGTCGGGATTCCTTCAAACATCAAGGCGGTTGCGCCTTGCGAAAGCGGGCCGTAAACAATGTACGAATGGCCGGTGATCCAGCCAATATCGGCCGTACAAAAATGAACTTCGCCAGGCTGGTACTGAAAAACGTTGGCAAAAGTATAACCGGTATAAACCATATAGCCGCCGCAAGTATGCACCACGCCTTTGGGTTTTCCGGTTGAGCCGGAAGTGTACAGGATGAAAAGCATATCTTCTGCATCCATTTCTACGGCCGGAAAATCCGTTTGCCCGCTGGTTTCTACTTTCCGGATTTCATCTTCCCACCAAACATCGCGGCCTTTGATCATCGAAACCGGCGTACGGCTTCGGGTTAAAACAATTACTTTTTTTACCGAACGGCATTGCACCAGCGCATCGTCAATTACTGTTTTTAGCGGTGTTTCTTTGTTGCCCCGAAAACCGCCATCCGCCGTAATCACCAAATTGCATTCGGCATCAATAATCCTGTCGGCGATGGATTGTGCCGAAAATCCGCCAAAAACAACCGAATGAATAGCGCCAACACGCGCACAAGCCAAAACCGCAATGGCCAGTTCTGGCACCATCGGCATGTAGATACAAATGCGGTCGCCTTTTTTAACGCCATTATTTTGAAGGACGTGCGAAAACTGACAAACCTTTTGGTGCAACTGTTTATACGTCAAAATGCGGTGGTCTTCTTCCGGATCGTTTGGTTCCCAAATGATGGCCGGTTGGTCGCCCAAAGTTTCCAAATGTCGGTCAATACAGTTTTCGGTGATGTTCAACTTCGCGCCGGCAAACCATTTGATTTTAGGTTCGGTAAAATTCCAATCCAAAACAGTGTCCCATTTTTTGCGCCATAAAAAATTCTCGGCAATTTCGGCCCAAAACTTTTCCGGTTCGTTGATGCTGTATTGATAAACGTCTTGGTATTCTTCAAAGGATTTTACTTGCAGGTTCATTTGGTAGAAATTGTTTAGCTCTTGTTGCGTGTAAATCTAAAAATTTTGTTGTGAGAAGGATTGAAGCTGTTTAAATTCTGCCATAAAAATCCGCAATGCTTCTTTTAGCACACTAAATTTATGCCGATAAAAGAAGCATCGGGAATATGCGGAACAAATTTTAAACCGGCCCTTAACCGCTCAATAATTATTGGTTACCGTTCCAACCGGCCAAAAATTACGGCCGTAAACATCGTTCAACAAAACCGCAGTGCCCGTGTAAATCGCTGAAGCGCCGCAAATTAAACCTTCGTAACCGGCAATATGGGTGATGGTTTCGTTGCCGGTTGCATCGCCTGCGGCCAGCAAAAAAAACAAGATGGTTAACGTGGCAAAAACGAATTGCAAAGCCCGGTTAAGGCGCAATGTGCCGATAAACAACAAAGCGGTAAAAATCCCCCAAACGGTTAAATAGGCTGCCATTGCAGGTTTTGAAGTGGCGGCAACCCAGCCAAATTTCGGCATCACGATCAGGCCGACCAGCGTGAGCCAGAAAAAACCGTAAGAAATAAAGGCCGTCATGCCGAAAGTATTGTTCTTTTTTGATTCTAAAATCCCGGCAATTACCTGCGCAGTTCCGCCATAGAAAATCCCCATGGCCAAAATCATCGAGTTAAGTTCGAAAAAACCGGCGTTGTGCAGGTTGAGCAAAACGGTGGTGGTGCCAAAGGCAAATAAACCAAGCGGGCCGGGATTGGCAGAAGAATCCCGAAGCACGAGTTCGTTAATTTCTTTCATTATCAGAATGTTTTAGGTTGATTTTGGTTGAACAATAATACAAATTTTAGCTTTGTTTTTGGGCAGATGAAGTTAATTTGAAAGATTGCGGCAAAAAACCCCGATGCTTCTTTTACCACCTAAAAATTGGTGAAAACTAAAATTAAAAATAGTGTTGCTTTTTTTAAGCGGAATGCTGATATTTGCAAACTCTTTTTGAAGGAGAAGAAATAACAAAACATTTCATCATGTCTAGAATTTGCGATTTAACCGGTAAAACTTCTATGAATGGCTTCAGCGTTTCCAACTCAAATGCTAAAACCAAACGCAAGTTTCACCCAAACCTGAAACTGAAAAAGTTCTTCATCCCGGAAGAAGATAAATGGATTACGCTAAAAGTTTCCACTTCGGCTATCAAAACCATTAACAAAAACGGCATTTCCGCCTGTATCAATAAATTTGTAAAAAAAGGGTACATTTAAATAATTGTTTGTTGCTGGTTACAGTTGTCTGTTCATTGCAGTTTCAACCATTAACTATTAACAATCAACCATCAACTTAAAATACAATGGCAAAAAAAGGCAATCGAGTTCAGGTGATTTTAGAATGTACAGAGCATAAAACCAGCGGAATGCCGGGCATGTCCCGTTACATCACCACCAAGAACAAAAGAAATACAACAGAAAGACTGGAACTGAAGAAATTTAACCCGGTTTTGAGAAAAGTAACGGTACATAAAGAAATTAAATAGGCACATAGTTGATAGTTGATAGTTGATGGTAGCTGCACGTGGCTTCATCAATGAACTATTAACCATGATCCATTAACTTAAAAAAAACTCATGGCAAAGAAAGTAGTTGCAACCCTGAAAACCGGAAAAGGCAAAGAATATTCCAAAGTGATTACAATGGTGAAATCGCCGAAAACCGGTGCTTATTCTTTTAAAGAAATTATTGCACATAACGACCACGTTAAAGATGCAATTGCTGTAGCAAAAGCTGCAAACCAATAACCAGTTCTTATATCAGGATAAGAAAGCCGTTCCGAATTTACCGGAGGGGCTTTTTTTGTTATGAATACCTAATTTTATGCTGTAAAAGAAGCATCGCTTTTTCGGATTAAGCCTATGGGACTATTTGATTTTTTTAAAAAGAAAGAAAACGCCGTTGTAGAACAGCAGGACCTGGACAAAGGCCTGGAGAAAACCAAAGACAATTTTCTTTCTAAAATTACCAAAGCTGTTGCCGGAAAATCAACCGTTGACGAAGAAGTTTTGGATAACTTGGAAGAGATCTTGGTTACTTCTGATGTTGGCGTTGCAACCACGTTAAAAATCATCAAGCGGATTGAAGAGCGTGTGGCACGAGATAAATACTTAGGCACAGCAGAACTCAACGGAATTTTAAAAGAGGAAATCCAGCAATTATTAGCCGAAAACAACAGCAACGATTTCCGAAATTTTGAATACGGCAACCACAAACCTTATGTGATTATGGTGGTTGGCGTAAATGGCGTGGGCAAAACCACTACGATTGGCAAGCTGGCTTATAAGTTAAAATTAGCCGGAAATAAAGTGGTGATTGGTGCGGCAGATACTTTTCGGGCGGCGGCTGTTTCCCAGATCCAGTTGTGGGGAGAACGGGTTGGCGTGCGGGTAGTGGCGCAGGCGATGGGTTCTGATCCGGCTTCGGTGGCTTATGATACCGTAAAATCTGCCGTTTCCAATGGTGATGATGTGGTGATTATTGATACCGCAGGCCGTTTGCATAACAAAGTTGGTTTGATGAACGAGCTGACCAAAATCAAAAACGTGATGCAAAAAGTTATCCCAAATGCACCGCATGAGATTTTGTTGGTTTTGGATGCTTCGACCGGACAAAATGCCATCGAACAATGCAAACAATTTACGCAGGCAACTGATGTAAACGCATTGGCTTTAACCAAATTAGACGGCACGGCAAAAGGCGGCGTGGTCATCGGGATTTCAGACCAGTTTAAAATCCCGGTCAAATATATTGGGGTTGGTGAAGCACAAGATCAGTTGCAATTGTTTGATCGGAAAGCTTTTGTGGATAGTTTGTTTAAGAATAGTTAAGGATTTCACAGATTCTTAAAAGATTACACAGATTTTTATTGATGATTTCATTAATTTTTACTTGCTAAATAAAAATGGAAAATGATGTACTCACAGGAAAAATAATTGGTTGCTGTTTTGAAGTACATCGTGCATTAGGTCCGGGTTTTTTGGAGAAAATTTATGCTAAATCATTACAAGTTCAACTAAAAATTGAAGGTTTAAACTTTGAAGCAGAAAAAGAATTCAACGTTTATTTTCAAGAACAATTAGTCGGGAAATTTAGATGTGATTTATTCATAGAAAATAAGGTTATCGTAGAATTGAAATCAGTAACAGGCTTCCTACCAAAACTCTTTCATGCTCAATTACTGTCATATTTAAAAGCGAGTAAAATTAAAACCGGCTTGTTAATTAACTTTGGGAATCCGAGTTGTGAGATTAAAAGATTGTCGGTGTAAAACGAGCTAAATCGATGAAATCATATTACAATCAGTGTAATCATCTATAAAAATCGGTGAAATCATATTAAAATCAGTGAAATCCAAACAAATAAAATCAACTAAACCACGCATAAACGTTATCACGTTAGGTTGTTCCAAAAATATATATGACTCTGAAATATTGATGGGTCAACTTAAAGGAAATGCTTTTGACGTGGTGCACGAAAGTGAAAAAGTTGGCCGCAATGATATTGTCGTCATCAATACTTGCGGTTTTATTGACAATGCCAAGCAGGAATCCATTGATACCATTCTGCAATACAGCAAACTGAAAGAACAAGGCAAAGTTGGAAAAGTAATTGTAACCGGTTGCCTTTCTGAACGCTACAAACCCGAACTGGAAGCTGAAATTACCAACGTGGATGCTTTTTTTGGCACCAATAATTTGCACGAATTGCTGCAAAACATTGGCGCAGATTACAAGCATGAATTGTTGGGCGAACGTTTATTGACCACGCCTTCGCACTTTGCGTATTTCAAAATTGCCGAAGGCTGCAACCGTCCCTGCTCCTTTTGTGCCATTCCGTTGATGCGCGGCAAACACGTTTCTACGCCGATAGACGAGCTTGTTTTACAAGCAAAAAAACTGGCTGCCAGTGGAACGAAAGAACTGATCATGATTGCGCAAGACTTGACTTATTACGGTTTGGATTTGTATGGAAAGCGTAATTTAGACGAACTTTTAAGAAGAATTTCTGACGTGGAAGGCATCGAGTGGATCCGTTTGCAGTATGCTTATCCTTCCGGTTTCCCGATGGAAGTTTTGGATGTGATGAACGAGCGCAGCAACATTTGCAAGTATCTGGATATGCCCTTGCAACATATTTCTGATAACATGCTTCGGTCAATGCGCCGCGGTATCACGAAGCAAAAAACAATTGATCTGGTCAATCAAATTCGTGATAAAGTTCCGGAAATTGCATTGCGTACTACCTTAATTACCGGTTATCCCGGCGAAACGCAGCAGGATTTTGAAGAAATGCAGCAATGGGTGATGGATACGAAATTCGACCGTTTGGGCTGTTTTACTTATTCTCACGAAGAAAAAACACATGCTTATGATTTAGTGGATGATGTTCTGGAAGCAGTAAAACAGGAACGATCAGAAGCGATTATGGAAGTGCAGCAATTAATTTCGCACGAAAAAAACTACCAGAAAATAGGAGAAACGTTTAAAGTTTTAATTGATAAAATTGAAGGCGATTTTTTAGTGGGACGGACAGAATTTGATTCGCCGGAAGTGGACAACGAAGTTTTGGTTGATGCGCGCGAACAATATGCCGTTCCAGGAAGTTTTGTAAACGTCAAAATAGATGCGGCCGAAGATTTCGATTTGTATGGAAAAATTGTTCAGCCTAAACAAACCGCAAGCCTTGCCGAAGCGTTAGCTGTACATTCATGAAGGCAAGTTATATCGAGTACAAAGCAACCGGCAGCTTCTCCCCAACCGTTGTCAGCTACTTAGAAAACGATATTGCGTTACAGCCTTTTTACAGTTTCCGGCCAGATTTGGAGGGCTTCCGGCAACTGCTTCAACACAAAAAAAACACCGGTAAAAGAAGCATCTTAACAGAAGTTTTAAATTCACAATACGAAAAATTGCCGGTAAAAGAAGTATCCGATTTAACGCGGACGAACCTGGATTTGCTGAACCAGGAAAATACGTTTACCGTTACCACCGGCCACCAATTGAATATTTTTACCGGCCCGCTTTACTTTATTTTCAAAATTGTTACGGCCATTAATCTCGCTAAAGATTTAAAAGCCGAATTTCCCGATAAAAATTTTGTGCCGGTTTATTGGATGGCTTCCGAAGACCACGATTTTGCGGAGATCAACCACACGCAAATTGCCAGTAAAAAAATTGCCTGGAACGAAGATGTTTCGGGTGCAACCGGAAGGGTTTCGACGAAAGGAATCCGTCAGGCTTTGAACCAATACAAAGGCGTTTTGGGGATTGAAGGTTACGCCGATGAACTGGCTAAAATCGTAGAAACAGCTTACACCAACTACGAAAACCTGGCCGATGCAACGCGTTATTTGGTAAATGCTTTATTCAGCAAGTTTGGTTTAGTAATTGTTGATGCGGACGATGCAAGTTTGAAAAAAGAATTTGCGCCGATAATCGAACAAGATATTATCAACCAAAACAGCTTTAAAAACATCTCCGAAACCAATAAAAAGCTACAGGAACTTGGCGTTCACGTCCAGGTGAACCCGCGAGAAATTAACTTTTTTTACCTGGTAAAAGAAGTACGCGAACGGATCGTTTTTGAAGACAATCAATACAAAGTTTTAAATACGGAAATTGAATTTTCCGAAGAAGAACTGAAAGCAGAAATCGCAAATTATCCGGAAAGGTTTAGTCCGAATGTAGTGATGCGGCCGTTGTACCAGGAAGTGATTTTGCCAAACATCGCTTACATTGGCGGTGGTGCAGAAATTGTTTACTGGTTGGAACTGAAATCCAATTTTGATTTTTACGGTGTAGATTTTCCAATTCTCATCTTGCGAAATTCCGGTTTAATGGTGAGCAAAAGAGCAGCCGAAAAAACTGAAAAAATGGGTTTAACTTTGACTGATTTCTTTCAAGATACAAACAGTTTAAAAACAAATTGGATCAAAGCTAACAGTCAAAACCAGTTACAATTGAAACAGGAATGGCAGGAACTGGGCCAGGTTTTCGACCGCATGAAAACACAAAATTCCAAGATTGACCCAACTTTAGGCCCTTCCACCGAAGCCATAAAAAAACGTTTGGAACATGCTGTTTTTAACCTCGAAAAAAAGTTGATCAAAGCCGAAAAACGCAATTACGAAACGCGTTTAAACCAAATTGATCAGGTTAAAAACGAATTGTTTCCCGGTGGAAGTTTGCAGGAACGCAATGAAAACTTTGGTTTGTTTTATGTGAAACAAGGTTCGGAATTTATTGAGCAGTTGGTTGAACATTTTAAACCGCTGGATTTTCAGTTTACAATTTTAACGGAATAACAATCCAGTCATTTATACGCTTTTGTTATTTTGACCGCAAAGAGAAATCTTCTTTCAACAAAACAATTTTTAGGCGATAAAAGAAGCATTGGAAATATTCGTTTCAAAGAAGATCCCTCCTATCGTTGGGATGACAGAACGCAGAACTTCAAAGCACAAAACTTAACACCAATTTTATGTTGATAAAAGAAGCATCGCTACGAACTTTCACCGAAAATATTTTCCTGAAAATGGGTTGCAGCCAGCAACACGCGCAATTGGCTGCTGATGTTTTGGTAAAAGCTGATCTTCGCGGAATTGATTCGCACGGTGTGGCGCGGCTAAGCGGTTATGTGCGTTTGTGGGAGAAAAACCGGATCAATCCAAAACCAAATATCCGTATCGTACACGAAACGCCAACTACCGCAACCGTGGATGGCGATGCCGGATTGGGTTTGGTGGTTGCGCCTTTTGCCATGCAGGTTGCGATAGCAAAGGCCGAAAAATATGGTTCGGGCTGGGTTTCGGTGCGTAACTCCAACCATTTCGGTATTGCCGGTTACCATGCTTTGATGGCGGTTGAAAAAGACATGATTGGTTTTGCCATGACGAATGCAAGTCCGCTGGTTGCGCCAACTTTTTCCAACGAACGCATGTTGGGAACCAATCCCATGTGCTATGCTTTTCCCGCAAGGAAATACCCGCCTTTAGTTGTAGATATGGCCACTTCTGCTGCAGCAAACGGCAAGTTAGAAATTGCGCAACGAGCCGGAAAACCTGTTCCGGAAGGCTGGATTCAGGATGAAAACGGCGATTTTACAACTGATCCGCACGCTTTAAAATCCGGCGGTTCTTTGTTGCCTTTGGGCAGCGACCGCGAGCACGGCAGCCACAAAGGTTTTGGTTTGAGTGCCACGGTTGATATACTTTCTGCCGTACTTTCGGGCGCCAATTACGGGCCTTGGGTTCCGCCTTTTGTGGCTTATCTCGAACCAGACCCAAATCCTGTCGGAACCGGCATCGGCCATTTTTTAGGCGCGATGCGTGTAGATGGTTTCCGGCCGGTTGAGGAATTTAAACACCATTTGGATAATTGGATTGCACGTTTTAAGTCGGCAAAAACAGTATTGCCCAATCAAAAAGTCATTATCCCCGGCGAACCGGAACTGGAAGCCGAACTGAACCGAAAAGTAAATGGTATTCCTTTGGTGGATGCTGTGGTTAAGGATTTGAATGAGTTGGCGGAGAAGTTGGGTGTTTCGCAATTGCACTGATACTATTTTTAGTTAATTAAAAACAGTAATGTGAGATTGATTTAGTGTGAAATAAGTTATGGCAGATATACATTCTAAAGAAATCAGAAGTTATAACATGTCTCGCGTAAAAAGTAAGGATACTAAGCCTGAAATGCTTGTGAGAAAATTTCTTCACAAAAATGGGTTTCGCTATCGTTTGCACGTCAAAAACCTTCCCGGCAAACCTGATATTGTTTTACCTAAATATAAAACTGTTATTTTTATCCATGGTTGTTTTTGGCATGGACATGAAAACTGTAAGAAAGCATCTTTACCTAAAACCAGAACAGAATGGTGGACTGATAAAATTGGTAAAAATGGAGAGAATGATCAGAAAGCCGAAACAATACTTTCTAATTTAGGATGGAAAGTTATTAAAATCTGGGAATGTGAGCTTAAAAGCAATGTTTTCGAAAAAACTTTAAACAAACTATTAATAAACATTATTCCTAAGCATCCGTAAATTCTATCTACTATTTTATATTTTTACACAATAATAATCTTATAATAACAATAAAAGACGTGGTCGAAAAAAAATCACATATTGAACCATTAAAAGCAGTAGATTTTTTCTGCGGTGCAGGTGGCGTAACATGCGGTTTTAGACAAGCAGGTATTCAAGTTTTAGCAGGAGTTGATATTGATGTTGCTTGTAAAAAAACTTATGAAGAAAATAATCCCGGTTCTCAATTTTTATGTGCAGATGTTTCAAACCTTTCTTTGAATTATCTTTCTGATAAACTTAACATCAGCATTAATGATGACAACTTAATTTTTGTTGGATGTAGCCCGTGTCAATATTACAGTAATATTAACACGGATAAAACCAAATCTACAACAACAAGACTTCTATTAGAAGATTTTCAGTTGTTTATCAATTATTATAAACCAGGGTACATCATGATTGAGAATGTACCGGGTTTAGAAACAAAACAAGGAAGTCCTTTAAGTAATTTTAAGATTTTTTTAAAAGACAACAATTACACTTACCAGGATAAAGTAGTTAATGCAAAATATTACGGAGTTCCTCAAAACAGAAGAAGATATGTAATGATTGCAAGCAGGGTAAACAAAGAAATAACTTTTCCTATAGAAAACAAGATTGTAGAAAAAACTGTAAAAGATGCTATTGGTGATTATGCAGTTTTTAACGAAATCTCTGCCGGCCATAAAGATCGTACTGCATTTATTCATACTTCGGCCAGATTAACAGAAATTAATCTAAAAAGAATAAAGAGTACAATTAAAGATGGCGGATCAAGAAAAGACTGGAGTGAAGAACTTCATTTAGATTGTCATAAAAATCATCGCGGCCATACTGATGTTTATGGTAGAATGTCTTGGAATGGTGTTGCACCAACAATTACAACAAAGTTTAATAGTTTATCCAATGGTAGGTACGGACATCCGGAACAAGATCGGGCTATTTCTTTAAGAGAAGGTGCAACGTTGCAATCATTTCCGATCAATTATAATTTTCACGCTTCTTCACTGGTTAATATTGCCAAAATGATTGGAAATGCAGTTCCCCCCTGTTTATCCGAAAAAATAGCAGAAGTATTTATAAAATTTCAAAAAAGCTTATAATGACGGAAGAAAAAAAATCTTGTTCTGACGAATTAGTAATGAGATTTGACCCTAATACAATTGAACATTTGGGAGTTAAAATGTATTCAACATTACCTCCTGTAATTGCAGAGATCGTTTCAAACTCTTATGATGCAGAAGCTAAAAATGTTGAAATATGGCTTTTTGACAATGATGAAAATAAGTCAATAAAAATAAAGGACGATGGACATGGGATGTCATTTGAAGAAATTAATAGTCAATTTTTAAGAATAGGCAGAAATCGAAGAAAGGACACACATTCGCAATACAGTAAAAATAAAAAAAGATTAGTTATAGGTAAAAAAGGTATTGGTAAACTATCTTTTTTCGGCATTTCAAGTAAAATACAGGTTGAGACAGTAAGCGCAAGTATTAAAAACACGTTTATCTTGGATTGGTCTGTTTTGAAAAACACAGAAGATTTCGATGAGAATTACAAACCGGAAATTGTAACATTGAATGAAAATACAACAGATGAAGAAGGTACATTAATTACACTTTATAATATAAATAGAAAAACTTCTTTTAGTCCAGATGACATTGCTTACACATTAGCAAAAAGCTTTCAAGTATTTGATGAGACTGATTTTAATGTTTTAGTTTATCATAATATAGAATCAAATAAAATAGAAGTTAAAAATGAATTAAGATATAAAAATTTAAACCCTATTCATACTTGGAATTTTCCTTTACATATAGATAGATATCCAAAAGATTACTATTGTGAAGATCTTATTACAGGGAAAATAGTTCTTACAGAGGAAACTGTACCTTCTAAAATGCGTGGAGTATCATTATTTTCAAGGAACAAGCTTGTGAACGAATATGAGTTTTATGATATAAAAGCTACAAGCCACGGTTATTCTTATATAACAGGTTGGTTAAATGTTGATTTTATTGATCTTTTTAATGAAGACGTTATATCTACAAATAGACGTTCGCTAAACTGGGAAACAACAGAAACTCGTGATTTAAGAGCTTATTTAACTAAAACAATACAAGGCATTTTTAACGAGACAAAGAAACTAAAAGAAGAAAACAAAGTAAATAAATTTTTAGAGGACACAGGTATTTCTATTGAAGATTGGACAAACAAATTACCAGCACATGAAAAAAAACTAGCTAAGAAAATTGTACATTCAATTATAGGGAGTGAAGGCATAGAAACTTCAAAGGCAAGTGAACTTGTAAAATTTGTTCAAGACTCTTTTCAATTCCAATCATTTAAAGATATAGCTAACGAAATTCATGAAGTAGAAAACCTATCTACAGAAAGAATTTTAACTTTATTTAAAGAATGGGAATTAATTGAGGCCCGAGAGATGTATAAATTATCTTTAGGCAGAATAGAAACCATAAAAACATTTGAAAAACTTATAACAGAAAATGCAAAAGAGGTACAACAAATACATCCATTTTTTGAAAAATTTCCATGGATTCTTGATCCGCGTATAAATATGTTCAGACATGAATTACAATATGCCAAGATTTTGCAAGAAAATTACCCTGAAACAAATTTGGAGGAAAAAAACCGACGTATAGATTTTCTATGCACTTCTGTCTCAAACCATCGATTTATAATAGAAATTAAAAGACCTTTACATTTAATTACAAAAAAAGATATTGATCAGGCTAAAGACTATAGAAGTTTTATTGAGGATCATCTCGAAAGTAATGTTTATTCTCCTAACAGAGTAATAGCTTATGTTGTAGGAGGCAAAATTGATTTTGATGATAGAAAAACTAAGGATGAAATTGATAGTATGCAGAGAATTGATAAAGTATATGTAAAAACCTTTAATCAATTACTTACAGATGCCCGAAACTATCATAAAGAGTTTATTGATAGATACGAAAAGCTTAATAATACTTGATATCTGCAAATATTGCTCTAATTACTATTAAAATCAACAAAGCCAGTTTTTAACTTTCAATTTAAAAACTAATGCTACTCAATCCCCCGTAAACAACCGGCTCCAACAAATTTTGTGCATAAAAGAACCATCAATAGAGAAACATTCCTAGCTCATTCACATAAATAAAGCTTTGCCGACTATGTGGTCTCCAAGTATTAAACCCCAGAAACGGCTGTCTAACGAGTTATAGCAGTTATCGCCCAATCAGTGCCTGCTAATTGAAATTTGTACTTCCCAACCAAAAAAAAACTCCAACCAAAATAACTATTCTGCAGCCTTTTCCCCTTTTTCGCCCAGCTCCGTAATGCTTCCTTCCTTAAATAAAATTGCCTGAAGGGTTTCGCGCCAAAGTGGTTTTTGCCGGAGCAGAAATTCTAAATCCATCCCAAAATGCTTAAACTCTTCTTTTTGCGCGTTTTGCATGATGGCTTTTGCACTTTCGTCTTTCTCAACTGAAATGCGTTGTTCGTACCAGTTGATGGCTTCGGCTTCTTCGCCCAAAGAGGCAATCATACGTGCAAAAGTCCTGGTTTGTTCCGGCAGTTCGTGTGCCGGTTCGTGATATTGGTCAAATCCCATAAGTTATGTTTTTAGTTTCGGAATAAATAAAGCCCAAAGTACACATTTTATCGCATATCACCATAATAAAAATTGCCTTAAAGCTTTTGATCGGTCTGCCCTTGTTTTTTTGATGCTTCTTTTAGGGCAGTAAAGTTTGTATCGGTAAACTTCTAAAAAACAGAAAAACCCTTCGAGCGAAAGGTTTTTCTGTTGAAAATTACTTTTTCTTTTTTCCGCTGGCCATGTCTTTGCCGGCTTTGCTTTTTTCTTCTTTAGAAGCTTTTGGGTCTTTCAAGGTCTTTGCATCTTCGGATTTTGATTTGTCTTTCGTTGCCATAATTTTTTAGCTGAATGATAAATTGATTAATAGTTTGGTGTCAGTAAAATATCAAATTTCAGGCCGTAATTAACAAATTCATACTATTCAATCATTTGAAGCGTTTAATTACTTTTATATCTAAAACCAATAAAAAAACTTGTTTTTCAGCACAATAAAAAAATAAAGATTTCGTCTATTATCAACTACATTTTCTTTATCAAAATCAGGACAAGTGGAAAGTTTTTGCTACAATTATTCAACCTAAAGCAAACCTATTACTGAAATTTTACGTAACCCCTTTTAATCAATATAAATCGAAAACAGCCATTTATGAATAAGAATTTTTTTAAAAAATCTATCTTACTTTCATTAGCACTTTCCGTAACCATTATCAGTACAACCCTTAAAACTTTTACCCGTTCTTCTCAAACAAACCTCGCCCGGGCCAGGCAAAAAAGCACGCTTTCGCCACAAGAACTTTTGTATTCAACGTACCTTAGCAAAATTTACCAGACGGCAAATTTATATGCGGCCGGTTTAAACGAAGATGTTTTTGCCAAGGCCGTAACCGGTTTTTACAACCTGAAAAACACAACCAGTCTAAACGACCATAATTCCATCATCACCATTGTTGATTTTACCAAATCAAGCTGTGTAAAAAGGATGTGGATCATTGATCTGCAATCAGGATCACTGCTGTTAAATACCTGGGTTGCGCACGGACAAGGCAGCGGAGACGATCTGCCAAACCAATTTTCTAATATTGATAGTTCGCACCAAAGCAGCCTTGGTTTTTATTTGACAGGCGAGATTTATAACGGAAAACACGGCCGCTCTTTGCGTTTGGATGGTTTGGACGAAAACTTTAATACCAATGCCCGCCAGCGCGACATCGTGATCCACGGTGCTGATTATGTAAGCGAGCAAACGATCAAAAACTTAGGCCGTTTGGGCAGGAGTTTTGGCTGCCCGGCAGTTGCACCCGAACTGACACAGACCATCATTAACCTGATTAAAGACAAAACAGTATTATATATCAACGGCTCTGACAACCGCTACAGTTCTAAATACTTAGACCAGGATTTGGCGGCCAACTATCTTTTCCCCGAAGCCGCTATGCACGGCCCGTTGCAGGCCATGCTTTAGCAGATACTTCTTTTACGACAACATTTTTTGAATGTGCGTGTACAGCACAATATCCAAACCGTAAACATCCGGGCGATAAACCAGCTTTCCGTTTTCGGCCCAGCAAGTTACATACGTGATATAAACAGGAACCTTTTTTGGCAAAGAAAGGTTCCTTGCTTTTGGGTCGGTTTCCTGCATATCTTCTTTGATCTGCTCAAACTGGCTGCCATCACCAAACAACGTATGCGCCAAATCCAAAGGTTTTTCTAAACGCACACAACCGTGGCTCACGGCACGCATGGCTTGTTTAAAAGGTGCCTGGGCAGGCGTATCGTGCAAATAAACGCTGCTTTTGTTAGGGAACAAAAACTTGATCTTGCCCAAAGAGTTATCTCCGCCGGATTGCTGCTTAAAAGTGTAAGGCAAATTGTCTTTCGAAACAGAAGCCCAGTTGATGGTTTCCGGGTCTTCCACTTTTTTGCCGCCTTTGTAAACATCAATGTTTTTGTTGGAAAGGTAATACGGGTCTTCGGCCGCTTCCTTGATGATCTCGTTGGAGGCAATACTTTGCGGGATATTCCAAATCGGGTTTACCTGCACACTGTTGATTTCACTGTTCAGTTGGGGCGTTTCGCGCGTAAAAGGCACGTCGCGCACCTTGTCGTCTTCGCTGTACTCTGCCACATTGTCTTCGTTGGTTTTGTTCCTTCCCTCGCCCACACAAACTTTCATGTTTAAAACGGATGAATCATGGTCCATTACATTTAAACGATAATCCGGAATGTTCACGATGACATAACGTTCTTCCGTCGGTTTGTTTTTCCAGCGCAAACGCTCCAGGTTTACTTTCAAAATCCTTTCGGTTTCTGTTTTAGACATCCCCGGCGCAGTTTCGCCCGATTGCAACGCTTTCTGTAAAGCCAAATATTGCGGGTTTTTAGGCTGGATACTGTCCAAAAAGCTTTTCAAATTATTCACTTCTAAAACGTGTGTCATGCTCAAAATGTCCGGGCGTTTGGTCTCGGTAAAGTAACGTGCATATATTTTTTTAGGGCTAATGACGCCAAACTGCAGGGCATTGCTGTAATTGATCAATGAATTGGCAGTGAGGATTTCCAGTTCGGCCATGTTTTGATAAGCTTCGTCCACAGTTTTGATACTGTTTTTATCGCCTATTTTTTTAAGCAGTTCGCTGATCCTGTCTGATTGAAAAAGCTTCGGGTCTAAACCATGTTCGCCTGCCTTTTGATAGTAAGAGGCCATAACCTGCAACTCATCTTTTGGCAAATGCTGCAGCACAAACACCGGCTCGTAATTGTGCTGTTCGTAAAAAGCAGAAATGAGTTTAGGATTGGTCATTAAGGATTTTTTCTCGACCAGCATTTGTTGGAAAACTGTCGAAAAAGCTTCCGGGTCTAAGTTGTTGTAAACCTTGTTTTGGTATTTTTTGAAGAGGACTTGTGCCATTGGCGAATGCTTTTTCTTGCATCCATTCATCACGAAAAGCACCAAGATCGAAAGCAATACAATTTTAGTATAGCGGCTTATTTTATTCATTTTTTTTGTTTGAAATAGTTGATATAGATACACAATTTAGAAATATATGTTTTAACGTTTGGTTGTTCCGGTTTTGCATATTTGTTTACGGTAGATTTTTATCCATACTTCTTTTAGCACACTAAATTTATGCCGGTAAAAGAAGCATCAGTCATCAGCATAACTCCTTTTTGATTTTGGCGTTCCCGCATAACGGCTGGTCTCAATTGCATCCTGCACAGCTTTTGGCAAATTGGAAAGTAAATTGTAGCCTGTATTTTTTTCAATATCGCGCACGGTGCAAATGTACTGCATCCAGTTTGGGTTGATGCTGTTGTCGTTCGGCGTATCCACCGCAATCACCGTTGTGTTTTTGTTGATGCGTTTTAAATCCTGGTCGCCGTTCGGGATGATCACCACCACTTTCCAGATGTGGGCCGGTACGTTGATCCTGCCTTCGTCAATCGTTTCGGCATAACCTTTTGAACCCGTCCCGCCCGTGCCGTAACTGCCCATCATAATATAAACCTCGTTGCCTTGCTGCACCTGGCCGCGCGTAAAACTTTCCAAATGCTCCCAGGTGCGCTGGTTGTTATACGGTGCCTGCGGAACAATGTTGTCCAGCAAAAAAGTAGCAGAATTGGCATCCGAAGTATTGGTGCGGTCGCCGGAAGGGCAATTGTGGCCTTTATCAAAACCCGAACCCTGATAGCTGTAATCCTGCGCTTCGTACCAACCGGCGGGCAATTTGGTATCCGGCCGAAAATCGTTTGAACGGCTGGCGCTTCCCAAATCCGTTGCGCCCAAATGCCAGCAAACCCAGTTTGGCCCGCAGCGGTCGCGGCTGTAACTTTCGGTATAATATTTTTGGTTGATGAGGTAATTGTTGTAATTGCTGAGGCTGTGCGTGGCGCCGCTCGGGTTTCCCAACAGCAGATTATCGTTATCGCCAGCGGCAACAGAATCTGTAGGGCTGGGTTTTGTGCCCACAATTGTATCGCCCGTACTTACCGAAGTGCCGCCTTCGTTTTGAATGTCCCCGGTCCCACTGATCGTAAAATCATCCAAATTGATGCGGTTTTTACCGCCCGAAAGTTTGCGGATTTCAAACCGGATACGGCCCGTTTTATTGATATTGAAAGTTGCCGTTTGCAAATTATGGTTGCTGCTGATGATGGTTGCGCCAACTTGTTTAAAAGTTTTATCGTTGGAAGAAGCCACAAACAAAGCCCAGGCAGAAGCGCCGTCTTCGCCATAAGCTGCATGTTTAACGGTTACGGTTGAAGCACCATCCACATCAAAAAGCATACTGATCTTGCCATTGTTACGGATGCGGACGGACTGCTTTCCGGTTTTGTAATCAGCCTCGCTGCTGCCGGTCAGGGCATCCTGCAAAAGCCAATTGCCGGTTTTAAAAACAATATTTCCGCTTGCGTAGGCTGCTTTGTGGCCTTGCTCAAAATCTTCGGTCAGGGTTAAAGCTGTATGGTAATTTCCGCCATAACTTACGGAAGTATTGGTTGGCGGCGGCGCGGTTTGTTGAGGGTTATTTCCGCAGGAAGTTAAAATTACAGCCGTTAAAAACAACATGGCCAACCGGCAGGTTTTTGTCAATCGGCGTATTTTCCCGTCCTTCATTTCGCGATAAAATTACTACAAAAAATAGCAATTTATCAAATAAGAAAAACAGGAACCGGAATATTACAAATACAAACAATCGTCGCACAACTGCAAACCAAAACTGGTGTAATGAATATGCTGAACGATGGTTAGTTCGGTTTGGCAAATGGTGCACCTTTTAACCGCGGGCATTTTTTCTGAGTAAACATATACCGCGATTTCGTTTTGAGGCTGATCGTTTATTTCTGTATTCATTTTAATTAGGTTTGAGTGGCGTGCTGGTCATACAAAATCCTATCCTAAAACAACCGGCCGCATAAACGCTATTATTACGTGCATTTTTGTTAAAAGATGTAGAAAAAACACCCCTAAAAGAAGCATCAGAAATATTTTTGCGTAGAAGATCAGCAACAAAAGTTTTGCTTCTATCCTGTAAGCTTTTATTTATCACAACTTCAACCTACAGTTTTTAAATTGAAAAACAAGGCAATTGCAGTTTGATAAAATTTGCGAACGAAAAACTTTTTATTAGTTTTGCAGCAACAAACGGGGGATTAGCTCAGCTGGCTAGAGCGTTTGCATGGCATGCAAGAGGTCATCGGTTCGACTCCGATATTCTCCACTTTAAAAATCAGGCTTTTAAGTAATAAACTTGAAAGCCTGATTTTTTTTAGTCCAATAATAAGCCAGCATGTTTTCTTAACTTTTAGTAATTACGGTTCTGATTGCAGGCGTAAATCGTAAAGCAGTTTAGCTTTTTTTCTGGCCCTCATTTTTAGGTTGATGCTTCTTTTACCACCTAAAAATTGGTGTCTTTACCAGCTTAAACAAATCAAAACCAGGCATTCACCAATTTTTATATGGTAAAAGAAGCATAGTGCAAAGCATCAAAGAATTAGTTTAAACAAGTTTATTTACAACATCACTTGTTCCAAAAGGGAGTTCAGCAAAGTTTAATCATTTTATTTTATATGTTTGTTCATTAAATATATTTGTTCACGTAACGTGAACTTAACTATATTATGAACGGAAAACAAACAGTACAAACAGCATTTGACCGGTTTACCGCGATTACAGGAATAGAATTTCATTGGAAAGCTTTAGACAAGGAAATTGATGGCGAAGTAGATTTATTTTTCAACAAGGAAAAGCTGCATCTATTTGTGGAAACAAGAAATGAGCTTCGGCAACACCAACTTCCACAAATCTTTGCTTTGGCTGAGAAATATAAACCTTTGATGATTGTGGCAAACCATATTTTTCCAACGATAAAAGAAGCATTGCGCGAGGAAAAGATAGCTTACTTAGATGCAGCCGGTAATATCTACCTCCATGTGAACAAGCATTTTGTTTGGATAGATGGCAATAAGCCTATTGAAATCAAAAAGACAGTAACCAACCGGGCATTTACCAAAACCGGATTAAAAGTAGTGTTCCATCTGTTACAAAATAAAGAAGCAATCCAACAGACTTACCGGCAGATTGCGGGAGCAACAGACGTAGCTTTAGGCAATATTAACAATGTAATATCTGGCTTGAAAGAAACAGGTTTTGTTTTGCAGATTGATGAAAAGAGGATGCAATTACAAAACAAAAAGGCGTTGTTAGAAAGATGGATCGCAGGATATCGGGAAACATTAAAGCCTTCATTATTGATTGGCAATTATAAGTTTTGGAATCAGGAGAATTTAACCAATTGGGAAAGCTTGCCCATCAATCAGGATAAAAATGTTTGGGGAGGAGAACCGGCAGCAGCACTACTGACAAACTACCTAAAACCTGCAATTTTAACTTTATATACAGGCGAAAACAAAACTGCTATCATTCGCGAGTGGAAATTGATACCTGTTGCAAAGGGAGAGGTTCAGCTTTATAAGAAATTTTGGGCTGTTGAAGATGCTAAACCTTTTACTTATGCTCCTATCCTACTGGTATATGCTGACCTGATTATTACCGATGACCCCAGGTGCCACGAAACCGCAGAACTGATTTATAATAAATACCTGAAAGATGAATTTGAGCGGTATTAGGCAAGGAGAATTAAAAGAAGTATTTGATGCCTTGGAACAAGCATTTGATATAGTAGGAATTGATTTTTACCTGGTAGGCGCGCTGGCAAGGGATGTATGGTATTCAAGGGAAAACAAGGTATTTCGTACAACAAAAGATGTGGATTTTGCAGTAATGGTTGGCAGCCAAAAAGAATATGAGGACTTAAAAGCATACTTGATTGCACAGAACAAATTTCAGGATACGAAGGAAAACCAATTTGTCATGCTTACTCCTTCAGGTGTACAAGTAGATATATTGCCATTTGGAGAAGTAGATATAGATGAAGGGGTAAAACTGGAAGGAATAGGACTGGCAAACATTAAGGTTAACGGCTTTATGGAAGTTTACCAATCAGGGACGCAACAAGTTAAGATCGAGACAGGCCATCAGTTTAAAATAGCAACCCTGCCTGCAATAGTCCTTCTAAAGTTTATTGCCTTTGATGACCGCCCGGAACACCGTTTAAAAGATTCGAGAGATATTGCTAATATCCTAATACACTTTTTTGACTTGCAAACAGAATTGATCTATGAACACTACAGCGATTTATTTGGTGGTGAGGATTTGGACTTGGAAGAAATTTCAGCTATTGTTATCGGCCGTGAAATTAAAAAAATTATTGGCACCAATGAAAGCCTGTTAATGAGGCTTCAAAAAATCATTACAGGCTTAATAGAAAAACAAGAAAACAGTGCCTTTATTAGGAATATGGTTAGTGAGATAGATAAAACTATTGTGCAAGTATTATCACTTTTAAAGGCAATGTTAATAGGACTAACCATTGATAGCTAATTTACACTATTCCGAGGATGCTTTTTTGAAGTTACATTTCAACAAATTCCCAAAATTACGCATCAATCCCTGATAATAGGTATCAGCTATCGTAAATTTCAAAAACATTAGAAAATTTTATCATGCTTCTTTTATGCCTATAAATCTTGTTTCCGTATGCTTCGCTAAAAAACAGAATTGGCCTATGATTTTTATGTGGTAAAAGAAGTATCGGAAAGATATACTGCAAAGCTCGGTTCTTAAAACCTGCTACGTTAATTACCAGCATACAAACTTCATTTCCGGATCCGACAAACCTGAAAATTCCTTAAACTTCAACCTATCAAACCAAAAGTAAAATCAGGACTGGACAGATAAACGGACCTTGTAAAATTTATACCCAAAAAGGAATATCACGATATAACAAATGATAGGCAGATAATATGCTTTGGCCACATCCTGGTTGGCTACCAGCCCCATAATAAGCGGAAAAAATGCACCGCCCACCACGCCCATAGATATAAACGAAGAGGCTTGTTGCGTATGCGGCCCCAGGTTTTTTAAGCCTAAGCTAAAAATGGTTGGAAACATGATACTAAAAAAGAAGTTGACCATCATCAAAGCAATATAAGATGCCCAGCCTAAGCGTTGGGTTACCAACAGGCACATGATGATGCTGCCACAGGCAAAGGCTGCCAACAATTTATGGGGCTGGATAAAACGCATCAAAAAAGTGCCGACAAAACGCCCAATTGCCATCATGGCCATAAAAACAATCATATAATTGCCTGCTGTCTGGTTGCTAAAACCCATTACCTCATGTCCGTAATTAATAAAAAACGCCCATGTGCCGGCCTGTGCCGCAACATTAAAAAACTGCGCTATTACCGCCCACACAAAATGCCTGTGCTGGTAAAGCTTTTTAGAGGGCGCTAAATCAACGTTTACTGCCGCTGCATCTGATACAGGCTTGTGCGGGTCTGTAAGTACCGGTATTTTTAAAAACAAAAACACGATACCGATAAATACAATGACACAACCAATAGCAATATAAAGTGTCTTAACAGAAGCAAGGCCTGTTGAGTGGTTGCTTGCTACACGCAGTAAAAAATAGGATCCGATTGCCGGGCCAATGATCGTACCCACAGCGTTAAACGATTGTGCAAAATTGATTCGCTGATCACTGGTACGTTGATCGCCCAAAGCGGCAGCAAAGGGATGTGCCACAGTTTCGAGCGTAGCCATACCGCAGCCCATGACAAACAATGCAATCCTGAAAAAATTAAAGGATGCTGCATTGGCGGCAGGAACAAATAAAAATACGCCCATGGCAAATAAAGCCAGGCCTAAAAGCACGCCGGGCTTGTACCCAAATTTTTTAAGAAAGTAGCCTGCGGGAATACTCATCACAAAATAAGCCCCAAATACAGATAGCTGTATCAGCCCCGATTTAGCTTTAGACAAGTTCAGCACGTCTTGGAAGTGCTTGTTCAATACATCGCTCATGGAGAGTAAAACGCCCCACATTAAAAATAATGAAGTAACAGAAATGAAGGTAACTAAAAACCTTTTTTCTGTAAATGCTGCTTTTTGAGACATCTATTGGTTATTGAAAGAGAATGTGCTGTTGATAAAAGGTAATTAGCTGAGCCAGATTAGAAACACGTACATTTAAAGGCAATGTATCAAAAAAGCAATTAAGCCCTCCACTAAACCGTCAATTTTCAGAAGTAAATGTTGAAGCAGGCAACCCTTCCTTATTAAACAAAGTTGCGGCGCTGCTGTCGCTCCAGGCATACCTGACATAAACAGGTGCGGCAATCGAAGGACTGCTGACAACTACTTTATTGTTAACTATTTTGGCTTGTGCCGGAACGTAAACTTTATCTGCCCCCGCTATCTCAAAATTCGTCAGCCCTTTGTCTGATGCAAGCAAGCCGCTTCCTACATCATCAAAATCAACGATAAGTTCCTTACCTGATGCAACCGCTTTTTTGTATAACGGGCCTGATTTGACCAAATTCTGTCCATACTCATTGGCCAATGCAAACCTTGCCAAACGGTTGCCCACTTCTTGTTTGTTGGGCGGGTGCGCGGTTTTAAGATACCCAATATCCAAAGTTGATACCATGCCGGTTTTGGGCAGCTTTAAACCGTAACGTTGTGCATTCCTCAGCTTTTGGGACTGTTCCGTTTGTTTTGGGTCTTTGTAAATATAGGGCGCCAATTGTACAAAATAAAACGGAAGCTGATTGCCCCATTTGTTCCGCCAGTCTTCGATCATATTCGGAAAAAGTTTTTTATACTGTTCTGCCCGGCCAACATTTGATTCGCCCTGGTACCAAATCACACCTTTGATGGTGTAAGGGATCAGCGGGTTGATCATCGCATTAAAAAGTACCGTAGGAGAATTACTGTTGATTTTAGGTTTTTCCGTTTTGTTTTGAGGTTTTTCCTGTTCGGCTATTGCTGCATCAAAGTCCCCTATTTTTTCCAGATAGCCCCTGCTTGTCCAGGCTTCTGCCGGTGTCCCTCCGATGGAAGATTGGATGATCCCAATTGGCACATGCAGTTCCTGGTAAAGTTTTCGGGCGAAAAAATAAGCGGTGGCACTAAAATCGCCTGCTGTTTCCGGCGATGCCGCGTTCCATTTTCCGCCGATAGAATCCAAAGGGGTTGTTGAGATGCCAAAAGGCACTTTCAGCAACCTGATGTTTGGATAACTGGCTTTACTAATTTCCAGCTTTGAATTCAAAATCGTATCGCCCGGCGGCCAGCCTTTTAAAGGTATGTCCATGTTTGATTGGCCAGAAGCCAGCCAAACCTCGCCAACCAGCACATCGTTAATAGCAATATTGCTGTCTTTCGTTTTAATATTGATGGTGTATGGGCCGCCTGCTTTAGGGGCAAGCAGTTTTACTTTCCAATTGCCGGCAGCATCTGCATTGGTTGAAGCATTCTTTCCCCAACTGGCAGAAATGGTCAGTTTTTCACCGGGGCCTGCTTTTCCCCAAAAATTTACTTTTTCCCGTTGTTGAAGCACCATATGGTCCGAAAACAAGTTGCATACTTTTAACGCTTTTTTTTCGCCCGGCGGGGATGAAAAAGCGGAAAGGCTAAAAGCCATGGCCATAAAACAAAGGAAAGTTTTCATTATTTTTTTTAGGGCTAAATCAATTGTGCTGTTGATAAATACACTTATAAATATTAAAAATCAGGATGCTTCTTTTACCCTATAAAATTGGTGCCTGAATCAACCTGAACAAAACAGAAACCAATGAATTTTAGGTGATAAAAGAAGCATTGGAACCTGAATAATTACGCTTATCAAAAAGAAACTATTTTCTTTTTTTCAGTGCCGCCTCAATTGCTTTTTCTGCAAGCGGTTCCATCATTTTATAACCTGCCAAGTTTGGGTGCACGCCATCTTTCGACAAATTTGCAGGCAGCCCTCTTCTTGCATCGGCCATGGCTGTAAAATAATCCAGGTAAACAATATTGTTCTTGTCCGAATAATTCTTTATCATTTCGTTTAAAGCGGCAACTTTTGGCACCGGGTCTATAGATTTCCGCCACGGAAAAGCAAAGGCGGGCGTTATTGACGACAGCACCACTTTGATGTTGTTGGCTTTTGCCAGTTCAGCCATGGATACAAGGTTGCCAAACACGTCTTCCAGTTTTGATGGCCCGTTGTTCTCGGCAATGTCGTTTATCCCGGCCAGGATCACCACAACTTTAGGTTTCAGGTTGATCACATCTTCGCGGAAACGCACCAGCATTTGTCCGGTTGTCTGACCGCTTATCCCGCGGTCAAAATAAGGCTTGCCGGCAAAGAAAGTAGAATCGTTGCCGATCCAAAAATCAGTGATCGAATCACCCATATACACTACCCGGTTTTCCCCGGAGGCAGGCGGCGGTACTTTGCTGTTGGCTTCTTGATATTTTTTGATGTTGGCCCAGTCTTGTGCTTTGGTAGCACTAATGGCAAAAAATAGGACGATAAGTGCCGAAAATAGTTTTTTAACCATGATTAATAATTTAAACCTGTTGTAAATTTCAATTTTAAATCTTGTTCAACCTGTTTCTGATGCTTCTTTTATCGCCTAAAAATAGGACTATTTCTATAAAATCCAGATCAAATGCAAACCAATTTTTAGGGCATAAAAGAAGCATTGCAATAAATGCAGATAAAATACCTGCATTTACTTTTTAATCAATATTGAATAACAAATTTGACTAGCTAACAAAGCACTTTGCCCTGTTAATGGCTATCCGTTTTAAATAAGGCAAAGCGTAATGGCGCACCACCTATCATTTCATTATTTCAATGTCGGTTAATGGATTAAATTATGGTTGTAACTGTTTTCCCGACAATTGGATTTGGTAACTAAAAGTTGCAGGCTTTGCATAAACGCGGTATTGCTCTAAAGGCCGCGGGCCACAACCATTTGAACCAACACCAAGTGTTTTTTGGCTGACACATAAAACCGTTCCGCTGCTTTTTGGCAAATCAATTCGATATTCTACCGGTGTCATCTCTTCGTCGCTGTACGGAAGGGCAGATACCTGTAACAAAGCGGTGTCCTGCTTCACGGTTAACCCGTCGCCTTTGTCCGAAATAAGCTTGGCCCAGCGCACATCCTCGTGGTTGCCTGCTTCCATTGGCTTTTCGTATGGGGTAAGCTGCTGGTTTACAGAACTTGAATAGTGGCCTACATCAAAACCGCTTTTTCTGTCTGCATAATTTTCCATCGGGCCCCTACCAAAGTAGTCGAACTTATTGAGGTCTTTGCTCAGCAACATACGCACGCCAAGTCTGGCCAATACCAGATCAGGTTTACTAAAATCTACATTGTTGGACACGTTGATCAGCCCGTTGCTGTTGATCGTATAAGTAACCCGGTTATGAACGACAAAACCTTGTTTGCCGGTTCCTATCAGGTTAGCCGAAATTTCAACTTCATTGGCCGATACCTGCCTGCTTTTTACATCGCTGGCTACCCAGCTTAACGTTTGCAAACCATATTTGTCCCAATTTTCGAATGCCCACATATCGTCTTTTTGATGCGGTGCGCGCCACAAGTGCAACATAGGGCCGCCGTTTTCGCGCAACAGGTTATCGCCATTGGCTGTCATTTTTGAAAAAGTCCCTTTGGCTTTGTCAAATTCAATATTGAAACCTGAACAGTTTACTTTAACTGCGTCTTTGTTGTCTGCCAAAGCAACACCGCCGGCCGCAACAGGCGTTTTTAAAGCTGGCATAGCCATTGGCAGTTCTAATTGCTGTGCTGCAACTTCATAACCTTTTTTGGCCCACATTTGATCTGAAGCCAAATCAAAAGAAACCCTTAAAAAATACTCGGCACCCGGTTTTGGGGCAACTTTGTAAGGTATTTTTACGTCTTGTTCCCCGCCCGGTTTAATTTCACCCAAAGCAAGGTTACCGGAAGATATAGCTGCACCGTTTTCACTGATTTCCCATTTAGCCCTTAAACCGTTTAGGTTGATAAACTGGTACCGGTTTTTGATGGTAACCACGCCATTTTTCAAATCTTTAGCGCGGATACTGATCCATTGATAAGCATGTTTCAGCTCAGGGTAATGCGGTTTAGGGGATCTGTCAGAAAATACAACACCTTTGTGTATAAAATAACGGTCATTCGGATAATCGCCAAAACCACCTCCGTAAGCAATGATTGGGTGCTGGGGGTTACGGTTATTATAGAGGCCCTGATCTTGCCACTCCCATATTGCACCGCCCAATAGTTGGGGATATTTGTCAAACAACTCGTTATAAATATCTACCGAACCCATAGAATTGAACATGGCATGAGCATATTCACACAAATAAAACGGCTTGGTTAAAGTTTTGTCGTTGGCGTTTTTTTCCAGTTCACCAACTTGAGTGTACATTTCGCTGTCAATATCGGCCGGGTTTTTTCCACCGATACCAAAACCCTGATAATGTGTTGGCCGGTCATCAATAGCTTTAATGGCTGCCAATATAGCCCTGAAGTTAGAACCTCCGCTGCCGCACTCATTGCCTAACGACCAGATGATAACCGATGGGTGGTTTTTAAAATTCTCCACGTTGGCCACATTCCGGTCAATAAGGGCAGCCTTGATTCTTGGCTCCTCGTTAAACTGGTCCCAGGCACCATGGCACTCCAAATTGGCTTCGGCAACTAAGTAAATACCGTACTCATCACACAACTCATACCATCTCGGGTCGTCAGAATAGTGGCAGGTACGCACATGGTTACAGTTGGCCTGTTTGATCAATACAATATCTTTGATCATTTCATCTTCGGTGATTGCGTGGCCATCTTCCGGCCAGTTCTCATGGCGGTTAACGCCTTTTAGTTTGATCGGCACGCCATTGACCAGGAATAGCCGTCCTTTTATCTCAATATTTCTAAAACCGGTACGTGAAGACATGGTTTCAACAGTACGGTTTCCATCATTTAGGGTGATTACCGAAGTGTAAAGCTTTGGGGTTTCGGCAGTCCACTTTTGTGGGTTGTTTACGTTAAAACTTGCATTTACCGTTACCTCTTCGCCGGGCTTTAATGCCGGTACAGCCTTTTTAACGGTAGCTCCGGGTACGGCGCTTGTGCCGTTGTACAATGAAACTTTTATTTCCTGGGCTTTGATCGCTGTAGTGCCGTAATTTTTCACTTTCGCGCCAACCACCACTTCTGCATTGCGGTATTGTTTGTCCAGGTTGGTTTTGATAAAATAATCCCTGATGTGTCCCTGCGGTGCGCTCCATAAGGTAACGTTCCTAAAAATACCGCTCATCCGCCACATGTCCTGGTCTTCCAGGTAGCTGCCTGTGGTAAGGCGGTAAACTTCCACCGCCAAAGTATTTTTGCCCGGTTTGATATATTTAGTCAAATCAAATTCTGCGGCATTCCGACTGTTTACACTGTAGCCTACTTTGCGGCCGTTTACCCAGATAAAGAAACCGGCATCAACCCCGTCAAAAGTGATAAACGTACGGCGGCCTTTCCATTCGGCAGGAACGGTAAAATCACGGCGGTAACTGCCCACCGGGTTCCGTTCCTTAAAAGCGGTGTATTTCTCGGGCGGGGTGCTCATTACAAAAGGGAAATCCTTTTTAAACGGGTACGTAAAGTTGGTGTAGATGGGCACGCCATAACCCTGGATCTGCCAGCTTGACGGTACTTTGATCTCTTTCCAGCCGGAAACATCATACGAGGTTTTATAAAAATTGACCGGGCGTTTTTGTGGCCAGTCAACCCAATGGAATTTCCACATACCGTTCAAACTGCGGCTAAAAGAAGAGGCATGACGGTTGGCGGCCAAAGCTTCTTTTAACGAAGCATAAGGCATTAAAGTGGCATGGTAGGCTTCTTTGTTGATGCCAAGGTTTTCCGGGTCCTGTATTTCTTTAGGTACGTATGCCGTATCTGATTTTGACAGTCCGTCTCCTGTTTGCTGTTGAAAGCCCAGGCTCATTTTGTGGATGAAAACAAAAAAGAAAACCAGTAAAAACCTGGAAGTATGTTTTTTAAAAAAGGGTTTGCTCATAAATGTTATGTTCATTAGGAAATAATTTGTAGAGATTATATATTTTCTTCTGCTATGTTAGTTTGTGCCTGTACCGCTTGTTTTATATTTCTAAATCCTGCTTAAAGCCATGTCCTCATAATTTATAATACTTCTTTTATGCCTATAAATTTGGTTTGGCCCCGCCCCTGTTGATAAGAAATGCGGCGGCAAGGCGATAAAACCAAGCCAATGAATTTTAGGTGCTAAAAGAAGCATTTGATAAATTGAACGGATTTAAAAAGGTTATAATTATATTGAACAAAGAACTATAAATTCCGACTTTATCAAATGTCTTTTTGTACTTATTTCTTGTCAATATGTACAATTTGAGAATAAAATTTTTAAAAAAGCATTGAAAGGTTAAGCGGAGTTGTTTAAACTTTTAGTGTTGGTTACTCTGTTTATTTAAATGTAATATTGAAGGACACACCCCTAACCCCCTCTCGAGAGGGGAAATATGGCGCCTACCTTGCTAAAGCCACAAAGGTAGCAAATTATGCTTCCCCTCTCGAGAGGGGGTCAGGGGTGTGTCCTTAATTTTTATGCCATAAAAGAAGCATCCGGAAATAAGTTAAAAGAACTTCGATATCAATCATCTAAAAAATCCTTTCATAATTTATCCGCAGAAGCAGCAAAAACTTTTACAATTTTATATAACCTTTGCCCCTGTATGCTTTTACTGATCAAGGTTTCTTAGCTCCATTATTAACTTTATTGATAACCCAGTTCCCAACTTTTGTACCCTGGATAATGCCGTTATCAATAGCATCCATAAAATGGATGCCTCCCCAAAACCTTGAAATGGCAGCTTCTTTTGCAGCCTGGTTAAATGAATTAAAATGCCGGGGCGGGATGCCAAAGTTTACCTCAACATCATCTGTGTATTTAAAGTTATTGCCAAAATAATGGGTAAGAATTACGGCCGAGGTGGTTGATACAACAGAATGCCCGCTTATATACTCCGGGAATGGCGGTGTTTGCAACAACGGTTTCCAACTGGCATCAATATACCTGCGGATCGCTGTTTCCGGCCGAATCCGGTTGGTTCGGTACTTGTCTTCCCAACAGCAAATAAAACAATCCAATAAACCTACTGCCACTACTGTATTTACCTCCACAGTTTTAGAAAAACTGGTTTTAGCCTGGTTGCAGGCAATCCCGGTTATGCCCATCCAATGTGCACCGGGCGATATTTTTTTTAAGCCGAAAAGCATGTGCCCTTCGTTTTGGACATTAAACGGGTTGCAGTCCCAAAAATTGGCAATGTTCTTTTCTTCCTGAGATAAGCCATTGCCGCTTTTAGCATAACTTAAAAGTAGGAATTTATAAAAGGCAGATGTTTTATCCGTAGAAAAAGGGATGGGCGGATCGGGCACAAATTGTGAGGCAGAATTAAGGGTTAAAGTACGGATGGTATTAAAATAAGGTTCAACCGGCACTAAGTATGCCGGAGGCGTAACCTCCCAACTACCGGGCGTTTTTTTAAGTTTATAACGGGGATAATTATTGATCTGCCTGTACTTATCCGCTTTTGCATAAGCCAGGATTTTTTTGCTGATGAATTTTGCATAATGTTTTGAACTATCAATTACCTCGTCGCTGAAACCTATCTTTCTGCACGAATCCAAATAATTTTCTTCATATTTCAAAAGCAAACTGCCCGAAGGCTGTAATTTCCCGGCGGTTTCCATCATGGCAAGTACGGCACTTAGTTGATAATTGTAGCCAGATATTTGCTTGGGGACTTTGATAACCGGATATTCATTCAATACGCCCTGCATACTTTTGATATGCTTGTCGTTTTCAGATACCACTTCATACCCGGCCAAACAACTGTATGCAAAAAACCTTGCAGCCAAAGGCGGGTTGGTAACATCATGGACCATCAGCTCGCTCATTTGGCTGATGACCTTGCTTACATCACGATTTGTTAATTCGGGCTGTTTTTTTTGGGAGCAGCTACTTGTAACGAAGAACAAAACGAACAACAGCACTATGCTTAAAGAACTTCTTTTCATCTGTCTTCAGGACTTGTTTAAATTTTATTGAGGTTTATTTTCAATGCTTCTTTTATCATATAAAAAACAGTATGGCTTTCTGTGTTTTTTTGGAAACCGAATTCCTGACACCAATTTTTATGTGCTAAAAGAAGCATGTTGTTTTTTTCCGGCGAAATTGTTTAAACTTAATTCCGAATGCTTCTTTTAGGGCATAAAAATAAAGGACACACCCCTTGCCCCTCTCAAGAGGGGAACCTGCAAACGGCGCCTTTCCAAACGTTAGAAAGATGGCAAGCGATGCTTCCCCTCTTGAGAGGGGCAAGGGGTGTGTCCTTTAATAAATATATGTACATGAACGATGTAATGAATAATGAAAGTTTAAACAAGTTTAGCTATAAATTAAACGGCCCTTATGGTTGTTTATAAGCTTTTAACCGGCCTTCATCCATACCAAACAGCAATGTATGATTTATTGTGAGCACATTCCTGACATCTCCCCACAAATTAAAACCGGATTGCTCCTGGTTGATATACTGGTAATTTCCCTTGCCATCGCCTTTAAGCAATACGCCATAATTGGCATCGTATTTACCAAAACGCAGCCGTCCGTGGTTGATGTTGCCGCAAAGCAACAAGTCCTCATTTCCGTCGTGGTCATAATCCAATGATGTTATGGTATATACGGGTGAATATTGCGCTTGTAACGGCAATGAAACCGGATGCAGTTTCCCCTGGGCATTGCTGATAAAACAAGCGGTGGCTAAGTAATTTGCGGTTAGCTGCTTTGCCCCTTTCATTTCTTCGGGTGTAAATACTTTGTCAATGGTAGCGTCTGCATAACTTTTATAATCCGGGAAACGTGTCCGCATCATGCTGATCTGGTCGAGCAGCTCGTCCCGGGTTACATACGGGTAGCTTTTGTGCTGAATGTAAAAACAAAGTATCGGGTCTATCGAGCCGTTGTCATCAAAATCTTTATAGTACATTTCTGCCGGCTCCCGGTCTGTTGCCTTGCATTGCGTGTTCAGACCCAAATTTCCGGCAACCAGATCAGGATGACCGTCCTGGTTAATATCATTCACCTGCAGGCAGTTCCACCAGCCTGCATACTTTTTATCAAAATATTTGTAAGTTGCTTCTGTTAGTTTTCCGCCGGCATTTTCAAACACGGTAATTGGCATCCATTCGCCCACAAGCACCAGGTCCAACTTCTTGTCCCCGTTCATGTCCACCCAGGCAGCATCCGTTACCATGCCGATGTTTTTTAAGGAAGCATTATATTTTGTTGTTTCATCGGCAAAATGCCCTTTGCCATCATTGATCAAAATATAACTTTCCGGCGTTTCGGGGTACCTTCCAGGAATTACCCGGCCGCCAACAAACAAATCGGGAAACCCGTCTCCGTTTAGATCAGCAACTTTTACACAGCTTTTGCTGCCGGACATTTTTGGCAGCGCATTGGTAGATTTGGTAAAATTTCCCTTGCCGTCGTTCAGATACAGCCGGTCCTGCAAAAGCGGGTCGTTGGGCAGATAATCTGCGTAGCCGCCGGAGCAAACATAAAGGTCAGGCTTGCCATCGCCGTTGGCATCAAAAAAAACGGTTGCCGCATCGGTACTGTTTTTATCGGCATAAAAACAGGGAAGCGTTTTATTAATGAACTTTGAGTTTTTTTGCTGCAAGTACAATTCCCCAGGTTTGCCCTCGTGGCCGCCAACATAAACATCTTCCAGCCCGTCGCCGTTCACATCGCCTTTTGCCAGGCACGAACCGGAAAAGGAAATGGGGTTGACCATCAATGGCTGCCGCTTAAAATCATTGGTGGTGTTATCAATTTGTTTGAAAGCAATTGGCGGTTGTATTTCTTTGAATACTGTTTTTACCGGTTGTTTTTTAGTGTAGATGGCAGTTGCATCTTTTTCATTCAAGGTAATTTGTTGTGCCTTGATGTTTTGCAGCAATTGCGATTTGCCGCGCTGCCAGGTAATGCGCAAAGAATCTACCTGTTTATCTTTTCCCAGGCCAAAATGCAAAACCGGCGATACGCTGGATTGGAAACCGCGGGTAGGCATTTGTTCCAGGTATTGCTGTTTATTGCCCGAATAGATGGTTACTTTCGCGCCTATTCCCTGCGTGTTTCCATCAGCGCCTTTCAGGTTAACTGTTAAACTTTGGTTGCCGTTTTGTTTGTTGGCCTGGTTCTCATAAACAAAGGCTGGCTTATTAGTATTGTTGACCACAAGGTCCAGGTCGCCGTCGTTATCCAAATCTGCATAAGCCGCACCGTTACTGTTCGACGGCAAACTGATGCCCCAATCTGCACTACTGTTTGTAAAAGTGGCATTACCGTTATTTCTAAAAAAATAACTTTTCACCTGCGACGATTCCATTTTGTTGACAATGTTCAGCAGGTCCTGCCGCATCACGCTTCTGTCGCGCAAATTATCGCCCATAAATTTTAAAAAATCCATGTTGGTATAATCGCGGGTATAACCGTTGCTTACAAAAAGGTCTTTCCAGCCGTCGTTGTCATAATCGGCAAACAAAGGCGACCAGCTCCAGTCGGTATTTGAAATGCCTGCCAGTTGCCCAACCTCGCTAAAAGTATTGTTGCCATTGTTAAGGTGCAGCATGTTGCGCATGTATTGGTAATAAAAACCCACCTTGATATTCAAATCAAACGCTTCATAGTTATCCGCCCCGAACAATAATTTCTGGCGCTTATTGTCCTCCGGAAGCATATCCAGCGTATAAATATCTGGCGCACCGTCATTATTGATGTCGGCAATATCATTGCCCATCGAATAAAATGAAGTATGCCCAATCTGTTGCTGAAGCTTATCGGTAAACTTTCCTTTGCCATTGTTGATATACAACCGATCCGGCACACTGTAATCGTTGGAAATGTAAATATCAGGCCAGCCGTCGCCGTTCACATCTGCAATACCGGCAGCCAGGCCATAAGATAAAGAAGTGTTTACAATGCCTGCCTCCGTAGAAACATCCTGAAAATGGCCTTTGTCGTTCCTTAACAACCGTATCCCAGATTGGTTATCGCGCTGGCTTAACAACTGTTTTACAGAAATATCGTCCAGGATGTTGAGGCGTTGAATGTTATGGTTTACTAATAATAAATCGAGGTCGCCGTCTCGGTCATAATCAAAAAAATAAGCCTGGGTACTGTAAGAAGGGAAATCGAGGCCATATTCGGCCGTCATATCCTTAAACTGGGGTATGCCGTTGGCATCGTTTCCCTGGTTGATAAACAATTGGTTTACCCTTTTTTCAAGGCGCAGTTTTCCAGAATAACAGATATAAATATCCAGCTTGCCATCGCCGTTCAAGTCAACCAGGGTAACGCCTGTTTTCCATGGCCCCGGCCGCCCCGCTGCACCTGAAATTGCCGTAACATCCTTAAACTGCATATGCCCCTGGTTCAAGTACAGTTTATTATCGGCCATGTTGCCGGTAAAATAAATGTCCTGCAAACCATCACCGTTCAAATCTCCTGTGGCCACGCCGCCACCATTGTAAAAGTACTGGTAAATCAATACGTTGGTGTTTAACCCTTCGGTTAAGGTATTGGCAAAATCAATATGGGTTTGCTCGGGAGAGAGTAACCTGAACAGTGTTTTCTCATTGTCCTGCCCCACGCCTTTGTCGTTCGGGCCGGAACGATGACACCCGTACACGGACAGCAACAATACAGACAAAAGGGCCAATAATTTTCGGGTGGAACGGCTATTTGCTTTGGCCAAAGGATCAATAAAAATATGGGGCATAAACCTATTTGCAGAGCTTGTTAAAACACATTTCATATAACCTTTTGTCGGGCCCAAAATTGTTAACAATACTTCTTTTATGCCGATAAAATTGACGTGGATAAAAGAAGTATTGCGCAGGAAGTTGTTTAACCTTTTGGTGCTACTTATTCTATTTATTTAATGATTAATAAAGGACACACCCCTAACCCCTCCCTCTAGAGGGGAAGCAAAGCTTGCTACCTTTCTAACGTTAAAAAGGTAGGCGCCATATTTCCCCTCTCGAGAGGGGTTAGGGGTGTATCCTTCCATCTTTTTTAGCCATAAAAGCAGCATTTATCAAGAAAATTAAGTTTAAACAACTTCGAGGTCAAAATTTTATGGGATAAAAGAAGCATCTAAATTAAATAAAAATTTAAATAGGTGCCTATTTGCAACAACGTTTTTATCACTTGCCCGGAAATGCTTTTAAAAAAAAATCACACTCCCGTTAAATACAGGAGTGTGATTTTACCAAAAAAACAACCGGGTTAATAGCCAGCGTTTTGGGTAAGTTTTGGATTTTGTTGTAAAACACCCTGTGGAATTGGCAGCCAGTTTTTATACTCCGAAAAACTATTCTGAAATACGATAGTAGGCTTATATACCAAAGTACCGTTAGTCGGGGTGATCACCATACCATACTCTGGTTTGTTTAACACGGCCGGGCCTTTAACGGTAATGTCCCACCTTCTGATATCGTTCCAGCGTTTGTCTTCAAAAGTAAGTTCCAGGCGTCGTTCCCGGCGGATGTTCGCCCGCATATCTGCCTGGCTTAAACCGGGCGGAAGTGCCGGTAGAAAAACCCTGTCCCTAACTAAATTAACAGCAGTATAAACAGATGCGTCGGGGCCAACAGCCTCATTTTGTGCTTCAGCATAACTTAATAAAATTTCGGCATAGCGGAAATACTGGTAATTGGCAATACTGGGTGAAGTACTCAAACTTGTTTGACCAAGGATGGACTCGTCCAGCGTTTTACGGGCATTATAGCCGGTATTGGATACATCACTTGTTGAACCTAAATCAATTTGGTTATTGCCGCCTATCCTTGATGTCCACACAAAATTTTGCCAAACCGAACCATCATAAACAACGCTTTGGTAGAACCTTGATTCGCGGTGTACATAAGGTTGTTGCGGGTCATAACCCGAAGCAGGGTCTGAAATTGGTTTACCGTTGTCCATTTCATAATCATCTACCAAACTCTGTGTTGGTTGGAGATTGCCCCAGGCCTGCTGTCCGCCGTTAACAAAAACAGGGCCTAACGTACCTTCCCTGTTGCTGCCCTTACTTGGCAGCGCGTAGGTTTTTACAAAAATTTGCTCCGGGTTAAAATTATTTACGCCGAGAAACTGATCTTTAAAAGCAGTTTTTGATCCGGAAGGATTGAATAACTTGTAAACACCCAAATTCATTACAGACAGGTTGGTGGCCGCAGCCTTTGCCCATCTTGCAGCATCATTGTTTGTATTTAATAAAGGGCTTGCGTAAAAAAGCTCAACCCATCCCTTCAATGCCAATGCTGCGCCCTGCGTAGCCCTACCTAAATCCCCTGTTCCCTGGTTTAACGGAAGATCTGCGGCCGCGGCGTCACAATCTGCCTCGATAAAGGCCAATGTTTGTTCAACAGTACTTCTGGCCGTAAATATATCGCTTCCATCCAGGTTGCTTAAAGGTTTAGTAATCAATGGCACACCACCATAAGCTACAAACAGTTGGGAATAATAGAAAGCACGCAAAAACCTCACTTCGGCAACACGCTGTGCATACCAGGTAGCGGAATAGGTATTTTTGTTAGCGGCAGCATCTGTAAGAAAGGAATTACAGGCCCTTATACTTGTATAATTGGTCCCCCAATCATATATACCACTGGGGCCACCAGTACTGTTGCCAGAGCTAAGCCCATTATTACGGATCTTTGTGACCCCTTCCATCCATGTGGCACCGCATTCACTATTGTCTGTCCACTGGTCAAGCACTTCGCTTCCTTGTAAACCAGGCAAACGGTTATAAATATTATTGACAAAAAGGTCCGCGTTGCTCTGCGAGCTAAAAGTGGAAACGCTGGTTAACACCCCTTTAGGTGCCACACTTAGAAAATCGTCTTTTTTACAGGAGCCAATACCAATAATTAGTAAAGCAAGTAAAAAAAGATGCCTGTTATTTAAATTTTTATATTTCATGTTATTAAATTTTAAAATGTCAAGTTAACACCAGCAGTAAATACTTGTTGCTGGTAGTAATTCTGATTACTCCCGTTGTTTTCCGGGTCAAGAACTTCTTTTACTTTGGGAAGCCAGTTGATTAAGTTTTGTCCAGCTACGTAAATCCGTAGTGATTGGATTGACTTGCCTAATAATTTATTTGAAAAAGTATAACCTAATTCCGCACTTTTTAAACGGATATAAGAATCATTTCTCATATACCAACTTGATGCCTGGGTATTGTTGGCAGTTGGGGTACCACTAATCCTTGGGTATAAGGCATTGGGTGTAGCCGGGGTCCAATGGTCCTGATAAACCAGTTCAGTGGCCGAGCCTGAGGCCAGGAAAGGATTGACAAAATAATCCCCAACCAAAAGGCTGCTTAACCCGGACCCCTGAACTAAAATATCCAGGTCGAAGTTTTTGAAGGTCAATCTCGGCTCGATCCCGTATATAATTTGCGGTATATAAGGGTGGCCTATGTCTGTAATATCGTTTGCGTCAACTTTGCCGTCAGGCACCCCATTAGGGCCACTTAAATCGGCATATTTGATATCACCTATACGAACCTGACCGAAATTAGGAACAGCCACGCCTGACTTTAGTGTTGGGTTTTGGACAGTCGGGTTTACAAAATCGTTTGCAGTATAGTAACCTAAAGCCCTCAGCCCGAACTGTTCGCCCAATGGCCTGCCGGTTATCCTTCTGTTGGGGTTGTTATAGGTTGAGGCATTTTCGAATTGTTGAAGTATTTTGTTTTTGGCAAACGTAAAAGTACCTTTTACATCAAGCCGAAGGCCATTAGAAAAGTTTTTATACGTGGTAAGCGTTAAATCAATGCCATGGTTTTGGATAATCCCTCCGTTAACCTGGCCGGTGCTGACACCGTATTCCGGTGGCAGGACTGCACCAATACTAACCAGGTAATTAGACCGTTTTTCGTAAAAATAGTCAACTTCAAAGCCAAATGCCCCTCTCCAGAAACTGCCGTCTAAACCCACGTCAGTTTTATTGGCCCTTTCCCAGGTGATATTAGGGTTTCCCTGAAGGTTCTCGCTAATCCCCTGGGTTGCGCTTCCACCGATTGCGGCAGAATTTGAATAAATTCCAAATTGGCTCAGATATTGATATTGCTGTTGAACATTTCTGATATCTGGATAATTACCTGATTGCCCGTATGAACCTCTTAATTTTAGGTTGTCTACCCAGGTAAAATTATCTTTTATAAATTTCTCTTCAGAAATCCGCCATCCTGCCGAAAATGACGGGAAAAACCCAAACCTATGGCCTGGCGCAAATATATAGCTGCCGTCATATCGTCCTGAAGCGCCAAATAAGTATTTCCCTGCGTAAGCATAATTCAGAACGTAAACGTAACCCAGTTGCTTTTGTCCGCCGGAACTTCCGCCAACAGTAACATCCGTTGGCAGCGGGCCGCCATAACTTAATTCATCTATATTTACGTTATAATTTATACTGTTGGCATTAAAATTTTGCCATTTTACCTGACGGTATTCGGCTACCAACGAACCGCTAATATCACTTTTGCCAAAAGTGCCCGCATAATTTAACTGACCTTGAAAGGTCGCCATACGGTTCTGGTTGTATGCCTCCGAAAAAAGCGGTTTTGAACTGCCTTGAAAACTTATCGGATAGGTATAAACCACTCCCGGGCCAAAAACATTGTTCGGGGCAACTGCATTGGTAAAAGGGATAGGTGTACGATAAAAACGGTTTACAGATGATTGATTTGGGCTAAACTTTAAAGGGTCCGGGCCGCTGTCATAACTTACTGTCCCTTTTACGCTCAAACCTTTTATCGGCAATTTTTGATCAATTGATAACTGGTTCAACAAGGATGTATTGTTGTTTGTAGAATAACCACTATTATAAATTTCCCCATACAAAGACTGACCTATATATCCAACTCCTAAACCGTTAGAATATTGAACGGGAAAGGTTGGGTTTTGCCTTTGTGCCTGGTTGATGATACTATTTGCACCAAATGATGGATAATGCTGGTCTTCTTCATAACCATCTACCTTTAAGTTAACCGTTGTGGTTTTTGTGGCATTAACAGTTAAGCTGAACGAGCCATTGTATTTGGTGAGATAAGTGGGGTCCCACATTCCGTCCTGCCGGTTGTACCCGATAGCAGCGAAATACTTGATATTGTCCGTTCCGCCCGAAAGGGAAACGTTATGATATTGGATTGGGCGGTTCTTTTTGATAATGTCTCTCAAGGGTTGTGCATCCGGGTGTCCGTCCGGGTCCTGATGGTTTTGGTATAATGCAAGATCATTGGGTGTAGCAAAAAGTGCTGATCCGTCATTTGTGGCTGCTTCGTTTCTAAGCAGGGCATATTGGTAAGAATTAACAAATTTGGGAAGCTTGGTAGGGTTTTGTATGCCGTAATAACCGTTGTAACTTAAGGTAGGCTTACCTGTTTTTCCTGATTTTGTGGTGATCAATATTACCCCGTTTGCACCGGCCACACCATAAGGGGCAACTGCCGCCGCATCTTTTAGCACGGTAAAAGTTGCAATTGTATTAGGGTCTAAGCGGCTAAAATCGCGGGGCACACCATCAACAATATACAAAGGGTCGCTACGGCCCGGGGTAGATATGCCCCTGATTAATATGCCTGAACCATCCTGACCCGGCTCGCCGCTTCCTTGCGTTGCAATGATACCAGAAGCCCGGCCAACGAGCCCGTTGGTTAAATTGACTATTGGTTTTTGTGCTACTTCCCCCGCATCAATCGTAGAAACTGCTGCTGTTACCGATGTTTTTTTCTGAGTGTTATAACCAAGTACAACAACTTCATTCAGGTTGCTGGAAGTACCTTTGATGGTAATGTTAACTACCGACCGGCCATTTACAGCAACTTCCCGGGTTTCATAACCAAGATAACTTATAACCAGGGTTGCGTCTCCCGGGGCATTTATGGTGAACGTACCGTTCACGTCTGTTACCGCACCAATTAAAGTACCTTTTACTTTTACGGTTGCACCGATAATAGTTTGTCCGGTGGTTTGGTCGGTGATTTTTCCTTTAATGGGGGCAGCAGCCTCGCTTGATCCTTTAAAATGGTAAGCTGATTTCGCCGGGTCTCCGTTTGTGGTTTTGGCAAAGCCGGAACCGGAAATCAATAAAAAAATAACAGCCGCCCAATAAAATGGAGGCTGTTTAACAACAAGAAATTTTTCAGGTAAATTCTTTTTCATAATTGGATGTTAATTAAGCATGATGGGATTGTTGTTGGATCGTGGTAACTGTCATTTTTTTAGCTTTTCTGATTTAACATTGAGTTTAATAGGTTAGTTTATTGATTAAATTATTATAGGTGCTTATATTTCAGGTCAACAGGTTTCTTTGTTGCCGCAAAAGGTATAGAAAAATCCCGACAAAAAGGCGGTCTGTGTAAAAGAAGTGCTACAAAAGTACCTTTAGAGGGCATAATTGATGTAATTAGGCTTAAAAAGAATTAATTGGTTAAGACAAATAACCTTAATTACCTGGTAGAACTGTTTGTAAAATCATACATATTTCTTGTACTTTAGGGCATATTTGTGCAGGCAGGCTGTTTTATTTCCGAATTTCTAAACTTTATAAAGGTGGGCGACAGGATTGCCCCTTTTAATGGGTTAGGGGGATGAGTTGGTTGCCATTGATAGATAGCCTTATTTCGACAAAAAATAAGTTCGAACAATTTTACCATACCAACTCAATACAGCAACCGTTTAGTAAGGGCCTGTTTAAAAAATTTTGTCATGCTTCTTTTATGCCCATAAATTTTGCTTTGAAATAGTTTATTGGTAAATTAATTTGTTTAAACTTTTGTTCTTTCATTACATTGTTCATTTATAGATGCTTTCTAAAAAACACACCCCTTGCCCCTCTCGAGAGGGGAACCTGCAAACGACGCCTTTCTAAACGTTAGAAAGGTAGGCGCCATGCTTCCCCTCTCGAGAGGGGCCAGGGGTGTGTCCTTTATTTTTATGCCATAAAAGAAGCATTTACCGGAGAATTAAGTTTAAGCAACTTTAACAACACTGATTTTTATACGGTAAAAGAAGCATTGCAATATTTAAACAGCATTTAAACCTGCCTCGAGGTTCCTATGCTTTATCTTTCGGATAATTTGGCGGATTTTTGTGTTCTTTGTCTTTAAATCAATTATCAATCAATTCAATTGCAAACAGGTTTTATGTACCAAAACGAGGGTTTGAGCGGATCAAACTTTTTTAAAAATTTTGTTTTTTGTGTATTGTTTATTTTTATCGTAAGCGGCACTGTTTATGGCCAGTCGTTCCCTTACAAATTTAATTACCTCACGGTTGACGAGGGCTTGTCGCACACGGATGCAAACGACATCGCACAGGACAAACAAGGGTTTATTTGGGTTGCCACTTATTTTGGCTTAGACAGGTACGATGGTTATACCATTAAACAGTATTACAACAACAACGCCCCGCTAAACAATGCCTTCAAAAACCGCATCGTTTGTATTTATCCTGATGAAACCGGCATGGTATGGCTCGGGACAGAAGACGGGCTGCAGTGCTTTAATTCAAGGTTAGAAAAGTACATTGATTTTAAGGATCTTAAAAAAGAAGAAAACCTTCGTTTCGACAAATTATTTAAGCCGGCCGGAAACTTATTGTACGGGCTTACCGGCGGCCAGGTAAAGCTGTATTTGATTAAGGGGAACTCAATTGAAGAGCAACGGTTGAAAGTTCCGCTGGGTGTTCAGTTTTCGGATATGGTGGCCGATCAAAAAGGCGTACTTTACTTATCGAGCAACAAAGGTCTTTGGACAATTGACCAAAACAGAAATTTTAAACCAATTTCCCTATCCAATATAACCGGCCAAAACCTGTCCCTTGTATATTTTGACCACCAAAACAACTTGCTGACCGCAGCCGGAAACACGTTGTTTTTGATCAACAAAAAGCAATTGCCAAAAATTTCAACCAAAAATCCAAATCTAACTGTTGCTAAACGATTTACCTGCGTTGGCTATCCTTATATAAAAGATATTGCCGCCAGCAACCAATCTGACTACTGGATCAATACAGGCTCGGACCTACTTAAGCTGGACAGTAACCTGAACTTTGTCCAAACGGTAAACAATAAAAGCTCGCAGGGCAGTTTAAATTCAAATTCTTTGTCCAAAGTATTTATTGACCGTTCGCAATGTTTGTGGATCTGCACTTTTGGCGGCGGCGTTAATTATTGCGACCTGAACCAAAAACTGTTTTATACGCTTCAGCATAACCCTGAAACTTCAAATTCATTGGCCGGCAACCACATCCGTTCGGTTTTGGAAGATGGTGAAAACTTGTGGATCGGCACTACTGCCAACGGCTTAAACTTATACAATCTAAAAACACAAAAATTTACTTACTTTAACACTTACAATTCTCCCGTTAAACTAAAAAACGATGCGATCACATCATTAACGTTTGATAATGACCATAATTTATGGATAGGAAGCAGTGCCGGTATCGAGCTGTTAAAGCCGGGCAGAAAGGAATTATGGAAACCGCCGGGCTATAACCTGTTTCCTGCTTATGCCATAGAAACACTAGTAAAAGATTGCTTTGGGAATATCTGGTTTGGCAACCATACAAACAAGTTTGGCGTGATCTGGAAGGACAAACTAAATGGTTACCATGTAAAGTATTATGGCGAAGGCTATTTTATTTTGGCCGATAAAACCAAGCCCCAACTGTTTATTTCCAGCACCCATGGGTTAAAGCGGGCCATTATTGATGCGCAGGGAAACATCAGCCAAACTTTTTATTACAGGGCATCTTCAAAGCCCAATTCTTTAAGCTCCGATTATACTTACCCAATCTGCAAACAAGATGACAGTACTTATTGGGTCGGTACAATTGGCGGCGGTTTAAACCATCTTGTTTTGGGTTCAAAAGATAATTCCTACCGTATCAAATCTTACACCAGTAGTTATGGGGTTTTTAATGATGTGGAAAGTATGGAGCTAGACAACGCCGGAAACATCTGGATCGGCGGAAACGGGCTGGAATACTTTGACCCGCGAACAGAAAAACTAATCAAGTACGACAAAAACGACGGCCTGCAGGGCAATAGTTTTAAAGTTGGCGCTTCGTATAAAGGCGCAGATGGCAGACTTTACTTTGGAGGGATAAACGGGTTAAATTATTTCTATCCCAACCAGATAAAGGCCAATGGTATTGATGCCCGCCCTGTTTTGACCGATATTTTGATTGATAACCTAAAACCGCATTACGGACAGCCGGATTCAACGGAAAATTTTATTGACGAGGCCCTTAACTATAGCAAAACATTAAAGCTGAGCTACCTGCAAAACAACTTTGTGGTCTTTTTTTCTGCCATGCATTTTGCCAACCCGTTAAAATGCAGGTACCGCTATAAACTGATCGGTTTTGATAAAGGCTGGAAATATACCGACGGAAAAAAACCAAGCGCGGCTTACAGTAACCTGGACTACAATAACTACAAATTTGTAGTCGAAGCGACCAACAATGACGGGATGTGGGGCAAAAGCACTGCCGAAACAACGATTATAATTACCGCCCCCTGGTGGAAATCTACCCTGGCCAAGGCCGTTTATCTTCTATTGTTTTTTGCAGGCCTGTTGCTGATCTATTTGTACCAGGCAAGGTGGCACCGCCTTAAAAGGGAAATAGAAGTGCGCGGGGTGGAAGAAGAAAAGCGGGAAGAAATGCACAGGCAACGTGAAGAACTTTATCAGCAACAGTTGCAGTTTTTCACCAACATTTCCCATGAATTCCGTACGCCCCTTACGCTAATCCTTGGCCCGCTTGAAAGCCTGATCAACGGCAATAAAAACCCCGTTCTTGATAATTCTTATCAGTTGATGTTCCGTAATGTTAAAAGACTGATCAACCTGATAAATGAATTGATGAATTTTAAGAAAGTTGCCGACAGTGCAATCAAACTACAAGTTCAGCAATTGGCAATAAGTGTATTTTGTAAAAACATCTACCTGGAATTTCAAAACTTTGCTTTGCGCAAGGATATTAAACTTCAGTTTATTGACCATACCCAAACGGACAGCGGCCAATCAATGTCAAACTTCTTTGATGCCCAAATACTTGAAAAGATATTGTTTAACCTGCTGAACAATGCCTTAAAATACACTAATGCAGGCGGGCAGGTAACCTTGGAACTGTTCTTTGACCCCAATTATTTTAAACCATCTTTTAGTAATGAATTTCATTTGCCAAATGAACAATTCCGTGCAGATAAATACATTTACATCCTGGTTTCTGATACAGGCATCGGCATTTCAAAGGATTCCATCAGCAGCATATTTAACCGTTATTACCAAATTGGCAAAAACCATTTGGGTTCGGGTGTTGGCTTGGCATTGGTAAAAAGCCTTACCCAACTGCACAAAGGGAACATTTCGGTTTACAGCGACCGAAATAAAGGGACGGAACTGCTTGTTGCGCTTCCCTGGGGAGAAGAAAATTATACGGCCAACGAAACCCTGACACCGGAAAGCGAACCCAATGCCTCGCAATTGGAACTATCGGATATTGCGATCATACCTCCGGCCATTTACAAAGCGGAAGACGGGCAGCCCGTGCCGGAAAAAACCTCCAAACATATATTATTAGTTGACGATAACCAGGAGCTGCGCATCTTTTTAAGGCAATCCTTAGAAAAGTTTTATTGTATTGATGAAGCCGAGAACGGGGAATCTGCCCTGGCAATAGCGACCAATAAAATCCCGGATCTGATTATCAGCGATGTGATGATGCCGGGAATGAACGGTATTGAGTTATGCCGGTTGCTAAAAGAAAAATTTGAAACAAGCCACATCCCGTTCGTGATACTATCCGCAAAAGACGCGTTGGACACGAAGCTTGAAGGAATGGAATCCGGGGCAGATTATTATTTTGCAAAACCTTTGAGTATTGATTTGTTGCTGTTGACCATCCACAACATCCTACAGCAAGGCGAGAAACTTAAACTTAAATACACAAAGGACTACCTTGCCGATGCAACCGAACTGGTGCATTCTGAAAAAGACAAGGAATTTATGAACAAGCTTCTGAAAAACATTGAAGACAACATCCAAAACCCAGACCTTGATGTTGACTTTTTGTGCAACCAGTTGAACATTAGCCGCACCAAGCTTTATCAAAAGATTAAAAGTATTTCAGACCAGTCTATCGGGGATTTCATCAAAACTATCCGCCTAAAAAAAGCCATACAGATCATGACCCATGAAGATGTAGCTTTTAATGAAGTAGCGTTCCGGATCGGACTTCAAAGTCATGCTTATTTTTCGCGGGTGTTTAAAAAAGAGTTCGGCAAGTCGCCATCTGAGTTTATGCAAACTTTGAAAAGAAACAGCACTGCTTAAACTTTTTTCCGGCATCTTTTTTGGCCGATGCTTCTTTTACCACCTAAAAATCAAAGGGCACACCCCTTGCCCCTCTCTCGAGAGGGGAACCTGCCAACGACACCTTTCCAAACATCAGAAAGATAGCAAACTGTACTTCCCCTCTCGAGAGCAGGGCTGTTGCATTCTGTTTTAAGTTATCAATTGTTTTAATGTTTTAATGTCGCCTGCAACCAGCCTTTGTGCCTGTGCCAGGTTTTGGTAACTGTTCCTCCTGAATATATTAATGGCCATGTTCCT
>NZ_JBGCVY010000041.1:0-23488 GCF_041088075.1 Mucilaginibacter sp. | reverse complement strand
ATTTCACTTTGCAGTTTTTTGTTGATGTCAACTATACCTAAAGTTGTTGAGCCAAAATATGCAGAACTTTTCTGTAAAAAATATTCTTTTGCCTTTTCTAAATAAGTATGATTCTCAACTTTGTTAAAAAGTCCTACTTTATTATCAATATCTCTAAAATTCCATTTTTTTGTTTCCCATTCTTTTATTTTATCTTTTCTTTTTTCTGGTTGTTTTTCAGAAGGCAAAGAAGGTAAGTAAGTAGCGTAGCCGTCAATTTCAGGTAGCCATCTGCCTTGTAAATGCCCTGACTTTGTATTGCATTTAGAAAAGCTATCAATAATATTAGTAACTGCTTGGTTGTTTGTTGAACATGCAAGAATCATTGACGGACTATCGCCTTTAATAGCACTTTCAACAATTTTATTTGCAACAATACTTTGTAGCAAAGTAGTTTTCCCTGTGCCTGGCGGGCCATTTACTGCAAATACTTTATCATCCGTTTGCAAAAAGGTATATAAACTTTTTCTTTGGGAGACTGAAATAGGAAAATCAAATCCCATTTGTCCTAAGTGTAAAAAATTCACTTCTATCAATTCGGAAACGGAAAGTGGTTGATTTACTACATCGTTTTTTAAGTTTATAAATTTTTCAAGCAGTAAAGTAATGTTTTTTTCTTTTAAAACCTTTTCATAAAGATGTATTATCCCTATAGCAGCGTTTACGTCTTCATCGGGTAACAGGATGATTCCGTTTTGAATTGTATTGTAACCCTCAATTTTGTAATTGCCGATAGGTTGGTCAATTGCAATACTAAAAAGTGTTTTGATATAATTAATGTATTCTTCAAAGTTTTTGTATTCTTCTTTTCCTACTGAAGTAGCTTGGTCAACTTTTTCAACTGTGCTAAAAATGAATTCTGTTTTTTCATCAGCAAGTGGCTCTAAAAATTTTCTTTGAAAAATTGGAAAGCATTCTTCGGGAACTAAAAGTTTTCCTTTTCTATTAAGGGTAGCATAATACCAAAATGGAAATTTTGATTTTTTGTCTTTTAAAAAAACCAAATTTTCAGGTATCGGCACAATTTTAAAAGGGGATATTAAAATTTGGATACTTTCTAATTTTGTCCAATTTTCGCTATCCTTATTTGACAGGCCTTTTTTCTTATTTATTCGCTCTTCTTCAAAGTCAATAAGTTTGTTTACTTGTTCTATTTGCCCAATTACTTGGAAATTAACGTTAAAATTTTCAATTTCAAAGTGTTTAAGTTTTTCAATATCTATGTCTGCCTTGAGAGAGTCAGATAAACTTTTTTTCCAATAAGTTAACCACTTTTTATGTTCCATAATTCTATTAATTGTCAATTACGCAATATCCCTACAACCTTTTATAATCTTCCCGCACCGGGCTAAAAACATCAATCAACCTGCAATCCGTTATTGCCACGCCGCCGTGTATTACATTTGGAGGGATCACGGCAAACAAACCGGGTTCCAAAACTTTTGCAAGGCCGTCCACCGTCAATTCAAACTTTCCTTCCAGCACAAAAGATAATTGTTCGTGCACATGTTGGTGCAACTGGACTTCGCTTCCTGCTTTTACTTCGATAAAATTAAGCGTGTTGCTATCGGTATGGATAAACTTGGATGAAAAACCCGGTGCAATTTCTTTTGTGGGAATATCACCAAAACTGCGGAAAACTTCTTCGTTCGTCATTTTTTATGGCTTTGCATGATTTAATGTTTTGTAATAATAAGCCTTTTTGAAGAACCAAAGCCAGCGTTAAAAAACAAAAAGTATTTCAATAGCTTTGCCATGCTTCTTTTATCCCCTAAAAATTGGTATGAAAAAATTTTTACTCTTTGCAATTCTCGCCTTTTTATCCTCTCAAATTTTCGCGCAAAACCAATTGACTGCCGCTGCCATCAACCAAAAAGTAAAAGCTTTGGTTGCACAAATGACGCTGGAAGAAAAAGTTGGCCAGATGACCCAAATTTCCATCGAAATGGTGCTGAAAACCGAAAACGGCAAACTGCTGGAACCGCGGCAACTGGACATGGACAAGCTGGCCACTTGCATCAAAAAATACAAAGTTGGTTCGCTGCTGAACGTTGGCGCAACGGCACAAACAACAGAAAACTGGCAGGCGCTGATTGTGGCCGTTCAAAAAATGGCTTTGCAGGAACGCCTCAAAATTCCGGTTTTATATGGGATTGATGCCATCCGCGGTAATAATTATACCCTAAAAACAGTATTGTTTCCGCAGCAAATTGCGCAGGCAGCTTCTTTTAACCCGGAAGTTTCGCGCAAAGCTTCCGAAATTTCTGCTTACGAAACCCGTGCTTCTTTTATCCCCTGGACTTTTAGTCCGGTTTTAGATCTCGGCCGTCAGCCGATGTGGCCGCGTATTTATGAAACTTTTGGCGAAGACCCTTACCTAGGCATGCAGATGGGATTGGCCACGATCAATGGTTTCCAGGGAAATAACCCAATGGTGGAAGACAAATACCATGTTTTGGCCTGCCTGAAACATTACCTGGGCTACAGCAACCCCTTGAGCGGGCACGACCGTACACCGGCCTGGATCCCGGAACGCGAAATGCGCGAATACTTTTTGCCGCAATTTGCCGCCGCCGTAAAAGCAGGTGCAAAAACAGTGATGGTAAACAGTGCAGAAATTAATGGCGTTCCGGTTCATGCCAATCATCATATTTTAACGGATATTTTAAAAGGCGAACTGAATTTTCAGGGTTTTGCCGTGAGCGACTGGCAGGACATCCAATACCTTTACCTGCGCCATCGCGTAGCAAAAGATGATAAAGATGCTGTTGCCTTGGCCGTAAACGCCGGTATTGACATGAGCATGGTGCCGACGGATTATACCTTTACCGAGGATTTACTGGCCGATGTAAAAGCAGGCAAAGTTTCGATGGCGCGGATCAACGATGCCGTAAGCCGGATTTTGAAAGTGAAATATGAATCGGGAATCTTTAACGATCCGATTGGCAACGCCAGCGATTATCCGGATGTAAACAGCACGGCGCACAACCAAGCAAACTATAACGCCGCTTCCGAATGTATCACGTTGCTGAAAAACACCAACAATTTTTTGCCCTTGTCCGCAGGAAAAAAACTATTGGTAACCGGGCCAACAGCCAATACGATGCGTTCTTTAAACGGCGGCTGGAGCAGAAGCTGGCAAGGCGATACCAGCGACGAAACCGAAAAAGACAAAAACACCATCCTGGAAGCCATTCAAAATGTTTTTGGAAAAGGCAAGGTAGATTACAGTGAAGGCGTGAGTTTTGAAAAAGCCATTAACATAGAGGAAACGGTGAATAAAGCAATGCGTGCCGATGCGGTTGTGCTTTGTTTGGGCGAAAATTCTTATACCGAAACGCCGGGAAACATCAACGACCTCACTATTTCTGCGCCGCAAATTGCTTTGGCTACTGCTCTGGCCAAAACCGGAAAACCCATTGTTTTGGTTTTGGCAGAAGGCCGTCCGCGTGTTGTTTCTGCCATCGAACCTGGTACAACTGCGGTTTTGCACACTTATATTTTGGGCAACGAAGGCGGAAATGTGGTGGCAGATGTATTGGCCGGCAAGGTCAACCCAAGCGGGCGTTTGCCTTACACTTACCCGCGCTATACCAACAGTTTGGTTAATTATTACCGCAAATACACCGAAAATAAAGACGTAAATGATGAAGCTGCAGGCTACGACCCGCAATGGGAATTTGGTTTTGGCATGAGCTATACTTCTTTTAAATACAGCAATTTGAAGTTGAGCAGCAACAAACTGTCGGAAAAAGGAAACATCACGGTAACGGTAGAGGTAACCAACACCGGGAAAATGGCCGGAAAAGAATCGGTATTAATGTACGTAAGCGACCTGGTTGCTTCCATCACCCCGGAATTTAAACGGCTGCGTGCTTTTGAAAAGATTGATTTGCAGCCCGGCCAAACCAAAACCGTAACATTCACAATCAACAAAGAAAAATTATCGTTTATCAATTACGATTTAAAGCGCGTAACCGAACCTGGCGATTTCAAGATAACGATTGCCGATTTGAGCACCAACTTTCAGTATTAACCTCTTTGTTTTCAAAAAACCGCATACTGTTTTTATCGCCTAAAAATCAGTAAAAGGCAGAATAGTTTTAACAATTGTTAAAACACTATTAACCGGCTTGGGCAGGCTGGCTTAGCTTTGCCCAAGTTATCGCAATAGAAAAGATACCTTTACCCACCTAAAAAACATGCATAAAAACAGTATTGCCGCTTTGGCCTTTTGCCTGCTGTCGTTTTCGGTTTCGGCACAAAATTTTGTCAAAACTCAAGGCTGCCAGTTTATGCTCAACGGCAAACCTTATTATTACATCGGCACCAATTATTGGTACGGCGGTTTGTTGCAGGCGGTAAAAGGCGAAAAGGGAAGGGCAAGGCTGAAGCAGGAACTGGATTTTTTAAAGTCAAAAGGTGTAACCAACCTGCGTGTATTGGCGGGATCAGAAGGCGTAGGAATGGAAAACGGGATTCAGCGCGTAAAACCGGCATTGCAACCGGAACACCATGTTTACAAACCGGAAATCCTGGAAAGCCTGGATTATTTGCTGAACGAAATGCACAAACGCGATATGCGCGCCGTGCTTTATTTAAGCAACAACTGGGAGTGGAGCGGCGGATTTTTGCAATACCTGAACTGGAACGGACAGTTGGCCGATTCGACCATGCGCAAAAAGCTGAACTGGGACGGGCAGCGCAATGAAACCAGCAAATTTTATACCTGCCAAAGCTGTATGCAGGATTACAGCAAACAGGTAAAACTGATTGTAACGCACATTAATAAATACAGCCATATTGCTTATTCCAACGATCCGACAATTATGGCTTGGGAACTGGCCAACGAACCACGGCCAATGCGGACAGAAGCATTTGGTGCTTTTAAAAAATGGGTTCTCGCCGCTGCAACTTACATCAAATCTATTGATAAAAACCATTTGGTTACCACCGGAACGGAAGGCGTTATGGGATCGGAAGGTTCTGCGAAACTATTTTCGGATGTCCATGCTTTCAAACCAATTGATTATTTGACGATCCACATCTGGCCAAAAAATTGGGGCTGGTTTCGGGATACGAGCATTGCCGAAAATCTGCCGCAAGTAATTTCAAAATCCGTTGCTTATATCCGCCAGCACGAAGCAATTGCCAAAGCACTTGATAAACCTTTGGTGCTGGAAGAATTTGGTTTGCCGCGGGATGCGCAGTCTTTCGATCCAACATCAACCACCTCTTCCCGCAACAAATATTATGAAGCCGTTTTTAACGAATGGAAACGCAGCATGAAAACCAACGGCTCAATTGCCGGCTGTAATTTTTGGGCTTTCGGAGGGACGGCACGGCCAATTGCCGGACAGGTTTTTTGGAAAGAAGGCGATGATTTTATGGGCGACCCGCCGCAGGAAGAACAAGGTTTGAATGCTGTTTTTAGCACTGATAATTCGACCTGGAAAATCATTCAAAATTTTACTTCATCAAAATAAAAGCAGGGCCGGGAAATAAATGAAACTAAGATTAATAGACGTATTCATCCTTGTTGCGTACCTCATCCTGATGCTGATGATCGGCTGGTACATGCGCAAAAAAGCCAGCGAAAACAAGGAAAGCTACCTGATGGGCGGCAAAAAATTGCCCTGGTACATGCTGGGTTTGAGCGATGCTTCGGATATGTTTGATATCAGCGGAACCATGTGGATGGTGGCCCTATGCTTCGTTTATGGCCTAAAAAGTATCTGGATCCCGTGGCTTTGGCCGGTGTTTAACCAGGTTTTCAACATGATGTTTTTGGCAAAATGGCTGCGCCGTTCCAACGCTGATACCGGTGCCGAATGGTTGGCCACGCGTTTTGGAACAGTTGGAAAAAACGTAAAAGCATCGCACAATGTAACCGTGGCTTTTGCTTTGATCGGTTGTTTGGGCTTTCTGGCTTACGGTTTTATCGGACTGGGCAAGTTCATCGAAATCTTCGTTCCCTGGAATTTGGTTGAAGCTTACGTTCCTTTCCACGTTGCACCGGAATATGTGGCTCATTTTTACGGCATCATCTTCACGCTTTTTGCCATGTTTTACTCCATTTTAGGTGGCATGCACAGTATTGTTCTGGGCGATGTGATCAAGTATGCCATCATGACCGTTGGTTGTATCGCCATTGCCATCATCGCGATGATCAATTTGCATGGCCACAGCGGCCATTCTTTAAATGTTCCTGCAGGTTGGGGAAACCCGTTTTTTGGCTGGCACTTGAATATGGATTGGCGGCACATTATTCCGGATGCAAACCAAAAAATCAAAGATGATGGCTTCGGTTTGTTCGGCATCTTTTTTATGATGATGCTTTTCAAAGGCGTTTTTGCAAGTTGGGCCGGCCCGGCTCCAAATTACGATATGCAAAAAATGCTGTCCACGCAATCGCCAAAAGATGCTTCCAAAATGACGGGTTTTGTGTCCATCATGCTGCTACCAATCCGTTATTCCATGGTCATCGGTTTAACTGTTTTGGCTTTGCTGTATTACAATCAGCTTGATCTGGCAGCACCGGGAGGCGGAACGGATTTTGAAAAGATACTACCAGGAGCTATCAACAACTTTTTGCCGGTCGGGATTTTAGGGATTGTGCTGACCGGTTTGCTGGGTGCTTTTATGGGTACTTTCTCCGGAACTTTAAATGCGGCACAAGCTTATGTGGTCAATGATATTTACCTGAAATACGTCAACCCGAACGCGCCGACTAAAGCCATTATCTCTATGAATTATTTGGTTGGTGTGGTGGTGGTGGTATTAGGGGTTACGTTAGGTTTTTTTGCAAAAGACGTCAACAGTGTTTTGCAATGGATTGTAGGCGGATTATACGGCGGTTACATCGCGGCCAACGTTTTAAAATGGTACTGGTGGCGCTTTAATGCCAACGGTTTTTTCTGGGGAATGGCCAGCGGCATCGCCATGGCGTTGCTGATGCCTTATCTGAAAGTCTGGTTCCCGTCGGTGTTTTTCAGCCTGGATTTGTACAACTGGCCTTTGCTGTTTGTTATTTCTATTATCGGTTGTATCGCCGGGACTTACTCAGCACCGCCAACCGATACCGAGGTTTTGAAAAAGTTTTACCGCACCGTCCGTCCCTGGGGTTTTTGGAAACCGATACACGAATTGGTTGTGGCAGACGATGCTTCTTTTACCGGCAATAAAAGGTTCAAGCTGGATATGTTTAACGTGGTAATTGGTGTTATTGCACAGGCTTGTTTCACCATTTTGCCCATGTATGTTATCCTTTGGATGAAACTACCTTTGCTGATTACCGTTTCGCTGATTGTGGTGATCGTCCTTATCCTGAAAAAAACCTGGTGGGACAAACTCGAAAATTAATTTTATAAAAAATAGAAATGTTGGATACGACCATAGATTTTGATGCCCGTTTAACCGAAATTAAAGATAGGTACGAGCAATTGATCAACCAAAAAAATACAGAAGCAGAAAACGGAAACGGCATTTATACACGTTACCAAAACGCCATTTTAACGGCTGCCCATGTTCCTTATTTTTGGAAATACGATTTGAATCCGGAAACAAACCCGTTTTTGATGGAGCGCATCGGCATCAATGCTGCTTTTAATGCCGGCGCGATTAAGTTTGAAGGAAAATACGTTTTGGCAGTGAGGGTAGAAGGTGCAGACCGGAAATCTTTTTTTGCGATTGCCGAAAGCCCGACGGGAATTGATCAGTTTTCTTTTTGGGATTACCCGATAGCAATGCCGCAAGGAGCAAACCCAATTGATACCAACGTTTATGATATGCGTTTGGTGAAGCATGAAGACGGCTGGATTTACGGTTTGTTTTGTACCGAACGCCGTGATCCTTCAGCTCCGGCCGGTGATCAGTCTTCTGCCATTGCACAATGCGGTATTGCCAGAACGCATGATTTGAAACATTGGGAGCGTTTGCCTGATCTGAAAACACCTTCGCCGCAACAGCGCAACGTTGTTTTGCACCCGGAGTTTGTGGATGGAAAATATGCTTTTTACACTCGGCCGCAAGATAGTTTTATCGAAGCCGGAAGCGGCGGCGGAATCGGTTTCGGCGTTTCCGAATCCATGAACCCGGCCATTGTAAATGAAGAAATTGTGGTTGACCGAAAAGTTTACCACACAGTTTACGAAGCAAAAAACGGTTTAGGCCCGGCACCCATCAAAACAGAAAAAGGCTGGCTGCATTTGGCTCACGGCGTACGTAATACGGCTGCCGGTTTGCGCTATGTGTTGTATTTGTTCATGACGGATTTGCACGACCTAACCAAAGTCATCCACAAACCAAACGGTTATTTTATTGCGCCGGAAGGCGAGGAACGGATTGGCGATGTTTCCAATGTGGTGTTCAGCAACGGCTGGATTGCAGATGACGACGGCAAAGTTTTCATCTATTACGCTTCTTCGGATACGCGGATGCACGTGGCCACCAGCACGATTGAACAGTTGATAGATTATGTAACCAATACGCCCGAAGATAGATTTACTTCTGCCGAAACCGTCAAATCCATTTATAAGCAGGTGCAGCAAAACCAACGATTTTTATAGGGTAAAAACAGTATCGTTATTTCATCAAAAACAACAATTTATGCCGATGCTTCTTTTATCGGCATAAAATTGGTGAAACACTTTTGCTGAATCAAAAAATTTCCAATCAGCCTTGAGGTTAAATAACTTGAGGCCGATTTATTTTTGCTTAAAATTGCCCCGCTTATTAAGCTAAACCTTTACCAAAAATGAATAAACCAATACCTGCATTTTTTGCCTTTATATATTTGTTGCTGTTAAGCTTTCAGGTTCAAAGCCAGCAATTTCAAACCCTGACAGGCACCGTAACCAATCTTCAGGCAAAGCCCATTAACCAGGCAAAGGTTTTCATTTTAAACACAGGTTTTACGGCAGTAACTGACCAAAAAGGTGAATTCCGAATTGCTGCGCCAACCACTTCCGGCAATTACCAGGTTCAGGTTAGTGCGCCCGGTTATTCTTCAACCATCAAAACAATAAATATTAATGCAGAAAGAAATAGCATCAATTTTACTTTGCTTGAAGAAAGTCGGCAATTAAGCGAAGTGGTGGTTACGGCGCAAAAACGAGACGAAGACCCGCAGAAAACTGCCGTTAGCATTACCACTTTATCGGCCAGGGCGGTAGAAGCTTACCGGCTGCAAAACGCCAGCCAACTGACTGGCATCGTGCCAAACTTGTATTCGGCCAATCCCGGCGACCAGCGTAACGTTACTTCTGTCAGAGGTATCTCAACCACATCTTATGACCCGGCCGTGGGTACTTATATTGATGGCGTGGCACAATTTGGCCTGGATACTTACATTTCGCAATTGCTTGATGTAGAGCGGATTGAAGTGTTAAGAGGGCCGCAGGGAACTTTGTACGGGCGAAATGCCATGGCCGGGATCATCAACATTATTACCCGCGAACCAACCAACGAAACAACAGGTTCGGCGGGAATAGAAATGGGCAATTACGGCAAACAACGCTATACTTTGGCGTTGCGAACACCAATCGTAAAAGATAAATTGTATTTTGGAATAGCCGGTTTGTACAACCATTTGGATGGTTTTTATACCAATCTTTTCAACAACACCAAGTTCGATAGGCAGCATACTTTTATGGGCAATTATTTTTTAAAATACCTGGCCGGCCAAAATTGGATGATCACCTTGAATGCAAAAAATACCGAAAACCGGAACAACGGTGCATTTCCCCTGGCCGTCAGCCCGGATGAAGCTTTAAACAATCCTTACCAAATCAACCAAAATTCTGTTGCCCGTATGGTTGATAATTTGTTCAATTCTTCCTTGTCGGTACAATATTCCGGACCAGGTTTCAATTTCAGTTCGCAGTCGGCTTATCAGTCCAACCATCGGTATTACCAACAACCCATTGATGGCGATTTTTCTGCTGCCGATGCTGTTTCTATCATTAATAATTATGGAAATCGTTTTAATAAAGTTCAGGTTTTGACACAGGAATTTCGGTTTTCTTCTCCTGCAAAAACAAATTCGGCTCTGACGTGGGCAACTGGCGTTTACAGTTTTTACCAGGACAATCCGGTGAAGCAAGGCACGCATTTTGGCAATGATGCCGCTTTGGTTGGTTCGCCCATTGCTGATTTTACCAGCATCAATACCAATTTGGGCAAAAGTTTTGGCGTTGCAGTTTACGGTCAGGGAACTTATGCTTTGACCCAAAAGCTTGATTTAACGTTAGGCATCCGGTATGATTATGAGCATCAAAAAGAGCATATCAAAGGCGAGTTCCAGATGGACGGGCAAGAGGCAATGGTAACGCGGCCTGATACTGCTTCGGCAACGGCTTACCATGCTTTTTCGCCCAAGGCCGGTTTGGCTTTCCGTGTTGCCGAAAACCATTTGTTGTATGGCACTTACAGCCGTGGTTTCAGAACGGGCGGGATTAGTCAGCTTTCTTCCGATCCTTCGCAGCCGCCCTTGTACGCTTACCAGCCCGAATACAGCAACAATTTTGAAGTTGGTTCTAAAAATACTTTTTTCGACAACCGTTTGCGCTTAATTTTTACGGCTTTTTATACCACGGTCAACCATGCGCAAGTGCCCACTTTGGTTTTGCCGGATGCCATCACCATCACCCGTAATGTAGGAAAACTGCACAGCAAAGGTTTGGAACTGGAACTGGCCGCAACGCCTTTTGCAGGATTGGAAATCAGCAACAACATTGGTTTGACCAATGCCAAATACACCGATTTGGTTTTGGCAAACAACGGAAAACCTTTTAGCGGTGCAAACAACCACCCGGTTTTTTCGCCCAACGCCACTTCCATGACGGCTTTGCAATACAGCCGCGCGATCAGCAATGATCAGAAAATAAAGTTTTTTGTGCGGGGAGAATGGTTGTACGTAGGCGACCAGTTTTTTGATTTGGCCAATACCATCGAACAGAAACCGTATCATTTGTTTAACAGCAGTTTTGGCATCAGCGTAAAAAATTTCAACATTAGTTTTTGGGAACGCAACCTGAGCGGCAAAAAGTACATTGCTTATGCTTATGATTTCGGCGCAACACATTTAGACGAGCCGCGTACTTACGGCATCTCGGTGAGCCAAAGGTTCTAAATGCTTCTTTTATCGGTGTTTTTTCTGATAAAGCAAACCCGGGCAATGCTTCTTTTAGTTAATGATTTTTTTTCTTGTTTAAGTGGATTGAAACCTGATCTGGTTTTTGTTGTTCTTTCTGAAAAATAAACTATGTCAGCAATTAAAATTATAGACCGCCAAAATCTGGCCGAAAGCAGCAAGTATCCATTAGAAAACGTAACCTACGAAACCACCGGCCGCGATGGAAAACCGCAGCAAAACGACTGCGAAGTTTACCACCGGCCATCCGGAGCTGCTGTTTTGCTGTACGACCCGCAAAGGAAAAAGCTGCTGTTGACTAAGCAATTACGTTTGCCAACTTATTTTAACGGAAACGAATCAGGCGATTTGATTGAGGTTTGTGCCGGGATTACGGATGAAGGCGAAACGGTAGAAGAAGGCGCCATCCGCGAAGCCAAAGAAGAATTGGGCTACGCGATAAAAAACGTAAGAAAAGTGGGGGAAGCTTACCTTTCGCCAGGCGGCGATGTAGAAATGGCGCAATTTTTTATCGGCGAATACAATTTGGGATCAAAAATTGACGAAGGCGGCGGTTTGGAAGATGAAGGCGAAAACGTAAAGGCCGTAGAAATGGATTATGCCGAAGCACGCCAAAAGCTGCAGCAAGGTGAATTTCGGGATGCAAAAACCATTATTTTGTTGCAGGATTTTTTTATGAACCGGCAGGAATTGGCTGGATAGGTTTTAGATAACAGCTTTTGATAAATGCTTCTTTTATGGCATAAAATAAAGGACACACCCCTAACCCCTCTCGAGAGGGGAAGCCTAAAGCAGACTTTTCTAAACAAAAAAGCTCAAAAGGTTTTAGGGTAAAAGGCGGAAAGGTAAACGATAGAACGGTAGCAAACTATGCTTCCCCTCTCGAGAGGGGCAAGGGGTGTGTCCTTCAACAAAACCTATAATTGTAAACCGTATCAATGCTTCTTTTACAACATAAAATTAAGTGTCGAAAAAAAATATTGAGCAGAAGCGCAAAAGGAAATCAAAGCAGAACTGGCAACACGCAATTCAAAACTTACAACCGAACTTACATTAAAATACCGGCAATCGTAGCTGATAAATAAGAAGCCAGCGTTCCGCAGATCAAAGCTTTCATGCCCAATTTTGCCAAATCGTGTCTTCGTTCCGGTGCCAATTCGCCGATGCCACCAACCTGGATGGCAATGGAACTGAAGTTGGCAAACCCGCAAAGCGCAAAACTGGAAATCAGCAAAGCTTTTGGCGTTAAACTGGCTTTAATTTTAATTAAATCAAGATAAGCCACAAATTCATTCAAAACCATTTTCGTTCCCATCAGCGAGCCAACGGTGCGCACATCTTTTCCCGGAACACCCATGGCCCAAGCAAAAACAGAAAACAACGCGCCCAAAATTTGTTTCAGGCTCAAAGTTTTTAGATCAATGCCGATAAAATCTAAACTGGCGTGTAGATTGTTGCCCATAAAAAAGCCAATCTTCCCCAAAATATAATCTACCAAAGCGATGATGGCGATAAAACCGATCAGCATCGCAATCACATTCAAGCCAACTTTTAAACCGTCGCTTGCGCCATGAGAAATCGCATCTACCAAATTGGCATCCGCTTTTTTGATCTCCAGAGAAACTTTTCCTTTCGTTTCGGAGATTTCGGTTTCGGGCCAAACAATCTTGGAAATCACCAAAGCGCCGGGCGCGGCCATGATGCTTGCAGCAAGCAAATACTCCGCCGGAACACCAAAAGAAATATAAACCGCCATCACACCGCCGGCAATGCAAGCCATGCTTCCGGCCATCGAAGCCAGTAATTCCGACATGGTCATGCCTTTTAAAAACGGTTTGATCATGATTTGCGCTTCTACCTGGCCTACAAAAGTACTGGCCACATTGGAAAGCGCTTCGGCACCCGATACACCCATCACTTTGTAAACCACAATGGCCACGCCTTTTACAACGCGCTGCATAATGCCCAAATGGTAAGCCACGCTCACTAAAACGGCCACAAAAATGATGGTTGGAATGATGCTGAAAAAGAAAATGGTATTAACTTCCGGCCCGAAAGCTTTGTTGAGAAACAAACGATCGGTAAGCGGGCCAAAAACAAAAGTTCCGCCAACGTGAGAGAAATCCAACAGTTTGGAAACCTTTTCGCCCAACCAGGCAAAAACGTGTTTTCCGACAGAAGTTTTCAAAATAAAAACCGCCAGCAGCAACTGAATGGCCAAACCGGAAAGTACAATGCGGTAGTTGATGGCTTTCCGGTTGTTGGACAATAAAAAAGCAAGGGCAAAAATCAGTACAACGCCTATCAACCCGGTAAATCTTTCCATATACGCTATTCAGCTTTAAAATAAAGCGGAAATTATAAATTAAGATCGGGAATTGCTGAAAATTTCATCACAAAAAATCAGGAAGCTTTGCGGCGCGTCAGTTCATCGCGGATTTTTGCCGCTTTTTCATAAGCTTCTTCCGATAAAGCATCTTTCAGCTTCACCTCCAATTCTTCGGTGCTAAAAGAAGTATAGCCTTTGGCCACGGCGGCGATGTTTTTTTCTTCCTGCGGGTCGGCGTTGATGTTTTCCAAATACACAAAATCGTTGCCTTCGATCACAATTCCGGCAGAAGAAAGGATAAATTCATAGGTATAGATCGGGCAGTTAAAACGAACGGCCATGGCAATTCCATCCGAAGTGCGGGCATCAATTTCCATGGTTTTTTTACCATCGGAACAAATCAGTTTAGAATAAAATATGCCGTCAATCAGATTATAAATGATCACTTCCTGAATGGTAATGTGGTAAGCCTGGGCAAAAGTTTTAAAAAGATCATGCGTTAAGGGGCGGCTGGGTGTCATCTTTTCGATTTCAATGGCAATGGCCTGCGCTTCAAAACTGCCGATCACGATTGGCAAACGGCGCCGACCGCTGATTTCGCCCAAAACCAACGCATACGCGCCGGACTGGGTTTGACTGTAGGACAAGCCTACAATATCTAATTTTATTTTTTGCATGTTATTGCCCATCGCCCATCTTCTGTTTTTGATTTTTGCCTGTACGCTTTGTTTTATTGTTGTAGTTCAACGTTGGCATTTCATTACGGTTTTGAAAATGATGTAAGAATTTGATACTGTTTTTAGCACCCTTTTTTCAGTGTCTTTTAAATCAATCCTGAACTGTAATATGTTAATTTGCATTCACCTGCTTTTCATTTGCCTTAAATTGCGCGTTGTTGGCAGTAAAAGTTATTTTTGCCTGATGCCAAGCTTTTATTGCTGATAACTTTAAAACTGCTTTTTTGCAAAAATAAAAAAATTACCTGTTTAAGATGCAGCAAACCCGACTGGACAAGCTTTTGGCGTTTTTTAATGACGAGCCAGGAGACGAATTTCTAAAATACGCGCTCGCCACCGAATATTTAAGGCTAAATGATACCGCAAAAGCTTTATCGTTTTACGAAGATTTGGTGAACAACCATCCGGCCTATGTGGGCACGTATTACCATTTGGGGAAGTTGTACGAAGCACTTGGCCGCAAGCCTGATGCTGTTTTTACCTATGAAAAAGGGATGGAAGCAGCCAAAAAAGCAAACGACATGCACGCTTTTTCTGAATTGCAGGGCGTTTACCAGGCCATAACCGGCTGGAAAGACGAATACGAAGATGACTAATTTTAAAGCATTTTGAGCAAGCGCCAAACTTTGTTTTTGCGGGATGTACTGCTTTATACATTTACTGCTTTTGGCGGCCCGCAAGCGCATTTGGCCTATTTGTTAAGGGAATTTGTTGAAAAGCGGCGTTATGTTTCGGAAGAAGAACTGATGGAACTGAACGCGCTTTCGCAGATTTTGCCGGGGCCTTCTTCCACGCAAACTTTGGTGGGCATTGCCTGGAAAACCGGCGGGCTGCGTTTGGCTTTGCTTACTTTTTTGATCTGGGTAATCCCTTCGGCAGCCATCATGTGCATCGCCGCCATTGGCTACAAAATGTTTGTGGAAAAAGGGATGTTTACCCATGCTTTCCGTTTCATCCAGCCGGTTACCGTTGGGATTGTGGCTTCTGCAGCTTATACTTTCGGGCGGAAATTTTTAAAATCAGAGTTAAGCATTCTGCTTTCCGTTTCGGCCATGGCCGCCACTTTGATTTTAAGAAGCGCTTACGCTTTCCCGATTTTAATTATGATGGGCGGCATCATTTCTTCTGCTTTTGAAGCCAAGCCGGAGGAAGACGCCTTGCGCGTGAAACTGTTTGCCAATATTAACCAACGGAAAGTGATTTATTTTATCGGCATTTTACTGTTTTTTGCTGTTTTGGGCGCGGTGGTCAACCAAACTTCACCGTATAGTTTGCCCATCCGTTTGTTCGAAAATTTTTACCGCAACGGTATTTTGATTTTTGGCGGAGGCCAGGTTTTGGTTCCGCTGATGTTCACCGAGTTTGTGGAAATGAAGCATTACCTCAGCAATTCCGAGTTTTTATCGGGCTACGCCTTGCAGCAAATTTTGCCGGGTCCAACTTTTGCCTTTACTTCTTTTATCGGTGGGTTAACGCTGGGCAACCGCGGTTACGGTATCAGCGGACAAATCGCCGGCAGTTTCATTTCCATGTTGGGCATCAATTTGCCGGGCTTAATCTTGATTTTGTTTATCGTTCCGTTTTGGGACGATCTGAAAAGAATTAGCCGCATCCGTAATTCTTTAAGCGGCATCAACGCCGTTGCGGTTGGTTTTATGGTTGCCGCTTTTTTGTTTCTGGCCAAACCTTTTGCCACTAATTTAGTAGGCATTGGTTTGATGATCGGCACTTTTTTGCTGCTTCAGTTTACGCCGATAAAAACACCATTTGTGATTTTGATTGCGCTGTTGCTGAGTGTGGTTTTCTGATTAAAAGCCAGGTTGAAATTTATTTAACTAACTTTTAATGCTTCTTTTACCACCTAAAAACTTGCAGCATTTGGTTTGATTTGAATTTGATACATTCACCAATTTTTATGTGGTAAAAGAAGCATTAAGATTTTTTCTTGTACAAATTTAAACCAACCCTTAAAACGGCGCCTCATCCTCCATATCATCCATTCGCGACGGCCGGATAATAAAGTTATTTGGCTTTTCAAACTCGGCAGAAGGTTTTAAACCGGCAGAAGCACTAGCCGGAGAAAAATCGCCGGAAGTATCGTCCAAATCGGTAAATTTCACATATTTGCCCACAAACTTCAACCGCACGCGGCCGGTTTCGCCGTTTCGGTGCTTCGCAATAATGATCTCGCCAACACCTTGCGTTGGGTTGTTGTCTTCGTCAAACTCCAAACCATAATATTCCGGGCGGTATAAAAACAAAACCATATCTGCATCCTGCTCAATCGAACCCGATTCCCGCAAATCTGAAAGCATTGGCCGTTTTGATCCGCCGGGACGATTTTCGACTGCACGGCTCAACTGCGAAAGCGCAATCACCGGTACGTTCAATTCTTTGGCAACCGATTTTAATGCCCTCGAAATACTGCCGATTTCCTGCTCGCGGTTGCCGCCGCCTTTGCCTTCGCCCTTGCCCTGCATCAACTGCAAATAATCAATGATGATCATTTGGATATCATGCTGCGATTTCAACCTCCGGCATTTGGCTCGGAACTCAAAAATATTCAAAGCCGGCGTATCATCAATAATCAGCGGCGCTTGTTCTAAACGGCCAATTTTAGAGTGGATTTGCTGCCATTCCCATTCTTCGAGATTGCCTTTTCGGATTTTTTCCTGCTCGATGTTTGTCTCGCCGGAAACCAAACGGTTAACCAATTGAATGGACGACATTTCCAGCGAAAACACGACAACTGGTTTGTTAAAATCAACCGCCGCATTTCGGGCGCAACTTAAAACGAAAGCGGTTTTACCCATCGCCGGGCGAGCAGCAATAATTACGAGATCAGATTTTTGCCAGCCTGAAGTCATTCGGTCCAGATCTGTAAAACCGGAAGCAACGCCCGTTAAACCGTCTTTTTTATTCTTCAAAAGTTCCATTTCCTTCAGCGTTTCGTGCATCAGGTCATCCATTTTGCGGGAATCTCTGCGGAGGTTATTTTGGGCGATATCGAACAGGTTTTTCTCGGCTTTGTCCAGCAAATCCAAAACATCGGTCGTGTCTTCGTAAGCCTGACTGATGACTTCTGTAGAAATTCGGATCAATTCCCGCTGCAAAAACTTTTGGATAATGATGCGCGAATGAAACTCAATATTCGCTGCCGAAGCAACCCGATTGGTCAATTCGGTAATGTAATAAGCGCCGCCGATCATTTCCAGATCGCCTTGCTGTCGTAACTGTGCCGTTACGGTTAAAATATCAACCGGCGAAGTTTTTTCGAATAGTGTTTTTATTGCCAAAAAAATCTTTTGGTGGCTGTCGCGATAAAAAACTTCCGGCTTTAAAATATCAATCACAGAAGATAAGGCATCTTTTTCCAGCATCAGCGCGCCCAACACGGCTTCCTCCAAATCCGTTGCCTGTGGTTGCAGTTTGCCTAAGTTGCCACCTGGCGTTGGGTTGGTAAACCGCGCACGGCGGTCGGGGTTAAACGTGCCTGATTTGCTTAAACTATTATCGCCTTCTAAACTCATAGCATCAAAAATAAACAAATTTGGGCGGTTAAAATTTTTTGAAAAAATCAGCATTGTTGAATACTTTTCTACCTGCCAAAACCTTGCTTTTTAACTCATAAAGCGAAAAGGTTATTGTTGGTTTATCCACAACTATTGTTAACAACTTGCCTATAAATTTTATTTTAGGTTGAAAATGAAGCAATTGAAGCAGTGTTAATAAAAGTTAAAGCTGTTAACAATTTTATGCCGATAAAAGAAGCATCTGTATTTATCGCCGCAACTGGCTGATTTTATAATTACTTTCGCGTAAAAATTTGAACAAGGATATGATGCAACGCCCGCAATTTAAAAAGGAAAGCAACCAACTAATTTTTGGCATCCGTGCCGTGATGGAAGCGATCCGTTCGGGAAAAGAAATTGAGGCGTTGTACATGCAGCGGGGTTTGGGCGGAGAATTATTTCATGAACTGAAAACGGTTTTAAACGAATACCAGATTACAGCGCAACAAGTTCCGGTGGAGAAACTGAACCGCATCACTGCAAAAAACCACCAAGGCATAATTGCCGTGATTTCTGAAATTACGTATCAAAAAATTGAAGATATTATCCCGCAAATTTACGAGCGGGGAGAAGTGCCGCTGGTTTTGGTTTTGGATGGCATAACCGATGTGCGCAACATGGGCGCCATTGCCCGCACGGCCGAATGTTCCGGCGTACACGCCATTGTTTTGCCTACAAAAAATTCAGCACAAATTAATGCCGATGCGATCAAAACTTCGGCCGGAGCGTTGTACCAAATCCCGGTTTGTCGGCATCAGAATTTGCTGCAAACCGTGCAGTTTTTACAAGCTTCGGGTTTGCAATTGGTTTGTTGCACTGAGAAAACCAATGCGGATATTTATGCGCCCGATTATACCGCGCCAACGGCCATCATTATGGGTTCCGAAGAAGACGGCATCGGTAACGAACTGATCCGCATTGCCGATCACCTCGCCAAAATCCCCATGTTCGGCAAAATAGAATCGTTAAATGTTTCGGTTTCAACAGGTGTAATTTTGTATGAGGCGATTAGGCAGCGGATAGCTGTTAGCTTATAGTTTTCAGCAATCAGCTTTCAGCAAAAAAAGTCGATAAAAGAAGTATGTTGCTTTTTTATCAAATAAAATCTATTTGCAACTAAAGCGGTATTGTAATTTGGATACTTGATGATTTTTATACGATAAAAGAAGTATTAAAAACTTTGATAAATTGGAGTAAAATGATGACATTATTACCTCGTCTTAGCTTCATTCATTCGTCTGGCCTTAACAACTGAAGGTTATAAATTTTAATTCTGATCAATTACGGACAGCAGGTGTACGATAACGAACATTAACAGACAGTATATGTACGATAACGAACATGATCAATTGATTACCTATTGATTTTCAGCATTTTACAGTTTGGCATATTGTTTCGTTAGCTAATTCTAAACACCTGCATCATGTTTAAACATTTTTTACTTATTGCCAGGCGCAATATTCTGAAGAGAAAGCTCTATAGTTTTCTCAATATCATCGGGTTAGCCATTGGGATGAGTTGCTGCATCCTGATTGCTTTGTATGTGCAGCATGAGCTTTCTTACGATCATTATAACACCAAGCACGATCATATTTATCGTGTGCTACAAACTTTTCGTAGTGGTGATAAGGGACAGAAAGTTACGTCTCCTGCACCGGAGGATTATCAGGTTTGGGGTTGCGCGCCTGTTGGGCCTGCTTTGGCGGCTGATTTTCCGCAGGTAAAAGAAGTAGTGCAGTTTATGAGTCCAGCGAGTTTATTGCTGGAATACAAAGAGAAACGTATCCAGCAGGAGAACTTAATTTTTATAGATTCTAACGCTTTTAAAGTTTTTAGCTGGAATCTCTTGCAGGGCAATCCTCAAACCGCATTAGTTGCGCCTAATAGTATTGTACTAACTCAAAAAGTAGCTGAGAAATTTTTTGGTAACAACAACGCTCTCGGCAAAATCTTTCGGGTAAATAATGAACTCAGTTTTACTGTAACCGGCGTTGTGGCTGATGTGCCGGTAAATTCACAGATTACTTTTAATGGGCTGATCTCTATGTCAACTGCCAAAAAAATGCGTAGTGACATTTTCGGTTGGTGGGGATATGTAGATTTCTACACTTATTTTATACTAAAAGACCATGCCGATATTGCTTCTATGAAGGCAGGCATTCCTGCATTCTTAAAACGGCATAACAATGAAGACCCGGGATATACAATTGCCTTTGAAAAAATGGATGATGCTTACCTGCATTCTAAAGCTACAAGGCAACCTGGACCAGTAGGTAGCATGAGCAACATTTACCTGTTCTGCTGCATTGGTTTGATTATCCTCGTCATTGCCTGTGTTAATTTTATGAATCTATCCACGGCCCGTTCACTCGAAAGAGCCAAAGAAGTAGGTGTACGAAAAGTATTGGGTGTACAACCCTCGGCACTTCGGGCGCAGTTTTTGTTCGAGTCGGTTTTGATTTCTACAGTAGCGGCCGTGCTGGCTTTGGCATTAACCAAACTAAGTCTGCCTGTAGTCAGCGTTTTATCCGGTAAAGAATTCTCTCCGAAAGTTTTCCTGAGCGGTCAGTTACTTGCAGGTATAGCTATGCTTACGTTAACAACCGGTATTTTAGCAGGTATTTATCCGGCCTGGTTTCTTTCCCGGTTTCAGCCGATATTGGTTTTGAAAGGCGTGTTCAAACCTTCGCCCAGCAATATATCACTGCGAAAAGCATTGGTTATTTTTCAGTTTACGCTTTCCATTACCTTAATTGCCGGAACGGCTGTTGTATATACACAACTAAAGTTTCTAAATAGCCATGATCTTGGATTTACTAAAGATCAAATGCTGGTTTTAAATTTTGAAGGCGATGGGCAAGTACGGCAAAACATCGAAAGAATAAAGAAATCGCTTGCTGATCAGCCGGGAGTTTTGTCGGTTGCTGCTTCACGCGCTGTTCCGGGTGAGTTTTTACCTAACGCTGGTACAGATATTCAAGGTACTAACGGTCAAATGAACAACAAAAATCCTCTGATCTACGAGATTGATTTTGACTTCATTCCCTGCCTTCACATCCCTGTAGTAGCAGGCAGGAATTTTTCACGCTCATTTTTGACCGATAGCACCCAGGCATTAGTTATCAATGAAGCTGCAGCAAAATTATACGGCTTCCGTAATCCGGCTGATGCGATTGGTAAAAAGTATGCGCAGTGGGGCCAGCAGGGAACCATAATTGGTGTGGTGAAGGATTTCAATTTCCGTTCTTTACACACAGCAGTAGAACCATTGACCTTGAGATATGGAATGCCAAGTTCGCTTAATCGTATTATAGTGGCTGTTAAGGCCGATCATATTTCCGCTACCATTACAGCACTTGAAAAAACATGGAAGACAGTGGCACCGCAAAGGCCCTTTTTGTATACTTTTTTGGATCAGTCGTTTCGCCAACAGTATGAATCTGATCAACATTTCGGATATCTTTTCTCTTTATTTTCTGGTCTGGCAATCTTAATCGCCTGTTTGGGGCTGTTTGGATTAGCTACATTTACTGCCCAGCAGCGGGTTAAAGAAATCGGGATCCGAAAAGTATTGGGTGCTTCTGTATATCATATTGTTTTACTTATCAGCAAAGATTTTATCCGTTTGGTATTTATTGCTATTGTAATAGCTGTGCCGCTCTCCCTGTTGGTAATTAACCAGTGGCTAAAAGATTTTGCTTACAGAACAACTATTAGTCCCGGAATATTTCTATACACAGGTGCCGCCGCACTTGTAATTGCCTTGTTAACTATCAGTTGGCAAACCATAAGTGCTGCTTTGGCTAATCCTGTAAATTCCATAAAAAATGAATAACAATTTAGTTTGAAGTAATACCGGCACTTTTTTACCGACTAAAAATTTTACAGAGATGAACAATAGTTTTTAGTTGATAAAAGAAGTGTGATTAGCTTATAGCCACCAGCAATCAGCTTTCAAACAAAAAATGGGCGGTAAAAGAAGCATCAGTCAAAATGCTTCTTTTACCACTATAAAATTTGCATTTGTCTCTTTGTGTTTCTGCAAAAAACAATTGACCTTACCATTTTTTATGCGATAAAAGAAGCATCTAAACAAACTTAAAATAGTTGCGCAAAAATAGTATGCTCAAATTATTCTGTTAAATATTTGTCAAGTATCTTTTTCAATTCAGGGCTGTCAGGGCCTGGGGCATTGGCAAAAACCAACTTGCCTTTTTTATTGTAAATGAGGTATCGCGGAATCGTTTTAAGTGATATTTGTTTCGGCAGGGCAGCAGTTTTGGGTTGAATAAGCAAGAAGCTATTGGCATCATTTGTTAGCCCTTCAGCATGCGATGCTGTTTCCCAATCTGTAAAATTTACATCTGTCGAAATATAAACAAATTTTATTTTTTTGTTTTTATAAAATTCTTTCAACCTAAATGCGGCTGGCATAGAAGCCCTGCAAGGAAGGCACCAACTTGCCCATAAATCAACATAGATTACATTGTTTAACGATGCTTTTATTAAATCTTTATAATCCAATTTCTTGGTTTGCAAAACATTGGTCAACATGGAAGAACCAGGCACAACCACAGGCTTTAAAGCATAATTTTTATTGATATAAGCATTGTAAATAGTATCCTTGACATCTGCTTTAAATTTTGACAAATACTTATTGGCTGTTTCTACCGGTTCTTGTTCCTCAATCATTTGTAAGCAATAGAACAGCATGTATTCTCGAACTTTGAGATTCGAAAAAGCCAACTTAACCTTTTCGTATGCCTGTTTATAATCTAACGAAATTCCATGGCCGTTTTTTATTCTGCTAATGTTTGGTCTGTCGCTCCACAAATAAGGATAGTGAAGAAAGAAATGAAAAAAATCATTGTATAAAAGGCTTTCATCATTAATAAGGGTATCAATAGGATGTTGCTGAAAAAAATTATTGGCATAAGGTTTCAACATATTGTTATTTAATACATTACCTGCAAATTCGTACTCGTTCTGCTTGGCATATAAAGCTTCCAAACCTGAGGACAATGCATTGCTTTTGACCAAAGAATCTAAAAACACTTGTTGCTGTAAGTATTCGTTATTGTATTTTTCAAACAACTTGTTTACCGGAATATGGTCTTTTGTAAAAGTGACTAAACCGTTTCCTTTCAGTGGGATTTTAAACCGTTTTTTATAATATAAAGAATAGTTTAAGTCGGCAGGTTTTGTTTTTCTATTGATGCAGGTAGCAAAAGGGATGTCATTTTTAAAGGTAAAAACAATTGTATCGCCTTGTGCAAAATAATAATTATAGGTAACGTAATTATAAAATAAATCAACAGGCAATAATGCCTTATCAGATTTAATGGTCAGTATATCATTTTTATTTGCATTGTTTAGGTCTCTGTCAATCCTTAATAAATTGTTGTTATAATACCTTAAATTATTATAAGTATAAAATACACCTTTCTTGTTAACTTGTACTGCAGAAGTGTTTTTTGTAAAGACAACAACAATGTTTTTATTCGTAGCAGAACCTTGGTTACGGATACTTGTAATGTTATGGTTAGATGGTGAAATGTAATTGGAAGCAAAAAAAAGCACTGATAAAATTGGGATGAATAAGGATTTCATTTGTTTATTTTAAAAGTTTTTTACCAAAAGCCTGTTTAAAATTACACAA
>NZ_JBGCVY010000040.1:0-27615 GCF_041088075.1 Mucilaginibacter sp. | reverse complement strand
GATGACCCCGGAAGCAACCCATGTTCAACAAAAGATCAAAAGAAAATTGTGGAATAAAAAAGTCCTGAAAGAATGACCTATCAGGACTTTTATTGAATAATTTTAAAAAACTAATCGGTCAACTTTTTTCAGGACTAGTCAACTACCTGCTACTTCGGCTTCCGGCACATCCCCTTTTCGTTTTAAAATGGAATGTTTAGAAGGTTTTTCGTCATCGCCCAGCAAAATGCCCCATGGCTTTAACGATTCTATCCGGTCGAAAATAATTTTGGTCATGGCAATTACCGGGATGGATAGAAACATGCCTGGGATCCCCCAAAGCATTTCGCCGATGATTACGCCCAAAATAGTAACCAACGCATTTATTTTTACTTTGGAACCTACAATTACAGGCAGTAAAATATTACTGTCAATCAGGTGCATGGCTACAATTGTTACCACAACCAGAATTACTTTTCCAAGGGCGGCGGTACTGAAAGTAATCAGAACGCTTAATAAAAGTGCCGTAAAAATACCGATGTAAGGGATGATATTGAACAACCCGGTCAATATCCCAAGCAAAAAAGCATATTTGATGCCGCCAATTAAAAACACCGTGCAAACAATGGTTGCCACAATCAGCATTTCTAAAATCAAACCTGTAATGTATTTTCGGATAATATATTGGATGTTTTGTATTACATCATAAACAATTACAGAATTTTCCTGCTTAAAAACAGCAACCAGAAACCGCATTAACAACGTACGGTACACCAACAGGAAGAAGGTATCAATCAGCATAAAAATCAAAAACAGCAACATGGAAGAAACCGAAAGTACCGTTGAGCCGATTGCCGCCGTACTGCCGCTTAAAATTTTTGATGTTGCAGAATGGACATAATTCATTTGCTTTGCTGCATTGATATCGTAATGTTCTGCAATCCAATCTTGAAAATTGCCAATTGATGTTGTTACCTGGTCTCTCAATTGCGGCCAATCACTTGCCAAATTACCAATTTGCGAAGCAACTACGTACATTACCCCTGCAACAACTGCAATAAGCAATATTACAGAAACCCCGCAGGCAGCGCCTCGGGGCAAACGGGCTTTGGTTTCAAAAAACTTGGCCACCGGCAACAGCATAATTGAAAACAGCGTTGCAAATATTAAAGGCGACAAGATTTCTTTTCCGTTGATAACCAAGTAGCCAAGCGCAAGTATGCTGATAAGCACCATTGCTAATTTGGTATAAAAGGGAGGTATGGTTTTGTTAGTCATTGGTAATGGTTAATAGGTTGTAGTTAATGGTTGATAGCCGAACAAAGATTAATTTTTAGTACTAAACTGGATAAGCAGCTTAATGTTTAGGTAGGCCGCATTTAGTTTTCGCCTTAATTCAATAATTTTACCAAACCTGTTGAAATATTGTTCAACTATTTTCTATGCTTCTTTTACCACCTAAAAATCATGGGCTTTTTGTAATGTTTGTACCAGTAGATTATTCAGGCACAAAATTTATGGGCATAAAAGAAGCATTGTAAATTTTTACGATAAAATTTTAAACAAGCCCTTTAATGAACAAGGTATTGCTGTATACTCCTTTTACAGGCCATTTTTTTCGGGTTATTGCCCGGCAAACAATATCCAATTCTATTCCCTTCGCGCAATCATGTGAACAAATTTTTCTTTCGGTACGGCTTTTCCATGGCCAAAAACAGCAATTTGAAAAGGAAAAGCAGCTAATTTTTGCAAAGTAAGCTGGTTGACTTTTTTAGATTGATAAGCAAAGGCCGGTTTCAGTTGCTTTTCATTCCCGGCACTATCCGCAGCAAAAAGCAATGCTTCTTTTACCGGGTAAAAAAGGGCGACCTGTTCGGCGCAATGTCCAGGCGCGTTGATTACTTGCAAACCTTGATGATCAGGTACACAACCCCCTTCCGTTACAATTTTAAAGCTTGCTTTTACCGGCTGGATGTACAAGAATTGCAAATTGATCTTTCCATTCAGCGTTAGCAGCTTCAGCAAAAAAGCTACAATTTTGGAATTTGGGCGAAAAGCAATTCCCTTCGCAATCATTTCCGCACAAAGCGCGGAAGTGTAAACCGGAACGTTTACCGTTTTTAAAAGATCGGCCAAACCACCGGTGTGGTCGTAATGCGCGTGGGTGAGGATGATAAAACGCAAATCTTCCGGCTGTTTCCCGATTTGCCTGATCCCTTGAAAAATCAAATCTTTGCTGCCTTTTGGCCCGGCATCAATCAAAATTAAACCGGCAGGATGATCTACCAAAAAAACATTAACGATAGGAAGCGTTAACTGAAAAACGTTTTCGGTGATTTGGGTAACTTGCATTGATTCAAATCTTTAAAAACTTTTAACGCTGGTTTATTCCCACCAGTTTTTAGCTTTTCCTTTCGTCTGGCTAATTGCAGCGTTATCCATTTTATGTTCAATCATATAACCTACCCAACCGTTTTTTATATATTTAGTTGAAACATAAAACTCTCCGGCTCCATTATCTAAATCGCCACAATTTGGGATCCTGTAATCACCCCAATTGCATTTTTTAGAAATATTGGTCTTGTAACTTGTCCAGGTTCCAACAAACTCATTGTTTGAAAAACTATCTGATACAAGCATTAAAGCATCGTATTTAAACTGTTGCTTTTTATCAATTGCAAAATTACTTTTCAATGTGCCTTTTATAAAACCCGAATAAAGTTCGTTCTTATTTTCATAAAGTATAACTTCACAAGTTGACGTTCCTTGTTGATAATTTGGATCATCACTTTGATAAAGTTCGGCTTTTTGAATTGTAATTGTCCCTTTAAAAGAACAGCGTTTTCCTTTAACCAATGTTTTGCCATCAACAAAATAGTTGTAAGGGTTTTTAGGGTTTTTTACAATTGAAGTAAAATGGATTTGAAACCTTTGAAAATCACTTCCGATAAAACCTAATATTTCCGGTCTTTTAACTTTAGTCGGTTGTTGGTCATCATATTCTGTTTCAACACTATCAGCCATCAAAACTTTTGAAAGATTGTAACTTTTAATTCTATTGTAAAAGTTGTTTTCTATTGTATCTTGAGCATAAGATTGGATAGTAAACAAACCTATGAATACAGTAAATATTACTTGTACTTTTGTTGTATTCATTGCATTTCTGCTACTTCTTTTACCTGCACCAAAATCGGATTCCAGCCTTCACCATTATTGTAAACATCTTTATATCTTTTTTCTCCTTCTGCCGCGGTTTCAAATCCATCCTGGATAACGGTTAAAACAGTTTGCCCGTCTTTTTCCGACAACTCATAAGTAACATTCAAATAATTTTCAGGAACATCCGGATAAGATGCAAAAGGGTCAATTACCGTATATTTTAAAAGTTTGTCCGGCTCAATTTTTACAATCTTGCCTTTTACAAAAACCATCGGTTTGCCTTCATACTCGCCTTGCCAAAGCAGTTCGCTTCCAATTTTCCAATCCGAAACGGTCTCGCAGCCAAACATATAAATTTTGGTTTTGGCAGGATTAACAAGCGCATCCCAAACTTTAGAAGTTGGTGCGTTGATTACAATTTCGCTTTTTACAATTTTAGGTTTTTCCATTTTGATTTTCGTTTAACACACCAATTTTATGCTGGTAAAAGAAGCATGCCCATTTTTAACTTGTTGTTATCCTTAACTGGTTTCAGGATCCCTCTTCCAAAGTCGAAACCTTGCTTGTGGGATGCCGAAACAAGTTCGGCATGACAATCAAAAATTATTTAATCCAGCCGTTGCCGATCATCCAGTTTTTAACATGGTCCATCCATTTATCGGGCGTGGTTTTGTTGTTCAGGCCAAAACCATGTCCGCCTTTTGGATAAACAATCATGGCCGCCGGAACCTTGTTTTTAAGCAAGACGTTGTAAAAGTACAAGCTGTTTTTTACGTTAACCACATTATCGTCTTCGGCATGGACAAGCATCGTTGGCGGCGTGTTTGGCGTAACATTTTGCTCGTTAGAGAAATATCTGATCTGCTCCTGGCTTGGCGTTGGCCCAAGCAAATTGTTGCGCGAACCGCCGTGTGCCAAACTATCCGTCATGCTGATTACCGGATACAACAGCACCATAAAATCCGGCCGCAAACTGGTATTGTTGGTGTTTGCAATTTTTGGATCATTAAAATGAGAACCGGTCAAAGCGGCCAGACTTCCGCCGGCGGAAAAACCGATGATGCCTACTTTTTTCGGGTCAACGTTCCATTTTGCAGCGCCTTCGCGCACGGTTTTGATCGCCATTTGCGCATCTTGCAAAGGCCCGATGCTTTTGTCTTTCATAATCGCATCACTTGGCAATCGGTATTTCAACACAAAAGCAGCTACGCCGATTTCGTTAAAAGCTTTTGCAATTTCGGTCCCTTCGTGGTCGTAAGAAAGAAAGGCATAACCGCCGCCCGGACAAATTACAATTGCCGCGCCCGTTGCTTTTTCTTTTGCGGGAAGGTAAATTTCGAGTGTTGGTTTGGTTACTTTGCTGTAGCCAACATCATTTGCCGAACCTGATTTAACTTCCTGATAAGCATTATCGTTAATAGAATTTGGGACCGCGCCCGGATACAAAGGGATGACCGTTTGTGCTTTTGCGTGGTTCATCAACATAAAAAACACGGCACTAAAAAAAGCAGGATAAAAGAAGCATTTCATTTGGATAAAAATTGGTTGTTTAAATCAACACAAATCGTATCGAAAGTGCAACGTTTTATCAAAAAATATTGTCTGCATTTTGATGCTTCTTTTATCGGTATAAATTTGGTTAATAAACCTCCGCTTTTAAATAGCCTCCTTTTTGTAAAGCTGCACTTGCTTCATCAGGTTTTTGTGTGCCGATCAACAGTTTGCTGCCGTCTTTAAAAACCAATTGAATGCCTTGGTTTCCGGCAATATTGTATGCTTTTCCTTTTCCAAACAAACCCAAACGCAAGCCCCAACCGCCATACTCTAACAATGGATTGTATTCCCGAACATACGCTAACCCGATTGTTTTTGCAGAAAAGGTTTTGAATTTTAAATGAAAAGGGAAAAGGCGGACACGAATATTTTCGGCAGTAATTTCTGTATCCAAACGACAAGATAAAAGCAACGCGATAGCCAAAACAGGAACGATAAAAACAATTAAATTATCAAAGTTAAAATATTGGGGGAAAGAAAAATGATGTAGTTTACCTTTTTGTACGCTATTATAAACGGGGACAAAAAAAGCAATTAACAAAATGAGCCACAACCACCATTGCCTAAAACGCTGTGTTTCTCTAAATAAAACTTCGGTTTCCATTGGGTTTATTTTAATTGGTTTATAAATGAAACAACCGCATCAACCAACTTTGCATCAACCGGCAAATCAGGGTTGTTGTAAGTTTCCAAGTTTTTTGCCCGATCAGCAGGCGCTTGTTTTAATACATGGTTCATCCCTTCAACCAAAACCAAAGTTGCATCAGGTTTTGCTTTTTTTAGGTTTTGGGCATCGGCAACACTCACTTGGATATCGGTTGTTCCTTGTACAATTAAAACTGGAATTTTCAGTTTTTTAATTTCTGTTTGAGGATTGTACTTCATCCAGGAAATAAGATAAGGCTGCACGCTTGGCCCGAATAATGGATCTGTTGCATCGGCTTTAACGGGTAAACCTTTCATCAAACTATCCAGCCTGTTCATGGAAATTTTATATTGTTCCGGCGATTGATTTTTTAATTGGGCTTTTATAATTTTGTTGATTACATCGCCCGCCCCGGCAACTGAAATATAACCGTCAACTTTTTCTTTTTCGGCAGCCAGCATTCCAATTAAAGAACCTTCGCTATGGCCTAAAACAATTACTTTAGAAAACCTTGGATCGTTCTTTAGCATTTTAACCAACGCAATAGCATCATTTACAAAATCGTTAAAACGCATGTCAACCATTGCTTTTGTGGTCCTGCTTTCGCCCACAGCCCTTTTATCATAGCGCAAAGTAGCTATGCCGGCTTTGCCCAAAGCATCAGCCAGTTTAAAGTAAGAAGCAGCAGTTAAACCCGGTTGGTTGCCGTTTCGGTCTGTTGGGCCAGAACCCGCAATTATCAACACCACCGGAACTTTTGCGATACTGTTTTTAGCAGGTAAAATTAGAGAACCAGATAAAGTTGCATCCGTAGTATTTATGGCAATTGGTGTTTCTGCAAGGCCAGAACTAATTACATAACTTGCTTTTTCCTGGTAAGGCCGCACGGAGAAAAAACTTATTTTTCCAGTTTTATCCAAACCGATATTCAACCCAAAAATGCCGTTGGTAAAAACGGTTTTATAAGTTGCAATTGAAGCAGCTACACTCTTAAAATCTGTACTTTGGATTTCGCCCAATTGTGCTTTAAGTTGATTAACAACTTGCTTTGTTTTTTCTAACGAAAGCGCAGTTTGCATCGTTGCATTAAACATATTGAAGATTTGAGTTGCATCGCCTTTGGCATACAAATCTTTAAATTGGTTTACCGCTTCCTTATAATTCGCAGGTTCGGTTTGTGCAAACAGCAGACACGGAAAAAGTAACGGTAAAAGAAGTATGGATAGTTTTTTCATTTGTAGTGAATTGGATAATGAGTTTTACAGGACGGATAAATATAATAAGTTAAATTTATGTTTGGGCAAATCATAGTTTACGCTACATTTATCAAATAAAACCAAATAAAACAATTATGACTTATACAGCCAGTTCTTCCCGTTATCAAAATATGGAATACCGCCGCTGCGGCAAAAGCGGCATCAAATTACCGGCAGTTTCGCTGGGGCTTTGGCACAACTTCGGCGATGTGGACGTAATGGAAAACTTCCGCAATACGCTTAAAACTGCTTTTGACCATGGCGTTACACATTTTGATTTGGCCAATAATTACGGCCCGCCAGCCGGTTCTGCCGAAGAAAACTTTGGACGTATTTTGCACGAAGATTTTAAAAGCTACCGCGATGAATTGATCATTTCTACCAAAGCGGGTTATTATATGTGGGAAGGCCCGTACGGCGAATGGGGCTCAAAAAAGTACTTGGTTTCGAGTTTAGACCAGAGTTTGAAACGCATGAAGCTGGATTATGTAGATATTTTCTACTCGCACCGCCCCGATCCGGAAACGCCTTTGGAAGAAACGATGGCCGCTTTGGATTTGATTGTGCGCCAGGGAAAAGCTTTGTATGTCGGCATTTCCAATTATCGCCCGAAAGAAGCTGCCGAAGCAATTAAAATATTGAAGGATTTAGGAACGCCCTGCCTTATCCATCAGCCAAAATATTCGATGTTTGAGCGTTGGGTAGAAACAGAAGGTTTGCTGGATTTGCTGGAAAAAGAAGGCGTTGGCTGCATCCCGTTTTCGCCATTGGCGCAAGGCTTGTTAACCGATAAATATTTAAAAGGCATTCCCGAAGATTCGCGGATTGCCAAAGGCGTTGGCTTTTTAACAGAAAACAATTTGACGGAAGAAAGGCTGAACCAAATTCAACAATTAAACGATATTGCCCAGCAGCGCGGCCAATCTTTGGCACAAATGGCATTGGCCTGGATTTTAAAAGACCCGCGCATTACTTCCGTTTTGATTGGCGCCAGCAAACCGGAACAATTGAAAGATTCGTTGCAATGTTTGGACAATACTTCTTTTAGCCAGGAAGAATTGAAATTGATTGACGGGATTTTGGGTCAATGATTTTAGGGTGGTAAAAGAAGTATCGGCAGGAATTAGAGTTGCATAAATTCTAATTTTTGCCGTTTCTGTTTAGTTTGAAAACAAACTTTCTGCTTTGGATATCAACTTTGGATTTTTGATTTTTAAAATCGTATCAGAGATCCTTACTTGTACTTGCTTTGGAATTATCGTTGGAATCAAACACTCAAGTTCAATGTTTAAAATAGAATGAATAACAATTAAATCATTCAAAGTAAAAGGATTGATTCCATTGATTAATTCGGAAACATAAGTCGCACTTGTATGGCCTAAAATAAAGCCTAAATCTTTTTGTGTTAGTCCAAATTCCTTCAGTTTAGCTTTGATTAGATTTTTTCGGTTTGTTAAAAAAACACATTCATCTTCTGCTATTTGTGCAGCGCGTTCGCTTTCCTCAACTTTTCTGTCCGTTATTTCCGCAGTAGCCCAACGCTTATCCTCGTAATTTTTAAGTAAAGCACGAAGCTGTTTCCGCTCTTCATTCAATTCAGGAAACTCTTTTACCAGCAACCTCAGTTTTCGGTCAATAACAGAAGCCCGTTCAAACTCAATTTCGCTGGTTAAAATTTCTTTTTTTAATATTTTCTTTAAACTTACTTGTAAATCCATTTTATTAAAATCAAATCCAACCTTTGCTGCTTAACCACTTTTTTATCGTTGCTTTATTATTTTTGAAAATAGAATTGTATTCGTCGTGTGTTCCACACCAAACCACTGTTGCCTCTCCTTCTGCATCAAATTCAATTAAAATCAAAGTTCGATGAATGTGTATATCAAAGAAATAAAAACCATTATTGTGCACTTCATCTGCATCAGGCCTGTCTTTGATGATCGTTGTTTTTGATTTCCAATCTTTTTGCTCAATTGTAGCAACCAACTCATCAATGGCAGCACAAAGCAAAGTATTACCTTTATTTTTATGCTTAACCTTAATTAAAATTTGCTTTCCGGTAAGCCTCATTTTCTAAACAAAGTTAATAATAAATTCGGTTTTAATCCGAACAAATATTATTTTTAAAATAGCTAATGCTTCTTTTATCGCCCATTTTTCGGTTTTGGGTTTAGGCCGAGAGCAGCACCAACATAGAAAAAATTTTCTTCATTGACCATTTTCACTCCAAGTTGTGGTTTGGCAAAAACAATACCGTGAAAGCCAAGTTTTGGCGAAAGAAACAAACCTTTGCTAAGCTGACGCCTTCCAAAATTAACTTCTATACGTGGACCGCTTGCATCACCTGCATAACCATATTTTGAGTCATTTATATTGATCTCGGCATTGACGTCTATATAAATATTCTCGTAACCTCCGGCACTGGCCTGCTGTTTGCCGTAGATTACACTATTCACTTTGTCAATGATACTAAAAAGATAGATTGTAAATCCGCCACCTAAAACCAATACATTTAAGTTTGGGTTTCCGTAACGACCAGAAGCGGAACTGTAACCTGCAACTGCATTTAATGATAACAGTTTGAACAAAGCAAATTCCCTTCGCAAACCAATGCTGCCATAAGTTGCAAAATTGCTTCGGGTTTGCTTATCGCCAACTCCAATCCTCGGGATAATGCTCCAGACAGAACGATAAGCCTTGTACGAGAGCGTATCCTGTGCAAAGGATGAAGTAGCAAAAGTTAAAAGCAGAAAAGTAAAAAGTGTTTTCATAAGCTTTGATTGATTTGAACTTGGGTAAGATAGAAGTTTAACTTTAACTTATCGCTCCAATTAAAATTTCACCCACAAAAAAAGCTCCTCGTTTCCGAAGAGCTTTTCCTAATCAAATATTAAAAATCGCTTACTGTGCAGCTTCCGGTTTTGGTGGGCGCGGCATTAAAGCTTTACGTGATAATTTCAGTTTGCCTTGTTTATCAATTTCCAGCAATTTCACTTTTACCATTTCGCCAACTTCAAAAATTCCGTCCATTGTTTCGTAACGTTTCCAATCAATTTCCGAAATATGTAGCAAACCATCTTTTCCTGGCATAATTTCTATGAAAGCACCAAAAGGCATAATCGTTTTTATTTTGCCTTCGTAAACTTCGCCAACTTCGGGTTTGGCAACAATGTTGCGGATGCGCGAAACGGCAGCATCAATGGCAGCTTTGTTATCGGCAAAAATTTCGATAATGCCTTTGTTGTCCACTTCTTCAATGGCAATGGTGGCACCGGTTTCGCGTTGCATTTCCTGGATGATTTTACCGCCGGGCCCAATCACCGCTCCGATAAATTCTTTATCAATCGTCATGCTCACAATACGCGGCGCATGTGGTTTGTAATCTTCGCGAGGCGCAGCAATCGTTTTCTTCATCTCGTTTAAGATGTGCAAACGGCCTTCTTTCGCCTGGTCCAAAGCTTTAATCAACACTTCGTTGGACAGACCGTTGATCTTCAAATCCATCTGGCAGGCCACAATACCTTTTTCGGTTCCGGTAACTTTAAAATCCATATCGCCCAAATGGTCTTCATCGCCTAAAATATCAGAAAGGATAGCGTATTTGCCTGTTTTTTCGTCGGTAATCAAACCCATCGCAATCCCGGAAACCGGTGAAGTGATTTTGATACCGGCATCCATCAAAGCCAAAGTTCCGGCACAAACCGTTGCCATGGAAGATGAACCGTTAGATTCTAGAATATCAGAAACCACGCGGATGGTGTAAGGGTTTTGATCGGAACCTGGCAAAACTTTCTTTAAAGAACGCATCGCCAAGTTACCATGGCCAATTTCACGACGGCCAGCGCCACGGTTTGGCTTTACTTCGCCGGTAGAAAAACCCGGAAAGTTGTAGTGCAACAGGAATTTGCTGTACCCGTTGATGAACGCGCCATCAATCATTTGCTCGTCGGTTTTTGAACCTAAAGTAACCGAAGTTAACGATTGCGTTTCGCCGCGGGTAAAAACAGCAGAACCGTGAGCGGCAGGCAGATAACCAACTTCGCTCCAAATTGGGCGGATTTGTGTAGTTGCGCGGCCATCCAAACGTTTGCCTTCGTTCAAAACCAAATTACGAACAGCATCATATTGCACATCGTGAAAGTATTTTTTAGCCAAAGAAACATCGATTGGATCAGCACCTTCGCCTAAAGCTGCAATGTACGCGTCGCGGATTTTTTTGAAGTTTTCGCCTCTTTCATCCTTGCCGGAAGCAGCAGCGGCAACGGCATAAACCTGATCGTAAGTAGCAGCAAAAACAGCATCCCTTAATTCCGGGTTGTTGTTTTCGTGGCTGTAAACACGTTTTTCAGTTTTGCCAACTTCCTTTGCCAGTTCAACTTGTGCGGCAACTTGTACTTTAATGGCTTCGTGTGCAAAAGCAATGGCTTCCACCATTTCGGTTTCGGCAATTTCGTTGGCCTCGCCTTCTACCATCACAATATCCGAAGCAGAACCCGCAACCATAAACTCTAAAGTTGCTTTTTCCAGTTCGTTTACGGTTGGGTTAATAACTAATTTGCCTTCAATTTTTGCCACGCGCACTTCAGAAATTGGCCCGTTGAAAGGAATATCCGAAACAGCAATGGCAGCCGAAGCAGCCAGGCCGGCCAGGCAATCCGGCATGATGTTTTTATCGGCAGAAATCAAGCTGATCATCACTTGTGTATCAGCATGATAATCTTCGGGGAATAAAGGGCGCAAAGCACGGTCAACCAAACGCGAGATCAAAACCTCATAGTCTGACAAACGTGCCTCGCGGCGCAAAAACCCGCCCGGAATCCGTCCGGTTGCCGCATATTTTTCCTGATAATCCACCGAAAGCGGCAGAAAATCAACACCTTCTTTGGCTTCTTTGGAAGATACTACCGTTGCCAGCAACATCGTATCGCCCATTTTTACCACCACCGAGCCATCGGCCTGTTTGGCCAGTTTTCCCGTTTCGATCTCTACGATGCGGCCATCGCCCAGATCAATTGTTTTTTTAATTACGTTCATTTTGTTGTTGTATCGGTCCGTTTTTCATCTTTAGAACGAACCTGTTTTTATATAGATTTTACTTTTTATAAATTAAAAAAGCCATCTCCAAACGGGATGGCTTTTTGGAGGAAATTACTCCGGGTTATTTTATAATATCCCTTAGTTCCAGTGTTTTAATAATGGCACGGTAACGGTTAATGTCCTTTTTAAACAAATAGCCTAACAAAGCCCGACGTTTACCAACCAGTTTCTGTAACGATAATTGGGTAGAAAAATCTTTTTTGTTTTTTTTCAAATGCCCGGTTAAATGGGCAATACGGGTTGTGAACAATGCTACCTGGCCTTCGGCAGAACCGGTATCGGCTGCACTTTGTCCGTGTTTTGCAAAAATCTCTGCTTTTGCTTCTTTACTTAAATACATTACCTGAATAATATTAAAGCGTAAATATTTGTGTGAATAATTGCGCGAAGATAAAAGAAATTAGTTTGTTATGCAAGTTGTGGCTGATGCTTCTTTTACCGGGTAAAATTTGCTTTGTCATTTCGACCCGAAGGGAGAAATTTTCTTCTAATAAAACAGGTTAAACTACTTTGAAGAAGATCTCTCCTATCGTCGAGATGACAGCACATGCTTCTTTTATCAACTAAAATTTAATGCATTTTAAATTTATTGCTGATCATGATATTCACATTGTGTTTAGAAAAATCATGGGAAATGCGGTTGATCTGGTCTTCGGTCAATTGTCTGCCGCTTCTTGTACTTAAGGTGGTTAAGGCCGGAGAAACAGAATACGTTCCTTTTATGGTATAATTGATGGCGCGGGCCAGCAATGCTTCGTTTACATCACCAAAATCATGGGTAACATCATCAGATGCCTGAACGCCCGGATAAGTGGCAGAACCCGGTGTCATCCCGGCATAATAACCGCCTTGGTTTGCCGAATTTTTGGATTCAAACTCTGGCGTGTAGTATTGATAGGCACCAATCGGGATCTGGAAAAAACCAACCGGTTTACCGTAAGTGGTTGTACCAATTAACTGCACATTCATTTCAGGGATCAAGTTGTTAATGGTCAACTCACTGGCAGAAGCCGTATTGCCGGTAACAATAAAAAATACGCGATTAATATTTAAACTTCCTTGCTTTGAGAATAATGCCTGATTGTTGACTGGTTTAAAATCTCCTGGATTAATTTTGTATTTTTTTGCAAGTAACGGGTACTTGTCATTTTGTAGTTTATCGTTAAAATACTCGGTATACATTACCGTGTTGGTTTTAGCCGGAGGCACTATTAAATTAGATAAATATTTTGCCGTTTCCACAGAACCGCCACCGTTGTAGCGCAAATCAACCACCAAATCGGTAACACCGGCAGCGGTAAAACTTGTAAACGCAGGTTCTAAATAAGCTTTTGCGTTCTTGTTTAAATCTGTAAAACTATTAAATACAATGTAACCCAATTTTTTCCCATTGCCCAAATCTAAAACTTTAGTTTTTAATACCGGGTTTACCGTATAATTTGCTGTGTTTAAAGTAACGTCAAAAGTAGTGTTGTCCGGCTTTTGCACCGTCATACTGATGGTTGGCGAATTGAAAAAAGCATTAATTAAAGCTTTATAATTAGTACTGGCGGTATCAGTATAAGTTAAAGAAGGAACACCTGTAATTTTAGTGATTTGGTAACCTCTAACCAAGCCGGCTTTATCAGCCGGAGAACCCGGGTAAACGTATTTTATACGCAAATCTGTTGTTGTGTTGTAAATCGGACTAAATCCATAATCACCATTCGTTCCGCCTAAAGAAGTGGCAACCTGGCCCTGATCAATAAAAGAATATTTAGCCGTACCCGGATATAGATTATCATACTCATAAGGCTTTCCTGTTGTTGGATTGGTGCTGTATTGTGAAAGTGCATCAATCTCACTTTGCAAAGCAGCCTGGTCTGTTTTACCAGTAAAATGGCGCGGGTTAAAAGCGGTATAAGTTGGCAAAGTACTGTACCACAAATTATCTTCCTGCGTAAACAGGTAAACCGAATCTTTAATATGGTCCAGCGGTGTGCCCGTAGTCGGGATAACCGAAACAGGTATAGGCGTAATTGGCGTTGTTTTTTTACAAGCCGTAAAAGTTGCAGCCATTGCCAGGCTGAGGGTTAAGTAAATAAAATATTTCTTCATGCGTGGAGTTTTTACTTTGTCCTAATATACGTGTAATCAGCAAATTAAATATAAACTAATAAAAAAAAGTTTGCTTATTTGATAAAATCAAACAAATTGGCGTAATCTATGCCTGCTGCCTGCGCGCAAAGTTCATCGGCCGTATCGTTTCCAACCATTATCAAGTCCCGGCGCTGCAACTGGTGTTTGGCCAAAATCTGGTGCAAGGCGTCCGGCTCCGGTTTTGGCTTGGTTTCCTCCGCAAAATAACACGTTAAATAAGGTTCCAGCCCGTTCCAGTCCACCTGTTTTATTTTATTCAGTTGCTGCTGCGGGTTACCGTTGGTGAGAATGAAAATCTGCTTGCGGTCAACCACAATTTGCTGCAGCAGTTCGAGCATTTGCTGGTAAAGCAGCAGTTTTAAAGGCAAACGAGCGGTCATCAGCAACCGGTCAAAGTTTTCTTTGTATTTCGGCTCCAAAGAAAATGCTGTTTTTACCGCATCAAAAACCGCGCTTTCGCCATTTTTCTGATAAGCTTCGATCATACAGCCAATCATTTCCTTGCTTTTCCATTGCTCGGTATGCTCCACAAAAGCCGCAAATAAATAATAAACCTGGAACAAATAATCCTGCGCCGGAAAAAGCACATTGTCCAATTCAAACACAAAAGCTTTTTTATGAGGGTCGAGGTCGGCGTATCGAAATATCATATTACCGAAAACGGTTTCAGGCCAAAAAGGTGCTGCTTTTCCTGAAAATTAAATTCAAAAATCCCGTTTAAATTGAGTTGTTCCGAAACCTGGTTCAACAGCTTTTCTTCGTCTGCGGAAGCATTCCAGGCCGACACCAATTTTTTATCGGTAAAAACAGCATAGCAAGTTTTGAATGTTGGTTGATGGAATTTACGAAGCAAAAGCATTTCGTTTGGAAACAGCTTCATCGCTTTGATAAACGGAATCACGGGTTTTCCTTGAAAAGCCGTTTTGGTTTTGGCAAGATGATCGTCCATCAACCAAAGCAATCCCGGGTTTTCTGCGGAGGAAATGGCCAAAGTTTCGGTTGGATAACCCAAAATCAGGCAAGCTTTCGAAAAAGTTTCTGCGGAATCGGAAGTTTGAAAAGGAACGGTTTGGATTCCTGCTTCCTGTAAACTTTCCAGCAGCGATGCTTCTTTTAGCAGGTGTTTTTTGCTGATCAGGTCTGGTAGATTTAGTTTGATGTTAAACTCTTCAAACAATTCCACCGCTTCGGCCAGCAGTTCCTGTTCGGCGGCAGCCATGGCAAAAACACTTTCGATTTGATTATCTAAACAAATATTTAACAATTGATGGATAAAATCCGGCTGCGAAACCTTCGGCAGCAACAACTGCTGCGACACTGAAATTTGTGCGGTAAAAGAAGCATCGCCATAAATAAAACTGGCAGGCGGCAACCATTTCTCCAGAAAATAAACACTTGGATGATGGCCGCAAGTGATGAGCGTTTTCGTCATGCCTCGATCAAACCGTCTTTCATCACCACTTTGCGGTCGCTCATTTCGGCCAAATCCTCGTTGTGCGTTACGATGATAAAGGTTTGTTTAAACTGGTCGCGCAGCGAAAAAAACAACTGGTGCAGTTCTTTAGCGTTTTTGGAATCCAGGTTTCCCGAAGGCTCGTCGGCCAAAATCAACGCCGGACTGTTGATCAAAGCACGCGCCACGGCCACACGCTGCTGCTCGCCGCCCGAGAGCTGGTTGGGTTTATGCGTTTTCCGGTGACCGAGATTCAGCATTTCCAACAATTCCGAGGCGCGCGTTTCGGCTTCCGCTTTTGTTTTTCCGGCGATGTAGGCCGGAATGCAAATGTTTTCGATCGCATTAAATTCGGCCAGTAGATGATGAAACTGGAAGATAAAACCAATTTCTTTGTTGCGGAAAGCGCTCAACTGTTTCTGGTTCATCACGCTGGTATCCGCATCGTTCAGCATGATTTTTCCAGAATCCGGCTTGTCCAGCGTGCCGATAATATTCAACAACGAACTTTTCCCCGCACCTGAAGCGCCCACGATACTTACAATTTCCCCGGCGTTTACATCCAAATCCACCCCTTTTAATATCGGCAGCGTTCCGTAGGATTTTTTGATTGACCTTGCTTTCAGCATCTGGCAAAAATAGGGATTGGGATTTTAGTGGGCAATGTGGTGCAATACTTAATCGTACTTAATGGGTCCTCGAATTTGCGAAAACAGCCAGTCAAACAATCCTGGTTCGTTGTAAGACTTGTTTATAATATTGTGCCCCATTCCAAGGTATTCTGTGTATTTAGGTTCGCCGCCTTTTTTTCGCAAGGCGGCTATCATTAACCTCGAATATTTTACGTCGTTAATTTCATCCTTGTCACCATGAAAAGCCCAAATCGGAATACGACTAATTGTGCGTGCTTTTGCTGTATCAGAAACAGAACAAATTGGTATTGCAGCAGTAAATAGTTGAGGCCGACGGGTTAAGAAATCAAAAGTTCCCTCTCCTCCGCCAGAATAACCAGTTATGTAAATACGTTTTAAATCTATTGGCAACTTTTTCATCAGTTGATTCAATAACTCAAAAGTCCATTTAGCAGGAAATGTAGGTTCTGCTGTTGCCTGTAAACTATTAGGGAAATTTGGAAAGTGAACCCACAAACGTTTTGGCGGACATTGAGGAGCGAGAATAAAGCAAGCATATTTTGCTCTTCCTGCATCGTTAATCAAAGCATTTAGAATTGCACACAACTGCTTTTCGTTATCATTTCCGCGTTCGCCATCTCCGGCTAAAAAAACTACGATTGAGTATAGCTTCTTTTTATTGTAATTAGCTGTGTATAAAAGGCGGTAATGCATGCTATCACTACCAGAAATATAGATGTCTTTTTTAAATGTACTTAAAGTTTTTTTTCTGATGGAAAGGCTGTCATTCTTTATAACCGCATCAACTTTTTGCCCATAAACAAAGCATGTACAAGTTAATAAAACCAGTAGGAAAAAATGTTTCAGCTTCATTGTGATATTGGTAATGTTCCGTACGATTTTTTGATTGACCTTGCTTTCAGCATCTGGCAAAAATAGGGATATGGTTTGTAGGGTGCAATGTGGGGAAGATGGGTTTGAGAAGAAACTTTTACGTTATGTTTTAATGCTTCCTTTTAGCTGCTTTTCCTGCTCAACTATCTCAATTTCACGCCCTATTTCCGCTTGCAGCTCCTCTTCGGTAGGCAAATACATTTTATATTTTGATGCGAAAATTTGCTTATTATCATTTAACAAGCTGTATTTTGCTAAAGCCTTGTTCTTTTCTGTACAAAGGATCAGGCCAATAGTTGGATTATCGTTCTCCTGGCGTACCTGGTCTTCAAAATACCTTACATACATGTCCATTTGTCCTATATCCTGATGCGTTAATTTTCCTGTTTTTAAATCGATCAACAAAAAGCACTTTAAAATATAATTATAAAATACAAGGTCAACATAAAAATGTTCATGTTCTGCACTAATCCTGTGCTGCCTTCCTACAAAGCAGAAACCTTTTCCAAGCTCTAACAAAAACTCCTGTAACTTATCTATGATCGCTTGTTCCAATTCCCGTTCATAAAAGGCAGTATTAGACTTTAACCCTAAAAATTCCAACACGTACGGATCTTTAATGATGTCCTTTGCTTGAACTATTTCTTTCCTATTTTCAGCTTCCTGCTTCAGCAGCGGCTTGCTTTGCTGGCTGCTCATTTGCATCCTTTCGTAATAAAAGCTATTGATCTGCCTTTCCAATGTTCTTGTGCTCCAATTTCCTGCAATAGATTCTGTTACGTAAAATATTCTTGCGGCTTCTTTTTCTACTTTTAGCAATAACCGGTAATGTGTCCAGCTTAATTCGCCACGCAACGCGTGACTATTCCCAAAGAGGTTGAAAAACTGGCGCATGTATTTAAGGTTGGTTTCTGTAAAACCTTTTCCAAAATCAAAACTTAATTTTTCAGATAAATTCCGGATCAGTTCCTTACCGTATTCCGCTCTTTCTTTTCCGTTTTGTTCTTCTTCAACTATTAATTTCCCAATATGCCAGTAGGATTGCACCATTGTGATATTAGCAGAACGATAAACAGTCATTCTTGCTTCCTCTATAACCTGCTTAACATTTTTATAAAGGCTGATGATACCCGGTGCAGGAATAATAGCAGCTTCTTTTTTTATCATATAATTATTGCTAACGTTTCCACTTTACTATTTAAAAAAACAGGCTTACCGTTTCTGATTGTGCAACCTTGTTTAAACTTATTTTTTTGTGCTTTACACCGTTGCTTCTTTTACCACCTAAAAACTGGCATTGCCTGGTTTTTGATTTTTTCCGAGTCGGTACAGGCACCAATTTTGATGGGGTAAAAGAAGTATCAGCCTAAAAAGAGGGCCAGAAAAAAGTTTAAACAAATTTAAAGGTTTAAGCAATGTTTAAATAACTTTCCGGTGCTGCTTTCCCCAATTAATCATTTCTCCTAACAGCGGCCACAAAGTTCGGCAATAGTCGGTCAGTTCGTAATCAATGGTTACTGGTGTGCTGTTTTGAACTGTTCTGGATACCAGTTTGTTCATCTCCATTTCTTTCAATTCTTTGGATAGCATCCGGAAAGTAATGTTGGGTATGCTTTTGGCAATTTCGCGGTAACGCTTGTTTCCGTTTCTTAAAGAGATAATAATGAGCATTTTCCATTTGCCGCTGATGACATACATCGTGTCGTGAATGTATTTCATGTCCGGGCAAGCGTTGTCGTAATCACATGCTGTTTTCATTTTTAATTTGTTTTGGTACCGCTATACTTTGGTATACTGCACACAAATATATAGCATCTTGTAGATACCTTTGGCAAAAAAATAAAATATAAATGAAAAAGTTAGAAAACAAAGTAGCTGTTATCACGGGTGGTAACAGCGGCATCGGCTTGGCAACAGCCGTATTATTTGCACAACAAGGCGCCAAAGTAGCAATCACGGGGCGCAACCAAGCCACTTTAAAAAGTGCGGCCGAAACCATTGGCCAAGGTGCGATTGGTATCGTGAGCGATGTTTCCGATTTAAACAGTATTACGGCTGTATTTGAAGAAATAAGTGCAAAGCTTGGCAAAATTGACGTGCTGGTAGTGAACGCAGGTGTTTCTTCTGCAGCCCCGTTAGCTGATTTTACCGAGGAGCAATTTGACAATATTAGCGATATTAATTTTAAAGGCGTGTTCTTTACTGTGCAACGTGCGCTACCCTATTTGAATGACGGGGCTTCGATTGTCCTCACATCCAGTGCAATGAACGAAGTGGGTTATGGTACTTACGCTGCCTATTCGGCTACAAAAGCGGCGGTACGGTCTTTGGCCAGAAGTTTTTCACAAGAATTGCTGGAAAGACAAATCCGGGTAAACGTGTTGTCGCCCGGCGCTATTGATACGCCTTTTTTGGGAAGGAACGGTGGCTCAAAAGAAGAAATTGAAGGCGTAAAAGGCTATATCGCCAGCACAATCCCTTTAAAACGTTTAGGCACTTCAGAAGAAATTGCGGAAGGTTTTCTGTATTTGGCATCTGATGCTTCTAAATATATGGTAGGTTCGGAACTGGTGCTTGATGGCGGTGTAAAAACGTTGTAATATTTCAATTGGTAAACCGGCCGGACTTTGATTAGTCCGGCCAGTTTTTTTGAGATTGATACTGTTTCTTAGAAAGTCTCAAAAGTTTCAGATGCTTCTTTTACCACTAAAAAATTGGTGTTATACTTTTTGTTTCAATAAAAACCAAAGAAGCTTAATGGTTTTTATGGCATAAAAGAAGCATTATTAATATACCGAACAAAATTTAAACAAATTCGAATTAAGATTCAATTTTCTCACTTTGATATTCAAGTATATCTCCAGGCTGGCAATTAAGAACTTCACATATTGCTTCCAAAGTACTAAACCTTATAGCTTTTGCTTTCCCTTGTTTTAATATTGACAAGTTGGACAATGTAATATTTACCCGTTCAGATAATACATTCAAAGACATTTTACGCTTTGCCATCATCACATCAAGGTTTACTATTATTCCCATCATTATATCGTTAATTGTTTTTCTTCTTCCAAAGAAATACCTTTTCTAAAAACACCTTCAACAACAAATAAAGCAATACCAACTAATAGATAGCTTACATTAAAATCGTATGCCAATTCAAGATGTGTAAATCTTAAATTTGATTTTAGAATTTGATTTACAACGACAACAAACAACCCTTGAACAAATGAGTAACTTATCAATACAACCGCAATGTTTCTTATCCTCAACATATTAAATTCATTAAAAGGTACGTTTTGCTTGAAGTTCTCAAAAATCCTTTTCAATTGATAAGTTATAATGACAATGGTAGAAAAGATCAGACCATAACCAATCAATAACATGGTGATATTTTGCCAATTGGCAGGCACATGTATTGATAAAGTCCCATCAGTTGTATTGAGAATCCCCATAGGAAAATCTTTTTTGATTGGGTAAAGTTGTCTTATAGTAACAGGGGAATAGTTAATTGGAACTTGTAAGGTAAATCCTTTTCTGATTTGTGCCGCTATAATTCCGAGAAAAATACAGGCAATTGCACCGACCCATTCTAACCACCATAGAACATTAATAACCACAGACAAAACCCCAGACAATGATTTGTTTCCTAATATTTTCATGATATAAAGTTAAATCCAAAAGTAATAACTTTTACCGATAATCAATAAATAATTATTATTTTTTAATTTATTTCTATAGATACATATAAAACCATTCGTTATGGATTTAAAGAAGTTTTAATTATTATACTGAAAAAAATCATCAAATCATGATCCCTTCTACCCCAAAATAATTTTCCATTTTTAATTTTGACCCTAAAGTGTAGCTTTACCACAAATTCTTATCAAAATGAACATTCACGAATATCAGGGCAAAGCGATACTGAAAAGCTACGGGGTTAGGGTTCAGGAAGGCATTCTTGCCGAAAACGTTGAACAGGCCGTGGAAGCAGCTAAAAAATTAAAGGAAGAATATGGTTCTGACTGGGTTGTTGTGAAAGCACAAATCCATGCCGGCGGACGTGGCAAAGGCGGCGGTGTTAAAGTTGCCAAAAACCTGGACGATGTTCGGGAAAAAGCTGGTGCCATACTGGGGATGCAACTGATTACTAAGCAAACCGGGCCGGAAGGCAAAAAGGTGAACAAGGTTTTGATTGCGCAGGATGTTTATTATCCAGGCCCATCGGAAACCAAAGAGTTTTATATGAGCGTGCTGATGGACCGTGCAAAAGGCCGCAACGTGATTATTTATTCGACCGAAGGCGGAATGGATATTGAAGAAGTGGCAGAAAAAACACCGGAAGAAATCCACACCGAAGAGATTGACCCGAAAGTTGGTTTGCAAGGTTTCCAGGCACGAAAAATTGCGTTCAATCTGGGTTTGTCTGGCGATGCTTTTAAAGATATGGTGAAATTTATTACCGCATTGTACAAAGCTTACGATGCCACCGATTCTTCGCAGTTTGAAATTAACCCGGTTTTAAAAACTTCCGACAATAAAATTCTGGCGGTTGATGCCAAGGTAACTTTGGACGATAATGCTTTGTACCGCCATCCTGATTTTGCTGCAATGCGCGATACGGCCGAAGAAGACCCGATGGAAGTGGAAGCCAGCGAATCGAACCTGAACTATGTAAAACTGGACGGAAACGTAGGTTGCATGGTAAACGGCGCCGGTTTGGCAATGGCCACAATGGACATCATCAAAATTGCCGGCGGCGAACCTGCCAACTTTTTGGATGTCGGCGGAACGGCGAATGCACAAACGGTAAAAGCTGCGTTTGGTATCATCTTAAAAGACCCGAACGTAAAAGCTATTTTGATCAATATTTTTGGCGGGATTGTACGATGCGACCGTGTGGCCCAAGGTGTAATTGATGCTTACAAAGAAATGGGCGATATCCCGGTTCCGATCATTGTGCGTTTGCAGGGAACGAATGCGGTTGAAGCTAAAAAACTGATTGACGAATCCGGTTTAAAAGTTTTCTCCGCGATCTTGTTGAAAGAAGCTGCAGACCGGGTGAAAGAAGTTTTGGCTTAGTTTTAAATTAAAATCATAATCAAAGGCTGTCTGTAAAAGATGGCCTTTTTTTGTGGATGCTGTTTTTATCGGGCAAAAATTGGTGTAGAAAATAAACTCATCCCCCTTGCCCCCTTCGAAGGGGGAATGCAATTGGCTACCTTTCCGATCTCTATCTATCAATTTTAAATTTATGGTTTAGAAAGATTTCCGCCCTGGTCCTCTTCCCCCTTTGAAGGGGGTTAGGGGGATGACCTGAAATTTAGGCGGTAAAAGAAGCATCAAACTTTTTCCTGCCAAAACAATTATTACAACATTATGCTCCTGAAAATCTATCCCGAAAACCCGAACGAAAAAGCCATTGCCCAAGTGGTGGAAGTATTAAAAAAAGGCGGACTGGTGATCTATCCAACCGATACAGTTTATGGTTTGGGCTGCGATATAACCAACCATCACGCGATTGAAGCCATTTGCCAGTTGCGGAAAATGAACTGCAGCAAAGCAAACCTGTCGTTCATTTGCTACGACCTCAGCCACATTTCCGATTACATCAAACCTATTGACAATACTGTTTTTAGGGTGCTAAAAAAAGCATTGCCCGGCCCGTTCACGTTTATTTTTAATGCCAGTAATCTGGTGCCGAAGCTCATTAGTTCCAACAAAAAAACGGTTGGGATCAGGATTCCCGATAATAACATTCCCCGCGAAATTGTGAAAGTTTTGGGCAACCCGATCTTAACCACTTCGATCAAAGATGACGACGACATTTTGGAATATTCTACCGACCCGGAACTGATCTACGAGAAATACAAGGATTTGGTGGATATTGTAATTGACGGCGGCTACGGCGACAACATTCCTTCCACCGTGGTTGATTGTACGACCGGCAGCTTTGATATTATCCGTGAAGGAAAAGGAGATTTGGCACTTTATCTTTAAACTGTAAAATTTTAGCACGGTTTTTTCTATACAGAAAATGTATTAATCCTGTTACGTATGAAAAATCTATTTTCCGTTGCCAAAACTGCCGTCATTTGCTTTCTCCTGTACAAATCGTTGTTCTATGCTTTCCTGTTTTTAGTTTCGGGCATGTGGATTATTACTGTTTTACTGCTCATACTGTTTGGTTATCTGTTCAGTAGCCTATTTAAAGAAGTTGTAAAATTAAACCAGCTTTACAAAAGTTTTAAACAATTCAAAAGTTACAAACATTTTGCCTGGCGCGAGAAATTGCCGAGGTTGCAGGTGCGTACCAAGATCAGCAAACAATATTCTTCTGAAACTGCCTGAAAACCAGTTTAACTTCCTTCAATAATTTCTTTGATACTGTTTTTACCGGTACTTTTTTAGGCAGGTAAAAACAGTATTTGCTTTTGATCTTGGTTCGATTTCGATCATAAGTTAGGCTTTCCTCATCGCCATCCCGAAAAAAATCTTACTTTTGCACCCCGTACAAAAGGTTTATTGTTGCAGATAAATGCAGTGGATAAGCCCTTCAAGCTAAAGCATGACTAAGTATATTTTTGTTACGGGCGGCGTTACCTCTTCGTTGGGTAAAGGCATTATTTCGGCTTCTCTGGCCAAATTGTTACAGGCCCGCGGTTATCGGGTAACTATCCAAAAATTCGATCCTTATATCAACATTGATCCCGGAACGATGAACCCGTACGAACACGGCGAATGCTACGTTACGGAAGACGGCGCCGAAACCGACTTGGATTTAGGCCATTACGAACGTTTTTTAAACACGCCAACTTCTCAAGCCAACAACATTACCACGGGAAGGATTTATCAGAACGTCATCAACCGCGAACGCGAAGGTGCTTTTTTGGGGAAAACAGTGCAGGTTGTGCCGCATATTACGGACGAGATCAAACGTAATTTTAAGATTTTGGGCGAAAGCGGTAATTACGATATTGTGATCACCGAAATTGGCGGAACGGTTGGCGATATCGAATCATTGCCTTTTGTGGAAGCCGTTCGTCAGTTCCGTTGGGAAACCGGTTCTGGAAATTCTTTGGTAATCCACTTAACTTTAGTGCCGTATTTGGCTGCCGCCGGCGAATTGAAAACCAAACCAACGCAGCATTCGGTAAAAATGTTGCTGGAATATGGCATTCAGCCGGATATTTTAGTTTGCCGCACCGAGCATCACCTCAACAACGAACTGCGCAAAAAAATAGCTTTGTTTTGCAATGTCAATATCAACGCGGTAATTGAATCCATTGATGCTTCGACCATTTACGATGTGCCTTTGCTGATGCTGAAAGAGCAGTTGGACAAAACGGTTTTATCGAAACTAAAATTGCCGCAAAACAAAGAACCGGATTTGGAAAGCTGGAAGGATTTTTTGGGAAGATTGAAAAACCCGACAGGCGAAATCCGAATTGGTTTGGTTGGGAAATATGTGGAACTGCCGGACGCTTATAAATCCATCACCGAAGCTTTTATCCATGCCGGGGCAAAAAACGAATGCAAAGTCCATGTCAAATACATCCAGTCTGAAAGTTTAACGCCGGAAAATGCGGCCGAAAAAATGCGTGGTTTGCATGGTGTTTTGGTTGCCCCGGGATTTGGACAACGCGGTATTGAAGGTAAAATTGAAGCGATCCGTTACGTTCGAGAAAATGAAATCCCGTTTTTTGGGATTTGTTTGGGGATGCAATGCGCAGTGATTGAGTTTGGAAGGAATGTATTGAAAATCCAAAACGCCAACAGCAGCGAAATGGACGAAAACACGCCCGAACCCGTAATCTCGATGATGGCCGAACAAAAAAGCATCACCACCAAAGGCGGAACGATGCGTTTGGGTGCTTACCCGTGCGACATCCGCAAAAACACCAAAGCCGCTTTTGTTTACGGAAAAACACATATCAAAGAACGGCACCGCCACCGTTACGAGTTTAACAATGCGTATTTAAAACAGTATGAAGACGGCGGCCTAGTTCCGTCGGGCATCAACCCGGAAAACGGTTTGGTAGAAATTGTAGAATTAAAAAACCATCCTTTTTTCATCGGTTCGCAATTTCATCCCGAATTAAAATCAACAGTTGCTAATCCGCATCCGCTTTTTGTTAACTTTGTGGCCGCTTCTATGGCTTACGCCAAAAAGAAGAATTTAGCTATATAATAGGTTACGTTAAAAAAGAATGGATAGAAATACATTTACAGGATTGTTCCTGATCCTGCTTATCCTGGTCGGTTCCACATTTTTGCTCAAGCCCTCGCAGGAACAAGTTAAAAAAGAACAGTTGCACCAGGATTCCCTTAAAGCAATTAAAGAAGGCAAAATCAAAGCGCCAACCGCCAATGCTTCTTTTACCCCACAAAAATCAGCCACTGCCGATTCTGCTGCAATAAAAGGTGCCGGAAACAAGGCTGCCGCGCCGCAACTGGTTACTTTAGAAAACAAAGAATTAAAAGTTACTTTATCAACACAAGGCGGCCGGATTGTTTCTGTTCAGCTTAAAAACGAAAAAACGTTTGATAAAAAACCGTTGATATTGTTTAGCCCGGAGCAATCCAAGTTTGGTTTAACGCTGACTTCGGCCGGGAAACAAGTGCAAACCAACGATCTGATCTTTACGCCAAGTGCGCCTTCTTTAACCGTTACCGGGAAAGATTCCAGTTCGCTGACCATGCATCTGGCTTATGCGGCCAACCAATCCATTGATTACGTTTATACTTTGAAAGGCGATGGTTATAAAGTTGGCTACAACTTAGTTTTGAACAACATGAACGGCGTGGTCAACGCGCAAAACAACCAGCTTACTTTGAATTGGGCAGCCAGTTTGCACAAACAGGAACGCGACATGAAAATGGAGCGCACTTACTCTACCGTTTATTTGGAAGATACGGAAGGAAATGTCAATGATTTGAGCCTGACCAAAGACGAAGAAAAGAACTTTGCCGATAAAAAAATCCAATGGGTTTCTTTTAAGCAGCGTTTTTTCTCGAACGTGTTGATTGCAAAAGATGGTTTTACCAGTGCCGATGTGAGTGTTGCTACCGATGTAAATTCCAACGATGTGAAGCAAATGTCGGCTAAAATGCAGTTGCCGTTTTCGGGCGCTAATACAGCCACTTATCCGATGGAATTCTACTTCGGCCCAAACCAGTTTGATTTATTAAAGGCGCAAGGTTATCATTTGGAACGCCAGATTGATTTGGGTTGGGGGCCATTGAAATATATCAATCGTTTTGCCGTACTGCCGGTATTTGATTTCCTGAAAAACTTCAATTGGAATTATGGACTGATCATTTTGGTGTTAACGATTTTACTGAAAGTGGTTTTGTTCCCGCTTACCTACAAATCATACCTTTCGATGGCCAAAATGCGGGTTTTGAAGCCGGAAATGGACGAAATTAAAGGTAAAGTTGGTGAAGACAACCCAACATTATTGCAGCAGGAATACATGAAGCTGTACAAAAAAGCAGGTGTAAACCCGTTGGGCGGCTGTTTGCCTTTGGTCATCCAAATGCCGATCATCCTGGCTTTCTTCCGCTTTTTCCCGAATTTATTTGAACTGCGCGGACAAAGCTTTTTGTGGATGCACGATCTTTCCACATACGATTCGGTGATCAATTTCCCGATGATCCCGTTTTTGAATTGGGACCACATCAGTTTGATGTGTTTGCTGATGACGATTTCGACCTTGATCCAAACGTATTTTAACAACCAAACTTCTGGTGCAACCGGACAAATGAAATACATCGGTTACATTACACCGCTGATTTTCTTTGGTGTTTTGAATAGCTATCCGGCCGGTTTAAATTATTACTACTTCTGCGCCAACATTTTAACGTTCTCCCAACAATATTTTATCCGGTTGATGGTAGACGATAAAAAGATCCACGCCCAGATCCAGGAAAACAAAAAGAAACCTGAAGACCCGAACAAAAAGAAATCGGGCTTTACCGCAAAAATGGAAGAAATGATGCGCCAGCAAAGGCAAACACCAGCCATTCAAACCAAAAAGAAATAACACTGATTTTTAGGTGGTAAAAAGAGCATCGGGACTTGGGTTTCGGTGCTTTTTTTGGTTTTAGTTTAACTAAAGGTTAATTTTACAACTAATTTTAGTAGTTTGCCAAACAAACAACTAAAAGAATGACGCCGGAAGGAATTAAAGAAGAAATCAAACTAAACACAGAAATCCTTAAATTCCTGCTGATTGTACTTTTGGCCACGTGTGGCGGTATGGTTACTGTGTATAATATCGAAAAGCGAAACCATGTTCAACAAATTTTATTAGATTTAGGTTGGGTTTTTGCACCTTTATTACTAACAGGTATTTTAGCACACTTTTTGTATATTTACTCTCTATTAAAGAAACTATAAGTAATTATGGAAACTATACAGCGTTTCGGCCCTTGGGTTACTTTGATTGTTGGGGTTTCCGTAGTTTTATTTTTCTGCGGATTTTATGTCGTAAAATTTTATCAAGTTTACCGAGAGCAGCGTTCGTCTGCTAAAAATTCAAAAGTATCCTCTGAACTAACTGCTCAACGTCAAAAAATCAAAGCTGACATCCTTTCTGATTTAGAAAAGAAATTGGAAGCTTTGTAAAAAAATCTTTAGCAATTGATGAAAAGTTAGAATCATTGTGATGAAGTTGTTTAAACTTATTTAGAGGGTAAAACAAGGTTCCCAATAAAAGCTGATTTTTGTGGTGCAAATCATAAAAGGTCAGATCAAGATTGGGAACCGTGGATAAAGGTACGATAGGGGAATTAATTTTGCCACAT
>NZ_JBGCVY010000039.1:0-3249 GCF_041088075.1 Mucilaginibacter sp. | reverse complement strand
ATAAAACACTGCTTCAACTTTCTGTATAGCTTCACGATGGACATTCACAATTAACAATTGCTGGTGATGATCGCCCAATTACAAATATGGTTTTTGGAAAATATACAGCACCAGTTTTTACTGATATTGTAAATAAAACAGTTGTTATAAGAAAGTTAGCTAACGATACCTTGTGCCGTGAAGCAGGCATTAATAAAGGTGATATTATTTTAGCAGTAGATGATGAACCAGTAGTTCTGAAAGTGAACCAGCTTAATCAATATATTTCTGCCTCAAATAACATGAGGCGTGATTATGATTTATCTATAAAATTATTAAATACAACTAACGAATATCAAAGATTAAAAATTAAGCGGGGCAACCGTATTTTTACAGTAAAGGTAAAATGTATATTAACTTCTGCACGGTATTGGGTAGATTTATTCAATTACAAAAATGATGAACAGGGATATAAACCGATAGGCAATTCTATAGCTTATATTTACGCTTCCAGTATATGGGGAGCTAATGTAGATAAAATGAAAGCGCTTATAAAAAGCAAAAAGGCTGTTATATTCGATGTAAGGAATTATCCCAATAGCGATACTTTTTACAACATATTTGATATTTTTTTACCTAAACCGACAGCAATAGATGTAGAATTACAAATGTTGGCAAATAATCCTGGATATTTCAAATGGATGAAAGTAGCAAAAATTGGAAATATTAACCCGGATATTTATCAAGGAAAAGCAATCATCTTAGTTGATGAAAGAACGCAAAGCCAGGGCGAATATTCAGCTATGGCCTTGCAAACCATTCCTAATTCAGTAACTATTGGCAGCCAAACTGCAGGCGGTGATGGCGTTGTAACGCCAGTACCAATGGGTGGAAAATTAAATTTATCTTACTCCGGTTATGGTGTGTATTATCCAAACAAAGCACAAACACAACGTGTAGGTGTTAAAATTGACATACCTGTTAAAAAGACTGTTGAAAGTGTGATTAAAGGTGATGATCTTATATTAGAAAAAGCTTTAAAGTATTTGAAAGAAAAGGGAATAGATTAAACATAATAATCAACCCAGTTTTGCCCGAACCATCCGGTCTTTCCCGCCCAAATCTTTTCGCAGTTCTACCGCTGTAAAGTTTTTAGTTTTCAATAAATCAACCACTTGTCTTCCATATTTTTCGTTGATTTCAAAAAACAGCAATCCATATTTTTGCAGGGTAAAAGAAGCATAATCAGCAATTTTGCGGTAAAACAACAACGGGTCATTTTCGGGAACAAAAAGCGCCAAATGCGGCTCGAAAGCCAGCACATTGTGGTGCATCAACTTTTGTTCTTTTAGCGTGATGTAAGGCGGGTTGCTAACGATAATTGAATAGCGCGATGCTTCTTTTACCGGTATAAAATTGAGTATGTCCTGCTGAAAAACCCCTACCCGTACTTCATTTAACAAAGCATTTTTTTGTGCTGTTTGCAAAGCTTCTACAGAAATATCCAAACCAAAAACTTCTGCTTGCGGCCAGTTTTTTTTAATGGCGATTGGGATGCAGCCGCTGCCGGTGCCAATATCGAGGATAGCTTTCGGCATTGAACTTTCAACTTTCAGCTTTTCCCGCTCCCCGCTCTTTTTATCCCGCTCCCCGCTCCTCTTGTCTCCGCTCAAATTTCCCTTTTCCCCCAAAACCCAGGCAACCAATTCTTCCGTTTCCGGTCGAGGGATTAGTACGGAAGGATTAATTTCAAACTTCAACCCAAAAAATTCGGTTTCGCCCAAAACATATTGTACCGGCATTCCTGTTTGCAGTTTTTGTGCCGATAAAAGAAGCATTTGGATTTGGGCTTCCGAAAGTTGTTTTTCGGGAAAAGCGCGCAATTGTGTTGGTGATAATTTGGTGATGGAATGGAGCACGAGAAGCACAACCGGATCCAACTCTTCCAAACCGTAAACCGATTTCAGGTTTTCTTTCAACCAAATGCATGCCTCGCCAACAGTTTTCATGTGGCAAAGAACGGAAAAAGCTACTTTTGTGGCATGAACGATCACGAAAAATACATGCGCCGTTGTTTGGAACTAGCTGCTTTGGGCGCCGGTTTTGTTAGCCCAAACCCGATGGTTGGCGCGGTTATCGTGCATCAACATAAAATTATCGGCGAAGGCTATCATCAAAAATACGGACAGCCGCACGCCGAAGTTAATGCCATAAAAACAGTATTGGAGCGTTTTTCAAATGCTGCTGATTTGTTAAAAGAAGCAACCATTTATGTTTCGCTGGAGCCTTGCGCGCATTTTGGCAAAACGCCCCCTTGTGCCGATTTGATCATCAAAAACCAAATCCCGAAAGTGGTGGTTGGCTGCCGAGACCCTTTCGTTCAGGTTGATGGAAAAGGAATTGAAAAGTTGCGGAATGCCGGAATCGAAGTAATCGAAAATGTTTTGGAAGCTGAATGTTTAGCACTAAACAAACGCTTTTTTACCCGTGTGTTAAAGCAAAGGCCGTACGTAATTTTGAAATGGGCGCAAACGCAGGACCAGTTTTTTGCACCGGAAGACGGCAGCCAACAATGGATTTCTGATCCGCTTTCAAAAAAGTTAGTGCACCAATGGCGCAGCGAAGAAGACGCGGTTTTGGTGGGAAAAAATACGGCAGCGGCAGATAACCCGCAATTGAACAACCGCTATCAACCCGAAGCAAAACAACCAAAACGGGTTGTTTTAGACCGAAGGCTGGAGTTAGGCAACCAGCTTCATTTGTTCGATCAATCGGTAGAAACCCTGGTTTTTAACGAGGTAAAAACAGCATTGGAAGAAAACATAAAGTATATCGGTTTAGAAGATTTTGATTTTTATTTGCCGCAATATATTTTGTTTCAGTTGTATTTGCAGGACATTCAATCCGTAATTGTAGAAGGCGGCGCCAAAACTTTACAGCTTTTTATTGATGCCGGTTTGTGGAACGAGGCGCGCATATTTACCAGCAAAACCCGTTGGGGAAAAGGCATCAAAGCACCGGAAATTTCGGGGGAAGTTCAAGAAAACTTAAATTCTGGCAATGACCAATTGTCAATTTTATACCCAACAAAAAAGCCCTGATAAATTTATCAGGGCTTTTTTGTTTTAACTTGTCCCGTCCTGAAATAAGTTGACCCTAAATCAACTTAAAGATGAAAAAGCAGGAAAAACCAGCCACTAAGCGCACACAACGGGATTACAGCATGGCCTTTAAAATACAGGTTATCGGCGAAGTAGAAAGAGGGGAATT
>NZ_JBGCVY010000038.1:0-19346 GCF_041088075.1 Mucilaginibacter sp. | reverse complement strand
TATTATATAAAGATAAATTTGAACGTGATTCCTGGTTAGTGTTAGCAACTGTTTCTATTGACAATAAAAAAAACTTTATAAAGGCACCATTATATAATGATGACGCATCGGACTATTATAAGCAGGACGATTGGAGTTCTTATGAGCTTGCGGGAAAAATTGATAGAAATGCAAAATATTTTGCAATTGGTGTTACTATTGCTGGTAACGGCAGCTATTATTTAGATAACTTTAAACTTTTTGTAAAAGAAGGAAAAAACAAGGTTGAAATTCCTTTAAAAAATTCAGATTTTGAAGATGATTCCATAACAAATTGGAAATCTTACAACATTGATAAAAACACTAAACTGTCTTTATCTAAGGATAAGGTATTTTCAGGTAAACAATCCTTGTTTGTAGACAATTCAAACGTAAAAGTTGCGCCATCTCTTGGAAACAATCCTAAACACGGTAAATATATTGATGTTAATGGTATTAAACTCTATTACGAGATATATGGAAAAGGCAAACCTTTATTATTACTTAACGGAAATAATTCCTCGATGAATATTTTTAGTAACCAATTAGATATATTGAGTAAAAAATATAGGGTAATTTGCTTAGATAGTAGAGGACAAGGCAGGTCTTCAGCTAATGATACCAAACTCACCTATGAACTAATGGCAGAAGACGTGAATACTTTTTTGGATAAAATGCTATTGAAAAATGTAAACATATTAGGCTGGAGCGATGGAGGAAATATAGCCCTAATATTGGCAATGCGACATCCTGATAAGGTGGATAAAATGGCAGTTATGGGAACTGTTCTGTATAATGATAATAGTTCTGTTACTGCTGAAACTAACAAACTAATCCATAAACAAGTAAGTGAAATGGAAAATAAAGGTGTGCCAAAAACTAATATGGATTATCGCTTAAAAATTCTTTTGTTAACAGAGCCACATATCAATCCGGATTCTTTACAAAAAATACAATCGCCGACATTGGTAATGGCTGGCCAACATGATGTAGTTAAAGAAAAACATACTAAACTAATTGCAGAAAAAATCACACATAGTAAACTGGTTATTTTTAAGGGAGCGGATCATGAAGCCCCACAAAAAATCCCACAGTTATTTAACCAGACTGTATTGGATTTTTTCGATCAGAACAATTAAATTATCAGACAACTGGTGTCCGTAATAACTACAAGGTTACGGTCGCCCTGTTTAAATTCATTTAACAGGTTTTGGCCGGTATATTGAAAATAAGGAATTTTTAAGGCATGAAATACAGGTTAAGTTTTTTTACAACCATCGTTTACAGCATTGCTTTTTGCTTTGCTGCGGCTGCCCAGCATGCTTCTTTTAGGCAGGATAAATTGTTGTTGCAAACCATCGGCAAAAATTTTAAAGATGCGGATGCCCAGTACAAAGTATTGATGAAGGATTTGCCCCCGGACAGGTTTCCAAAAACGTACGACCCACGTACCAATAAACTGGAAACCAGTAATTCCGGCTGGTGGTGCAGTGGTTTTTATCCGGGAACTTTACTTTATTTATACCGGCAAACAAAAGACGAAGTTTTAAAAACCGAAGCAAACCGGATGCTGGCCTCGCTGGAAAAAGAACAATACAATAAAAACACGCACGACTTGGGTTTTATGATGTATTGCAGTTTTGGCAATGCAGAGAAGATCGAGCCTCAACCAAAATACAAAGAAACGCTGATCAATAGTGCCAAATCGCTTTCCACAAGGTTCAGCCCGAAAGTTGGCTGCATCAAATCCTGGGATTCCAAACCTTCTGATTACATAGTCATTATTGACAACATGATGAACCTCGAGCTGCTTTTTTGGGCTACAAAAGCAACAGGCGATTCCAGCTTTTATAAAATCGCGGTTGCACATGCCAATACGACCATGAAAAACCACTTCCGGCCCGACTACAGTTCGTACCACGTTATCAATTACAACCCGGAAACAGGCGCCGTTCAGCAAAAAAGAACGGCACAAGGCGCAGCAGACGAATCGGCCTGGGCGCGCGGACAAGCCTGGGGCTTGTATGGTTTTACGGTGATGTACCGGGAAACAAAAGATAAAAAGTACCTCGACCAGGCCCGGCATATTGCTTCTTTTATCTTGCAAAACCCAAATTTGCCAAAAGATAAAATCCCTTACTGGGACTTTAACGCGCCCAATATCCCCAACGCTTTGCGCGATGCTTCTGCCGCTGCCGTCATGGCTTCTGCCTTGTTGGAGTTGTGCCGGTACAGCAACCAAAAAGACAACCAGCTTTATTTTAATTCGGCCCAAACGATACTTCAAACTTTATCGTCTCCGGCATATAAAGCAAAGCCAGGCACAAACGGCGGCTTTATTTTGGAGCACAGCGTTGGCAATTTCCCTGGCAAATCAGAAGTTGATGTTCCACTAACTTATGCCGATTATTACTTTGTGGAAGCGATGCTGCGCTACCAAAACATCAACAGGCAATACTGATTTTTATGCCCTAAAAGAAGCATGTTGTTTTTTTAAGGTTTAATATTTTCGTTATAAGAAAAAAATAAAGCAAACAAACACGGCTAACTGCATTGTTGTACCAAAAAGGCATCGCAATGGAATTGATAAACGAAACAGACAGCGATTTGCAAACAGCCGTTGTTGCAGAAACTACGCCTTCAACTTACTGGCTCACCCGTTTTGTAATCTTGCGCCTGCTGGGCTTCATCTATGCCATCGCCTTTTTGGTGGCCATCAACCAGATTGTTCCTTTGATTGGTTCTCACGGTTTGCTTCCTGTGGATAGCTACATCAAGCAAATCGGTGCTGCCTTAGGTTCTGGTACGGCCGGTTTTATACGTTTGCCGTCGGTTTTTTGGTTTGGCCATTCTGATACCGCGCTTTTAACCGTTGCCTGGATCGGGTTTGTGCTTTCCTGTATTGTAGCGACGGGCTACGCCAATGCAATTTTGCTTGCTGTGCTGTGGTTTCTTTACATGTCCTTCGTCCATGTTGGGCAGGAGTGGTATGGCTACGGTTGGGAAATCCAATTGACGGAAACTGGTTTTCTCGCCATTTTTCTTTGCCCGCTGCTCGATCTGCGCCCGTTTCCCAAATATGCGCCGCCTTTTGCCATCATTGTTTTGTTTCGATGGCTCATCTGCCGGATTATGCTGGGTGCCGGGATGATCAAGTACCGCGGAGATGATGTTTGGCGAAACGGGACCGCACTCTATTACCACTTTCAATCACAGCCCATTCCCGGCCCGTTAAGCCGCTGGTTTCATTTTTTGCCGCATACCAGTTTGAAAATCGGCGTATGGTTTAATTGGCTGGCCGAACTGGTTGCGCCCTGGTTTGTGTTTTGGCCAAGAGTGGCGCGGCAGATTGCAGGCGTGGTGATCATCCTGTTTCAATTGAATATTATCCTTAGCGGAAACTTGTCGTTTTTAAACTGGCTGACGATTATCCCGGCTTTGGCTTGTCTGGATGATGGTTTTTGGTCTAAACTTCTTCCAAAAACATTAGTCCGTAAAGCCCAGACTGCTGCTGATCGTGCCGAAGAATCCAAACCAATGACAACCACGGCCTGGGTGGTAACGGCTGTTATCGCTGTTTTGAGTATCCAGCCTGCCATAAACATTCTTTCGCCGGGGCAAGTTATGAATACTTCTTTTGACCCGCTTGATTTGGTAAACACATATGGCGCATTCGGAACGGTAGGACAGGAACGCCTGAACGTGGTTTTTGAAGGAACCATGGACGAAGACACTTCCGGCAAAGCCCACTGGAAACCTTATTTGTACAAAGGCTTGCCGGTGCTGCTTAACCAGCGTCCGCCACAGATTGCGCCTTACCAGTTGCGCTTGGATTGGCAAATGTGGTTTGCGGCAATGGCTACGCCGAACGAATATCCCTGGACTTTGAACTTGGTTTGGAAACTTTTGCATAACGACGAGGGCACAGTAAGTTTGTTTGCCGGAAACCCTTTTTCGCAAAAGCCGCCACGGTACATTCGTGCTGTTTTGTACCGATATACCTTTGCCAAATCCGGCAACCCGCAAGGTTTGTACTGGAACCGAAAGCAGCTTGGTTTGTGGCTTCCGGCGATGTCTGACCAGGATCCGCGCTTAATTGAATTTCTAAAAAGTACGGGCTGGCTTCGATAACTTGAAAGGTTTTAATTTTTAATGTGAAAAAGCACGCGTATTGAAACAGGCATTATCCAAATTTGAAAACCTGTGTTCCGGATGCTTCTTTTATCGCATAAAAATTAGAACGTTTATTTTTTTTCTGAACAAAGAGCTTGTTTAAATTTCTGTCATAGAAATCTACAATGCTTCTTTTATGCCTATAAAATTGGTGTGCCGGGATATTTTACGGACACAAATCCATAAAAAGACAATGATTTTTATGCGGTAAAAGAAGCATGTATTGCTGGCACTTTAATTGTTAACTTTTTGCAGCAAAAATTCGATCAGCCTAAAAATGAAAGATTACAAGGTTACCCATAAAAGAAGTTTTTTAGGCACAATCTGTTATCATCTTATCCGAATTCTCAGGTTCAAAAAGCGGTTGAACAATGACAGCTTTAAACAGTTACAGGCTTATGAAGACACCAAAACGCCCATCATAAAAAAGTTTCCAAAAGAAATAATTGAAGGCGTACCAGTGTTTTGGATCAATAAAGAAAAAAGTGAAAACGGTGTTTTGGTTTATTTGCCGGGCGGCGGTTTTATCATCGGCCCAACTACTTTGCACTGGCTTTACTGTAATAAATTAAGCAAAAAACTGGATATGGCTGTGTTGATGGTGCGTTATCCCCTGGCTCCCGAAAACCCATTTCCCGATGGTTTAAACGCTATTGTTAACGTAATAACGGCTTTGCAAAAACGCGGCAGTTTGCAGCGGCAATGGTTTTTGGGCGGGGAAAGCGCAGGCGGAAACTTAGCTTTGGCCGCTTGCTACCTGTTGCATCAACAAAAAGCCAATTTGCCAAAAAAACTGCTTTTGTTGTATCCCGCGGTAAATTTGGACACAAACAAAACAGGGCCGGAAGTAGAAGATTTGATCCGAAAAGATGTGCTGTTGTCGCTGCAGTTCACCAAAAGGGTAGTGGCAGTTTATTGCGGCAACCGCGATGTAAGCGATCCGCTTTTATCTCCCGTAAACGGCGACCTGGAAATCCTGCCGCCCATACTTTTACAACATGGGACGGACGATCTTTTGGTACTGGGTTCCAAAGAATTAACACAAAAAATGGAAGCAGCCGGAAAATTTATCCAATATGAAGAATACAAAGCCATGTTTCACGGGTTTGTCCTCATTACAAAACTGCCGGAATCTAAATTGGCCATACGGGCACAGGTGAAATTTTTAAAAGCATAAAAAAAGCCACGCTATATTTAACGTGGCTTCAATGTTCAAAACGATCAAATTACATTTTGGCAGGGGCCATTTTCTTTACCATTTTGTGGTGTTTGGTTACTTTGTGGGTAACCATTTTACTGGCTTTGGCACTTTGCTTAACAGAATCCTGCGCAAAGGAAACCTGGCTGAGCATTAAAACGGTAAGGGCTAATAAACACGAGGTTAGTTTTTTCATGATGTTTTTTTTGTAGGTATGACTAAAATTTTACCAGATGGTTTTAGTTACGCTTGATTTTAAAAAATAAGCAACGATCAGGGTGATCCCGGAACCTCTTAAAAACCCATCGGTCGGTTCGGAAATGTTGGTAAAATGGCCGATAAAGAAAGAACATACCAACAATAATAACCCAATAGGCAATAGCAGTTTTAACAAATTTCGCTTTCTCATTTTAGTAGTTTTTTATTTAGGTTTTTTTCTGTCAGGTCTGTCAGAAAGCCTAAAAGTAGTACTAATTTAAATTATTACAAATAATTTGATAACAATTATTTATTGCATCCTTAATAAATTAATTACCTGTAAATACACTTCAGCCTAAAGCAATTGTTTTATAAATTGAGAGATTGCCGTTTAATATCAAAGAAAGTAAAATGCTTCTTTTACCTGCCTTTTTTTGGTACGCATCTATGTTATAGCAATCGGGTTAAATGCTTCTTTTACCGGCATAAATTTAATGGCTAATCAGCCTTTGGCTTTTGCCTGTACATCGGCTTCGCCTGCCGAGGCTTTTTTTTCTTCCTCCATTTCTTTGGACAAAAAGAAATTTAAACCGGTACGGATAACAGCGATTGCGCCCAGTTTGCCTATTTCCTGCCAGCTTGGCGCTACTGCGGTTGATAAAATATCGGCCCCCAACTGAAACTCCAACGCCAAAGCTAAATACCGCGCCAACGTCAGGCGGATGGCGTTAAAATCGGTTTCCTGCTGCGAAATCAACGCGCGCGCAAAGCGGTAAAGCGAAATGGCCGAACCGATGCCAATGGCGCATGCGCCGGTAATTTCTACGGCAAGGCGCAACCAGTGCACTAAGTTTTGCACCAGCGTCTCTGCAGTTAGGGTAGCATTCATATTGATAAAGTTTTTATAGTTTACTAATCGGGTCTTTCGGCACGTTTCTGTTGATCAGCCAAACGGAAAATTTTTGTACAATAATCAACACAATCAGTATCCCCAGTGCAATCAAAAACAAGGGCACGGCCTGGCCGGTTACAAAAGCAAAAGTTAAGGCGGTTGATACGGCAGGCGGGTGCATCACATTGAGCAAAACCATAAAAGTGATGGAAACGATCATGGCCAGCAAAGCCGAAGTGTAGCCCGGGCCAATCAGTTTTAAAACCCCATAACCAATTAAAGCGGCGGATACTTGCGCCATTACCAACGTGTAAATACTGTTGGTTGGCAAATGCGGGTCGAGGTAAATTAAAAAAGCGCTCGAGGCCAGCGAGGCAAAAAGCAGGTGTTGCTGGCTGTAGGCTTCCAGCAAAAACAAAACAACGGCCATGGTAAGCGTGGGGAACAAGGCGAGCGAAATTTCTGTTTTTAAATCAAAACGTTTGCGCATGGAAGATCAAATGTTTGGATTAAAGAAGTTTGAACGGTGAATGTTTGATCTGATTAAAGCAATACTTCTTTTAGCACCTAAAAATTGTTGGCGCATTAGTTTACTTTTGCCGACGATTGTTTCGCTTATAACTTACAACCTACAACTAAAAACTTACAACTCAAATGTTCACCGGAATTATAGAAACCTTAGGCACCGTTACCGATTTGTTTGCAGATCAGGGCAACCTGCAATTTACCATTGCATCTAACTTGGCGCAGGAACTGAAGATTGACCAGTCCATCGCCCACAACGGTATTTGTTTAACGGTTGTGGCTATTGCCGATGGTTTGCACACCGTAACTGCGATTGATGAAACTTTGAATAAAACCAATTTGCGCCACTTGCAAAAAGGCGATTTGGTTAACTTAGAACGTTGTATGCAAATGAACGGCCGGTTGGACGGGCACATTGTGCAAGGCCATGTTGACCAAACTGCGGTTTGTACAATTTTCAAAGAATTGGAAGGAAGCTGGGAATATACATTTGAATATAATCCAACACAAGGAAATGTTACGGTTGAAAAAGGTTCCATTTGTATCAACGGCGTAAGTTTAACGGTTGTCAATTCTCAACCCAACAGTTTTTCGGTTGCAATAATTCCTTATACTTATGAACATACCAATTTGCAACAGGTAAAAGAAGGTTCGGTGGTGAATTTGGAGTTTGATGTGATCGGGAAATATGTTGCAAGGTTAATGCAGCGTTAAAGTTGTGCGGTCAGTCCAATTTGGTTTCCGATAAATCCAACTTGTACATTTTTTAAAAATTGATTAGAAGTTTTACTATGATGCTTTTGGATGGCAAACATCGAACTATCAAACAACAATAAAAACGCACCTTGTAAAATAATAGCGTTGCCGTAACCATGCAACCTGTCGGAACTTTTGTTGATGCCACGCCGGTTTAAATACCAGCCGCCAGCCATATATGCCACATCCAAACCGGCATTAATCAATAAAATCCGTTCTGTTTTATGTTGTTCTTGGATGCTTTGCTCGATGGAATAGGATTTGTTGGATGCTTCTTTTGCACCATAAAAACCTGCGGTTGCAATTCCCAAATTAACCACGTTCCAAAAGATATTCATTTGGTGAAAGTATTTGGTTGCGCCTTTGGTCTTGTAAAACCCAACGCTTCCGATCGCAATATTGGCAATTGCCCAACCGCCCAAAACTTTCATCCCGGTTTGGTTAATTTGGTTTCGTTTTTGGTTGAAGTTGGAAAGGGTATCTTGGGATTTGGCTTTGGTGGAAATGATTAGCAGGAAAAGGAACAGAAGTTTTTTCATGGATTTTATAGGGATAAAAGAAGCATTGGCGAAAGCTAAGATAAGTTGATGTTTCAAGCAAACAGTAATTCTTGAATCAGACTGTTAAAAAATAGTTTTGTTTGATAAACAAATGTTTAAGTTTTACGTAGTTTTGTAATATATTTACACTACAAAATTCCTTAAAACGATCTATTATGACAACGCTAAGCATTAAGATACCAGAAGGCAAAGAATCAGATTTGTCATCTTATGTAAAAAAAATTGGTGGCGAAGTGATAGCTGATAAAAAAAAATTAACTAAAGACATAGAAGCAGAACCGTCAGAAGATGAAGTAACGCATGAATCTTTTTTTGGTGAAAATATTAAAAGGGCAATTCGTGCATTTAAGTCTTAATGACAACGCCTTCTAAGTTAAAAATCAAAGTTCAAATCGGCATAACAGCTATTTTGTTGTTGTTTTCAATCTACATTATTGCAACAGAACCAGCCGAAAGCGATAAATTAAAATGGGCTTTTGGTATCGTTGGAATCATTATTGGTTATTGGCTTAAGTAGTAATTCTTCCAAAATATTCCTTAACCCAAACCCTTCTCTCACCAACTCTTCAACTGAGAAAACTTACAAACCTTCTTCACAAAAAAATCCCAAACCACACTTCCCCGATAAAAACCGGCCGTTGATTGCAAGTTATAATCCGCATGGCTTTCGCTTCTTACTTTTTGCCGCCCGGAATTTTTAAAAATATGCCGGATAAAATTCCGGTGCGCTTTGCTGATCGCGGCCGCATCTTTTCGTTTTCCTTCGGAGATAAAACGCAGCATCGTTACAAAATCCAGCACAAAACGCATCGGGATCACAAACACACTTTTGCGCAGCCACAGGTTTTTTTGCAGCAACAGCAAATTGTTGCGGAAGTTGAGGAAAGTTTTAAAAGGGTTTTCGGCATCCAAAGTGCCGCCGCCTAAATGGTAAACTTTGGATTCGGCACAATACATCACCTTTAAGCCCATGTTTTTTAAACGCCAGCACAAATCAATTTCTTCCATATGAGCAAAAAAGCGCTCGTCAAACCCGCCCGAAAGTTCCCAGTATTTTTGCTTGATAAACAAAGCAGCGCCCGAGGCCCAAAGTACTTCGCTGGTTTGGTCGTACTGGCCGTGGTCTTCTTCCACTTCATAAAAAATCCGCCCGCGGCAAAACGGATAACCAAACGTATCAATAAAACCACCGGCCGCACCGGCGTGTTCAAACTTGTTTTTTTCCTGCCACGATAAAATTTTTGGCGCCGCCGCTGCAATCAAATCGTCGCTTTCCATCAATGCAATCACCGGTTCAATCCAGTTCTGTTCCACTTCTACGTCAGAATTCAGCAAAACAAAATAATCAGCCTGAATGCAGTCTAAAACCTTATTGTAGCCGCCGGTAAAGCCATAATTCTGGTCGTTCAATACTGTTTTTACCTGTGGAAAATTGGCGTGCAAAAATTCGACGGAGCCATCTTCGGAACCGTTATCGCCAACAACAATTTCCAGGTTTGGATAAACAGAAGCTAAAACCGAGGGCAAATACGTTTGTAAATAATTTAAACCGTTCCAATTCAGGATCACAACGGCAACTTTGGGCAGGCTCATCTATGAATATCTTCCGGTTTAAATTTCCATCTTTTGTGCGACCACAGCCAATATTGCGGCGCTTCGCGGATCACTTTTTCCAGGTATTGCACATGCAGATCGGTAATTTCGTGTTCGCTGCTCAGTTTCGGCTCGTTCATCAAAGGCACAAAGGTACAGCAATAATAACCTCTTTTTAAAACGCGGATATCACAAAAAATAACCGGGTCGTTCGTCATCTTGGCCATCTTTTCAATACCCAAAAAAACGGCGGTTGGCTGGTTGAGGAATTGCGTAAAATATTGGGTTTCTTCGCGCACCGGCGTTTGGTCGCTTACAAAAACGGTTAGTTTCGGTTCGTTTTTTAAAGTTACCAAAGTTCGTAAAGTCGCTTTCATCGAAACCGGAATGGAGCCAAAACGCGAACGTAGTTTTTTCAGGAACGAATCAAAAACCTCGTTTTCCAGTGGTTTGTAAATAAACAGTTTCTTTTTCTCCGTAGAAAAACCCAGGATTTGCGCCGCCATTTCCCAATTGCCGTAATGGCCCAAGGCTCCCAACGCACTTTTTTGCTGGTTAAAAAAAGTATCCAGCAATTCGGGGTTGTTTAGGGTGAAATGTTTTTTCAGTTGCTGCTCGGAAATGGTAATAAGTTTGATTGCTTCTACCATTAAATCAGCGAGATAACCGTAAAACTGGCGTTCGATTTGTAGTCTTTCTGTTGCCGTTTTTTCGGGAAAAGCATTTAACAGATTTTGCTGCACCACTTTCCGTCGGTAACGCATTACATAAAAAAGAAGGATAAAAACAGCATCCGAAATCAAATACAAAACCCAAAACGGCAGCAGCGAGAGCAGGTACAAAAAGAAAATGGCTACTTTCGTAACTGCCTTACTGGTCATTGTTTTGGCTCGATTTTGAATACAAATTTAACTTTTATGACGGATAATCCTGCTTTGTTCCCGCTGTTTTACCTGCCGCCCATTGCTTTTTTTGCAGAACTTCTTCAGCATAAAAACAATTTTTTGATCGAGCAAAAAGAGCATTTCCCGAAGCAAACTTACCGGAACCGCGCAAAAATTTATTCGCCTGACGGTGCTTTAACGTTGGTTGTTCCGGTGGCAAAAGGCGCAAAAAACCATCGTGTAGTAAGGGATGTAAAAATCAGTTACGATTTTAACTGGCAGCGTTTGCACTGGCTAAGCCTGCAAAACTGTTACCGCAGTTCGGCTTATTTTGAATATTACGAAGCCGAATTTGCGCCGTTTTATCAGGAAAAAAAGTACGAATTTTTGTTTGACTTTAACGAAGCTTTGCTGCAATTGCTGCTAAAACTGTTGAAATTGAAGTTAGAATTGAAGTACACCGAAGCATATGAAACTGATTTTGCCGGGGCAAATTTCCGCAAAAGCATCCACCCAAAACTGAATGATGATTTCGAACAAAAAACGTATTTCCAAGTGTTTGATGACCGGCAAGGCTTCCTCAAAAACCTAAGTATTGTGGACTTGTTGTTTAACCAGGGGCCGAACACATTAAAATATTTGTAATGGCAAAAAACCCTAAACGTTTAAAGGCAAAAACCCGCAAGCAAGAAGAGATAATCGGCGAAATGCCGGGTTCGGTAAATGTGCCAAAAGATGCGTTGAAACCGCAGATCGAAATTTATTCTTACAACCAAAACGAGGTAAAAGAAGCAAAAGGCGCCGGTATTGATGTGGTGCTTGATCAGATAAAAGCTTGCAGCAACCACACACACTGGATTTTGATAAAAGGTTTGGGCGACCAGGCTTTGATCGAAGAGATTGGCGCTAAAATGGAAATCAGCCGCTTGGTTTTGGAAGATATTGTGCATACCCGGCAACGGCCAAAATTTGAAGAATACGAAAGTTATGCTTTTTTAACCAGCCGCGTACTGCATTACCACAAAGAGGAAGACAGCGATAACTATCAGCTTTCTATGCTGGTGAAGGAAAACCTCACCATCAGTTTTCAGGAAACGTACGACGAATACTTTGAAGGCATAAAAAAGCGTTTACATGCCGGAAAAGGAATCATACGGACGGCCGGGCCTGGCTATATGGCCTATTCTATTACCGATACCGTGATTGACCGTTATTTTGAAATGCTGAACAAAGTAGGCGATTCGCTGGACTTGCTGGAAGACCGTTTGTACGAGTCGCCTGATAAAAGTATCATGTACGAAGCGCAGCACATTAAACGCAGCATGATCCTGCTCCGGAGGGCGGCGTGGCCTGAACGTGATAAAATTAACGACATGATCCGGACGGAAAGCCCGCTGATTATGGCAAACAACAAACCTTACCTGCGCGATGCCTACGACCATTGCATCCAGGTAATGGATTTGACCGAGAGTTATAAAGAGATCACTTCCAGCATTGTAGATATGTACCTTTCGCTTATCAGCAACCGTATGAACGAGATCATGAAAGTGCTTACGATCATTTCTTCCATCTTCATCCCGCTTACGTTTATTGCCGGAATTTATGGTATGAATTTCGCGCGGGTTGACCCGGTAACCAACAAGGTACTGCCAGAAAATTTACCAGAACTTTACGCGCCGCACGGCTATCTTTACACGCTGGCGGTGATGCTGGCAATCGCCCTGATCCAATTTGTGTTATTTTGGCGAAAGGGCTGGTTTAACAAAATGTAGTTTTTAAAAAATGATATTGAAACATAAAAGAATAAATTTAATCGTAGCCGCTTCCGTTATCCTGCTCACCGTTAAAATTGTAGTCGCCCAAAACCAAAACACGCTGAAAGATCCGGCACTAAAAGAAGTATCGGGCATTGCTGCTTCCCGCATCAACAAAAACATACTTTACGTGCATAACGACAGTGGCGACACCAGCCGGTTTTTCGCCATCAACCCAAACGGAAATTTAAAAGAGACTTTTTATTTTAAAGCAGATGCTGCCAATTCAAAAGAGAATGTTGTTGATTGCGAAGATATTGCTGTTGGCCCCGGAACCGAAAAAGGCAAAAGCTATATTTATCTGGGCGATATTGGCGATAACCACGCGCAAAGAAAAACGATTACCGTTTATCGTTTTGAAGAACCTGCGGTTGCAGGTGTAAAACCACAATCAGTAATCAAAACCGAGGCTTACCATTTAAAATATCCCGACGGGCCGCACGATGCCGAAACGCTGATGGTTGACCCGCTTGGTAAATTGCTATATATCATCACTAAACGCGAGGATTCAGTGGGCGTTTACACCGCGCCTTTAAATGCTTCTTTTACCGATACAATTTTGTTGCAAAAAAGGTGCAAGCTGCATTTTACCGGTCTGCCTTTGATGAAATGGGTTACGGCCGGCGATATTTCTGCCGATGGGAGCGAAGTGCTGGTGAAAAGCTATCAATCCGTATATTTCTGGAAACGGCAAACCGGCGAACCCATTTGGAAAACCCTGCAACGCAAACCTTTAGAGTTGCCGTACACCATGGAAAAACAAGGTGAAGCCATCGGTTTTACGCCCAACGGAAAAGGTTATTACACCACCAGCGAAGGCAAAAACGCGCCCATCTATTATTATTCCATACCAAAATAAGTGTGGTAAAAGAAGCATTGGCCTTTTTGTAAAAACTTTGAGTGTTTTAAACAGTTGTTCAAGATTGATGTTGTAACTTGTACTTTTAACGGTGCGCCAAGCATCTGCAAAAACCACCTTTTTTGTTTTATATAATTAATAATGAGCTTTTCCACAAATCAAGATTCCATACAAACCCAAATTACAAACCTGCAAAACCAAAACCAAACCTGGTGGAAAGAAGCCGTAGTTTACCAAATTTATCCGCGTAGTTTTAAAGACAGCAACGGCGATGGCATCGGCGATTTGCGGGGAATTATCGAAAAACTGGATTACATCCAAAGTTTAGGCATTGATGTTGTATGGCTGAATCCGATTTATCCTTCGCCCAATGCAGATAACGGTTATGATGTAAGTGATTATGAAGGCATCATGCCCGAATTTGGCACAATGCAGGATTTTGATGAGTTGCTGCAAGGCTTGCATCAACGTAAAATCAAATTGGTTTTAGATTTGGTGGTGAACCACAGCAGCGATGAACACAAATGGTTTCAGCAGTCTAAGCTTTCCAGGGAAAATGATCATCGCGATTATTACCACTGGTGGCCGGCCGAAAACGGGAAACCGCCTTACCGCGACAGTTTTTTTGATACCGAAGGCGCCTGGAAATACGACGAAAAAACCGACAGTTATTATTTGCATTATTTTTCGGTTAAGCAACCCGACCTGAACTGGGAAAATCCGGTGGTGCGCGAGGAAGTTTTTAAACTGATGCGCTTTTGGCTGGACAAAGGCGTGGATGGTTTCCGCATGGACGTGATTTCTTACATCTCCAAAGACACTGATTTTCCCGAAATCACGCAGGAATACCTCGACAAAAACGATAAAGGCCGCTGGGGGATTTACTATGCCAAAGGGCCGCATTTGCACGAATATTTGCAGCAAATGAACCGCGAAGTTTTAAGCAAGTACGACATTATGACGGTTGGCGAAGGTTCGGGCGTAACGATTGAAGAAGCCATGAATTTTGTAGGCGACGACCGCAAGGAGCTGGACATGTTTTTCCATTTCGACGGCATGTACATCGGTATGCTGCCCGGCAAATACAAACAGCCTGACCCGGCCGGTTGGAAACTGGTTGATTTTAAAAAATTGTACAGTAAATGGAGCGACCTTTTTTCGGACAACGGTTGGGGAAGCATTTATCTGGGCAACCACGACCAGCCGCGGATGTTAAGCCGCTGGGGAAACGATGCGCCCGAATTTGCGGCAGCTTCCTCCAAACTGTTGCTCACTTTTTTGCTCACCATGCGCGCCACGCCTTACATTTATGCAGGCGATGAGATTGGCATGGGCAATATCAAATTTGACGATATTAACGATTACCGGGACATTGAAACTTTGAACTGGTACAAAAAGCTGGAAAAAGACGGCGAAGACACGCAAAAATACATGGAAGGCTGGAAGCTGACCGCCCGCGACAACAGCCGCACGCCTTTTCAATGGAACGATCAGGAAAACGCTGGTTTTACAAGCGGCAAACCCTGGATCAAAGTGAACCCCAATTTTAGCATGGTAAACGAAGCATCGCAAGAGGCCGATCCAAATTCCGTTTTAAATTATTTTAAAAAGCTGATCCGGTTCCGCAAAAATAACCCGGTTTTGGTTTATGGCGATTATACGTTGCTTAACGAAGACCACGAACAAATTTACGCTTATACCCGAAGTATGGAGGATGAGAAATTATTGGTGCTGCTTAATTTTTCTGCACAGGAAGCGGAATATACCTCGCTTCAACCGATCGATACCAATGCAGTTCTAATCAACAATTGCCCGGATTTAAAATTAGGGCAGGAGAAAGCTTTTCTGAAACCTTATCAGGCCGTAATTATTAAATTGAAATAAAAAACGTTGCTGTTTTTAGGTGGATAAAAGAAGCATCGTTGTTGTTCAATTTTAATCGAAATGTTTAAATTTGATTTATGGAACTTTTATTAAAAAATGTTGACCCAAAAGATTTTGCTTTGTTAAGAAATTTGTCAAAACGTTTGGGCATACAGATAGAAAAGCAAAAAGAATCAGTTGATGACAAACCGGATAATGCCACAGTTGCCGAAGATTTACGGGAAGCAATTGCAGAAATAAAACTGGCACAAGCTGGCAAAATAAAATTACAAAACGCAAGGGATTTTATCAATGAGCTTTAAAATAGAGCTTACCGAGCGCTTTAAAAAAGAATTTAAGCGATTAAATAAAACATATCCCTCTATAAGAAATGAGTTTGATGATTTAGTTACTTTATTAGAAGATAATCCTATCCAAGGTACATCAATCGGTAATGGATTTTATAAAATACGTTTGGCTATTGCAAGTAAAGGAAAAGGTAAACGGGGCGGCGCAAGGGTAATAACTTATGTGGCAATTATTAACGAAACAGTTTATTTAGCTTCTATCTACAACAAATCTGAAAAAGAAAACATCAGTCAGAAAGAACTTCAAGATATTTTATCCGGGTTATAAAGAAAAAAATTCTTACAAAAGCGGCCCTAACCCGGCCGCTTTTTTTTATGCCCTAAAAGAAGCATCTCCTCAAATTCCTGCTATATTGCTGGTGCTAAAACTCAAAACATGAACAAGCCTTATACCTCTATCGCTTTTGCCGTTACACTCCTGATGTTATTGACCGCTTCCATTTATGCACAGCGCAGGCGCGGTGGCAATCCAAACGATACGGTTGCATCCAACTACAACCCGGCGGCATTATTTTCTCCCAGTTTTTATACCGAAAAAGGAAACGAATTTCATTCCGCCAATGGCGCGCCCGGGCCAAAATACTGGCAAAACAAAGTGGATTACCAGTTGAATGCCAAGCTTGATACTTCCGCCAAAACCTTAACCGCTTCCGAAAATATTTTGTACACCAACAACAGTCCGGATGCTTTGCCTTATTTATGGCTGCAGCTTGATCAAAATACCTATACAAAAGAAGCACGGTCTAACTTTGTAACCGGTATCAGCGCCGCCAACCATACCAAAGGTTACGAATTTGAAACGGTAGAAATCTTAATCAACGGCAAAGCACAAACCGCAAATTATGTTATAAACGATACGCGAATGCAAATACGTTTGCCAAAAGCAGTGGCAGCAAACGGCGGAAAAATCAACCTGCTTATCAAATATCATTATCAAATTCCAGGAAATTTTGGCAACCGAACCGATTATACCGATACCAAAAACGGCAAGATCTATGAGATTGCACAATGGTTTCCGCGGCTTTGTGTTTATGATGATTCGAGCGGTTGGGACACGTTGCCTTTTCTCGGTGCCGGCGAGTTTTATCTGGAATATGGCGATATTGATTACCGCGTAACCGTTCCCTGGGACATGATCGTTGCTGGTTCGGGCGAGTTGCAAAACCCGAAAGAAGTGTTGACCGCGAAACAAATCAGCCGGTTGGAAGCTGCGCGAAATAGCGATAAAACAGTCATGATCCGAACGGCAGCAGAAGTGAACGACCCGGCTTCCCGCCCGGTTCAAAAAGGGACTTTAACCTGGCATTTTTTAATGAAAAATACGCGCGATGTGGCTTTCGGCGCTTCCAAAGCTTACATTTGGGATGCCGCGCGCGTTAATCTTCCCGAAGGAAAAAAATGTATGGCGATGTCGGTTTACCCGATCGAAAGTTCCGGAAACGATGCTTGGGGCCGAGCGACCGAATATTTAAAAGGTTCCATCGAGTATTTTTCCAAGGAGTGGTTTGTTTATCCCTGGCCGGTTGCCGTTAACGAGGCGGGAATTGCAGGCGGCATGGAATACCCCGGAATTGTATTTGACGGGATTACCGATAAAGGCAAAGAATTGTATTGGGTAACGGCGCATGAAATTGGCCACAACTGGTTCCCGATGATTGTGGGCAGCAACGAACGGCGTTTTGCCTGGATGGACGAAGGTTTTAACACCTTTATTGATATTTATGCTTCGGATGCGTTTAACAAAGGCGAGTTTGCGCCAAAACGCGACGGCGAATATGCGCCCAGCGGCGGCAACCCGGCTGATGAAATTGTACCGATCATTGCCGATCCAAATGCGCCAATCATCATGACGGCTGCGGATGCCATCAAAGAAAAATACCGCCATTCGATTGCTTATTTTAAACCTGCTTTCGGAATGGTTTTGCTGCGCGAACAAATTTTGGGGAAAGACCGTTTTGATTATGCTTTTCGCCAGTACATCCGCAATTGGGCTTACAAACATCCGCGCCCAGAAGATTTTTTCCGTTCGATGGAAAACGGCGGCGGCGAAGATTTATCCTGGTTTTGGAAAGGCTGGTTTTACAATAATTGGAAATTGGATTTGGCCATCCACGATGTACAATACCAAAAAACAGGTGCTAAAAGAAGCATCCGCATTACGGTGGCCAACTTGGAAAAAATGGCGATGCCTTTTGTGGTAGAAATTTCGTTGAAAGATGGCAGCAAGCAACGCCAAGCTTTCCCGGTAGAAACCTGGCTGCAAAATAAGGCTATTACTTTTGAAGTGCAGATTACGCAGGATGTAACGCAGGTGCAGGTTGACCCGGATGGAGCGTTGCCGGATGGGAATCGGGGGAATAATGTTTGGAAGGTGAGGTAAGTGAAAAACAAAAAAGCTAACTTTTTGCAATCCTAAAAAACGATAACAAACTACTGAAATTGTAAACCAGCTTATCGAAGCTTTGTTCGTTATTATTGTTTTTTGGGATTTGAAAACTTTGTTTCCATTTTAAAAATGGCCGTTCAAAGTAGTTGTAGGATAGATAGGAAACAATAAAAAGAGCCACAAGATTAAAAATCATGGAACCTAACAACTTGTTTGTATTAGCCCAGGGAATAGAAAATGTAAATATCTGCTGCCAAATGTAAATGCTGTAAGACAGTTTACCGATAAGGATAACTGCATTGTTATTTAGTACTTTAAATACAATTGATCTGTTTTCAAATACGTTGATTCCAATTAAACAGGCAATTAACATACCTGTAATTGCATTGGTAAAAAGAAAACCTTTAACCTTGGCTAATATTGTAAAATCTGAATTTATGGTGATAATGGTAACAAGTATTCCTAAACTAAGCAGCGAGTTGGAATATTTTTTAAACAGTTGGTTATATCTGAAAAACAGGATTGAGAATATTGATCCGATTAAAATAAGCGGTAGTTTGTACATCAGCATAAATACAAACGAAAAGATAAGGTTGTTGCTTAAACAGGCAACATGAAAATGTACCCAAACAACGGCCGGAATAATCAAAAAAATTAAAGCCATGCCAAATGCAAAGTAATACTTGCGGCTTCTTTTAAAGAAATAAGGAAAGATCAAATAATATTGCTCTTCAACGCTTAAAGACCAGTAATGCGTTGTTGCCGGGTCTGTTTCTGATCCAACAAAATTCTTTAAAAATAAAAATGCCAAAAGAAAACCGGAAAAATTAATTCCCATCCGAAATACTTGGTTAAGCACGATCAAAACAATCAGGAATAGATAGGCGAGTGGAATGATGCGCAGAAACCTTCGGATATAAAAATTTTTCAGGCTGATATTGTCGGTGTCAATTTGTTCCTTCATCAATAAAGTGGTGATGATGAAACCGCTTATCGTAAAAAATATACCTACACCTAATGCACCGTTGAAAATTGAATTAAGAAATGTGTTGTGGATATTTTTACCAATTAAAACGTGGCTGCCAACCACCATAATAATAGACAACGCCCTCAAACCATCTAAAGAAGGTAAATATTTTTGTTTTAAAACAGCAGGAACTTCTTTTATATCATCAATTATGTTGAAAAATGATTTTGTTTTTTGCGCTGTGTTTTTATAAAAGTTAACCATCCAAAAGGGTTTTATTAAATCAAAATTT
>NZ_JBGCVY010000037.1:0-203274 GCF_041088075.1 Mucilaginibacter sp. | reverse complement strand
ATGACCCCGGAAGCAACCCATGTTCAACAAAAGATCAAAAGAAAATTGTGGAATAAAAAAGTCCTGAAAGAATGACCTATCAGGACTTTTATTGAATAATTTTAAAAAACTAATCGGTCAACTTTTTTCAGGACTAGTCATACTGTTTTTATCACTTACTTTTTGCTGCGCCGCCACCTTTTTTAGAGAAGTAAGCAATCGCTTGTTTATTGGTTGGGTCGTTTTCTCTTGCTTTGGTAAAGTTCTCGCTTGCTTTGGCCGGGTCTTTTTCTTTGTACTCGTAATAAGTACCTAAATAAGCATAGGCTTCACCTAAATAAATCTTGTCTGCATCAGCAACCGGGGTTTTGGCAGTAACCAATTGAATGTATTGCTCATAATATGGTTTTGCGTAGCCATTTGTTGTATTTCTGCTGGGCTCCCTCAAATCGTTTGCCCTTGCTTCATATAATGCAACTGTAGCTTGAGGAGATGCGGCATGGTGCTGAATGTAACTGAATGCTGAATCAGCTTTCACAAGCAACGCCGTATCAGCAACCGGTTTTGGTTTGGCAGTGCTATAATATTGTTCTTTAAAAGCATTGTAATAACTTACACCTTCCCTTAAATAATCACCTAAGGTAGCTTGACGAGATTTAGTAATGTAAGTTTTATAAGCATCGCCTGCTTCTACATATTTCTTTTGGTTGAATAAAGTTTTTGCAATCTCACTATAAGCTTCAACCTGCGCTGTATCTAATGTCAATGCCTTACGCAAGTTGTTGATAGCAGCAGAATCTTGTCCGCCGACTGCTAACTGTAACCTTCCAAGATATAAATAATCCAAAGGAATAATACGTTTTTGATCTGCCTGACCCATAAATTTGTTCAAAGCATCTAAACCTGCCTGATAGTTTTTGTTTTCGTAGGCTGCGTAACCTAAATACCGGTAAACTTTTAAGTTGTCTTTCGGTGCAATTTTGGCAATATCATTTGCTTCCTGCTCTAAGCCTTTGTAATCCTGCGCATACACCAGGAAATCAGCATAACGCATTCTTGAAGCCACAGATCGGTCTGTTAAATCCAGGTATTTTTTGTAAAAATTTACAGCTTGTGTGTATTTTGCTGGTGCCTCGGCTTTTTTGGTATTGTTTCCCCAACGTAAATAAGTCTCTGCTAACTCCCGGTAAGCAGGGCCATAATTCGGGTCTATTGCCAATGCTCTACGGTACTCTTTTTCAGAATCTTCAAAGTTGTTGGCTTGTTTCCAAATTACACCGGTTGCTACAATGGCACTTACCATTTTTGGGTTGATCGCCAATGCCTGCTGATAATTGTCATAAGCCTCTGTATTTTTAAGTTGAGAACGGTAAGCATCGCCTAAAGCAGCAAACAGTTCCGGGTTTTTTTCTTTAGGGTTGGATGCGATACCTCTTTTCAAAACTGCAATTGCAGCATTTGGATCCGGGTTTGGCTCTAACAAATAAGCTTTGCCAATATATACATATGGCTCTAAATCCTTTTTGTCTATCGCCGCTAAGGCTTTATCCAAATCTGTTTTTGCAGCAGCGGTGTTTTTATCCAAACGGTCTATTGCGCCTAAGCCTGCATAATTTAAAGCAGATTTCGGGTTTACACTAATTCCTTTGGTAAAAGTAGCTTTTGCAGAATCAGGCTCATTTGTTTTTAAATATACCCAGCCCAGATAAAAAAAGTTCTCATCTTTTGTGGCCTGGGTTTGTGTAAGGTTCTTTAGCATTGATTCGGCCTTTTGGTATTGTTCTGCATCAATTGCCTTTTTAGCATCGGCTAAACTCTGGGCAAATACAGAAGAACTTAACATGGCTAAACCGGAAATGGTCAGTGCTGCTTTATTGATCATCTTCATAGTTAAAATTCTAATGGTTAAATTATATTACAAGTCCTTTTTAATGTTTATATCTCGTCTGGGCAAAGAATCAGGCAACAAACCTGACCGTAAAACTATTTTTTGCCCTCTTTCACTTTGTAAAAAAGAAGCGAAACCTGTACCTAAACCTACTTTACCGGTACAATCTACCACATAAATTGTTCTTTTTAAAGAATATTGGTTTAGGGCCAAAGCGGATTGTGAAGGTTTAACATAGCCATTATTAATGTTTTTTGCCTTGTCATCCTTTACACCAACAACGCTGATGTTTTGAGCTGCACTGGCATAATCTGCGTCCGGTTCTAACAACCAGCTATAACTGATGAAACCAATTGCATCCTGATGTGTGGCAACATACTTGATCACTTCCTTGCTGTTTTTAAGGGCATAAACATTTTTTTGTTTTAATTGGTTCGTTCCTGATAACTTCATTAAATAATTAATAATACTTGAGTTTGGACTATCAAAAACGAGGTTTTTGTTTGTTTTAGTATTGCTTAAAAATAAACTTTTTACTTCTGATAGCAGCATTAATGAATCCGGGGAATTTTTTCCAACAATTAAAGCGATGGCATCTTCGGCAATTTTCCCAATCTGCGGAGGTAAGTTTCGGTTGCTTAACACTTTTACTTCGTCTGGATTCAAAGTACGTCCCATAATGGCAAATTTTGCTTTATTATTAAGCATTAAATCCAGTATTTTATTTTCAGGCTGATAAATAACATCAGGTTTTGCATCCGGATAAATGGATTTAAAAACGTACAGCTCCTGGTCTAATAGCGGGGAAAGCGATTCATCAAAAACAAAACGATAACTACCAGAAGTGAATTGGTCGGCAGTATTTACATTATTGCAGGAAACAATAATTATACTTAATAAAATAGCACAACTAAAACTTACTAATTTTCTTGATTTCATTTTCTTGTAAAATATCTGGAAAATCGAAGTACGGAATAAATAATAATTACAGCGCCAAATAAGTAACGTTGGGTATTGCTCATGTTTAATGGAAGCTTGTCCCAAAACATAACCATTAAACCCAGCCCTACAAAACAAACAAAAGCGGTCAGTCCTAAAATAAGGAGAAACCGCTCAAAGAGCGGTTTCTCCTTAAAATTCAATCGGTCAAACATGTTAAAATTACTGGTCTGACGAAAGCGTAAAGTTAACCGGCATGGTAAAAGCAACACGAACAGGTTTTCCGTTTTGGATACCTGGTGTCCAATGTGGTGATTTAGACAACACCCGTATAGCTTCCTGCCCACAACCTCCGCCAATATCACGCAATACTTTAATGTCAGTTAAGCTTCCATCTTTTTCTACCACAAAAGATAAAATAACACGTCCTTGTGTATTGTTTTCTTTTGCCACAGGCGGATATCGGATATTCTTACTTAAATAATTGCCAAATGCCGCATCTCCACCTGGAAACGCTGGCAATTTTTCAACTGCCGCAAAGCTTACAATAGCATTGGTGTTTTCTTCAACTACTTTTTCTTTTACATCCGATTTACCAACAGCTTCATCTATACGAATGTCAGCATTAGGGTCGCCTTTCAAATCTTTTTGTCCGGGGTCTTTAACTTCCAGTTCTTTTACCGTTGGCGGATCTTTTTCCTTCACCTCATTGTCCGGTTTAACAACTGGAGGCGGAAAACGCACCTGGTCAACTTTTGGTTTTGGCGGTTCTACTTTAGGTGGCGGGGGTGGTGGTTTAGTTGCGTCTATCGGAGGTGGAGGTATTAACACAACATCCTGGATTTTTACTTTTTCATCTGCCTTAGGGATAAAACCTTTAAGTTTGTTGATAATAGTAGGCATCGCAATAGCCAAAACAAATAAAGCACTGGCAATGATTAAAGCCCGTACTGATGTTTTTGCATTTTCCTTACGTAGCACATATGCTCCGTAAGCCTTATTGCGGCCCCTAAAAACAACCTCAATCCATTCCGGATCCAATATATCTAATCTTGCCATGGTTGTTTAAATTTATGATTTAATTTTTTAACTGATTGATTCTATCTTGATTATATATATTAGTAAAGGCCATCCCGTTTCAAGGATTCAATTTCAGGAGCAGTAATATCTACAATTGCATAAATTTGAACATTAGCAATCTTAAGTTCGTCCAGCATATCCACTAAATTCTTGTAGTCAGATTTATCTGATGGCTTAATTAACACGATCATATCCTTTCCACCTGATTGTTGTTTAATACGTGCAGCATTATCCAATAAAGCTTTACGAATTCCATTTTTTCCGTAGTTGTCAACATTAGGGGCTACTTTTCCTGGTTCACCAACAAACCATTCTAATTTATCTTTACTGCCCAATAATACAGACATTGTACGAGAGGCGGGAACAGGTAACTGATCCTTTTTAATATCATCCTTATCTGGCATGCCCAAATCCATAGCTTGTGGTTTAGCCAAGGTTGTGGTAAGCATAAAAAACGTAATCAGTAGGAAAGCCAAATCTACCATGGCTGTTAAATCAACACGGGTGGATGCTTTTTTACTCCTTACTTTTCCCCCGCCTTTCTTGCCACCCCCGGAGGTATCTAATTCTGCCATTTTATTTTAAGTTTAATTATTTTGCAGCCCGCATTGAAGTAATCAGGCTAAATTTATTTACTTTTTGTTTTTGTAATATTCCAATAACTTTTTTAATAGTAGGATATTCTTCCTTGCTATCTCCTTTAATACCAATTCTTAAATCTTTATTGACCAAAGCTTTTGCTGAAACCCGGGCTTCACGAACCCAGTTAAACAATTCATTGCTAACAGAATCAGTTGGTATTCCCGGTTGTTTTAATGCCTTACGTTTTTCCGGATCCATATCCAGAAACTGTTTCATACTGGCAATTGGCACACCAAAGGATGGCAATCGAGAAAACAATGCTTTTTCCGTAGGTGTAAAAGTTATATTATACTTTTGACCAACGTTTTCTAATGTTTGTGCCTTTATCGCTTCTCCTTCAATACTAAAAAAAACCTTTCCTTGTCCAATTGTAAGGGTTGCAACATCATCCGGTAATTTAATCAACACAGAAGAGCCAGGAATATCTACCGGAACAAGATCTTCTGTTTTAGGTTTAGAAGTAAGAATAAAAAAGGTAAGCAAAAGGAAAGCCATATCGCACATAGCTGTCATATCAATTGCAGTACTTTTTCTTTTTATATGAGCTCTTGGCATAATGATTTTATTTAAATAATCGGTTAAAAATATGGGCAAACAATTGCAGACATATTAACGATAAGAATTAATGATTATTTTTATGGGAAGCTGCATAAGTTTGAACAATACTAAAACCTGTTTCATCAATAGCGTAGGTTAAAGTATCAATTTTAGAAGTAAAGTAATTGTATGCAATAACGGCTAAGGTTGAGGTGAAAATACCTAAAGCCGTATTGATCAAAGCTTCAGATATACCTGTTGCCAATGCAGCTTGGTTTGGCGCCCCTGATGTTGCCAATGCAGCAAACGCTTTAATCATACCTGTTACTGTGCCTAACAAACCGGTTAATGTACCGATAGATACCAAAGTTGCAATTATCGTTAAATTTTGCTCCAACATAGGCATTTCCAAAGAAGTTGCTTCTTCAATGTCTTTTTGGATAGCCAAACATTTCTGATCTACGTCCAAATTTGGCTCTTGTTCCATCTCGCGGTATTTTTTTAAACCTGATTTAATCACGTTTGCTACCGATCCTTTTTGTTTATCGCACTCAGCACTTGCGGCTTCAATGTTTCCGGCATTAAGGTAAGCCTGAACTTTTTTGATAAAAGCATCCACATTGCCAGAACCTGCTGCTTTTCCAATTACCACAAAACGCTCAATAGAAAAAATGATTACGCATAATAAAAAAGTCATCAGTACTGGTACAATTGGCCCGCCTTTATGGACAACACCAAAATAATCACCATTTGCTGGTTCGTTAGCTGGATCACCACCTTTGTAATGGCTTGGATCACCCAAAACAAATATGTATATCAATAAAGCTACGACAAATGCGATTGGAATTACTAAAGATGCAAAAATGCTCGATGAACCTGAGCCTTCTTTTTTTACTGTTGCTGTTGTTGTTGGTTTTGGTGGAGTAGTTGCCATTGTTTGGGTTTTTTAGTTTAGTTAGATTTTAGTTTTATAAATGTAGGGTTTATTGCTGGTGTTTTTATAAATGCAATAACAAATTTAAAGTTTTACTATTAATAAAAAAGAATAAATAAAATGATAATGTAAATTTAATTTACCTCCTTAAAAAAATGTGGACTGATTGCCAGGTTTAAAAAAATACAATTTCCTTCGAATTTGCTTTTACAATAAAAGTGAAAAATATTAATTAATGCAAGTATTAAGTGTAAAAAACACACCATTGCCGTAATTGTAAAAATTGTTGCCTATCCGCCGGCTATTTTTGCTTTGTAGTTATCGGTTTGCAAAACCTGTAAAACCTTGTCCCTAAAATTTCCCTGGATCAATATTTCGCCATCCTTTACCGCTCCGCCTACGCCGCATTTTGTTTTCAGTTTTTTGCCTAATTTTTCTAAATCTTCTTCGCTGCCTTTAAATTCGGCAATCCGGGTTACCAGTTTTCCGCCCGCTTTCCGGTCCAAAAAAATCTTGAGTTGCTGCTGTTGCGCAGGAAGTGTTTCTTCAACCCAATCATTTTCCTGCCGGTATTCAAAACCAGGATCGGTAGAATAAACTACGCCTGTAACACTTTTATTTTTCTTGCTCAAATTAATTTATCTATAAAAGTTGAACGCCTTTCTGTGATGCTGTTTTTACCGGTATAAATTTAGTATGAATTTTTTTTATGAACGAAACTTACCACGCTTAATTTTAATTTGTTTAAACTTATTTTCCGGATGCTTCTTTTATCAGGTAAAAATTAAAGTCATCCCCCTGGCCCCCTTCAAAGGGGGATGAGGGCCAGGGCGTCTATCTTTCCTTCTCCAAATTTCTAAATTTTTAGAAAGGTAGCCCAAATTTATGGCACTAAAAGAAGCATTGCGGCCGCAAAAAACAAATTCGGTTTCGAATTTCGGCAATTATAAAAATGTTTTAATTTTGCTGCCTGTAAAGTGGACTGATTTGAATTGATTGCAACCACGTAAAAAAAAGTGCTAAAAAACTGGTTTTCCATTTTGCGCTTGCAATCCCCATCCGGCTGTTTTACATTTTTATTCATATTAACTTATTAAAATAGCTATGTCATATTTATTTACTTCGGAATCTGTTTCTGAAGGGCACCCTGATAAAGTTGCCGATCAAATTTCTGATGCTTTAATTGATAATTTTCTGGCCTTCGACCCTGACTCTAAAGTTGCCTGCGAAACTTTGGTTACCACCGGCCAAGTTTTTTTGGCGGGGGAAGTGAAATCGAAAGCTTATTTAGACGTGCAAAAAATTGCCCGCGATGTGATCAACAAAATTGGTTATACCAAAGGCACTTACATGTTCGATGGAAATTCTTGTGGTGTGCTTTCGGCCATCCATGAGCAATCACCAGACATTAACCAGGGTGTTGACCGCGCCGACAAACAACTGCAAGGTGCCGGGGACCAGGGGATGATGTTTGGTTACGCTACCGTCGAAACCGACAATTTTATGCCGCTTACGTTGGATATTGCCCATGCTTTGCTGATTGAACTGGCTGCCATCCGCCGCGAAAATTCGGACATACAGTATTTAAGGCCGGATGCAAAATCCCAAGTAACGCTGGAATATAACGATGATAATCAGCCGATTAGGATTGATGCAATTGTGATTTCTACGCAGCACGATGATTTTGACGAGGAAAAAGCGATGCTGGAGAAGATTAGGGAAGATATGATCAAAATCCTGATCCCGCGGGTAAAGGCAAAATATCCCAAATACAGCCACTTTTTTAACGACGAAATTAAATACCACATCAACCCGACCGGAAAATTTGTAATTGGTGGCCCGCACGGCGATACCGGTTTAACCGGACGAAAAATTATTGTAGATACTTATGGCGGCAAAGGTGCACATGGTGGCGGCGCTTTTTCGGGAAAAGACCCTTCAAAAGTTGACCGTTCTGCAGCTTATGCCACACGTCATATTGCTAAAAATTTGGTTGCTGCCGGTGTTTGTACCGAGGTTTTAGTCCAGGTTTCTTACGCCATTGGTGTAGCCCAACCGATGGGCATTTATGTAAACACTTACGGGACCGGAAAAGTGAATTTGCACGACGGGGAAATTGCCGAAAAAGTTTCCGCCATTTTTGATATGACGCCTTACGCCATCGAAACCCGATTTAAACTGCGCAACCCCATTTATGCTGAAACTGCAGCTTACGGACATTTCGGCAAAGAACCGCAAACCGTAACCAAATCCTTCTTCACACCAAACGGCGAAGAAACCAAGGTAGAAGTAGAATTGTTTACCTGGGAAAAACTCGACTATTTAGACCAGGTAAAAGAAGCATTTGGTTTATAAGCCCGATGCTTCTTTTACCCCATATTTTTTGGTATTGCTTTATAACAGCGATACCAAAAATTAAGGTCTCGATATGAAAAATAATCCTCTCCTCCAGCGCCTGCTGCTCATTTTTGCCTTTTTTAACATCTACATCATCTGGGGCTCAACCTATTTGGCCGTTGCTTTTGGGCTAAAAGGTTTTCCTCCTTTTATTTTAGTTGGATTACGATACCTCATAGCCGGTTTAATTTTGCTGGCCTATGTGAAAATAAAAGGCGAAAAACTGCCTCCGCTAAAAATAATTTCAAGGCACGCAGCAAGCGGAATATTGATGCTGGTTGGCGGGACCGGAATGATTGCTTGGGCCGAACAATACATTTCTTCCGGCCAGGCCGCTATTTTAATTGCAACCGAACCGCTGTGGTTTTTATTGCTGGATAGAAAAAACTGGAAAACCTATTTCTCCAACAAATACATCGTTTCGGGATTGATCATTGGCTTCGCCGGGATTTTTTTGTTTTTAAAGTCGAACGATTTGCAGGTCAATCATTCTGCCATCGGCCTCGTTGCAACTTTAGTAGTTTTGCTAAGCGCGATTTGGTGGGTTTTGGGTTCACTCCTTATTAATAACACCAAAAGCAGCAGCTCAATTGTAATGAACAGCAGTATGCAATTGCTTTCGGCAGCAGTGGTAAGCGGCGTTATTGCTTCTTTTACCAATGAATTTTCCGGTTTTTCTTTCGCGCAAGTCCCGCTGCAATCCTGGATGGGGCTTTTATTTCTGATTGTTTTTGGTTCATTGATCGCTTACCTATCGTTCGTCTGGCTCATCACCAAACGTCCTCCGGCTTTAATCAGCACACATACTTATGTTAACCCGGTTGTGGCCGTGCTTTTGGGCTGGTTTTTTGCACACGAGAATTTGGTAAAAGGACAGTTGGCCGCGCTCGTCATTATCCTGATTGGCATTGTATTGGTCAATGTTCCCGAATATCAAAAAGCTACTTCAACCTGATTTCCGGCTTTTAAATTTTACTACTTTTACAACCATGCAAACTGAAGTTAATCCCTGGAAAATCAATTCCGAAGAAAATATTTACGATAACCCCTGGATTAATGTTACCGAGTTTCAGGTGATTAATCCTTCGGGCAATCCGGGAATTTACGGACAGGTACATTTTAAAAATAAAGCGATTGGTGTTTTGCCTTTGGATGAAAATTTGAATACCTATTTAGTCGGGCAATTTCGTTTTCCGCTGAAGCAATACAGTTGGGAAATCCCGGAAGGCGGCGGGCCGTTAGCTGGCGAACCTATAGATTCTGCCAAGCGCGAACTGCTGGAAGAAACCGGGTTAAAAGCCGAAAAATGGACGGAAATCCAGCGCATGTACCTTTCCAATTCGGTTTGTGATGAAGAAGCAATCATTTATCTCGCCCAAAACCTGGAACAATTTGAAGCCGAACCAGAAGAAACCGAACAATTAACAATCAAAAAATTGCCGTTTGAGGAAGTTTACCAAATGGTTTGCCGCGGCGAAATTACCGATGCCATTACCGTTGCTGCCGTTTTGAAAGTACACATTATGCTTTTAGAAAACCGTTTGCATTAATACTTCTTTTACCATGCAAAAATTGTTGAGTTATATTTTAACGCCGCTGCATTATATTCTATTTACGTTTTTCCTGTTGGTTTTTCATCCGGTACAATGGATTGCGTTTCGGTTTTTTGGCTACCAGGCGCATAAAAATGTGGTTGATTTAATGAACCTGGGTTTGGTTTCCTCCTATTATTTGTTGGGAAACTCGGTTAGTTTTAGCAACCGTTTTGATTTGCCCGAAAACCGCCCGATTATTTTTATTGCCAACCACCAGAGTTTGTATGATATTCCGCCGCTGATTTGGTTCCTGCGGAAATACCACGCCAAGTTTATTTCTAAAATTGAACTCACAAAAGGCATTCCTTCCATTTCTTTCAACCTGAAATATGGTGGCGGCACAAATATCGACCGTAAAGATTCGAAAGCAGCAATTATTGAAATGTCGAAATTTGGGACGCGGATGAAAACTAATACCTGGTCGGCGGTAATTTTTCCCGAAGGAACGCGCGCCAAAACTGGCGTGATGCGCGATTTTCAAATCGGCGGGATTGCAACGTTGTTAAAAAAATGTCCGGAAGCGTTGTTGGTTCCGATCGTGATCCGCAACTCCTGGAAAATGGTTCGATACGGCACTTTCCCATTAGGTACTTTTTCAAACCTGAAATTTGAAGTTTTGGAACCGATAGAACCCGAACAACATTTGCCAGAAGTTTTAGTAAAACGTGCAGAAACGGTGATTCGGGAAGCGTTGGGGCAAAATTCCTGATTTAATTCTATTTTCCCCTTCCGGTAAAAATTTTCGTCGGTAAAAAAATGCCGTTCACCGATTTTTCTTATAGGTCTGCCTAATAAGCATTTAGCAGGTTGCAGATTAGCTTTTTCTTTGATTCATCAAACCGATAGTCATGAAAAACTTCATCATCAACACCAACCCTTTTATACTGCTTTTAGCCCCTGTAATTTTGGCTTTACTGCTGGGTATCAATTACGAAGTAGAACATTTGCGCACTTTCCAGGTAGCCAGCGCCGAAACCATTTCTTTGTTTTCCGGCAAAATGAACCTTTTTCAAACCGTTTGCGAAGTGGTTAAAGACCAGGTTTGGTAATGAATTTTAGGTTGATAAAAGAAGCATCAACAATTGCTCACCGAACCGGCTTCGGTACCACCGGCAAACTTTCATGTCCCAACTCATCCACCGATTGCACTGCGAAAAAGTAATTGTCTTTAGAATAATCCAGCGTCGCTTGTGTATCCGTTACAAAAAATTTCTTTTCCCAATACGGGCTGATGGTTTCGCGCATCAACACATAATAACCCGCCGGCTTTTTGCCCGTTTTTGGCGCTTCCCATTTCAAAGCGGTTTTATTGGTTAAACCGCTGGTGATGATGCCAACGTTTTGCGGTTCGGCCGGAGCCAAGGCCAGGTTGGCCAAAACCGATAAGTTCATCCGCGAAACTTTTTGGATATAATCGTAATCCGCAGCATCGGGCACATCGCCATAATCCACGCCGTTTTCTTTGCGGACATCCTGGTGCTGGCGGTTAAAATCCTCGTTCATTTCCGTAAAACGGACGGCCGCAAAACCTTGCTGTAAAAAAGGTGTTTGGTCGCCGCCGCGCAAAAACCGGTCCCGGCGATAAATCATTTTTACATCCAATTGAGACACATAACGCTCGCCGATTTCTTTGACATAACGCGCCAACTGCCTCGACGGACTGTCATTTTCTCCGCCATTGTTTACCAAAGAACCAATTGCCAAACCGGCACGGCGGGCAGCCAAAGTATCAGCCCGCGAAGCAATAACGGTGGAAGGCACGCCTTCGCTAAAAACACGTACGCTGCGGTTATCTTTCAACCCGGTTTCCATGCCGTAAGTATTGCCCACAATATCATTGTTCAGCATCGCATCCACATTCCAGTTTTCGGCTTTGGCGCGTTTGGCCACGTTGGTCGAGCCGTTTAAGCCCTGCTCTTCTCCGGCAACGGCCATAAAAATAATGGTGGCAGGAAAAGTCCTTTTCGACATTACGCGCGCCAGTTCCATGGATAATGCCGTCCCGGATGCATCATCAACTGCGCCCGGTTCTACCGAATTGGCATTCATAATATCGTTTACCCTCGAATCATAATGGCCGGAAACCATATAAATCCGCGTATCGTTCGGGTCGGTGCCTTTTAAAATCGCCAGCACGTTTTTTAGAACCGTTGGCTTGTCAATCCGTCCACCCGCAGGTTGGGTAAACGTATCAAACTCCACTTTCATCCTTCCGCCGGAAGCTGCGGCGTATCTTTCCATTTCCGCTTTGATCCAATTTCTGGCCGCGCCGATGCCGGTGGTTTTGCTCGTGGTATCGCTTAACGTGTGGCGTGTTTTAAAGCTGACCAATTTCCGAACCGTTGCTTCCAGGTTTTTGGCCGAAACTTCGTCCACCATTTTGCTAATCTGCAAATCTGGTTTGATAATGGTGGTTTGCGCAAAAGCAAAAACGCTGAACGCGGTGAATATTAAAGTGCCGAGTATTGTTTTTTTCATATTTCTGCTGATGTTGTTGCCAAATTTATACCGATAAAAGAAGTATGCTTCTTTTACCGGTTCTTTTTTAATGTTTCAGCTCAAATTAAAACTTAAACTGATTAACCTGTTGTAACAAATTTGCTAAACGTAGTTAAATTTTTGTTGTGTTTTTAAAAAAAAGCTTTGTTTAGATTAGTTTCTAAAGCTGCAACTACGTTAAATTATAGTTTATTGATTTTTAGGTGATAAAAGAAGTATTGTAGGAAGTCCGAAAGTCGGTAAAGTCAGGAAGTCCGAAAGTGCTGTCATTCTGCACCAAAGGGAGGAATCTTCATCAAAGGAATAAATACACATACTTCTTTTATCGCCTAAAAATTAGTGTCCTGGTTGAAAGAAGATTTCTCCCTGCGGTCGAAATGACAAAGCGGCTACCTTTCTCCTTTCAACCTCCTTCACAACTCCACCGTTTCGTGTTGTTCCGGGATTTCCACTTCCTTAAAGTTGTAGGTTTTAATCCGCTCGGAAAAGTTTTGCTGCACCTTGTATTCGCCGTGAACCAGGAATATTTTTTTCACTTCTTTCGGGTCCTGGCAGGATAAAAAATGCAGCAAATCTTCGTAATCGCCGTGTGCGCTCATGGATTTGATCACTTTTACATCGGCCATCACCTGGTATTCTTCGCCAAAAATCGAAACAAATTTATCGCCGTTGATTAAACGCCCGCCCAATGATTTGGGCTCGCAATAACCAACCATTAAAATCGTGTTTTTATGGTTGCTGATACTGTTTTTAATGTGATGTTTTACACGCCCGGCTTCGGCCATGCCCGAAGCAGAAATGATAACGCAAGGCCGGGGATCATTGTTTAAAACTTTAGATTCTGCCACCAGTTCGATAAACTTTAACCCTTTAAATGCGAACGGGTTCAAATCCACTTCCAACACTTTTTGTACGCCGTTATTGTAAACTTCCGGATGTTCCAGCAAAACCTGCGTGGCTTTATTGGAAAGCGGACTATCTACATAATAAGGAACATCGGGCAAAATCCCTTTCAGTTCCAGCGCGTTTAAAGCATACAATAATTCCTGCGTTCGGCCAACGCTAAACGCCGGGATAATCACTTTGCCGCCTTTTACCAGGCACGTTTCTTCGATAATTTCTTTCAATTGGTTTTCTATCGGATCCAAATCTTTGTGCAAAGAATCGCCATAAGTAGATTCGAGAATAATGTAATCGGCTTGCTCAAATGGCTGCGGCGGGTTCAGCAGTAAATCATTGTAACGGCCAACATCGCCGCTAAAAGTAAGGTTGGTAAATTTGCCTTCTTCTAAAATGTTTAAATGTACGGCCGCGCTGCCGATGATATGCCCGGCATCTGTAAATTTCAGTTTTACGCGCGGTGTAATTTCAAATTCTTCGCCGTATTCCACTATTTTAAACAGGTGCAAAGCTTCTATTACGTTTTCTTCGATGTAAAGCGCGCTTAATTCTTTCAGGTTTTTGCGTTGCCGGTGCTTGTTGCTGTAGGCCGAATCCTGCTCCTGGATGCGGGCAGAATCCATCATCAATATCCTTGCTAAATCCATTGTTGCGGATGTACAAAAGATCGATCCTTCAAAACCTTCGGCTACCAAACGCGGGATCAAACCGCAATGGTCAATATGCGCGTGCGAAAGAATCAAATAATCCACCTTTTTGGGGTCAAAGCCAAAATATTCGTTCAGTTCTTCGGTTTCTTCGCCCATGCCTTGGAACATGCCGCAATCCAGCAAAATCTGCGTTCCGTCTGCCAATTCTAATAAATGTTTGCTGCCGGTTACGTTGCGCGCGGCACCGTGAAAAGTGATTTTCATGTAATTTGTATTTTTTAAGTTGAGGTGCAACGCCTTTTTTAAATAAAAGTTCTTTTTTAAAATATTAGTTGCGAAACTAAAATAATAGTTGTACCTTAGCTTTATGAAACAAATTAAAGAACTAACCCGCGCAGAAGAACAAATTATGCAAATTTTATGGCAGTTGGAAAAAGCCTTTGTAAAACAAGTAATTGAAGAACTGCCCGAACCGAAACCAGCCTACAACACGGTTTCTACGTTTATCCGCATTTTGGAAACCAAGGGTTTTATCGCCCATAACTCTTTTGGCAAAAGCCACCAGTATTACCCGCTGGTCTCGAAAGAAGAATACCAGAATTTTTCGGCCGATAAACTGCTGAACGGCTATTTCGACAACTCGGTAGAACGCATGTTTTCCTTTTTTGTGGAGAAGGAAAAAATAGACCTAAAAGAAGCAGACGAGATTTTAAAACTGATCGAGAAACTAAAAAACAAATAAACATCATGAACTGGTGGCACTATCTTATCCTGGCAAACCTGTATCTGGCGCTGTTTTACGGGTTTTATTTATTGCTTTTGCGCAAAGAAACTTACTTTATGCTCAACCGCATTTACTTGGTTTCGGCAGCGGTATTATCGTTTTTTATCCCGATGATGCAGGCCGAATGGGTAAAAAACCTGTTCATCACGCAAAAGGTACAGCAAACCATTTATTACATTGACCCCGGTTTTGTTTACCAGGTTTCGCCTTCGGCAGAAAGCGGTTTTACCGTTTCCCAGTTTTTTACCGCCGTTTACTGGCTGGTAACGATGCTTCTTTTAGCACGCTTAATTTATCGTTTTGTAAAGCTGAAACGCTACCTGCAATCGGCAGAAACCGGGCTTGCTTTTTCTTTTTTCGGGAAAGTGAAGGTGGATGAAAACCTGCCGCAGCAAGACGTGATTTTGCAGCACGAAATGGTGCACGTAGCACAATTGCATTCTGCTGATGTGCTTTTGTTTGAAGCCTTGGCCATCTTAAACTGGTTCAATCCGGTCATCTACTTCTACCGCAAAGCCATCAAACACAACCACGAATTTATTGCCGACCGTGATGCCATCAGTTTTGGTGTTGACAAATCCGACTATGCACTGTTGCTGCTCAGCCAATCGATGGGCATCGAACCAAATACTTTAACCAACAGTTTTTTTAACCAATCGCTTTTAAAACAACGCATTATGATGCTGCATAAAAACCCTTCACGCCGCGCCGCACTTTTAAAATACGGACTTTCGGCACCACTTTTTGCCGCCATGCTGGTTTTGACTTCGGCCACGGTGAGCGAACAGAAAACGATTCAACAGATTTCGGATAATTTTGGCAGCGATATACCTGTCAACAGTGTTGTAATGAATATTGGCGAGAGCGTTAGTTCTCCCCTGAAAACTACTTCGGCAGAAAAAGGCACGGTAAAAACAGTATCAGACTTAAAAGGGAAAGTGGTAAATCCGCTTGGCAAACCTATGGCTAATGTGAAAGTGCAGTACGAACAAAATAATTTTAGCACAACAACGGACGAAGACGGAGATTTTGAAATACCCAATTATACTGAACGGGCTATAGTAACTTTTAAAAGCCCTGATTCAACTGTTTTGGTAACAACATTTGACCATGTTGCCGGAAAACTTAAAATCGTTGTGTTTGAGGACAAGGCGATGGCCAAAGCCAGGGCAAACATGCTTGTTGTGAAACCTTCGTCTGAACCTGGAGTCGTTAGTTTTGCATCGGTCGAAAAACCGCCATCATTTCCCGGAGGAGAAGAAGGATTTGCTAATTATCTGGCAAAATCAATTCATTATCCAAAAGAAGCTAAAGACAAAAATATACAAGGCCGCGTAATTATTTCTTTTATTGTGGAGAAAGACGGCAAGCTAACCAATCTAAAAGTGCTGCGTGATATTGGCGGCGGTTGCGGGCCGGAAGCTGTCCGTGTTTTAGAAGAATCGCCTAATTGGAACCCTGGCTTACAAAACAGTAAACCGGTAAGGGTGAGTTTTACCATGCCGGTTAATTTCAGTTTGAATGATGGAACAAAAGCAAGTACAAGTTCAACTTCAAAAAAAGATAGCATTATTGATATTGTACTCACTCCACCGCCAAATGCAGATACTACTAAAAGAATAAATGTAGTGAGAGTTGATGGTAATGCATTGTATAATAAAGCTATGGTGATTATAGACGGGGTTGAGGCAAAAGGGATTAATCCGCTTAACAACATCAACCCAAATGATATAGAAAGTATTACAGTTTTAAAAGGCGCATCAGCAACAGCAAAATACGGTGATAAAGGCAAAGACGGCGTAATTGAGATTACTACTAAAAAAGGTAAAAAAAATCTCGAAACAGAAAAAAAGAAACCTTAATGCTTCTTTTATCACCTAAAAATCAGTATGGTTAATTTGTGTTTGCTTGTATTTAACGTTCTTTTTCCTTGATGAAAAAGAACCAAAAAATCAAGACAAACCCGATCCCTCCGGGCGTTTTGTCCGGCCTTTCCGCACCTGGGCGGATGCCTGCCGCTTCGGATTTCTGGTGGTTATCTTGCGCTTTTAAAGGCTGTTTTTTCAGATGCTTCTTTTATCGGTATAAATTAGGTGAGATGGAAAGCAACTTCTTGGTGTTTAGAAACTTGCAGGGCCGTTTGCAGGTAGCCGCCCAGGCGCGGTGGGCTGAATGCCGCCCGGAGGCGATCCGGCATTCTTGAATTTTTGGTTCTTTTTGTTCAAGCAAAAAGAACGGACAAGAAAAAACTTATCGCTTTGAAGAAGATTCCTCTCTTCGTTCAGGATGACAAAACACAAAAACCCGCAACTCACAACGGAGAACCGTCAACCGATTTCAGCCCCAAACCAAATGCTTCTTTTAGCATATATTTTCCATTAACAAATTCCGGGTTTTGGTACGGGTTGTTTTTGGTGAGAAACGGTCCGTCTAAATCCGCCCAATCGCAAAGTGGCGCCAAAGCGGCGGCGGCCAACGTGGCGCAACTGGTTTCGCTCATGCAGCCAATCAATACTTTTAAACCCAGTTCTTTGGCTTTTATTAGCATGCGGTGGCCTTCAAACATCCCCGCAGATTTCATCAGTTTTACGTTGATGCCGTGGTAAACGCCTTTTGCTTTTTCCACATCCGCAAAACGCTGCACGGCTTCGTCGCCGATTATCGCAACCGGACTTCTTTCCGTCAGCCAAGCATTTCCTTCCACATCGTTTTTGTCCATCGGCTGCTCAATCAGTTCTACGCCTTGTTCGTGCAGCCAGCAAATTTTATCGAGCGATTGCTGCCTGTCCGTCCAGCCCTGGTTGGCATCCACATAAAGCGGAACTTGGGTAACCGAACGGATGGCGCGGATAATTTCTTCGTCGTTATCTTTTCCCAGTTTAATTTTAATCACTTTAAAACCCGCTGCTTCCTGCGCTTTTTTAACAATCATTTCGGGCGTATCCAAACCCAAAGTAAAACTGGTAACCGGCATCAGGTCAGGATTTGCACCAAATAGTTGGTAACACGGTTTTTGCTCCATCTTCCCGATCAAATCATGAAAAGCAATATCAATAGCCGCTTTTATATTTGGGTTTCCGGGGGCAAGATCATCTAAATAAGCCATCAACCTTTTCGCAGAAAAAGGTTGATAAAAGAAGCTAAGGTCAACTTTTTTTAAAAATGCGGTTGCCGTTTCCAGGTTTTCGCCCATGTACGGCACCATCGAAGCTTCGCCGTATCCCGTAAAACCTTCGTACTCCAACTGTAATAATAGTAAAGGCGTCGCCGTGCGCGAAAATTTGGCGATAGTGAACGGATGCTTCAGTTCGAGCTGGTAAGGTTGGTAAGTCAGTTTCATGTTAAATCGCCTAAAGCTAAAAATTCCTGCCCAAAATCATTTCTATCTTTGGCAGATATGCAAACGGAAATTTACAAGCCTTTCGATACCTTTAATTTTGGCAACCGAACCTGCTTTTTATCCGGGAAACCGCTGCAATCGGTAGAAGAAAAAATCCAGGTTTTTCCGGCCTGGCTGCTGTCGAAATACAACCTGTACGACCAGCCGTTTAAGATGCTGGACGAGAACTTCCCGACGTACAAAGATTTAAAACTGCCATGCTCGGCCAAAGTGAACGAGCTGTACATCGCGCCTTTGGAAGCGGAAATTAAAGCCGCTTTTGAGCAAGGTTTTGAAGCCGTAAAAGCGCTGGACGAATGGAAACTGTTCCTTTGGGCGGGCAAATTGATGTACGGCATTATTTTTAACGAACTGCAATCGGCCATCAAGCAGCAATACGCGCAAGGCCAGGGTTTGAACATTTCGCAATCGCTGATGCACAAATTCAGCCAACTGCATTTGATGTTGCAGATGCTTCTTTTACCGATCATTTTTGAAGATTTTAAACCGTTCAGTTTTTTTCTGTTTCAAATTGATCCGGAAACCGATCAGTTTAATTACCGAGATGAAATCAACTCGCTTACGTTTGCACTTCGTTTAAAAGATTTCGGCTTTATTTTTTGCCTGCAGGATAACGGAGCAAATACTATTTATCACCAGGAAATTTTGGAGAAAATACAAGGGCAAACGCTGCATCCAATTCAGTTTGAAGAGTTTAGCGGACGCATTTTTTACTCGGCTTACTTGTTTAACCGTTTGCCCGAATACCACATTTTGCCGGTTAACGATAAGATTTATATCGAAGCCATGCCATTAAAAGGTTTAAGCTCGAAGCCTTATTTTGATGAGTGGAAGCCGAAAGTTTACGGCCAGGTTTTAGAAAGTTTTTGGAAATCCTGGGGCTTTTTATTGCTCGAAATCATTAAAAACCCGGAGCATCCGATAAGTTTTTTGGTGGATAAAAACAGTATGTTTATTAAAGCGGAAGAAATTAGGTTGCCGGGATGAAAGTAGTTTTGTCATTTTAATCGGAAGGGAGAAATCTTCTTTCAACAGAAAAAATCAATGGGTTTGAAGAAGATTCCTCAATCGTTTCGGAATGACAAAGCGGCCCTAAAAAAATCAAAATCACAAAGTCAATTTTATACTGATAAAAGAAGCATTGTGAAAAATTTAGGGGGGTTTTGTCATTTCGACCCAAAGGGAGAAATCCTCTTTCAACAAAAAAAGTTTCACCACTTTGAAGAAGATTCCTCCCTTCGGATCGGAATGACAAAACTGCTTTCAAAAAATCAGCGAAAATGTTTTCCCTCGCAGCGGCTTTTGCGCTTCTTTAAACTGGTCAATTTCCCGGGCAAGCAGCTTTTGATACTGGCTGTGCATGAAATCCCTAAAAATTTGGATGTCCTCTTTTTTCCGTGTTTCGGTCAAAGCTTCAAAATAAGCGGCCTTGTCTTCCTTAAAAACCAAGCCCAAAGGCAGGTTGCACTTTTGCTGTAAATAATTCATTAACAGGCGCGAAGTCCTTCCGTTTCCATCATAAAAAGAATGCACCGTAACCAAATCAAAATGCGCATCAAAAGAAAGGTTCAGCATTTTTAAATCGCTTTGTGCCTTGGCCAAAGCCTCGTTTAATTGATCGGATAGTTTTACCAGCAAACGTTCTACTTTATCATAATTTACAGGATAGCTATTGCCTACCGAAACATTGCTTTTTCGCAGCTCGCCTTTAGATGCATCAACCGTTCCTAAAATGGTATTAACAATCTCGCCTGTTCTTTTCATCACGTGCGCGTTAATCTCCCTGATAAATTGCAGGGAAACCTTGCGGGAAATATTAGCTGGCTCAAGGACGAATTTAAGCGCGTTATAATGATCGCTGACCATCAAACTGTGGTCTAAAAGCTTTCCTTTGGGCGTCAGGTTTTCGTCTAATAAAAGTTGCGTTTCCACTTCTGTTAAAGTAGAACCTTCGATCGCAGCAGAATGGTGAACAATGGCAAAATGATTGAACTTGTCGAAATCAAAGTTTTTTGACAGCCCCAAACGGTTAAATTCCTCAATAAGTTCTAAACTCTTGTTCATTGGTATAAAGATACTTAAATCAATTTGGGTTTAGATTTTATGCCGATAAAAGAAGCATTGTGAAAAGCCGTGTAGCTTTCAACTTCCGGCATACGCTTTTACCACCTGCCTCGCCGTTCCCAAACCATCCATCCCTAATTCAAGCACATCGCCAGGTTTTAAATAAATGGGCGGATCAAAGCCCAAACCAACACCGGCAGGGGTTCCGGTAGAAACCAAATCGCCGGGCAGCAGCGTCATAAACTGGCTGATGTAGGAAATTAGTTTTGGAATGCCGAAGATCAGGTCATCGGTATTGCCGTTTTGCATCGTTTCACCGTTCAGTTTCAGCCATAAACGCAAGTTGTGCACGTCTTCAATTTCATCGGGCGTAGCCAAAAACGGGCCAAGCGGCGCAAAAGTATCGCAGCCTTTGCCTTTGTCCCAGGTGCCACCACGCTCCAATTGAAATTCGCGTTCGGATACATCGTTGTGCAAACAATAACCGGCCACGTAATCCATCGCCTCTTCTTCGCTTACATAACTTGCTTTTTTGCAGATCACCAAAGCCAGTTCCACTTCCCAATCGGTTTTGGTCGAATTTTTTGGGATGACGATGGCATCGTTCGGGCCAACCAAAGCGGTGGTAGATTTAAAGAAAATAATCGGTTCTTCCGGGATTTTAGCGTTCGTTTCCTGCGCATGTTTGGCGTAATTTAAGCCGATGCAAACAATTTTGGAAGGCCGAGCAACCGGCGGGCCAAGTCGTTCTGTTGCTGCAATTGCAATCAGTTTTCCCTGGTTGGCTTTTACAAATTCTTCCAAACGCGCCAGGCCGTTGTCTTCAAAAAACTGTTCGTTGTAATCTCCACCGTAGGCAGAAGTATCGTAACGGACGCCATCAATCAAAACGCCAATCTTCTCTTTTCCGGCCTCGCCGTACCGTATCAGTTTCATAAAGTAAATTTTTAGGTGGTAAAAGAAGCATGCTGTTTTTACCGGTGTTTTTTCATTGTTTGGGTTGAGAAAACCAAAACTTTATCAACTTCTTTCTTCCCAAATTTGGCATAAATTCAAAATCGTATCTACCGCTTTTTGCATATCCTGTACCGAAACCCATTCCTGCTTGCTGTGGAAAGCATGTTCGCCGGCAAAAATATTGGCACAAGGCAAACCCATAAAAGATAAACGCGAGCCGTCCGTTCCGCCGCGAATGCTTTGCAAACGCGGTTTTAAACCTGCCCTTTTAATGGCTTCAATCCCGTATTCAATTACCTGCGGATGCTGGCTCAGCACTTGTTTCATGTTGCGGTATTGTGCCGAAATTTGCAAGGTAAAAGAAGCATCGGGGAAATTTTGTAAAACTTCTTCTGCAATTTTCCGGATTACATTCGCGTGTGATGCAAGTTTTTCATCCTCAAAATCACGGATGATAAAATCAACCACGGCTTCTTCCACCGTACCATTGACCGAAACCGGATGGATAAAACCTTGTTTCCCTTCGGTGTTTTCCGGGGAAAGTTCTGTGGGAAGTCTGGCCAAAACCTTTCCGGCAATTTTAATGGCGCTTTGCATTTTCCCTTTGGCAAAACCCGGGTGCGTACTTACGCCTTGAATTTTCAACCGTGCGCCATCAGCCGAAAAAGTTTCATTTTCTATCGTTCCTGCTGATTCTCCATCTACCGTGTAGCCGAAATCTGCTGCTAATTTCTTCATGTCGGCTTTATCTACGCCGCGGCCAATTTCTTCATCCGGCGTAAATAAAATTTTGATTTTTCCGTGTTTTATTTCGGGATGATTTATCAATTGCTGACAGGCATCCATAATGGCGGCTAACCCGGCCTTGTTATCTGCGCCAAGCAATGTAGTCCCACTTGCCGTGATCACATCGTTGCCAAACTGGTGCTGCAAATCCGGATGCTCTTTTAAGCGGATAATTATGGATGGGTCATCAGGCAAAACCAGATCCTGGCCCTGGTAATTTTGATGGACAATCGGTTTCACATTTTCTCCGCTACAGTCCGGCGAAGTATCCATATGCGAGCAAAAACAAATAACCGGAACTGGTTTTGCAGTATTGGCCGGAATGGTTGCATAAACGTAGCCGTATTCGTCCAGATGCGCGTCCTGCAAACCAATCTGCAATAATTCTTCCACCAAAATTTTGCCCAGGTTTTTTTGCTTTTCGGTGGAAGGCGTGGTTGGAGACGCTGCATCAGATTGCGTATCAACCGCAACGTATTTTAGAAACCTATTTTGTACAGTATAATGCAACATACGCGAACCATTCATCGTTAAACATTTTTGATAATAAGTTAATAATTCTATTTTTGGATTGCGGGTCCTCAAAAGTAAAACTTAGTCGTGTCCTTCGGTTATTGTTCACTAAAAAATATAAACGCTTGAAAAAGATCTTACTATTGGTTGCATTTGTGGTATCAAGTTGCTCTGTTTTTGCCCAAATTGGGTACAATTACCACCAAATTAGTTTAGGCGCGGGCATCAGCACGGTTAAAATACACGGCGATTTGAACAAGTCTTATGGCCAGGCCGCTTTCAACCTTAACCTAAACTATCATTTTACGCCTTTTGTAACTTTTAGTGTGGAAGGCCAGGTCGGCAGATTGGCAAGCGGCAATGCCGACAGTAGCAAAGTTTATTATGGAGAGCAGTCCAGCAATAAATATACGGCGCTTATTTTTCATGGTGATGTGCAATTGGGCGAGTTCATCAATTACAGCGATGATTTCAGTGCGATCCCGATCCTCACCAAAATCCTGAACGGGGCAAAAAATATTTATATCGGAACGGGCGTTGGCGTGATTTTTAACAAAATGGACTACATCAACCGCCAGGATTATAAAGACCCGAACGTTGTTTTTGCCGGTTTGGACAAGAGCAACGAATTGGTAATCCCGGTGAGGATTGGTTACGAATACAAAATTTACAATGCTTACGACGAACCGCAAATCCGCATAGATTTGGGTTATCAGGGAAATTTCTCTACTGGCGATAATATGGACGGCATCAAGTCCGGCCATTACGGCGATTGGTATTCGCAAGTTACTTTGGGCATTAAAATTGGGATTGGCGGTGTTACTTCCTACCGTAAACCAATCCATGTTGGCATGTTTTAACTATTAAGAAAAAATTTATAGTTTAACTGTGGGCGTTATCGAATTGATTTCTTTACTTTGATGCCTTGAAAAAGATTGCCGCCTTAACCTCGATACTGTTTTTATGCAGTAAAATTTCATTCGCCCAGCTTAGTTACAACTTCTCCAGTTACAGTGTCGGGATTGGCGTCGGCATTGTTCGCGCCGATGCAGATTTGGCACAGCACATTACCAAAGAAGCTATTTTCGGCACTTTAAATTACAACTACTCTCCTTATATTACCATTACCGGCGAGTTGCAGGCCGGAAAATTAGCGGGCGGCAATCCAAATACAGATAAAGATACCCGTGCTTTTGTCAACAATTACAAAGCTGCAATTTTATACGGCGATATCCAGGCCGGCGAGTTTATTGATTACCAGTACCGCGACCTGCTGAATATTTTAAAGAATATTTATGTAGGCACCGGCATTGGCTTGATCCATAATTCCATGGCTTTTATCCAGCGGATCAGTTTGAACAATCCAGGTTATGTTTTTCCGGGGGAAAACTCGAGCACAGAACTGATGGTGCCGTTACGCATTGGCTACGAGCTGAAATTTTTTAATTATTACCAGGAACCGCACATCCGTTTAAACATTGGCTACCAGATGAATTTGGTTTATGGCGAAGGTTTGGACGGTTACAATGACCCGCCAAGCATGTTCAGGAACAACCATGTTGACCGCTATTCGATGATCAGTATCGGCGTAAAATATAATTTCGGCAATCCGGTTTCTTACAAAAAGCCAATCGGTAGGTTTTAAATTTGTTATGAACATCGAAACTTTACGCGATTATTGTTTGCAAAAACCAGCAACGGAAGAAACCATGCCTTTTGGCGATGATACCTTAGTTTTTAAAGTTGGCGGAAAGATATTTCTGCTAATTTCTTTAAAAGAAGCCAACCGTTTCAATGTCAAATGTGATCCAGAATTGGCCATCCAACTGCGCGAAAGTTACAGCGAAGTGCAGCCCGGTTTCCACATGAACAAAACCCATTGGAACACGGTTTATTTTGACGGAAGCTTAACCGAAAAGCAATTGCTGGAAATGATAGATCATTCTTACAACTTGATTGTAAAAAGCCTGCCAAAAAAAATGCAGGAAGCTTTGCCAAAAAAAGGGTGGTAAAAGAAGCATCCTGCTGATTCTTTTTCTATCTTGTATCAGGCTTAGTTAATCATATTATTGTGCAATATTTCGTTTTAAAAATAAAACCGCTGTTGATTTAGGTTACTTAGACACATATTGTTACGCAAAGAGCAATGGTGTTATTTTCCCGGATAAATTTTTCAGCAAACCGAAGACCAATTCTCGTGGCACTACCTGTAATCAAGATTTTTTTGTTTGATAAATTTATAAATAGGTTTTTAATGTGTATTTTTTTGCTCTTTTAGGTCAGTTGGCCTTAGTCCAAATAATTTTTTGAAGGCGAATGAAAAGTGCGACAAGTCTTCAAAGCCCAGTTCAAGATAAATTTCGGATGGTTTTTTATTCTTTTTTTCAATAAAGAAATACGCTTCCTGCAAACGTTTTTGCACCAACCAAAGATTAGGTGTTTGGTTAAAGATTGCTTTGAAATCCCTTTTAAAAGCGGATAAGCTGCGACCTGTAAGGTAAGCAAACCGCTCCATGCGCACATTAAACTTATAATTGCGGTTCATAAACTCTTCCAGGTTTATTTTCTCCGGTATGCCATAATCGAAAAATATTCCGGCAAGATCAGGCTGGTTTTGTAACAGGATGATCAGCAGTTCTTCAAATTTCACATTTTCAAACGCCTCGTCAAGTTTTCCCAAACTATTGCTATAAGGTTTTAACGAACGAATGAAATCAGGTATCAGTTCTGTAGGGTTTATTTTTACGAATGTATCTGCCGAATTAAATTTCGTTGCCTTTAACTTGTGCTTTGCCTGAAATTTCCTGATAAACCCTTCTTCAAAACAAAAAATGATTTTTTCGAACTCATCATTTCCCTTTTCACCATAATACCTGGCCAAACGGTTTTTTCGGGCAAGGAAATATTCACATGCCCCGAAAATATGGCTTTTGTTGCCGTCAAAGCAGTGTAATGACCCTTTAGTTACATACAAAAAAACATGATCGGGAATAAATTGCTCCTGCGAAATTTCAGGTTCAATAAAGGAAGGTTTTATTCCGTTTGCACTCATTTTATAATTCCGAATTTAATCATACTGTCCACTGAAGCAAAAATAGCTTCTTCGTTATTTGCTATCGGTGTCCAACCCAAAACTTCCTTTGCCTTTGTGTTGCTCACATTGCGGTTTATTTTTAGCAATAAAGCAGCCTGTTTTGCTTGCGGGTTAAATAAAGCTGCTATACGAAGCACCCAATTAGGCAACGTTTTTGTAGGGGCTTTTTCCGACACGCCGGGCATTTTGTTTTTTAGCAATGTGGCAATTTCGGGCATTGATATTTTACCGTCTGCCGATGCTATAAAGCGCTGTCCTTTTGCGTTTGGGTTTATCATTGCACGAATATGCAGGTCGGCCACGTCCCGGATATCAACAACGTTTAAAGGAATATTCGGAATGGCTTTCATGGAGCCGTCCAATAAAAATTTCAGTATCCCAAGGCTGGGCGATTTGCCGGGTCCTAACAATGGCCCGAAAACAGCAACAGGGTTTATGGCAGCCAATTCTAAATCACCGCCTTCTTTCTTCATAAAATCCCAAGCTGCACGCTCTGCCAATCCTTTTGATTTTTCGTAAGCGGATAAGCCTTTTTCATTTGGGTCTGTCCAGTTTGCCTCTGTCGTTTCAGTGTTTGGGTTTTTATTGCTAAAGCCAACTGCGCCAAAGCTGGAAGTCATTACCACTCGTTTCACACTTGCATTTCGTGCAGCTTTCAACACACGCAATACGCCGTCCACGGCAGGGCGGATCATTTCGTTTTCGTCTTTTGGCGAGTCCGAATGCGTTGGCGAAGCAATATGCAGCACATATTGGCAACTTTTCATGGCTTCGTCCCAATTATCATCTTTTGTCAAATCAGCTTCAATAAATTTAAGGTTTTCAAAGGAAGTAATACTGCCTGTTTTCAGCATCTCGATCACTTCATTTTCTTTGTTTAATGAACGAAGTGTAGTTTTTACGTTGTACCCTTTTTGCAATAATTGAAGAATGCAATGTATGCCAACAGCGCCTGTTCCGCCTGTTACTAAAACTGTTTCTGAATTTTCCATTGTCTTGAATTTTTATAATGCAAAGTTGCTTGTAAAAACCACAGAAAGCTTTGTTGAAAAGTCCAAAATTGTTTTGTTGAAAAGTCCAAATGTTGAATTATCTACTTTTCAAGTATTTGATATAATCAATATTTAACCTACATAAAATTTTTTTTAAAGAAGGAATTCTGCTATACATTAAAACAAAGGTATTTGTGTAATTCGATGTCGTCGGTCAAAAATCGTTTTTACTATACCTTCTTCCTACTTAATTATAAAAAGCCTCGCCAAAAAAAGGCCGATAAAAGAAGCATCCTGCTGATTCTTTTTCTATCTTATCGGCATGAAATTTTTCCTGCTCCAATTCTTTTTTCTGCTGATTACATTCGCTTCAAAAGCACAACTCACGCCTTTTGAAAAAGACCCGCAGAAAAACAGCACTGCTACTTACCCGCAAATTGTAAATTATTACCAGGCTTTAGACCAGCAATACGATCAGCTAAAAGTTTACAACATCGGCACAACGGATATTGGCAAACCGCTGCAACTCATCGTGCTTTCAAAAGATAAAATTTTTGATCCGGCCATCATCAAAAAGCAAAACAAACGCGTTGTCCTGATCAACAACGGCATCCATCCCGGCGAACCGGAAGGCATTGATGCCAGTATGATGCTGGTTCGGGATTTACTGAAAAAGAACCGGCTTCCTGCAAATGTGGTTATTTGTTTGATTGCCGTTTACAATATTGATGGTTGTTTAAACCGTGGCATTTCGCGCATTAGTCAAAACGGGCCGAAAGCTTACGGTTTCCGCGGCAACTACCGTAACCTGGATTTGAACCGCGATTTTATCAAAGCTGATTCTAAAAACGCTTTGGCTTTTATGCAGATTTTAAACACCTGGAAACCTGACGTTTTTTTGGATAACCATACCAGCGACGGTGCCGATTACCAGTACGTGATGACGCTGATCGAGACGCAGCACAACAAGCAAAACCCAATCCTGGCCGATTACACCAGCAAAACCTTAACGCCCGAACTGTTTTTACGCATGAAAAGAAGCGGTTTCGAGATGACGCCTTACGTAGAATCGGAAGGTGCAACGCCAGATTCGGGCATCGTGGCTTTTATCGAAACGCCGCGTTATTCTTCCGGTTTTACGGCTCAACACAACATCATCAGCTACATTTCCGAAACGCACATGCTCAAAGCTTTTGCGCCGCGCGTAGTTTCTACGTATGATTTTATGCAGCATTTGATTAATATTGTGCAGCGCGATGCTTCTTTTATCAGCAAAATAAAGTTGCAGGCGGATGAAGAAACCAAAACCCAAAAAACATTTGCTTTGGATTGGGAACTGGACAAAAGCCATTTCGATACCATTGTTTTTAAAGGTTTTACGGCCGGTTACAAACCAAGTGAAGTCAGCGGTTTGCCGCGCCTTTATTACGACCGGAGCAAGCCTTTCACCAAAAAAATCCGCTATTACAATACGTATAAACCCACTGTTTTTGCAAATAAACCATTGGCTTACATTATTCCGCAGGCTTGGGGAAAGGTGATTGATTTGATGGAACGGAACGGCGTAAAAACCCATCGCCTAAAAACTGATACGACTTTAACTGTTCAAACTTATTCGATTACCGATTACAAAACGCCTGCCCGTCCGTTTGAAGGCCATTATCTGCACAACAATGAAAAAGTATCGGTAAAAGAAGCATCCATTAAATTTTATCAGGGCGATGTGGTGGTTTATTGCGACCAATCTTTGAACCGTTACATTGTGGAAACGCTGGAGCCGCAAGGCGTGGATTCTTTTTTTGCCTGGAACTTTTTTGATTCGATTTTGGGCCAAAAAGAACATTTTTCAGATTATGTTTTTGAAGATGTGGCGGCTGAGTTGCTAAAGAAAAACCCGGAACTAAAGCAACAACTGGAAGCTGAAAAAGCCAAAAACCCGGAACTGGCAAAAAGTGCAGAAGCGCAATTGAACTTTGTTTACAAAAATTCCCCTTACTTTGAGCCAACTTATTTACGTTACCCGGTTGGCCGGATCATTGCTCCCGTTAAATTAAATTTAAACTGACATGCTCGAATATTTTTTGATAACGCCGGTCGCTTCGGCTATTTTCGTGGTTACCATTTTAACCAGTTTGCTGGCTTTTTCCAACCCGCAGGTTTATGAAAGGTTGATTTTAAGCCCTTACCAGGTTTACCGCAAACAAAATGTTTACACGTTGTTAACCAGCGGTTTGATCCATAAAGACTGGATGCACTTGGCATTCAACATGCTTTCGTACTACTTTTTTGCTTTTAATCTGGAGCGGATCATTGGCCATTGGCAGTTTGCCGTTTTGTACCTGGCAAGTTTGGTTTTAAGCGATATCCCAACCGTTTTGAAACACAAAAACGATTTTTGGTATCGGACTTTAGGCGCATCAGGAGCGGTTTCGGCCGTAGTTTTCAGTTTTATTATGTTTGATCCAATGACGAAGATGATAATCCTGCCGCTGCCAATTCCGATCCCGGCCATTTTGTTTGGCGTTTTATATTTAGTGTATTGCGTTTATGCTTCGCGCCAGCAAGCCGATACCATCAACCACGATGCGCACTTTTACGGCGCGCTGAATGGTGTTTTTATCACCATTATTTTGTATCCGGAAGTGGTGCCTTATTTTTTCGGAAAGTTGGGGCTACGGTAGGTTTTATTGCCGTTTCACCCTTGCTGTCATTTCGACCAACGGGAGAAATCTTCTTCAAAGCAATTAATACAATACTTCTTTTACCGCCCAACTTTTGTTGTTGAAAGAGGATTTCTCCCTTTTGTCGAAATGACAAAACTGCCCGGCTTTCCGACAATGCTTCTTTTACCACATAAAAATTAGTTTGCTGGAAAAAGGTTTTTTGCTTTAAATTGAAATGACTAAGCCGTTTTTGTCATTTCGACCAAAGGAGAAACCTTCTTCAAAGCAATTAATACAATACTTCTTTTACCGCCCAATTTTTGTTGTTGAAAAAGGATTTCTCCCTTTTGTCGAAATGACAAAACTGCCCGGCTTTCCGACAATGCTTCTTTTACCACATAAAAAATTTTGTTGTTGAAAGAAGATTTCTCCCTTTGGGTTCGGAAATGACAAAACTTTCGGACTTCCCGGCTTTCCTAACTTCCCGACTTCCTCAATGCTTCTTTTACCGCCTAAAAAATAAACTTCGTGCTTAAAAAGTTGGATTCGTTATTGTTCACAATTTCATTGATCAGCTTTTTGTTATTGTCATTTAATTTGGTGGCAACCAAAGACCGGATCGAAAATGCACGCAAGGCATCAACCACAGAAAGTGTTCCTTCGGCACTGTCTTTCCGGCCGGTAAAAGGGAACATATCCGGGCCTCTCTGGCACTGGCAGTTGATATTTACACGACTTACTTCATTTACCATAGGATCAATTAAAGCCGCTATTTCGCTGGCATCGTTACTAAAAATACTTACCTGCTGCCCATGCGGCGATTCGATCTGGTATTCAATTGTTTCTTCAATGTTTTTAAAAGGGACAACGGGAATAATTGGGCCAAACTGTTCTTCGCGGTACAGTTTCATTTTATCATTTACCGGATAAACAATGGCCGGATAAACAAAAGAAGCCACGTTTTCGCCACCGTTTGGGTTGATTACTTTGGCACCGTTTGCTATCGCATCATCAATACAGGCTTTTAAATAAGCCGGTTTACCTGGTTCGGGAAGCGGCGTTAAGTTCACACCTTTTTCCCAGGGCATTCCAAATTTAAGGTTGGCAACTGCTGCAGATAATTCCTTTAGAAATTCATCTGCAATTTCTTCATGCACCAAAACGATTTTTAACGCGGTGCAACGTTGTCCGTTAAAAGAAAGCGCGCCTAAAACTGTTTCGCTAACGGCTAATTTGATGTCGGCATTTTTGGTAACGATGGCCGCGTTCTTGGCATCTAAACCTAAAATAGCACGCAAACGGTTTACTTTAGGGTGCTGCTTTTTCAATTCGTTGGCCACTTTGCTGGAACCGATGAGCGTTAAAACATTAATATTCCCGGATTGCATCAACGGCGGAACAATATCAGCACCGCGGCCATAAATGGTATTGACCACGCCTTTTGGAAAACATTCCTGAAACGCTTTTAACAGCGGACAAAACAATAACGTGCCATGTTTTGGCGGTTTGAACAACAGCGTGTTGCCCATTATTAAAGCCGGAATCAGCGTGGTAAAAGTTTCGTTCAAAGGATAATTAAACGGGCCCATACACAAAACAACGCCCAGAGAACTTCGACGGATTTGCGCCACAATGCCCTGCTCAATTTCAAAACGGGAAGACTGGCGGTCCATATCTTTTAAAGCATCAATAGTAGCGTTAATATATTCAACCGTTCGGTCAAACTCCTTTACTGATTCTGCGTAAGGCTTGCCAATTTCCCACATGATCAGCTTCACTACCAAATCTTTTTGTGCCACCATTTTAAAGGTGAACTGTTCTACGCGTGTGATCCTGTCGGCAACAGACATCGTTGGCCATTCGCCGCGTCCGTTATCGTAAGCGGACATCGCGGCATCAAGGGCTTCCATGGCTTCTTTTGTTCCGCAAACCGGAAAAGCACCGATCACTTTTCGCTTTAAACCTTCGGACGTACGGATGCAAACCGGCGAAGAAACCTCGCTCAGTTCGCCGTTCCAAGTTTTCATTTCTCCGTTGGAGAGGTATTCGCGCTGAATAATCTGTCCCGGTAAAAGAAATTCCTGCGGTATTTGGCTTTCTTCTACAAAAATAGCATCCAACTGTTCTTTAAAACCCATCTTCTTTGTGTTAATGTTAAACGTACCTATCTTCTGATGCTTCTTTTATAAGGATAAAATCAGTGCCGTGTTTTAAATATTTGTGATTGGCCTAAACTTCGGCACCAGCGTTTTCATAATCGCCCAGGCAATAATATAAGCAATAGCGCAATACGTAAACATGATGGTATAACCGGTTTGGATATGGCCTAAAGCTTTATAATGATCAAACAGCGCACCGCCAACTTTTGATACGATCACGCCGCCAATTCCGCCGGCCATGCCACCGATACCGATGATCGAGCCGATGGCTTTTTTAGGAAACATATCAGAAACGGTGGTAAAAATATTGGCAGACCAGGCTTGGTGCGCTGAGGCGCCGATCCCGATTAAAACCACCGGCACCCAATACGTATAATGCCCAAACGGCTGGGCCAGCAAAATCACCAACGGAAACAAGGCGATCAGCATCATGGCTTTCATGCGGCCTTCGTAGGCATTGTACCCTTTTTTTAAGTAATATGCCGGAAACCAGCCGCCGCCAATGCTTCCAATCATGGTCATGCTGTACAAAACAAACAAAGGAAAAGAAATAGACGTGCCTTCCATGCCGTATTGTGCTTTCAGATATGAAGGCAGCCAGAACAGGAAAAACCACCAAACGCCGTCCGTCATGAACTTGCCGATGGTAAACGCCCAGGTTTGTTTGTAGCCGAACAGCTTAAACCACGAAACTTTTTTCGCTTCGGTTTCAGATTCGCTTGGAACGATTACTTTTTCATCCGGATCGAGTAAAATGTACTCCAGTTCGTTTTTGGATAAACGTTTTTGCTGCTCGGGCTTATCGTAAAAAATAAACCAGAAAACCAGCCATAAAAAACCTGCTGCCCCAATAATTAAAAAAGCAGTTTCCCAGCCCCAGGCCGCGGCAATGTAAGGCACGGTTGCCGGTGCCAAAATAGCACCAACGTTAGCACCCGAATTAAAAATGCCGGTGGCAAATGATCGTTCCTGCTTGGGAAAATACTCGGCCGTTGCTTTAATTGCCGCCGGAAAATTCCCGGATTCGCCAAAGCCTAAAACCGCCCTCGAAAAAATAAACCCAACTACAGACACCGACAAACCCGTAATGCCAACCAATGCAAAAACAGAAGTTATGGCACCTCCGATCGGGATAGCTTTGGCATGTAAAATAGCGCCAAAAGACCAAATGATAATGGCAAGCGCGTAGCCCCATTTTGTGCCCAGCTTATCAATCAATCGGCCGGCAAAAAGCATGGAGATGGCATAAATAAACTGAAACGCAGCCGTAATATTGGCATAATCGGTATTTGTCCAGCCAAATTCTGCTTCAAGTTTGCCCGAAAGCAGGCTCAAAACCTGTCGGTCTAAATAATTGATGGTGGTGGCAAAAAACAACAATGCGCAGATCGTCCATCTGTAATTACCTATTTTTTTGTCCATTTTATTTTAGATTGACCGACAGTTTTTTACCAATTCGTGTGCTTCTTTTGTGGCATAAAAAAGCTCGTCATAAAGTTTTTCTTCCATTACTTTTTTGCTGATGAGCTTGCTACCCAAACCAACGGCGCTTACACCGGCCTTAAACCAGCCGCTGATATTTTCTTTGGTCAGTTCTACGCCTCCGGTTGGGATAAAAAGCTGGCCGGGAAACAGTTCTTTGATTGAAGTTAAAAAAGCTTCGCCCAAAATATTTGCTGGGAAAAGCTTGATCAAAGCGGCCTGGTTTTCCTGCGCGGTAAAGATTTCAGTCGGCGTCATACAGCCCGGGATCCAAAGCATATCGGCTTCCAAAGCCATTTGGCCAACTTTTGGGTTTACAATCGGGCTAACCAAAAAATCTGCCCCGGCCGCCAAAAAATCCTGTGCTTCTTTTACCGACTTAATTGTGCCGATGCCCAGTTCCAGATCGGGCATTTCCTCGTTGGCCAGCTTCCGCAGCAGCTTGAAATTTTCCAAAGCTTCCGGCCCGCGGTTAGTATATTCAAACACGCGGACACCGGCTTTGTAAATCGTTTTGGTGATCTCCAAACTTACTTCCGCATCTTTATAAAAAAACAACGGCAAAGTGCCTTGTTCTAATATTTGGTTTAACGAATGCTCTTTTTTACTGCCCATTTTTGATCGTTCTTTTTACTGCTTCTACCGTCATATTCGTGGCGTCGCTTTCGATGAATAATTTGCCGTATGCCGCTGCGGTTGCAAACTCCAATGCTTCTTTTACCGGTAGTTTTTTGTACAAACCATAAATCAAGCCCGCCATAAAACAATCGCCGCTGCCCACTTTGTCTATAATTTTTTCGGCTTTATATTCCTCCGACACTTCCAATTTTCCATCGGTAAAAACAGTAGTATAATATTCAATCCCGATCTCGCCAAAACGAAACGTATTGGCCACATATTTACATTTTGGATAAGCTTTCAAAACCGCTTCGGAAGTTTTGGCGGCATGTTCCAAATAGTTTTCTTTGGTTTCGGCTTCCAATAAATGCTGATCTAAATCCGTTCCCAGCATTTGGTTGGCCGCCCAAATATTGCCCATAATCAAATCGCAATATAGCGCCAGTTTTGGCATAATTTCGATGGGCTGCTTGCCGTACTTCCACAATTTGGCGCGGTAGTTCAAATCCAAAGAAATAAAAATATTTTTTTCGGAAGCAGCCTTTAAAGCCTCTTCACAAACCTCCGCTATATTTTGATTAATGGCCGGACAAATTGCACTAAAATGAAACCAGGAAACACCGCTAAAAACAGCATCCCAATCAATGGTTTTGGGTTGAAGTTCTGAAAAAGACGAATAGTTACGGTCATAAATTACACCGGCATTTTTCAGGTCTTTTCCTTTCGGGAGATAATAAGTTCCGATCCGGTTTCCTTGAAAAATTATAGAAGAAGTATCAACTTTTTTTTCTTGCAGATATTTGACGATTTGCTCCGACAACATATTTTCCGGCAAAGCCGTAAGATAAGCGGAAGGCAAATTCCAAAGCGCTAAAGCCGTAGCCACATTTAATTCGGCACCGCCAACATAAAAAGGAAGTGAATTTTCTTTGAGCCAATTGCCTTCTATATCGGGGCAAATCCGAAGCAGCAACTCGCCAAAACTTAATATTTTGCCCATTATTTAAAGTTGAAGTAGTTTTTGGCGTTGTAGTAGCAAATGTCGGAAACGATTTTGCCAATCCATTCCAGATCGTTTGGCAATTCGCCGTTTTCCACATCTTCGCCAAATAAATTGCACAACAACCTCCGGAAATATTCGTGCCGTGGGAAAGATAAAAAGCTGCGCGAATCTGTCAACATACCCACAAATTTGCTCAGCAAACCCATGTTGGATAGCGCGTTGATCTGCTTGGTCATGCCGTCTTTCTGGTCCAAAAACCACCAGGCCGAACCAAACTGCACTTTTCCGGCAACAGAACCGTCGTTGTAATTGCCAATCATGGTTGCCATCAATTCGTTATCAGACGGATTTAAGTTATAAATGATGGTTTTTGCCAAACGGTTTTCCGAATCCAAACGGTTTAGGAATTTAGAGAGCTGCCGTCCCTGACTAAAATCGCCAATCGAATCCCAGCCGGTATCCGGCCCTAACTGTTTCAGCATCCGTGCGTTGTTGTTCCGCAAAGCGCCCAAATGATATTGCTGCACCCAGCCTTTTTCGTGGTCCCAAACCGCAAACTGAAAAAGCAAGGCCGATTTGAATTTGAGGTTTTCTTCCTGACTGATGCTTCTTTTAGCACGTATTTTTTGGAAAATGTTTCGGATTTCTTCTTCCGTATAATTCTCGGCATAAACCTGTTCCAAACCATGATCGGAAACGGAGCAGCCGTTTGTTGCAAAGTAATCGTGGCGTTTTTTTAAAGCTGATAAATACGCGTCATAATCTTGAATGGAAACATTGGCAACCGTTTCCAGTTTGTCCATGTAAGCGTTCAAAACCTCCAAATCATCCGGGTTCATGGCTTTATCCGGACGAAACGCAGGCAGCATTTTAACCGAACCGCCTTCCTGTTTTAATTGCTGATGGAAAGCTAAATTATCCAGCGGGTCATCGGTGGTGCAAATCGTTTCCACGTTCATCTTTTGCAACAATCCCTGCACCGAATATTCCGGTGTTTGCAGTTTGGCGGTAGCTTCATCATAAATGGCAGATGCTGTTTTTACCGACAATAAATCGTGGATGCCGAAATACCGCTGCAATTCTAAATGCGTCCAGTGGTAAAGCGGGTTGCGCATGGTGTAAGGCACGGTTTCGGCCCATTTTTCAAACTTCTCGAAATCGCTTTTGCTGCCGGTGATGTAATCCTCGTTGATGCCGTTTGTTCGCATTGCGCGCCATTTATAATGATCGCCGTACAGCCAAACCTGCGTTAAATTTTTAAAGTTGACGTTCCCGGCAACCTGGTCAGGCGGCAAATGGTTGTGGTAATCAATAATTGGCAGTTTTTCAGCGAAATCGTAGTATAACTTCTGCGCGGTTGGCGATTGCAGCAAAAAGTTTTCGTCTAAAAATGGTTTCATTCAATTTTGGTTTTAGGCTGATGGTTTGCAGCTCAATTTTTAGGTGATAAAAGAAGCATCGGTTTTAAAGCGAAACGCCCCGTTTCCATGGAATAAAATCGTCCTGGCCGTGGCGTACCGCGCTTACTTCAATTTCGCCGCTGGCCACGCGGATGACATAATCCAGAATGCGTTCGCCGGCTTGTTCAATCGTTTCTTCGCCTTCAATCACGGTTCCGGTATTGATATCTATGATGTCGCGCATTTTATTGTACAACTTGGTGTTACTGGCGATTTTAACCACCGGCGTAACCGGATTTCCCGTCGGTGTACCCAGACCTGTTGTAAACAAAACTACGTTAGCACCCGAAGCAACTTCCGCCGTGGTTGATTCTACATCATTTCCCGGCGTACACAATAAATTTAAACCGGGCTTGGTTACTTTTTCGGGATAATCCAGCACTTCCACCACTGGTGATGTGCCGCCTTTTTTGGCCGCGCCTGCCGATTTGATCGCATCGGTAATCAATCCGTCTTTGATGTTTCCGGGCGAAGGGTTCATGTCGAAACCAGAACCTACCGCTTTGGCACGTTCATTGTAAGTGCGCATCAAATGCGAAAAACGTTCGGCATTTGCAGTATCCACGCAACGGTCGCTCATGTTTTGCTCCACGCCGCACAACTCCGGGAACTCGGCCAGAATAACCGAACCGCCCGCAGCAACCAGCAAATCAGAAGTATAACCGATGGCCGGATTGGCAGAAATCCCCGAAAAACCATCCGAGCCGCCGCACTCCAAACCGATACAAATTTTGCTGATCGGCGCAGGCTGACGTGTATTTTTATTGGCCAAAACAAGCCCGGCAAAAGTTTGCTTGATGGCCAGCGAAAGCAGTTCGGCTTCGGTGCCAACTTTTTGCTGCTCCAGCACAAAATAAGGTTTGTCAAACAAGAGCGAACGTTTTTTGATTTCTTCGTCCAAAATAGAAACCTGCGCGTTTTGGCAACCCAAACTTAAAACCGTAGCGCCGGCCACGTTTGGATGCGTGATGTAACCGGCCAGCAACCCGCAAAGTGCCTGTGCATCCTGGCGCGTGCCGCCACAGCCGCCATTATGGACCAAAAATTTAATGCCATCAACGTTGGGGAACAAGCGGTCTTGTTTAGGCGCCAATTCGGTATAAGGCATTTCGGCGTTTAAAATTTGGCTGACATCGCTGCCCGATTTATACATTTTAATCAATTCCTGCGCCTGGTTGGCGTAAACGCGGTTCCGGCCGTAACCTAAAGGTTTGATCAAAGCTTCTTCCAAAACCTCTAAATTCCGGTTCTCGCAAAAAACCATTGGGACAACCAGCCAATAATTTGCCGTGCCAACGCTGCCATCAGAACGCGGATAACCGTAAAAAGTACGGTTGGCAAACTTGCTGATATCCGGTTTTTGCCATTCGGTATGCCGCTCGCCGATAAAAAATTCGTTGGCGGCGTGGTGGATATTTTTGGTGGTCAGCAAAGCACCGGCCGGGATTTGATTTTGCGCTTTTCCTACCAAAACGCCGTACATGATGATCTCGTCGTTTGGGTTGAAATCCTGGGCGGCAAATTTGTGTTTTGCCTGAACATTGTCCCTTAATGTGTATTGCTGGTTTTCGTAAACTACTACTGATCCTTGCGGTAAATCGGTTAATGCCACAATCACGTTATCGTCAGGATGCACTTTTAAAACCTGCTGCTTCATTTGTCTATAATCTAAATTCTGTAATGCTTATCTTATATCTACCTACGCAAACATTGCGATTTGTTTATTGTCAATTGGGAACATTTCGGTTAAGAAGTTATCCCACAAATTTAATGTCAAATTAAGTTTATACTTATCGTTTAACTGATTCAATTCTGTTTGCAAATTTTGTTTGTTAATAGTCTTTGTTAATTCAAAAAAGTCGATTCGCATTAATATATCTTTTGTAAAAGTTCTTTTCGCGTCAGCAAAAGTTACCGATTGCAAAAACTGCATTGCTATTTCTGAATTTAAAAGTATCAAAGCATATACAGCAAACTCTATTCTGTCAAATCCTATTAAATAACAAGTGTCGTCAAGCATTACAGGCTTATTGCCTTGTGGTAGAATTAACGTAAAATGGAACGTTTTGTAAAGCCCGGATATGGCAACTTTATATGGTTTAAAAGAATAATCGCCTATACCAAAAATAGAAAATAGAGGTTTATTGTTATAAATACTTGATTTCCTTGCGTCAAAATTAGATTGATGTTCTGTTAAATATTGATATGTCTTTGGATAATCGTATTTTATATATTTAGTTTCTTGTCCAACTTTTTTTTGGGTAACAATTGTAAACTTCCTTGTTTGATTGATGACTGTGTTTTTAAGGTCAGAACTTTTAAGAAGACCGTAAACTAAATCATCTTCTAATTTCACTTTCTCATTTAAGCCGTTTATATATTGTCCGTTTACTTTTTCTAATTCCATTATGCTTGAGCAGTCGTGTTTTAAGCCTTGCCGCCAAACGAAGGGACATTTTCCATCAATTTCTTTTGTTTGATTGTAAATGTCAATATTAGAAACGAATTTGTCATTCAGCCAACCAAATTTTTGATATGGGTCTTGATTATTGTAAAAATTAAATTCGTTGCAATCAAATTCAGACGTAGCGTTTAATTTACAATAGAATAAAGAGGCTTCAACTGAAACATTAAATTCTTTCTTGCTGTCAATGCTGTGCTTTTCAATAGATGCAATTTTATATTTGTTTTTAATTTGGTCGAAAACAATGTTTTTAATAACAGAATTTTTAACCAATAAAAGTATATGCCCTTTCATTTTTTGAAATGTTTCAAGCATTGTTATGGTAATGAATTCAGCAATATCAAAATTGCCTTTGCCTGTCATTGCATCTAAACCACTATGATTTTTAAAATTAGTTTTCTTTGGTAAGTTAGCCGAATTAAGACTTCCCAATTTTGAATTGGTAACCCACGGTGGGTTACCAATTACCAAAATTTCTTTATTTGAAAACTGCTTTTCTATATGTTTGAAGTTGAAATTGAAAACATTGCAATGAGCAATAGAAATTATTGGTCTTTTCGTTTCAGGATTTTCGAGAAAGTAATTGACAATATTGAATTTTGTTTCCCATACATAAGGTTTATAAATTTCAATTCCGAATATGTTTTGGATAGACTGAAAATTTTTTAGAGAAGCAACAATAAAGTTACCTTTCCCACAAGTTGGCTCAACAATTATTTCGGGTGAAATACTTTTTGAAACTAAATGTAGTGTTACTTTATTTGCTAAGTCTTCATTTGTCTGAAAATCACCATATTCGGCTCTGTCAAGCTCTTCAAATATATTAAAATTGTCAAAAATTATTTCTTTAAGTTTTTCCAAATCTTCATCACTGTCAAAAAAATGTTTGATGCCAAAGGCATCAAACATTTTTTGATTAGCTAATTCACACGATAAAATAGTTCTTAAATTTTGATTTAAAAACTCCAAAGCCTTATGACTAATATTTGCTTCAAATATTTTCATCATTTAGGTTTGTTATAGCTTACAATTTTAGAAATGCCTGGAATATCGTCAACCAATGCCACAATTCTTTGATATTGTAATCGCCACTGCAAAGCATTAGAAATTGTTAAATAACCTAATTCTGGTGGTGATTGTAAAATAAGCTCGGCTAACTTTGATAGCGTTATATCATCTGCTGGAATGTTTTTGTCTTGCAAGTACGCAATAATATCTGCTTCATTAGCTTTGTCTTTAACCATTTCCCTAAGACGGAAAGTTGTTGTATAGTCGGCCGTTCGTTCTTTTGAAACAAATGAACAACTTACAAAATTGAGAGTTGCAGTTTTTGTGTATTCATCATCCATTTTGTCATAAACGAAAACAAGCAGATTATAGCCTAATCCAAATATTTTTTGTTTAGCATCTTTGAAAGGGCAAGAGGATTGAGGTTGTTTTATGGACGTTACCTTTATGTCTGTTAAAATGTCTGCAGAAGGCAAGTCAACGCCACTTGCAGATGAACCAATTGTAACTTCGTATTTGTCGTATAAATGTTTTTGGAATTTCTGTTCAATTAAAGTTCCAACTGCTTTTCCATCAGTAACTCCAAAAAGTTCTTTATGTTGGATTTGCGATTGTCCAATACAAAAAACCTGAGCTTCTTCAATGAGTTTGGGTATAGTAAGTTTTTCTTTAATCTCCATACTTCAAAAGTATTATTTTAAACCTGGGCTAATCATATCATAAATACTGTTCTATGTTTGAATGTAGCTATTAATAGATGTGCCAAATGTCATTACTGCTAACTATGTTGCATCGTCGCCAAAGCACCTTCCGCAGCAATAGCCGCAAAAAACTGCTCCACCGCCGCTAAAAAACCCGGCAACAGCGTCAAATCTGTTCCCCAAATTTCCGTATTGTTTAAAATGGTGTACACATAAATATCGCCCGGGATACTGTTTTTAATGCCATAAAAATAGTGCGCCAAATCATCGTTGATTGGATAAGTTGCGCCGTTTGCTTCTCCAAAATATTTCCCGCCTTCTTCTTTTTGCACCTGCATAAAACGCAGGTAGGCCGCAAAACCCAAAGCAATCCGGGCAGGCACTTTATCCGATTTTTTATAGTGGTTGAGCAAAACCGGCACCACGCGCATTTTCAATTTGGCCGAATATTGTACCGTGATGGCAATCCATTGGTGTTTGATGTGCGGGTTGCGGAAACGGTCAAGCACTTGTGCCGCAAATTCGTCTGTTTGCTGTTTGCTTACTGCATAAGGAATGGCCGATGCAATTTCTTCCTGCATCAACCCGCTTACAAAACCTGAGAACAGGGCATTGTCCATTGCTTCTTTTACCGTATCAAAACCGGCCAAAAAAGCCAGGCCACAGCTTAAGGTATGCGTGCCGTTGAGCAGCCTCAGCTTTAACTCCCGGTAAATTTCAATATCCGGTGCAATGATTACGCCTGGGTCAGCCTCGGCAAAACTCAAAACCGATTTTACTTTTTCATCGCCTTGTATCGCCCACAAACGGTAAACTTCGGAAACGGTGAGCAACCCGTCTTCATAACCTGCTTTTTCCTGAAAGGCAGCAACGGTTCCGGCATCGGGTTTTCCGGGAACAATCCGGTCAACCAAGGAATTACAGAACGAATTGTTGTTTTCCAGCCAGTTGATAAACCCTTCTTCCAACTGGTTGAAATCTGCCAGTTCCAACACAATTGCTTTTAGTTTATCGCCGTTGCCCACAATCAGTTCGGTTGGTATAATCACCATTCCGCTTGTTTCGCTGCCGTTAAAAGCTTTATAACGTTCAAAAAGAAAAGCCAATAATTTACCCGGAAAAGAAGCTGGCGGATTGGCATTAATGCTTTCTTTAACCAACTGAATGCCAACTTCGGTGGTGTTGGAAATGATGATTTTCATTTCCGGGTTTCGCGCGCATTCTAAAATTTCGTCCCAGTTTTCTGTTGCCGATACCACCCGGCTGATGGCCGAGCAAATGATGTTTTCTTCGGTTTTTTGTCCGTTTTCGATGCCTTTTACACACAAAGTATACAAGCCGTCCTGTTCGTCAAAATCCGAAGCACTTCCTGCCGCAGTTGATTTTACAACCACAATCCGGCCGTTAAACAAACCCTGCCGGTTGGCTTTATCAATAAAATAATCCGGCAATCCGCGCAGCAAAACGCCTGTTCCAAATTGCAAAACTTTCTCCGGAAGGCCGAAAACCGCCGTATCAGGGACAATAACTTCAGGATATTGAATAGCTTTTAAATTGCTTTTTGATAAGATCATGGCTGGCTTTTTACTTGGTTTTGGTTATGCTGTAGGAGTTTTGAAAAGTATCATTTTTTTAAACAAGATCAAAATCCCTGCTTTGCCTTTCCTCTTTTGCCGATGCTTCTTTTACCGGCATAAAATTGGCGACGATGAAAAAACACCGGTAAAAGAAGCATCGTTGTTTTTGCCTCATTTCACTTTTGCCGGCACTTGTTTGATCAGCCAGTTTACCAAATCGTTGCAGGCTTTAAGGTTATCGTAATCTGGCGGCAAGTTTCGCCCGTTTACATATTCATTGTAAAACCAAGGGTCGCCAACGGCAAACACCGTTCCTTTTCCATATTTTGCTGTGGCCATGATCACCAAATTTTTATCGGTAAAAGAAGCATTTGCAGGCGGGTTTAGTTTGAAAGTGGAAATATCTTTAAGGTAAATTTTCTTTGCCGTTTTAAAAATCGGATCAATTGGCGGGACCTGCAAAGTGCCCAGTTCAATCTGCGAACCAATGACTTTGTTGTGTACGTCTTCGTTAAAATGGATGCCAAACTTCTCAGACAAAATGTTGAAATGTTCCAAATCGCAGTTGCCCGCATCGTTCCCCATCAAAACCAACACACCGCCTGCTTTTACCCAAGCCGCAACTTCGCTTGCGTCCTGTTGGTTTACGTAATTTGGGTTAACGGTTTCTTTTTCCGTATCCGGATCAACAATCAAATAAATAGCCGAGCCTTGCAAGTTGGCAGCCGTTGGCGCAGCATAAAGCGTTGCTGTTTTTATGCCATAATTATTAAAAACACTTTTAAAAAGGCTGAAACCGTTATTGTCCGTTTCGTTCCATTTGTAATGAAAAGAAATGTTGTGGCCAGTTGAATCCTTCCTGAATTCGTTGTTAAAGTACGAATCCAGCATCACCGTTTTACCTTTTCCTGTTTTGGGGGTTTCAGATAAAAATTGCGCTTTGCCGGCAAATGATAAAGCAGCCAGCAAAAACAGGACAATGCTTCTTTTACAGGTGTTTTTTTTCATAATGCTTGTCTCGTCATGAATGCTTTGCTATCGGCGCAATTTTTTTGTCTAAAAGCAACCCAAGCTGCATGGAAATATTAACAGGCAAGGGTTGATATTTGATGGTTTAGACAATTTTACACAGAATTATGTAAAAGCCTGAGGGATTTGCCTAAAAAATCTATGCAAACGATACCGGAAGATCAGCAGAAAAAGCTTGGTTTGCGTTTTGACCGAGGGTTTTGAAAAGAAAATCCAGCATCAATTGCACATATCTTCCGGGATTTCGCGCGTAATTTTTTGCACTTTGGTAACCACCATCGTGCTGTCGAACTCAGCACCAATGCCTTCCTCGCCGGATGGCCGTTTTAAAGCTTCCACTTCTACATAAACCGGTTCGTAAGGTTTTTCAAAGTTCATGTTGGCGTATTGCAGTTCCAGTTTGCCCGAACTGTCTTTCACCCAATATTCGCGGCCGGTGCTGCATTCTTTAAAAGATTTTACCTCCAAGCCAAAACTGTACAAACCTTTGTAAACTTTTGTATCGGCCTGGTTGTGCCGCGTGCAGCCACAAACAACAATCATCCCCAAAAAACCTCCAATGAAAAAAATCCTTTTCATGCCGCTAATTTACAGTTCCTGATTAATTTCATCGAGTTTTTGTACGCTTAACCGTGCGCTAATGCCCGAAGCGATCACTGATATTCCGATTACGGTGAGGAACACAAGCAGGAAATCACCTGGCTTTAAAGTTATCGGATAAGGTTGATCCATTATATTACCTTTCATGGTTATAAAGCCAAATGTTTGTTGTGCCAGGGAAAATGCTAACCCTAAAGCCATTCCGGCAAGACATCCGATTAAAGAAATTAACATGCCTTCAAAAAAGAAGATATTATGAATTAGCTTTTTATCGGCGCCCAAGCTGGTTAAAATGGCAATGTCTTTACGCTTATCAATTACCAGCATGGTTAAGGTTCCAATAATGTTGAAAATGGCAATTATTACTACAAAAGTTAAGATTAAAAACACAGCCCATTTTTCAACATTTAATAATTTGAATAAAGAAATATTTTGTTGCTGACTATTTCTTAAAATGTAACCACTACCAAATTTTTGCTGTAACATGTCCTGCATACTATTAACATGGGCGTTATTTTTCAAGTTAATTTCTAAATAAGAAATATCTTGAGGCTCGTCCAGCAAATCACGAGTGAAACTAATTGGCGTAATCACCATATCGTCAAAATCTTTTTCAACTGAAAAAACACCCGACACACCAATGTTGCGTACTACAAACTCATCCAAAGGATTAAAAGAGTTAATTTTCTTATGTCGTGGCGAATAAATTTGTAACCGCGCCATTTGGTCTTTTACGTTTATGCCCAGACTGATCTGTACCGATGAACCGATAACGGCCAGGTTTCGGCCTTCATCTTTCAGCGTAAAAGAACCAACCTGCAAGGTGCTGTCTAAGGCCGGGTTTTTCAAAAAATCGTTGCTTACACCTTTTACCGTACCAATAAACTGGTTTTTGCCATATCGCAAAAGCGCTTTTTCTTCCAGTACCTCAGTTACCGAAAGCACGTTTTGTAATTTTCGTAAGCTATCTAAATCCAACGTTCGTGGATCAAATGTTTTTCCTTTTACGGGAAGTACTTTTAAATCCGGCGTAAAACTGTTGTAAAGAGCAAGTACTGATGTTTCAATTCCATTAAAAGCCGAAAGGATAATGATCAGCGCGGCACTGCCCACCAGCACGCCCAGCGTCGAAATACCGGAAATAATGTTGATGGCATTGGTAGATTTCTTAGAAAAAAGGTAGCGCCTGGCTATAAATGCAGAGGTATTCAATTTTTCGGGATGCTTCTTTTATATCAACAATTTAACGCTCAGGTAAGAAAAGGATTGTATTCTTTTTCGTAGCCGATGGTAGTTTCTTCGCCGTGGCCGGGATAAACGATACATTGGTCGGGCAAAACAAACAATTTTTCGCGGATATTTTTGATGAGCTGTTCGGTGTTTCCGCCAGGCAGATCGGTTCGGCCAATACTTTCGCGGAACAAAACATCGCCGCCAATTAAAACATGGTCGTTGGCCGAATAAAAACACAAATGCGCAGGCGAATGGCCGGGCGCAAAAATCAGTTCCAGTTCTGTTTGTCCGAATTTTACGGTTCCGCTTTTGGGCAAAAACGTTTCCGGCAAAGGCGAAAGTTCGTAATGGATGCCCATTTGCGGCGCATAACCAGGCACCGCCGAAAGCAAAGGCAGTTCGCCTTCGTGAAATTGCGGTTTCAGCCCATATTGGTCAAAAACAAATTTATTGCCCAGCACATGGTCAATATGGCAATGTGTGTTCAATAGTAAAACCGGCTTCAGCAAATTTTCGGTGATAAAAGAAGTAACCTTGTTTTGCTCTTCGCGGCTGTACATTCCGGGGTCAATAATGACGCATTCCAGTGTATCGTCAAACAGCAAATATGTGTTTTCGTAATACGGGTTGTTGGGGAAAGATTTTACGTGCAACATAATTTTTGATGGGTAAAAGAAGCATTGCTGCCGGTAAGCTTATAAGCAAAAACAGGCCGTTTTGTTGGACAGGACTGTTGGTTTTTACAGAAATCTGCAATCGCTTGCCTTGTTCCAACTAAACATCAAACAGTTACAGCTAAAGCTAAAATTTGTGTTTACGTAATCGGAAATTGAAAAAGAACGTACTTTTATAAACTGAACTAAAGATTATGAAATTTAAATTGGGCGATTTTGTGCGTTTTGTGGAAGAGAAACGGGAAGGTTTTATCACGCGGATTATTGACGAGCAAACCATCGGCGTTACCGGAGACGACGATTTTGAGATACCGGTTTTGGCATCCAAAGTTACTTCGGTACATGGCCGGGAAGCAGCAGTTGCCGCAAAAACGCAGGAAGCAATTGCCGAAATACCGCCGCAAGAATTTGTGGCAAAAGGCATTTATTTGGCCGCCGTTCCCGAAAAACAGGTTACTTCTGTTGTGCAGTTTCATCTCATCAACAACACTTCTTACCAACTCCTTGCTTCTTTTAGCACCGAAAAAAACACGGAATACAAAGGAGAGTTTGCTGGAATTGTTGCACCAAAAACTTCTGTAAAAGTTTATTCGGCGGCTTTGCCGGATATTTCCATCTGGCCGAAATTTATTTTTCAAATTTTGTACCACAGCACACAAAAAGCAGGATTTTTAGATCCGCTGGTTTATTCGGAACGTTTTAAAGCGAAAGATTTTGCAGGATCAAAAATACCCGTCCACGTTTTAAACCAGTTGGGCTGGCAGTTTCAGTTGGATGCAGCAGAAGTAAAAGTGGATGCGCAAAAGCTGAAAGAAAGCTTTTTCAAATCGCCGGAGGAGAAAAAAGTGGTGGAAAAACCGGCCAAAGAAATGGATCTGCACATCGAAAAACTGCGCGAAGATTACCAGTTTTTAAGCAGCAGCGACATTATCAAAACACAGTTGGAACGTTTTCAAAAAACGCTGGACGCGGCCATTGTGCACCAGTTGCCGTCGGTGGTTTTTATCCACGGCGTGGGAAATGGGATCTTGCGGCACGAAATCCATAAAGTGGTGAGCAAGCATCCGCAGGTAAAAACGTTTATGGATGCTCGGAAAGAAAAATTCGGCTATGGCGCCACGGAGGTTTTCCTGAAATAATGCCGGTAAAAACAGTATGGCTTAAATTGAAATGAACCGATCCGCTTCCAATTATCCCTACCAATGGCTGTATTTTTTTATTGCGGCCGCTGTTGCGCTTAATTTTAGCGGCTTGTTTGTTACGATTTTAGGTTTGGACGGGCCGCTTTACGCCTGCATTGCCAAAACGATGGTGCAGCGGCACGATTACGTCAACTTATTTTCGCAAGGGAAAGACTGGCTGGACAAACCGCATTTTCCGTTTTGGGTTACGGCTTTATCGTTCAATTTGTTTGGTTTTACAACCTGGGCTTATAAATTGCCTGCCATTTTATTTGTGCTGATGGGCGCGTTTTACACGTATTTGTTCTGCAAAAAGTTGTACAACGAAGAAGTTGCGTTATGGTCGGTTTTGATTTTTTTAATGGCCGAGCATCTCATCATTTCCAACAACGATGTCCGCGCCGAACCTTATTTAACCGGTTTGATCATTGCTTCGGTTTACCATTTCTATAAAACACTCGATAAAAACAGTATTGGCCATTTACTTATGGCTTGTGTTTTTGCCGCTTGTGCCGTGATGACGAAAGGTATTTTTGCGCTGATCCCAATTTTCGGCGCTTTTGCGGGAGAATTTATCTTCACCAAAAACTGGAAACAGCTTTTCCACTGGCGCTGGCTGCTGGCCGCCGTTTTGACGATGCTGTTTTTAGCACCCGAAATTTATTGTTTGTACCAGCAGTTTGATCTGCATCCCGAGAAATTGGTTTTTGATAAGCACAATGTTTCGGGCATCCGGTTTTTTTTCTGGGACAGCCAGTTTGGCCGTTTCTTCAACAACGGACCAATCAAAGGCCACGGCGATCCGTTTTTCTTTTTCCACACGTTGCTTTGGGCGTTTATTCCCTGGTCAATCTTGTTGTACATCGCTGTTATCCAATTTTTTCGGCAAAAAAACAAACGCGAATGGTTTTGCATCAGCGGCGCGCTGCTTACTTTTCTGGTTTTCTCGGCCTCCAAATTCCAGTTGCCGCATTACATCACCATCGTTTTTCCGTTTTTCGCGATCTTGACGGCGTACTATTTAATTGACCTAAAAACAGCAAAAAGCTGGCGCGCCATCCGCATCACGCAAACCGTGGTTTTGGTTTTGCTGGTGCTGATCATCTTCCTTTTACAATATTTTTATCGTGCCGAAAACCTGACTTTCTTTACCGTTTTACCGCTAATCGTTTCCGTTGCGTTGTTCATTTTTATATCGGTAAAAGAAGCATTTGTGCCGAAATACAGATTGCTTTTCCAATCGGTTTTAGTGTCGATTGGCATCAATCTTTTTCTCAATTTAAATTTTTATCCGTCGCTTTTAAAATACCAATCCGGCAGTGAGGCTGCATTTTATATTGATAAAAACAGTATGTCAAAATTTCCAATTGCGCAGTTGCAGGAAGAAGAATACTCGCACGCTTTGGAGTTTTATTTGCACCAGCCGCTTTTTTTAGTGAACGAAGACGGCAAAGGAAACCTGCCTGGAAAACCTTATTTATTGTATGCTTCGCCGGAACATGTCAACCAATTAAAGGCAAAAGGTTGGACGATAAAACTGGTCAAAACGTTTGACGATTATTTGGTAACACGCCTAAAAGGAAAGTTTTTAAATTGGAAAACGCGGAAAGAAGAACTGGAGCAGAAAGATTTGGTTTTGGTGGAAAAAGACGTTGTGAAGCCGTAAATTGAAACACCAATTTTAGGCCAATAAAAGAAGTATTTTGATTTGCTTCGATACGAACTTTGATCTAAATTAAACCTAAATCGGATGAAAATTATGAAATTATATCTGACTTTACTTTTGCTGTTACTTGTTTTTGCAAGTTTCGCACAGCAAAATGATACTTCCAAAAATGCCGTTTCTCCAACTTTGGTTAAAGAAGATTTCCAGGACGACTGGGCCGATTTGCATCATTACGCCGCAAAAAATGCAGCCTTGCCTGTTCCTGCAAAGCGTGATAAACGCGTGATTTTTCTCGGCAGTTCCATTTTTGAACGCTGGTCGGTTTTAATGCCTGAGTTTTTTGCAAATAAAAATTATGTGAACAGAGGCATCAGCGGACAAATATCCCCGCAGTTGTTAATCCGGTTTCGGCAGGATGTGATCAACCTTAAACCGAAAGCGGTTATAATTTTGGCCGGGAGCAACGACATTGCCGGAAACAGAGGCCACGTTACCAACGAAACGATTATGGACAACATCAAATCCATGGCCGAACTGGCCAAACGCAACCACATCAAAGTGATCCTTTGCGATTATTTGCCCGTTTTTGACTATCCCTGGCGGAAAGGAATAGAACCTGCCGATAAAATTATTGCACTGAACAAGCAAATAGAAGCTTATGCCAAGCAGAAACACTTGGTTGTTTTAGATTATTTTACGCCTTTGGCGGATGAAAAAAACGGCCAAAAAGCAGAACTGACTTTAGACGGCGTGCATCCAAACGCAGCAGGCTACAAAATTATGGCCGATGTAACGGAAGCGGCAATTAAAAAGGCTTTGCATTGATTTTAGCCTGATACTCTTTTTATCCTTATTATTTAATATCCACCACCTGCCCAATAATCACCAAAGCCGGATAAGTTAGCTTCTGCGCGTCCGCCATTTCGGGCAAATCTTTTACCAAACCTTTTACCGATTTTTGATAAGGCAAAGAAGCATGTTGGATGATGGCTTGAATAAATTCTATGGAAAATTTTTATTATATAGTTTTCATTTTTTCTAATACGGAACTAAAACGATCAATATCAGTTAATAAATTAGGTAAATTATCGTCAATCCATGCAAGAAAAGTTAACATTTCTTTATACTGATTTTCAATATCTTGCAAATTTCCAAAAATTGGTTCATAGTGATAAATTCGGTTTCGCAGCGTTCTTATTCGATATAATATGTCTGCAACATTATCTCTTTGTCGCAAATGCTTAGGCATATTTTTAAAAATCAGTCTTAGCGGTTTCCAAAGCAAGCCAGTATAGTTGCGGTTGAACAACTTAGTCCAAAAGCCAAAATTGAGTTCTGCAGTTATCCTATCGGTGGTTATATTTTTTCGTTGTGCGGTAAGTTTTTGTGTCGCTTCCGAAACATAAGACAAAAACTCGACAGGTAAATTATTTTTAAACCAGTAGGAATCATCAAAATGAGATTTTAGGGTCTCATTTACTGCATTTCGTAAACTTACTTCGAGAACCGATAAAATAGGATAAAATGCTTCTGAAAGTTCAATATTTGCTTTATAAAGCTGATAAGCTTTTTCTATATTATTGTTGGTTTTTACAAGGTACGTGTTAAAACGCGGATTTGATAAGTAATAATTTATTTGTTGCACAGTTATAAAAGTAATATTATTTGCAAGAAATAATATTAAAAAGTATATTTGTGTGTGATGCTGCTTCCTCCTCTCCCAAACTTGTGTTGGTGATGAAAGCAGCTTTAGTTTTTTTATAGGGGATTTGTATTCTTTGTTAATAAGTATAACCTTTTGATGGGATAAGCAACCCCCCAATTATAGGTCAAGAGCCAAGGTTTACAAAACTTATAAAATACCTTTATTAAGGTACGAAGCAATATCCACCACCTGCCCAATAATCACCAGTGCCGGATAAGTCAACTTTTGCGCTTCTGCCATTTCCGGCAGATCTTTAACCAAACCTTTTACCGATTTTTGATAAGGTAAAGAAGCATGTTGGATGATGGCCGCCGGAACCGTTCCTTTTCCTGCGGCGATATAAGTTGCCGCAATTTCCTGCAGCTTTTTCATGCCCATATAAATCACCACCGTAGCATTGCTTTGCATAGCCAAACGCAAATCATCAGAAAGCGAACCATCTTTTTTAGTGCCGGTGATTGCCCAAACACTTTCGCTTAAATTGCGGTGCGTAAGCGGAATATCTTCAAAACCGGAAGCCTGCATACTCGTAATCCCGGGGATAAAAAAAGTATCAATTCCATTTTCCCGTGCAAATAAAATCTCCTCGAAACCGCGGCCAAAAATAAACGGGTCGCCGCCTTTTAAGCGGATCACTTGTCCTTTTGCAAAAGCATAATGTTTGATCAGTTCCAGTATTTTTTCCTGAGGCGTGTACTCGCCGTAAGGCTGCTTGCCCACGTAAACCCTTTCGCAGTTTTCGGGGGCCAGATCCAGTAAATGCTTGTTGGCCAGGTTATCGTACAAAATCACTTTGGCCTGCTGCAACAGCTTGTAGGCTTTCACGGTGATCAATTCAGGATCGCCGGGGCCAGCGCCAACTACATACAGTTCCGGTTTTTTTGTTTCCTCGCGCATGCTTCTTTTACCGCCTAAAAATTTGTGCCAAAAAAGCACTGCTTAATTTCATCGCCATAATCCGGGCAACCACTTGTTTAAAGCCTCCTTTTTAGATAGTTTGAGCGAAAGCCGGAAAAGTAAGAAGTATAAACGGTAATCGGTAAAATTTTTTCACGCTGATTTTTATTAGGAAGAAAGGCTTTTAAACAGGTATATAATCAGCATCATAAATTTAAGTGTTATTTTTAGCTTTTATAAAACAGCCGTCCGGCAAAATATTTTTGCACATAAAAAACATGGATAAAAGAAGCATCGTTCTGGCTTATACTTTTCTGCTTGCACTTGCATTTCCGGCCATTTCTTGTTCCGCGCAAGCTAAAACAGCAATTGACACGGATACAATTGCCCAAAAATCAAACCTCATTGCAAATGGTGCCAAACTACAGCTAATCTCCAAACAATTTAAGTTTACCGAAGGGCCGGCAGCGGATAAAAACGGAAATGTGTTATTTACCGATCAGCCGAACGATAAGATCTGGGAATACGATACCAACGGCAAGCTTTCTGTTTTTATGGACAGAACCGGACGTTCCAACGGTTTGTATTTCGACAAAAAAGGAAACCTGATTACTTGTGCCGATGAGCAAAACCAGCTTTGGTCTATCTCTCCGCAGAAAAAAATAACGGTTTTGGTGAACGGTTTTGAAGGAAAAAAACTAAACGGACCGAACGATCTTTGGATTGACCCGAAAGGCGGGATTTACATCACCGACCCGTATTACCAGCGCGATTACTGGAAGCGGAAAAAGCCTGATCTGGACGGCGAAAAGGTTTACTATCTGCCCAAAGGGAAACGTCAACTGCTTTTGGCAGCCGATAGTTTGCAGCAGCCAAACGGCATCATCGGTACGCCGGATGGAAAATATTTATATGTGGCGGATATCCGCGCCAACAAAACCTACCGTTACAAAATTCAAACTGATGGAACGTTAACCAACCGGGCTTTATTTGTAGAAAAAGGTTCGGACGGGATGACGATTGATAACCGCGGCAACGTTTATTTATGCGGAAACGGCGTTTTCGTTTTTAATCCCGAAGGAAAGCAGCTATTACACATTGATATTCCGGCTAACTGGACGGGCAATATTTGTTTCGGCGGAAAAAACAAGGACGAACTTTTTATCACCGCTTCCGAAGGTATTTATACATTGAAAATGAAAGTGAGAGGTTTTGATTAAGGAAAAAGCCATACTGTTTTTATGCCGGTAAAAACAGTATCAGGCAAATAATTTTTGCAGGTCGATTTGTAGGCCGGGAAAAGTGTTTAGGTTAATCGTTCCGTTTTGACGTTCTTTTTGATGGAGAATAAATTCTTCATTTTCCAAAACGTAAACCTCTGCGTACTTCGCTAAAGGATCTACGATCAAATATTCCTTAACGCCGTAACGTTCGTACAAATCTTTTTTCTGGCGGAGGTCATAATAAGCGGTGGCAGGCGAAAGGATTTCGATAACCAAATCTGGTGCACCAATGATTCGATCGTAACGTAATTCAATTTTTCTTTTGTTACTGATATAAATCAAATCAGGTTGAAAGATATTTTTGTCATCTAAAACAACATCAAAAGGATAAAATAAGCAAAGGCCGCCTAAACCGTTTTTCTCTACATGTTGAGAAATCAACATAAAAATTTTTCCATTAACCAATTGGTGATTAAGCGAAAAAATTGGTGGCATCACTTGTTCTCCATCAATTAATTGAAACTGCGGGCCTACTTCCAGCAACTCGTAATCTAATTCGGGGTTTTTCTTTTTCTCAGCAACTGCCATAACCAAATTTATAGATTTTTGGGCGATAAAAGAAGCATCGGGAATTAGCCTTGTACAGCAAATAAATCAATCGTAAAAACCAACACAGAGTTGGCCGGAATACCTGACTGTGGGTTGTTGCCATAGCCCAAAGCCGAAGGAATAATTAATAAAATCCGACCACCGGGTTTGATAAAAGGGATACCAATTTGCCAGCCTTTTATTAAACCTAAGTCAACAATGTTACCGTTATTATCAGTAGTAGGGCCTAATTTGTGAGAAAAATTTGCATTGGTATCAAATTGCGTTCCATCCAAAAGTGTACCTCTATAAGCCACGCGAACGTTAGAATTAACAGTTGGTGCAGTGCCGCTTCCTTGTGCTATAATTTGATAATACAAACCCGAAGGATCTTTTGTAGCGGTAATGCTTGGGTTAGCTTTTAGATAAGCCTGGATTTTATCGTCATCAATTTTAGCTTGTACAGCAGGATCAAAAGTTGGTGTTGTAGTACTGCTTTTTTTACAGGCAGAAAAAACAAGGGTAAAAAAAGCAAATAGTAAAAAGGATTTTTTCATGTTGTAATTACGCTTAAACCGTGGTTTTTATTTTCAATTCATTCAGTTGTTTTTCATCAATGGTGGATGGCGAATCAATCATCACATCTCGTCCCGAATTATTTTTGGGGAAAGCAATCACATCTCGGATGGAATCCAGGCCGGCAAAAATGGAACACAAACGGTCGAAACCGAAAGCAATTCCGCCATGTGGCGGCGCGCCAAACTCGAAAGCGTCCATCAAAAAGCCAAATTGTTTTTGCGCTTCTTCTTTTGAAAAACCTAAATGTTTAAACATCAAAGCCTGCAAAGCGCGGTCGTGGATACGGATGGAACCGCCGCCAATTTCCGTTCCGTTGATCACCATATCGTAAGCATTTGCCCTCACTTCGCCCGGATCAGTTTCCAGCAGCGCAATATCTTCCGGTTTTGGCGACGTAAACGGGTGGTGCATGGCGTGGTAACGTTCGGTTTCTTCATCCCACTCCAACAGCGGAAAATCCAAGACCCAAAGCGGCGAGAATGTATTTTTATCGCGCATACCCAAGCGGTTGCCCATTTCTAAACGCAACTCGTTGAGTTGCTTGCGCACTTTATCTTTTTTGCCTGCTAAAAGAAGCATCAAATCGCCGGGTTCTGCGCTAAAAGCTGCTGCCCAATTTTTCAGATCTGCTTCATTGTAAAATTTATCTACGGAGGATTTTAAAGTTCCATCCGTGTTGTAACGCAAATAAATTAGACCGGTAGCGCCAATTTGAGGGCGTTTGATGAAATCCGTCAATTCATCCAACTGTTTGCGGGTATAAGCAGCACAATTTTTTGCGTTGATGCCAACAACCAATTCAGCATTATCAAAAACCGGGAAATTTTTGCCTTTTACCAGATCGGTTAACTCGACAAATTGCATCCCAAAACGTGTATCCGGTTTATCAGAACCGTACAAACGCATGGCATCGGCGTAAGTCATGCGCGGCACTTCGATCAAATCAATTCCTTTTACGTTTTTGAAAAGCGTTCGAATCAATCCTTCAAAAACATTTAAAATATCTTCTTGTGTGATGAATGACATTTCGCAATCGATCTGTGTAAATTCCGGCTGACGATCGGCACGTAAATCTTCATCACGAAAACATTTCACGATCTGGAAATAACGGTCGAAGCCGGAAACCATCAGCAATTGCTTAAACGTTTGCGGCGATTGCGGCAACGCGTAAAATTCGCCCACGTTCATGCGGCTTGGCACCACAAAATCGCGTGCGCCTTCGGGCGTGGATTTGATCAGCACCGGCGTTTCTACTTCCAGAAAATCCAGTCCGTCTAAATAACGGCGTACTTCCTGCGCCATTTTATGGCGTAAAACTAAGTTATTACGCACCGGGTTTCGGCGCAAATCCAAATAACGGTATTTAGCGCGCAACTCTTCGCCGCCGTCGGTTTCATCCTCAATTAAAAACGGCGGAACTTTGGATTGATTAAGAATTTCCAGTTCAGTTACGGCGATTTCAATTTCGCCGGTTGGTATTTTTAAGTTTTTGTTGGAACGTTCGATTACTTTCCCGGCAACCCGGATCACAAACTCGCGGCCTAAATTGCGTGCCTGTTCGCGCACTTCGGCAGCCGTCTCTTCGTTAAAAACCAATTGCGTAATGCCGTAGCGGTCGCGTACATCAATAAAAGTGGTTCCGCCTAAATCGCGCGATTTTTGCACCCAGCCGCACAAAGTAACTTCTTTCCCTAAATCGTTCCGTGTTAATTCGCCGCAAGTATTTGTTCTGAGCATATTATGCTAATTATTTTGAGTTTGCAAAAGTAGGGTTTTTGGAGGAAGGAAGAAAGGTGAAAGGTTTTGAGGCGAAAGGCAAAAGGTTGAGGCGATACTGATTTTTAGGTGGTAAAAGAAGTATAGCGGGTTTTGATTGTGAGATCAAAAAAACCTAGGTTCAGAATTTTGGAACCACAGTAACATCAGTATAAGTTCCGGGAGAAGCATATAATTCACTTCCTGGTACAACGACATAGTCAAAAGCAACAGATTTTAAATTTCCTACCCTAAGTACATCTTCAAAATTTTTATACTCATAAATTACAGGCGTAGGATAAACAGAAAAATCAATTACTTCTTTTGTATTTGGATAATACCTTATAGATAATTTCCATTCGTCTATATTATATTCACAATAACTTATTCTATTATCGGGAGGCTTAGGATAAAATGTTGGTTTACCAAGAGTTGTAACAATCTCGTCAATATTGTGTCCAATAAGAGCTGGAACATTGAAAAGAACCTTTGTTGGTTTGTACTTAAAGTTTGTACATGAAGTACAAATAAGGATTAGAATAAACAGTTTAAATTTCATGCTGATTTATTACTGGAAAATACCTGAAAAGTTGCGTTTGGATACATAGTTCTGATAGATTTATTCAGACTCATCTCCTTTTTTTAGCACTTGATTTGCTTGTAAATTGGCTTCTTCGTTTGATAGAAACATGCCTTGATCCAATTGTGCAATACCTTCGTTTACAGCATCTGTTTCTTTTTCGCTTAAAGAATAACATTCATCTGTTTTAGATTCTAAATTAAACACACGCAAAAGTTGCCGTAAAAGTTCATCATCATTCGTACTGTTAATTTTGGCAATTAGCTTTTCTTTTAATTGAATATCCATAATCATTGCTTTACCAAATCTACAAAAACCAGAATTAAGATAACTTGAAGTCGCAAAATGCGACTTCAAGTTAAGGCAAACTTTTGAATTAGAAATCTAATGCTTCTTTTATCAGCAAAAAATCTACCTAATCTAAAATAGCATTAGCAGATACAGATTCAAATCCTATCTTTGCCCAAATTCTCAAGGGGTGCCTTGCTTGGTCATAGCAGCAAAAACGTTGCTACCAACTGAAAAACAGGCTGAGATCAAACCCAGAACCCCGGCCCCTAAAGGGGAGCCAACGCTTAACAATTAAGTGTAGCTCCTCCTTTAAGGCCGGGGTTCGCACCTGATCCGGGTAATGCCGGCGTAGGGAGAGGTAAAAAGTTAAGTGTACTGCACGTTCGCCCTGGCGGGCAGATGGTTTAACTACAGTTTATTTTAAACATTTTGAAAAAAATTTTACTGGCTTTTACAGCCTTGCTGCTGCCTTTTTTGGCCGCGGCCCAGTTTTCCCTGTCGGGGAAAATTACCGATGCGCAAACCGGCGAAACCTTGCCCGGCGCCAGCATCCACATTGAAAAAACAGTGCTAAAAGAAGCATCGGATGCCGATGGGAATTTCCGCTTCGACAACCTCAAAACCGGAAATTACACGCTCACTATTAGCTACATTGGTTACCAGCAAATGCAGCAAACGATCAGCATTAGTTTTAATCAAACTAAAAATTTTGCCCTTAAAAGAAGCACGCTCCAAGCCGATGAAGTGTTTGTACGTTCCACCCGGACGGCGCAAAATTCCGGCTTTACCTACACCAACCTCAGCAAAAAAGAACTGGCCAAAAATAATTTAGGCCAGGATTTGCCTTTTCTGCTCAACCAAACGCCTTCCGCAGTCATTACTTCGGATGCCGGCGCGGGCGTTGGTTATACCGGGATTAGGATCCGCGGTTCGGATGCCACGCGCATCAACGTAACGCTCAACGGTATTCCGTTAAATGATGCCGAAAGTCAGGGCAGTTTTTTTGTAGATCTGCCCGATCTGGCTTCTTCGGTGGACAACATCCAAATCCAACGCGGCGTGGGCACTTCTACCAACGGTGCGGGCGCTTTTGGTGCCAGCATCAACGTGCAAACCACGACACGGCAGGACACGGCTTATGCACAATTGGATAACACGGTGGGTTCTTACGGAACGGTAAAAAACACGGTGGGTGTAGGTTCCGGTTTGCTGGCCAATCATTTTACGTTTGACGGCAGGTTATCAAGGATAAAATCGGATGGTTATATTGACCGTGCTTCTTCTGACCTCAAATCTTACTTCCTTTCGGGTGCTTATTACGGCAAGAATACGCTGGTTCGTTTAAACGTTTTTTCCGGTTCAGAAAAAACTTACCAGGCTTGGGACGGCGTGCCGGAAGATAAACTGCTAAGCGGAGACCGTACCTACAACGAATTAGGTTTGATGCCAAACGGCGGTTTCTATAAAAACCAGACTGATAATTACACCCAAAACCATTACCAGTTGCTGTTCAACCAAAAGCTTTCGGACAAACTTTCTTTCAACGGTGCGCTGCATTACACGCAGGGAAGCGGTTATTACGAGGAATATAAAACTGCGCAGGCAGTTGCAGATTATGGTTTAAAACCGGTGATGGGAAATGATAGTACTGATTTAGTTAGAAGATTATGGCTTACTAATTATTTCTACGGAGCAACTTACAACCTCAGTTATCAGGCGCAAAAAAACCTGAACTTTACTTTGGGCGGCGCTTACAACCAGTACCGCGGCCAACATTACAACCGCATCGAGTGGACGCAGCAAAGCACCAACACCACGCCGGATTACGAGTATTCACGCAACAATGCTTTTAAAACTGATTTTAACATTTTTGGGAAAGCAAATTACCAGTTGGATAAACTGAACTTGTATGCCGATTTGCAGTACCGCAGCGTTTACTATTCTTTTTTGGGTTACGATTACAATTTGAACAATGTGCAGCAATCGGCTTCGCTTAATTTTTTTAACCCAAAAGTTGGTTTGAGTTTTCAGCTCGATCCAAGCAATAATTTGTATGCTTCTTTTGCTGTAGGAAACCACGAACCGAACCGCGATGATTATGTCAACTCTACACCTGCATCCCGGCCAAAAGCAGAAACTTTGTACGATTACGAAGCCGGTTACCGCACGCAACAAGGCATTTTTACCGGCGGCATCAACGGTTTTTACATGAAATATGATAATCAATTGGTGCTGACCGGAAGCCTGAACGATGTGGGCGCAGCCATCCGCAGCAACGTAAAAGACAGCTACCGTGCGGGTTTGGAATTTGATGGAAGGCTGCAAATTGCCCAACCCTTTTACTGGTCTGTCGCTGCTGCTTTAAGCACCAACAAAGTGAAAAACTTCCAGCAGTATTTGTACAATAACGATACCGGCCAGAACGAATTAACGCAATACCAAAAAACGGATATTGCTTTTTCACCTGATTTTGTAGGTTCAAGTGAATTGGGTTACCGGCCGATAAAAGGCGGTGAAATTGCGCTGATCAGCAAATATGTGAGCAAACAATATTTGGATAATACTTCCAGCGATTACCGAAAACTCAATGCTTTTTTTGTGAACAATATCCGTTTGCGTTACAACTTCAACACTAAAGCGGTTAAAAATATTGGCGTTTCATTGCTCGTCAATAATATTTTGAGTGAAAAATACGAACCAAACGGCGCTACTTATCCGGATATTGAAGGCGGAAAAATAACGAATAACAATTCTTACTATCCGCAGGCGCCGCGCAATTTTCTGTTGGGTTTAAGTGTCCGATTTTAGGCCGATAAAAGAAGCATTGCAAACATGAACCACTGGCTGCAACTTTTGCTCGAACAAATCCGCGAAACCGGCTGGCTGCAATGGGTGGCCGTGTTTTTTGGCGTTGCCGAAGTTTTGCTGGCCAAACGCAACAACGTTTTGCTTTACCCGGCGGGATTGATTGGTACCTTGCTTTCCATCGTTTTACTGTTGGAAGTAAAGCTTTATGCCGAAACTTTACTCAACATTTACTATATCGTAATCAGTATTTACGGTTGGTGGTTTTGGGCTAAAAAGCGCAACAAACCAGCCGTTCCAATTACTTATGCTGATAAAAAAGACTGGCTCATTACCTTGCTCATCACTTTTGGCGGCTGGCTGGTTTTATATTTAGTACTTAAAAACTTCACACCTTCCAACGTTCCCGTTTGGGATGCTTTTGTTTCGGCTTCTGCTTGGGCCGGAACCTGGTTATTGACCCGAAGAAAAATTGAAAACTGGCTCGTGCTCAACCTATCTAACCTGTTTGCCGTGCCGCTGCTGTTCTACAAAAACCTGCCGCTGTTTGCGCTGCTCACACTTTTCCTGTTTGTGGTGGCCATTTTTAGTTATTTCGATTGGAAGAAAATCTATCAACAGCAGGGCAAAACAAATTCATCCCCCTAACCCTCTTCAAAGGGGGAAGCCTATCGCCTACCTTGCTAACGTTTAAAAGATTGGAGATAAAAAGGTCATCCCCCTGGCCCTCTTCCCCCTTTGAAGGGGGCCAGGGGGATGATCTTAATTTTTGTGCGATAAAAGAAGCATCAATAGAAAAACATTTAAACATCTGCATGAACCTTACCCATCCTTCCAAACAATTGCAGCCCGAATGGATCGAAATTATCCGATCAGAAGCTGCCGAAGCAGAACGGACCGGATTGCTTCAACCCAAACAATTGAAACTGATTTACCGGCAGCAATGGTTTAAATTATTGGTGCCGAAAGTGTATTCGGGAAAAGAAAAGCCGCTGCCGGAAATGGTTCGCCTGGAAGAAAGCCTGGCTTGGGCCGATGGCAGTTTTGGCTGGGTCATCACTTTGTGCAGTGGCGCCGGTTGGTTTGGCGGATTTATGCCGGTAAAAACAGCATCCGAAGTTTTTGCCATGAAAGAAGTTTGCCTGGCGGGAAGCGGCGCATCCAACGGAACGGCGACGAAAACGGCGGGCGGTTTTATCATCAACGGCGCCTGGAAATATGCCAGCGGCGCGCAACATGCCACGCACTTTACCGCAAATTGTGTGGTAAAAGAAGCACCGGGAACGGTTTTGAACGAAGATGGAAAGCCGCAAATTTTGTCGTTTGTTTTAGATGCGAAAGACGTAAAACTGATTACCGCCTGGAAATACATGGGCATGATGGGTACCGGAAGCGATGCTTTTGAAGTAAAAGATGTATTCGTTCCAACAGAAAACAGCTTTAAAATTGACCCTGATTTTTGTGTGGTTGACCGGCCTTTGTACCGTTTTCCGTTTTTGCAACTGGCAGAAGCTACGCTGGCAGCAAATTTATCGGGTATGGCCATTCGTTTTTTGGATTTGGCAGAAATTATTTTTAAGGAAAAGATCAGCAATCCAAACAAACTTTCGCCCCAACAAAAAGCCGTTTTAAAAACAACTTTCATCAAGCAGGAAGCCGAATTGCAAAATAGCCGCCGGAAATTTTACCAGGCCGTTGACCAATCCTGGGAACTTTTTTTGCTCCTTGAAAAAAGCAGGGTAAAAGAAGCATTGCAACAAGTTAGCCGAACGAGCCGACAATTAGCAGCGATATGCCGGAAAACGGTAAACGAATTGTACCCTTTTTGCGGTTTGGCAGCCGCCAGTCCGGATGCAGAAATCAACCGCGTTTGGCGCGATTTCCATACCGCAAGCCAGCATAGTTTGCTTACGTTTTTGGAGTAAGGAAAAAGGATAAAGGCGGAAAGGTGAAGGGTTAAAGGAAATATGCAATAATCTTAACGCTTTCTGCCTTTGCCCTTTCTACCTTTGCCCTTTAACCTACTTAAATGTCCTCTCACCACATCGTTCGCGAAAAACAAGAACCTGCACTGCTTATTTTGGATTTGGCTGGTTTTGATGAAGAACATTTAGGGCAATTGCTGGAATGGAGTCCGACAGTTTTGGTGAACGATGCTTCCGCAGAAAAACTGCAAAGTTTGGGGATTAAGTTTGATGTGCTGCTTTCGGAAACGGAAAACCCAACTTTGCAGGAACATTTGCGCGTTTTGCCGATTCAGGAAAACGCTTTAAAAACAGGTTTGCAGTTTCTTGTTGTCGAAAAATATCCGGCAGTCAATATTATTACCGATAAAAGAAGCATTGCTAATTTTCTGGTTTTTGCTGATCAGATCACTTTAGTTATTTTCAGTAATAACCAAAAAATTTATCCGGTGGGCAGCGGTTTTAGCAAGTGGAAAGCTGCGGGGGAAACCGTCGAAATCCTTCAAATTCCATCAGATTTGGCGCAAAGCGGATTGGAGCAAATCAACCCAAATCAATTTAAAACCAAGGCTGACGGTTTTTTTACGCTGAGATTTGCACAGCCGTTTTTATTTATTGTTGAAGAAATTTAGCGTTTATTTTGTCATCCTGAACTTGTTTCAGGATCCCTCTTGCTATTACAGACCTTGATAGTGGGATGCCGAAACCAGTTCGGCATGACTACGCGCCCGGATCGTCCAAACATTTCAACAGATCCGGATATTGGAATTGATAATTCAAATCCCGAATAATTTTATCAGCATTGATGATTTTCCAAGCTGTTTTTTCTGCCACAAATTCCGGTGCGGCAAAACCAGATTTTAAAATTGCTTTCCCATAAAATTCCTGTTTTGTTGGGTGCGAAGGCGCAACGGCATTGTAAACGCCAGCGAAATTTTGCTGGTTTAAAACCGCTTTGATCAAACCTAAACAATCGTTTAAATGGATCAGGTTTACCGGAACCAAACCGTTTGGGATACTGTTTTTATCCCTAAAAAACCGTCCCGGGTTTCTGTCCGGCCCAAACAGCCCGCCAAAACGGATGACGGTTGTTTGCAGATTTTTTGCCGATAAAAACAGTATCTCCGCTTGCAGCAGTTCGGATGGGTTGTCCGGCTCGTCGGCTTCGGAAACTTCACGGCAAACATCGCCATAAACCGAAGTGGAACTGATAAAAACTACTTTTTTTATGGGCGAAGTTTGAATTGCAGCCAGCAAGGTTTTCATCTTGTCCAAATAACCGTTTTGCGAAAGTTTGCGCGATGGCGGAACGTTGACAAAAAGCACATCGGCATCAAAAAAAGTGGAATCGGAAAGATCCGAATCTGCATCCAAAGCCAGCAGAAAAGGTTTAATGCCAGCTTCCTGCAAAAGTTGCAGTTTTTGCGGCGTGGTGGTAGAGCCTTGCACCTGCCAGCCTTTTGCAACCAAAGTTTTGGCTAAGGGAAATCCCAGCCAGCCGCAGCCTAAAATACTGATTGTTTTATTCTGATTGCTTTGCTCCATCCTTCAAATATAAATTAAAAACCATTTTGCATCTACTTTGTAACTTTACCAACGTATAAGAGTAATGTAAAAATAGGGCACATCCAAAAAACAGGATTAAACCAACCGAACAGGTATTTGCTCAAAAACTTAAAAAATGAATTATTTTATGAAAACTTTATCCGGAAAATTAGCCGTAACGAGTGTGGCCATTGCAATGGTTGCAACATTAACCACGGGCTGTTCGTCTTTCACCAAAACCCAAAAAGGCACGGCAATCGGCGCAGGTGCAGGCGGAACGATTGGTGCTTTAATTGGCAGAAGGGCCGGGAACACGGCAATTGGTGCCATTATCGGCGGTGCCATCGGCGGGACTGCTGGTGCTTTTATTGGCCGTAAAATGGACCGGCAGGCAGCAGAAATTAAACAAACTGTGCCGGGGGCTGATGTGGTAAGGGAAGGCGAAGGTTTGATTGTTAAGTTTGATTCAGGCATTTTGTTCGATGTGAATAAAACTGCGCTTAAACCTGCGGCAACTACCAACCTGCAAAACTTGGCTGCTTCGATGCAAAAAAACCCAGACACCAATATTTCTATCATTGGCTACACAGACAACACAGGTTCGGCTACTTACAACCAGGATTTATCTGTCCGCCGTGCTGATGCTGTAAAATCGTCCATTGTGGCAAATGGTGTTTCCGGTTCGCGTTTAACTACACAGGGAAAAGGCGAAACCGACCCAATTGCCGACAATACAACTGATGCCGGACGTGCGCAAAACAGACGTGTTGAAATTGTAATTGTGGCCAATGATAAAATGAAAGCCGACGCACAAACTGCCCAATAACCAACACCAATTTTTATACGATAAAAGAAGCATCCCTGTATTTTCGGGGATGCTTCTTTTATTTACTTTTGATTCATACTTTGATTAAATCAGTTACGTTATCTTTGCATTAATGTTAAAGAAATCAGGCATAATTTTAGTTGTGCTGCTGTATTTGGTTACGGCAACCGGCTTTGCTTTAAACCTGCATTTTTGCGGTAATAGCATTGAATCATTTAAGATTGATGCGCCAACCAAAAGCTGCGGCATGGACAGCAAATGCTGTAAAGAAACGCATTTGGAAGTTAAGGTAAAAGATGCACACCAGGCCGCGCATACTGTTTTTACCGGTACTTTTTTGGTCTCGCTTGTTCCGGTTTTTAGTTTTGCTTTTTCTCATCAACCATCAACTATTAACCATCTTTCTAACTTGTTTTTGGAACGCGGGCCGCCTCCAAACCCCGTTCCTGTTTTTATCCAAAATTGTACTTTCCGGATTTGATCTGATCGTAATTTAATCAAAATTTAAACACAGCTTTTGGCTGAAGTTTATCGTTTTTTTAATTACAATTTTAGATCAATCTTTCCATGAAAACTTTCAAAATATTACTGGCTCTTTTGGCCATTTCTACCCAATTTGCAAAAGCACAATTTGTTAAAGCCGATTTACAAGTAAGCGGTTTAACCTGTTCTATGTGTTCTAAGGCAACCGAAAAATCTTTGCGTACTTTAACTTTTGTCAGCGATGTAAAACCTGATTTAAACCGTAATCTTTTTGTGATTACTTTTAAAAAAGATACACAAGTTAACCTGGATGCCATCAGCAAAAAAGTAACGGATGCCGGTTTTGCTGTTAACAAATTAACGGCTTCTTTTAACTTCGATAATTTAAAGATCAACAACAATTATCATTTTAATTACGCCGGAAACGTTTATCATTTTTTAAATGTAAAAGATGAAACGCTGAACGGAGTTATGCCGGTAACTGTAATTGATAAAGGTTTTGTTCCGACTTCTACTTATAAAAAGTACGCGGCACAAACCACCTATTCCTGCTATAAAAGTGGTATGATGGATGGCCAAAAGGTATATCACGTTACCATTTAAGCCGAAAAGGAAATGAAGTTTCTATTGTTAACTTGGTGCTTTTTGGCATTAACTTCAACTGCTTTTGCGCAAGAATTATATGTAAATACCGAGCCGGCCAGCAACATGGCGAGGCATTCTTTAGGCATAAGGTTAGAAAACCAGGGTTATTTTAATCCTGGTTTTCGTAACCGAAATACGCTTGAATTGATGTATGGCGCAAGTAGGAATTGGATGGTACATACCTCCGCTTACGTATCTGATTTTTACCAGCAAAAACAACATTTGGAAGGTTTTAGCGCTTATGCCAAATACCGTTTTTTGTCGGTTGATTCTGTTCAAAAGCATTTTCGTGGTGCTGCTTTTATCAAAGTATCAACCATCAATAATCCAATTATTAACCAGGAAATTGCTTTGGAAGGCGACCGTTCCGGCTTGCAAAGCGGCTTGGTTTTTACGCAATTGCTGCACAAGCTGGCATTATCAGGTTCGGTAAGTTACTTGCGTGGATTGGATAACCAGTACAATCCAATTCCGGTTGGTTTTGCCAAAGATGCGGTTGCTTATTCGTTATCTTCCGGCTATTTGCTTTTCCCAAAAAATTACACCAATTATAAGCAAACCAACGTAAACTTGTACTTGGAATTATTAGGGAAAACCAATCCTGGTTACCGGCAGAGTTATTTGGATGCTGCGCCTGCCGTTCAGTTTATTTTTAACAGTGTTTTCCGGGTTGATTTTTCTTACCGCACACCTTTGTACAATGGTATGACATGCAATTCAAAGAATATGTATTTGGTAAGGCTGGAGTATAATTTTTTTAATTTGTTTTGAGGGATTTGGGGTGGTAAAAGAAGTAGGAGGAACTTCTATTCTGACCTTGTAATTTTCACAGGATTTTGCCTATTGTCAAAAACATCTATAATTTCAATACTGCTTTTATCGTTGTTAATCCAGTAGATAATTTTGTAATTTCTATGAACTAAATAACGAAACTCCTGCTTTCGTTTAGCAAGCAACTCTTCTACTTGCCCAATATGCGGGTTTGTTTTTAGTCTTGCAGTTTCAAGTACGAGTTCGGAAACAAGCTTTTTTGCAATTTCAGGACTTGCTTTTTGTTTATAATATTTAAAGATGTTTTGCAGTTCATTTTTCGCAAAAACAGTCCAGTAAAGTTCTAATTCCAAGTTTCAATTTCAGCTAACAACTGTTTTACTTCGATTAACCTGCCATTTTTTGAATCTTCCAACGTGGCGTCTATTCTTTGATGAAATTCCTCTATTGTCATTGGATCAAAGCTGCTGTCTTTAAGTTTTTTCTTTTCTTTTTGCAATAGCTTTTCAAAACGTGAAATTGCTTCTTCGCTTTGAAGTTTAAAAAACTCCTGAATAAAGTCTATTTTTCTTGTCTTTAAATCCATTTTTTTGATGTTTTATCAAAAATAGAGATTATTAGGCAAACGTTAATAATTATTGAAAACGATTTAGGTAATTTAGAAATATCATTTACTTTCAGGTCCAGTCTTTAAAATCTTCATCCTCAAAAACATCAGGAATTAGCAATTCATCATCGCCGTTTTTAGCCATTTCTTGGAAAGCTTCTGGCCAGTCTTTCCGTTTTTGGTCATTAGCCGGACTTATAGTAGATTTCATATTTAAGGTTATAAAACAGTAAAAGAACTTAAATTATTTTTTTAATTTTTATCTGCCTTTCCCAAAGCCAACTTAATATGCCCCAAATGATGCAAACCATGCCAGGCATACAATCCTAAAGCAGCTTTTAAAGTAACCGATTTTTGGGTCTGCGGATGAAAGAACGTACGGCTCCATTGCTCGTCGTTTAAGGCTTGCATCAGTTCTACCCAGCGGTAATGGATGCCTTCAATCATTTGGAAAGATGGTGCCACCGGCATTTTATAATCGGGCAATAAAGCCCAGTCGGCCTCCTGGTAAGGTTTAATGGCTGGATTATCTTCGGTTAAAGCCAGTTTAAAACGGGTTAAACTGTTGGAATGGCTATCCGCCACATGATGGATCACCTGACGGATCGTCCAGCCGCCCAAACGGTAAGGCGTATCAAACTGCTTGTAGTTTAAACCAACCACGGCCTGGCGCATCTGGCCGGGCAAAGCCGCAATTTCTGCGATCCATTTTTGCATTTCTTCTTCGGTAAAAGAAAGTGGTGCGGTGTATTTCCCGATCGGGTATTTTTCGTCTGTCATGATCTTTTTTTAAAAATTGAATGCTTCTTTTACCCCTAAAAATTTAGTGTTGGGTGTTTTTTGTTAAAATCCGTTGCTTCCTGATAAATTTTGGCGGCTTCCAAAATTTTCCCTTCGCCAAATAATTGTCCCATAAAAGTAATACTTACCGGCCGGCCTTGTTTGTTAAATCCGTTTGGCAAAACTATGCAAGGGTTTCCGGTTAAATTGGTTACCACTAAATTACTGGAAAAGGACGGCGCAATGTACATATCCAAGCCTTTTATTTTTTCATACCAATCCTGGATTAAAAAAGTACGTGCCCGGTTGGCCTGGATATATTCTACCGCCGGAATTAATTGTGCGGTACGGAAAATATTTGGCCAGCCACCTTTTCCCTGGCGCACGAGCATGTCGTCTTTGTGGTTTAAAACCAGTTCCTGAAAAGCCGCGCCTGCTTCGGTTTCCAAAATAAAACGGATGGATTTGTAAATGGCCTTTGGTTTTTCGAGCGGGACCAACGTTGCGCCAAGTTCTTTTAATTTGGCTAATGTGGCAGAATCGGTTACACTTTTCTGGTCGTTATCGGCTTTAATGTAACCAATTTTCCAGCCTTTTAACGATTTCTGGTTGCCATCATATTTAAAAGGGGCAGAAATCGTACTTAAATCCTGTGGATCGGTTCCTTGGATCGCGTTAAAAACAATCGCACAATCTTCGGCACTACGCGTAATCGGGCCGAGTTTGTCCATCGTCCAGCTTAAAGCCATTGCACCGGTTTTGCTTGCGCGACCAAAAGACGGACGCAAACCCGTATCGCCGCATTCGGTAGAAGGCGAAACGATAGAACCCAACGTTTCGGAACCGATGGCAAAAGGCAAACAACCGGCCGCAACTGCCGAAGCCGGGCCAGCCGAAGAACCACTGGAACCGCGTGTAATATCCCAGGGATTGTTGGTTCTTCCGCCAAACCAAACATCGCCGTTTGCCAGTTCGCCCAAAGTTAATTTAGCCACCAAAACTGCGCCTGCTGCTTCTAATTTTTTTACCACGGTTGCATCAACATCCAATTGCTGGTTTTTGCAAGGAACCGAACCCCAGGTCGTTTTATAACCTTTTACCGAAAGCAAATCCTTTACGCCAAACGGGATTCCTTGCAAAACGCCTTTGTAATGTCCGGCTTTGATTTCGGCATCGGCTTGTGCGGCTTGTTTTAAGGCCAATTCTTCGGTGTAGTTTACGACGAACAATAGCTTTGGATCGTACTTTTTCAAACGCTCCAAAAAGAATTTGGTCAGCTCGACAGAAGTTATTTTTTTGGTGCGGATCAAATCTGCCAATTGCCTGATCGTGTAAAAAGCCAGTTCATTTCTATCTGCCGGCAAAGCGGCAATGCTTCTTTTATCGAGTAAAAATTGGTCTGTTTTATCCGGATAAATGAAGCCAACCGGAATTGGGTTGAAGTTTAAAGCCGGCACAACATTGTTTGGAAGGTGCAGTTTGCGCAGTTCTTCGTAGGCTTTGCGATGCTCGCTCAATCCGGTCAACATCGAATCTGCCTGCGCCGGGGAAAACCCGATACCAATTATTTTTTCGGCTTTGTTAACCATGGCAACTGTAATTGGGCTGTTTTCCAGTTTTTGGGTAATAAAAGCGCCGCAAACAAAGCTGAAGCTGCAAAGAGAAGCGATGGTTAAAATTTTTTTGGTAGAGATGTTCATAGTTGATATAAAAGATTAACCAGTTTAAAGGACACACCCCTAACCCCTCTCGAGAGGGGAAGCATATCGCCTACTTTTCTAAAGCCAGAAAGGTAGCAAACTTTGCTTCCCCTCTCGAGAGGGGTTAGGGGTGTGTTAGAAAATTTATATGGTAAAAGAAGCATCAGTAATTAAAAATTTAAAGCTGGATGTTTTAAATGAAAACCAGTTGCATTTTGATAAATACGCGCAGCTTCCAGCGTTTTTCCTTCGCCAAAAAGCTGTCCCATAAAAGTAATGCTGGTGGGCAAACCTTTTGCATTAAAACCATTTGGCAAAACCACGCAAGGGTTTCCGGTGAGGTTGGTGAGCAATAAATTATCACTGTAAGAAGGCGAAAGGTACAAGTCTAAACCTTTCAGTTTCTCGTACCAGTTTTGCACCAATAAAGTGCGGACACGGTTGGCCTGGATATATTCAATAGCCGGAATAAATTGCGCGGTACGGAAAGTATTTGGCCAGGCCGCTTTTTCCTGCCGCTTCAATAAATCGCTTCGGTGCGTCAACACCAATTCCTGGAAAGCGGCACCGGCTTCGGCATCCAAAATAAAATTCATGGAATTAAAAGGCAGTTTGGGCAGTTCTATCGGGATTAAAGTTGCGCCCAGTTCCTTCATCTTGACCAGCGTTAAAGAATCGTTGTGTCGGTTCGGGTATTTGGATTGAAAATCAGCTTTTAAATAACCAACCTTCCAGCCTTTTAACGAGGTCTGTTTGCCGTTGTAATTAAAAGGGGCGGCAATCGTGCTTAAATCCTTCGGGTCTTTTCCCTGGATGGCGTTAAAAACGATGGCACAATCTTCCACCGTCCGCGCCATTGGCCCTAATTTATCCATGCTCCAGCTTAAAGCCATCGCGCCATATTTGCTAACGCGGCCGAAAGAAGGCCGTAAACCGGTATCGCCGCAATTGTTGGAAGGCTCAACGATAGAACCCCAGGTTTCGGAACCGATGGCGAAAGGCACGCAACCAGCAGAAACCGCAGCACCGGGGCCAGCCGAAGAACCGCCCGAACCTCGCGTCAAATCCCAGGGGTTGTTCGTCCGGCCGCCAAACCAGGTATCGTCCATCGCCAGTTCGCCCAGCGATAATTTGGCAATGAGAACTGCGCCTGCATCTTCCAGTTTTTTTACAACCGTTGCATCCACATCAAAAACCTGGTCTTTGTAAGGTGCCGCGCCAAAAGTGGTTTTGTAGTTTTTGGCCAATAAAAGATCTTTCACCGCAAAAGGGATTCCGTGCAAAACGCCACGGTAATGTCCGGCTGCAATTTCTGCATCGGCCTGTGCGGCTTGTTTCAGGGCGAGGTCATCAGTATAAGAAACGACCGCCAAAAGTTTTGTGTTGAGTTTTTTAAGCCGGTCCAGAAAAAACTTAGTCAGTTCAACAGAAGTGATTTTTTTGGTGCGGATCAAATCTGCCAATTGCCGGATGGTATAAAAAGCCAGTTCGTTTTTATCCGCAGGCAAAGTAGCGATGCTTCTTTTATCAAGTAAAAATTGGTCTGTTTTATCAGGATAAACGAAACCGACCGGAATTGGGTTGAAATTTAAAGCCGGGACGATGCTGTTTTTAAGGCTTAATTTTCGGAGTTCTTCGTAAGCTTTTAAATGGTCGTTTGCGCCGCTAAGCATCGAATCTTCCTGCGCAGCAGAAAAAGTTAGGCCGGAAAGCTGTTCTGCCGCTTTGATAACCGAAACTGTAACCGGATTATCAACCAAAGTTTTGGAAACGAAAGAGCCTAAACTAAAACTCAAAGCACAGGCCGCGGCAATGGCGTAAAAGCGTTTGGTAGAAAATTTTGTCATGTATAACCGTTTGTCCTAAAAATAGCGTTTTGTAAATTGTTAATTTCGGCTCAATGAAAAAAATTTGTATTTTTTTATTTACAGTTATATTTTTTAACCCAACCGCTTTTGCGCAAAGCCAGAAAACCGGCGTTTTGATTATCGGCGGCGGCGCGGCAGGCACAGCGGCCGGGATACAAAGTGCGCGGAGCAACGTAAAAACGATAATTTTAGAAGCAGGCCCATGGCTTGGCGGCAGTTTAACTTCGGGCGGGATGTGTGTGGTGGAAGGCAATCGCAGTTTTAATTCGGGAGTTTGGGGCGAATTTAGGAAACGGTTGAAAGAATATTATAAAAACACGCCCGGTTTTGACACGACAGCCAATGCCACGCTTCGTTTTGAACCTGCCGTTGGCGCGGCCGTCCTCAAAAAAATTACGGACACGGTTAAAAATCTCAGCGTTCATTTGAATGCTTCTTTTACCGGTATAAAAAAGGACGGAACGGGTTATGCCATTACCGCCAAAATCAACGGGGAAAACACGACGATTAAAGCTGATGTGGTAATCGATGGGACCGAAACCGGCGATGTGGCCGCCAAACTCGGCGTTCCGTTTGACGTTGGTTTTGAAAATGAGGCGCAATCCGGAGAAAAATGGGCGGTAAAAGAAGCATTGCCCGTTATCCAAAACCTCACCTGGATTGCTATTTTAAAAGATTACGGACGAGCTGCCGACCGTACCATTCTAAAGCCCGAAGGTTACGACGAAACTTTGTACAATTCCCTGAAAGGAAAAAACATGAAGCAAATGCTGGAAAGCGGCCGTTTGCCCAACGATAAATTTATGCTGAAAATAAAAGGCATCAACGATTATCCGGTGAAAATCAGCGACTTCTCTTCGGCTCAAAACAAAGAACAGGCTTATCAAAAAGCGCGGTTAAAAACGCTTGGTTTGGTTTATTTTTTGCAAACGCAAATGGGTTTAAAAAATTTGAGCGTTGATAATTTAGAGTTTAACACGCCCGATCATTTGTCCTACCTTCCTTATATCCGCGAAGTGCGGCGGGCAAAAGGGGTGATCAAAATGGTTTTGGATGATATTTATACGCCTTACAGCCGTTCTTCCAAACTTTACCGCACTTCCATCGGCATTGGCGATGCTTCGCCCGGCCAACATTATTTACCGCTGCAAAGTGCGCCCGAAACCAATTATGGTGCTTTTCCAGCTTACAGCGTTCCGGCCGGTGCCGTTATCGTAAAAGGTTTTGATAATTTTTTGGTGGCCGAAAAAGCGATGTCGGTTACGCATTTGGTCAATGCCAGCACCATGTATCCTTCGGTGCAAATGACGATTGGTCAAGGCATTGGAACGATGGCTGCCTACTGTTCGTTTTTTAAAACCACAACCAAGAACGTTAAACTTCGCCTCATTCAAAATGAAATATTGAGCTATCACGGTTATTTGATGCCTTTTGTTGATGTAAAGCAAACAGACCCGCAGTTTATTGCCATTCAAAAACTGGGCGTAACCGGATTGCTGCAAGGCGTACAAAAACCTGCCGGTGGTTCTGCGCAAGTTTTCTTTTTGCCTGATTCTGCCGTTAAAACCTCGGAAATTAAACCGGTTTTGAACGAGATTTATACACGCGCTTTCCTTTGGTTCAACAAAAACAAACCTGCCGAACTGTTTACCATCGGCAATATGCTTTCTTTTATTGAGGAATTGGATTTGCGCGATGCCAAAACTTTTCAGCTCCAAATCAAAAACGACTGGAAACCGAAACTGCGTTTAAATTCTGTTTTCGATTTGAATCGGCCAATCACACGGAGGGAGTTTGCCGCGCTTGCGGATGTTTACCTGAAACCGTTTGACCGCAGGATAGATTTAACGGGCAAGTTTTTGAACTGAATTTTATGCCGGTAAAAGAAGTATGGCCTCACCCCAGCCCTCTCCATGAGAGAGGGAGCAATGCTTCTTTTACCGGCATAAAATCAGCAAGAGCATTTTTGAGGATTTAGTTGGATTGTGACTTTGCAAAAATCAGCTCATCATCATACAAACCATTTTTGTACAAAGCTTTTTTAAAAATGCCTTCCTGCTGATAACCTGCTTTTAACAACACTTTTGCCGATGCCGGATTGCTGGCAAAAATACCGGCAACAAGCCGTTCAACATCAAACTCATCAAAAATATAGTTGGTAAACAAAGCAAGCGCTTCCGTCATGATACCTTTTCCCCAAAAAGGTTCGCCCAGCCAATAGCCGATCCTGGCGTTTTTACAATAAATATCTGTTAATAAAGTTATACCAATTCCTCCAACAACTTCATCGCCAACGGTTAAAGCAGCATTGGTTATAGGTTTTGGCTGAAGTAATTGCGCATTAACCCATTCGGCAGCATCAGCAGCCGTATAAGGTGAGGGAAACCGGTTTTCGAGATAACGTGTAACATTTGGGTTATCGGCGTATTTTAGCAAAGATACTTCGTCGCCATTTTTCCAGGAACGAAGTTTGAAGCAAGAGCCGTTTAACTCCATAGTGTGCAAAACTTTTTGAAAAAAATTATTTGCGATAGTTGTTTTAACAAATATTAAAACATAATTTTATAAAGAGATTAATGGCTTATGCCTGATACCAACTGCAAGTACTTCAACTACAAAACAGTTGTTAAAATGGCAGGCAATTTATATTCTAATTGTTAATTTTTTTGGGGGGAAGCCGTTCTGTTTATTCAGAACGGCTTTTTATTTTGATTGGCTGATTAATGTGCATCTGCCGGCATCTGCGCATTTTTCCGGCGGAATGGCTGCAGGTACAACAGCGGGATAGAGCAAAGCATAATCAAGCCTGATATCCAATAAGCATCATCATAAGTAAGCAGCAGGGATTGTCTAATTATCGCACCTTCCATGGCACCGTAAGCCATATGTGTGGCATCGAGCATAGATTTTCCTTTGCCTAAAAACGCGTGTACATACATGTTAAAACGCTCTACATAAGCAGGATTGTAAGGGTTAATGTTTACCAGCAAATTATTACGGTGCACGCCCTGGCGGATGTGGATAATGGTAGTTAAAGCAGCAATACCAAATGATCCGCCTAATTGCCGCATCATATTGTTTAAGCCCGTTCCCTGGCCAATTTCCGGGCCTTTTAAATCAGCAATAGCCAACGTGGTCAATGGTACAAAAAGCAGGGCCATACCAATACCTCGGATAGCCAGCGGCCAGAAAAAATCTTCTTTGCCTGTTTCCAAAGTAGAATTGCTTAGCATGTGGGTAAACACAAAGAACAAAACCATGCCAACTGTCGCCATCAATTGTGCAGGAACATTTTTGTTAAGCATTCTGCCTACAATCGGCATCATAGCTAAAGTAAATAAACCCCCGGGAAACAACAGTTTTCCGGTGTCTTCGGATGAAAAACCGAGCAAGCTTTGGCAAAATATTGGAAAAACGAACACAGACCCATACAAACCGAAACCTAATATAAACGAAGTAAACATCCCTACAGAAAAACTTCTGTGCCGCATGATACTAAAGTTAACAATTGGATAGGCTGTGCTTAACTCGCGCCAAATAAACAGCAGCAAGCCCAAAACAGCAGTAATGGTTAATACAAGGATGTAGGTTTTTGCAAACCAGTCTTCAGATTCGCCTTTTTCTAAAATTACCTGTAAACTTCCGACAGCAGTAGCCAAAAGGGCTATCCCCCACCAGTCAATCGGTTTGTCCCTGCCGGTTTTTGGTGTGGCCCGAACAAAAGTATAGGTAAAAAAAGCAGCCAGGATACCCACCGGTATGTTCACATAAAATATCCACGGCCAGGAAAAATGCTCGGTTAAATAACCGCCAATCGTTGGCCCAACCGTTGGGCCAACAACAGCGCCAAAACCAAACAAAGCAGTGGCCGTGCCTACCTGTTCGCGTGGCCAGGTTTCTAATAAAATTGCCTGTGCCGTTGAAATCAACCCGCCACCGGCAACACCCTGTAATATCCTAAACCCCACCAATTCACCTAGACTGGTAGCATTACCGCACAAAAATGATGCGATGGTAAATAAAATAATAGAAGCCAAAAAGTAATTTTTTCGTCCAAAAAAACTGCCCAGCCAGCCTGACATTGGCAGGATAATTACGTTGGCAACTGCGTAACCGGTTGTAATCCAAGCTACGTCTTCGAGTGTTGCGCCTAAGTTTCCCTGAATGGTTGGCAAAGACACGTTTACAATTGTGGTATCAATCAGCTCCAGCAAGGAAGCTGTGATTACCGTTATGGTGATGATCCATTTTCTAAAACCTGTTTCGGCCATTTTTTTTATTGTTTATAGATAACAGAAACATCTACGCTCATGCCAGGGCGCAATTTATCCATGATCTCTTTACTTGCGTTTATTTTTATTTTAACAGGCACACGTTGTACCACTTTTACAAAATTGCCTGTGGCATTATCAGGTGGCAACAAGGAGAACTTAGCACCTGTGGCCGGCGAAAAATTATAAACTTCCCCCTGCAATTTAAGTTCGGGATAAGCATCAACATTAATGTCCACCTTTTCGCCGCTGCGCAAATTGTCCAATTGGGTTTCTTTAAAGTTTGCAGTAATGTAAATACTGTTATCGTTTACTACCGAAAACAACGTTTGCCCGGCTTGTACCAATTGCCCTTTTTGCACATTCTTTTTTGATACAATACCGTTTGCAGGCGAGTAAATCTTGGTGTACGACAATTGCAGTTTTGCAAAATCTACATCGGCCTGGCGCTGGTTAACACCTGTGTTGCTCACTTTCAACTGGCTGCGGATTGTACCGAGTTGTTCTTGAGCCGCACGGTATTGTTGCTGTGCTGCAACATAATTGGCCTGGGCAACATCACGGGTTGCTTTGGCCTGATCGAATTGCTGTTGTGTTACAGAACCATCTGCTACCAGGTTGGCATATCTTGCATAATCTTTATTGGCCTGTTCTAACCTTGCTTTTGCAGACACTACCTGCGCCCGTACACTTGCAGAATTGGCTTCGGTAGTCGGGATTTGTGATTGGCTAACCCCAACACCTGCACCGGCACCTTTTTGGGCCGCCAAAGCCTGTTCTAATCTTAACTTGTAATCACGGTCATCCAGTCTTACCAATAGCTGGCCCTGGTTTACGTGTGTGTTTTCTTCAAATGCGATACTATCTACATAACCGCCTACGCGTGCCACTACGGGGCTGATATCGCCATCAATTTGCGCATCGTCTGTATCCTCGTGCTTGCTGTAGTAAATATATTCTTTGATCCCAAAAATAATCCCTACTAAAATTACAATCCCCAATATTATTGGAATTACCCTATTCGGCTTTTTGGTAGCCGGTTGTTCTTGTTCTGTGCCTGTTTCCTGTTCCTGTGCCATATTATTTTTATTACTGGTTTTTTATTTGTTGATTTTTCCGGTTGATTTTAATAAATTGTAGTAAGCCAGCCCTGCATCGGCTTTTGCCAGCTCTAGGTCAATCTGGGCTTGGTAAAGCAAGGTTTGTGCATCGGCGCGGTCTGTTGCAGTAGCTATATTGCTCCGGTAGCGCGATTGCTGCAGGCGATTGTTCTCTGTTGCCTGTGCAATAGCGGTTTGCAGTAAATTAACCTTGTTGATAGCGGCAATGTAATTCTGGTAATTTTCGTTTACTTCATTTTTTAAATTATCCGTCGTGATGCCTTTATTGATAATGGTTTGGTCGCGCTCGATACGTGCTTCGGATTCCCTGTTTTTATTAGTCCACAGACTTCCAAAGTTCCAGGACAAAGCTAATCCTACGGTAAGTGGTGTAATATAATTTCCCCTGCTTGGAAGCGGATTAATGGATATATCTACATAATATGCCCCGGCTGTTGCGGCCAACGTAGGCGATTTGTCTGCACGGATGTTTTTAATATTGGTTTCTGCAACCCGTGTACGTAAGTCAAGCTGCCGCAATTCTGCACGGTTTGCAAAAGCACTGTCTAAATAATTGGTTAAAGGCAGTACCGGATGATCCAACGTATTTAACTGGTTGATATTGATCTGCGTGGTTTCCGGCAAGCCTAAAAGCACATCCAGGTTATAGTTGATTACCTTGCGGTTGCTCTCCAGTTCTATCCCGTTCAATTCGATGTTTGAGCGTTGTAACTGGAAGCGCAAAACATCGTTTTTTGTAACAATGCCCTGTTCAAAAAAACGTTGCGCCTGTTTGATCTGCTGATCAACGGTAACCAAATTTGAATCCACTACTTTTTTGCTTTGCAGCACTTTGTACAAGTTGTAATAGGCGTTGATGATGCCATAACTCACTTGGTCCCTATTATTGTCAACATCCAAACGGGCAATTTTTACCAGTAAATCTGTTGATTCTTTTGCATACCTGAATTTTCCCCCAGCATAAATCGGTTCGGCCAAAGAAGCAATCCCTAAGTTGGCATTGGCACTTTTTGGCAAAGAAAAACTACTTGGGCCGAAAGCTAAAGTATTTGCAGGGATTTGCGCACGGCTATACATATAACTTACCGAACCGGTAGGCAATGCGCGGTCTTTGGCCTGGTTGTATTGAGAAACGGCCTGATCTATTTTAGACTGGGAATATTTTAAGGTTTTACTGTTGGCAAGCCCCAGTTTAACGGCTTCGTCCAAAGTAAGTGTCCGGTCTTGTGCGTTAACTTTCAGGAGGGAAACAACCATTAACAGCAGCAAAAAAACATGCCTTAAAAGAAGCATTCTGCCCCTTTTATCATATTGGGTGGAATTATTAATTTGTTCTATCATTTGCTATAACTAAATAAGATTTTAAAAGTCTTTTCAAATATGTTTTCATACGCTGGTTCATTTCTGTTTCCAAAAAATGCTGGTTCAGTACATCTTTGCCCAGCAACCGGGAAGCGATATGAGGGGCATTAATGATATAATTTTTGGTTCCGAAAATCGTGGCAACACACAACTCGATATCGGCAGCTTCAAAAAATGAGCCGTTATCAACCCCTTCCTGCATTACTTTCTTAAACTCCAGTGCATTAACCATCAATATATCCGTAATCTTATCGTTCACTTCCCCATGCCTGTTTAAAGAGATTTCCCGGTTCACCAATTTATGGAAGCAACTGTTCACCATAATCCGGTCTATGTAGATATCAATGCAACGTTCCAGTTTTTCCCAAGCACTTAAATTTTCATCCCCGATAATCGGCTGTAATAAAGTTTTGAAAGAATAGATTTTTCTTTCAAATACGGCAACAAACAACCCTTCTTTCGATCCGAAATAATAATTCAGCATCGCCATGTTCACATTAGCTTCGCCCGAAATCAAACGGGTAGAAGCACCGTCATATCCCATCTCCGAAAAAACCCTTTCGGCAACATCCAGGATACGGTCCTTCTTGTCGGTCTTTTCTTTTTCCATTTCGCTGCAAATTTAATCAAACGATTGATTAGTAGAAAGTGTAACCAAAGAAAATATACATTTATTGCTTTTATTTGATAATAGCAGTATTTATGGCTGCATCCTATTTAGGACTACAATTTTAAGCATGCAATGTTATAATAAAAGTTATTACCTTTACACCATGGCACATACGTATTATGCAAGAGTAACGCAAATAGGAAACTCTAAAGGGGTAAGGCTTCCTAAAGAGTTAGCTTTATCATTAGGAACTACCGAGGTTATACTGGAGCCAACTGTAGATGGGATACTCATAAAACCCGCCCCAACAATACCTCCGTTAAACCAGTGGGCAGCTATATTTGCCCAGGCAGATATAAGCCCCGAACCAGAGTTTAACGATTGGGACATAACGCTAAACGACGGATTGGATGAATAAACTTTATAAAAAGTGGGAGGCGGTATTGGTTGACTTAAATCCTACTAAAGGATCAGAAATAGCGAAAATAAGGCCATGCCTTATCGTTTCCCCAAACGCAGCAAATGCTGCCCTAAGCACCGTTATCGTAGTACCTTTTACTTCAACAAACAAACCTTACCCAACCAGGCTATTTACCAACCATAAGGGGAAACCGGGAGCATTGGCCTTCGATCAGATAAAAGCGGTCGATAAAAGCAGGATCATAAAGAAAGACGGGGAGTTGGATAAAAACCAAAGGGAAGCTGTGAATACTTTGCTACAAATAATGTTTTCGGAGGAGTAGCCATAAATGTTTACTTTAGAAAAATGATGAAGCATCTTTTAATTTTTATTGCCTTTTTTATATCGCTAAAAACAGCATCGGCGCAAACAGCCCCGCCTGCCGATCGTGTTTCCATCGAACAGGAACTAAAAAAACTGCCTGTTTTGGGAAGCGTGCTTTACGTTGCCGCCCACCCGGACGATGAAAACACGCGCCTGCTGGCTTACCTGGCGCAGGAAAAACACTATCGGACAGGATATTTATCGCTTACGAGAGGCGACGGCGGACAAAACCTGATTGGCAACGAACAAGGGGAATTGTTAGGGCTGATCCGGACACAGGAACTGCTTGCTGCCCGTCGCATAGATGGCGCCGAACAGTTTTTTACCCGCGCCAAAGATTTTGGTTTTTCTAAAGGCCCGGAAGAAACACTGCGCATTTGGGACAAAGAAAAAGTATTGGGCGATGTGGTTTGGGTAATCCGGAAATTCAGGCCGGATGTGATGATTTGCCGTTTCCCGACAACAGGCGAAGGCGGCCATGGCCACCATACCGCATCCGCAATTTTGGCGCAAGAAGCTTTTGCGGCCGCTGCCGATCCTAAACGCTTCCCCGAACAGTTACAATTTGTACAGCCCTGGCAAGCCAAACGTTTGTTGTGGAACACGTTTAACTTTGGCGGAAACGATACAACGCGGCCAGACCAGTTTAAAATTGATGTTGGCGTTTACAACACTTTGCTGGGAAAAGGTTATGGCGAAATTGCTGCCGACAGCCGTTCTAACCATAAAAGTCAGGGTTTTGGCACGGCCAAACAACGCGGACAATCTTACGAGTTTTTTAAAACGATTTTAGGTGAAGCACCGCATACGGATTTGATGGACGGCATCAACACGACCTGGAAAAGAGTGGCGGGCGGCGATGCGATCAATATTCGCGTTAACGACCTGCTTAAAAGTTTTAACCCAGCCGAACCCACAAAATCTTTGCCGCTGCTGATGGACATTTATGCCTCGGTACAAAAACTGACCGATCCGTATTGGAAAGTACAAAAAATAAAAGAACTGAATTTAATGATACCGGCTTGCGCCGGGCTGTGGCTGGAAAGTTATGCCCTTAGCCCAACTTATGCCCTTGGCGACAGCATCAGCATCTTAAACCAGGTAATAAACCGCTCGGGCAGCAATATTAAGTTGGTTGGAATTGAGGCTGGCGATCAAAAAAGCACATTTAGCACTTTATTGCCGGCCAATCAAATACTTAATTTAAATAGTAAAACTGATGCTAAAAAAATAACGCAGCCGTACTGGCTGGATGGCGCACAGATCCATGAAAGCTATCCGGTTGCGAACCAGGAATTGGTTGGCTATCCCGAAAACCCTGATCCGGTTACGGTAAATTGGCAATTTGTAATTTACGGACATTTACTAAACCTGCAAAGGCAATTGATGTACAAATACGTTAGCCCGGTTCGTGGCGAAGTTTACCAGCCTTTAGAAATTACGCCGCCGGTTACCGCTAATTTGGATCAGCAGGTTTATATTTTCAGCAATAACCAGCCTAAACAAATGGTGGTTAAACTAAAAAGCTTTACCAACAGCAGCGGTTCGGTGCGTTTAAAAGCGCCTGCGGGATGGAAAATTACACCAGCCAATGCTTCTTTTACCGGCAAAAAATTGGGCGACGAATGGACGGCCGTTTTTTCGGTTACCTCTGTCGGCATCAGCAAAAACGAAACGGATACGATACAAGCGATTACACAGGTGAACGGCAAAACTTTTACGCAAAGCATACACCAAATTATTTATGATCATATCCCGAACATCACTTATTTTCCGCCTGCTCAGGCAAAACTGGTTAAGGTAGATTTAAAAGTAAGCGGCAAACGGATTGGCTATTTGCCTGGTGCAGGGGATTTGGTGCCGGAAGCTTTGCGCCAGGTTGGGTATCAGGTTTCCATCTTATCAGAAAATGAAATTTTAAACGGAAACCTGGCTAATTTTGATGCCATTATTATCGGTGTCCGCGCTTTTAATATCAACAGTCGTTTAACGGTGGAAGAGCCGAAGCTGCTGGACTATGTAAAAAACGGCGGCAATTTGCTGGTGCAGTACAACACCAATGCAAACCTGGTAACCAACCAAATCGGCCCGTATCCGTTCCGGATTGTAAACGTTCGGGTTACGGATGAAAACGCGTCGGTAACGCTGCTCAACCCAAATGACCCGGTTTTAAATTATCCCAATAAAATAACCAATCAGGATTTTAAAGGCTGGATACAGGAACGCGGCATTTATTTTGCTACAGACATTGACCCAAAATACCGGACGGTTTTAGCAATGAACGACCCGAACGAACAGCCCAACAATGGCGCTTTATTGGTTGCCGATTATGGCAAAGGCCGCTTTGTTTATACGTCGCTGGTGTTTTTTCGGGAACTGCCTGCCGGTGTGGCGGGCGCGTACCGTTTGTTCATCAACTTAATCAGCAAACCAAAAAATAACAATTAGCATTAGGCGGCTACCAATTATTCGGTTAATTTTACCGCCGTAAAAACAGCATTATGGAAAATCAGGAAACACAAGAAGTTAAAAGTTTTGACAACTTATATTATATCGTTGGATTGTTAGCTGGGATGATAACCGGTGATATTGTAAAAGGCACTTTTTTATGGATTTTGATTGGCGGCGTATTGGGCTTGCTGAGTGCTTTGTTTTTTGTAAACAAAGTTGCGCCGAGGGATACGGAAAATTAATTCCGCAACTTCTTTAAAGATTAATATTGAAACCGGTTAGGTGATGAAAAATCATTTAACTGGTTTTTTTATTTTGAAGGGGTTTATGGACGATGCTTCTTTTACCGCCTAAAATTTAATATAAAAATAAAAGCCCCACGAAACGGTGTCCGTGGAGCTTTCAACCTAAACCTTATCACAATTAAACCAATATTGCTACTGGTTCAAATAAAGATTTATCAATTACCATACCAGAAACCAATTGGTTTTCCAATAAATTTGCCCAGGAGTTTAAATATTTTATCACATCCTCGCTTTTGTTGTGCCGCAGGTATTGTTTCCCTTGCGGCAAATTGGCCAAAATGTGTTCGTCTGACAGTTTTTCCAAATGTGCCAGGTCTGCCCGGGTAAAACCAAACTCCAACATTGTGTCAATAATATGATCGAAAGGCAAGCCGCTTTGCGGACAGTAATCAAATAATTGTTCGTTCCAATCGCCGTGTCGGCGCATCGCTTCCCGGTGTATAGCCGCTTTGTCCAGATTTGTAACCACTTGTGCCAAATTGCCGCAATTACAGCTGCCCATATGGCCCCATTGGTAAGGCGCTTTGTTTTGCAGGTTTGCTGCTGTTTTGCGCAATGCTTCGATTACGGATATTGTTGCTTTTGCCATAGTTGTTCAACTGATTTAAAAACAAATTTGTTCTTAAAATTAGCGTTATTTCTGCCGGATGAAAAACTTTCTGAAATATTGGTCTAAAAAAAACAATCCTAAAACCACATCAAAAAACAAAAACCCTTTGATTACCACCGGATTTAAATAATTGGTTACCGGCGGGATTTTTATTTCGGGCAGATGAACCGGCGACGGCGCAGACCAATCCACACTCACCAAAACGAAACCCAACAACACCAAAATTGTACAGATAAAAAAAGCACCGATTGCGCCGATAATCCCGGTATTGATACGCGTTTTTAAAGGCACGCGCGCCTGTTCTGCCCGGATGTTTTCCATCACTTTAAAAGTAAAACCCATGGATGGTTCTTCTATACCGAGCGATGGCATGTTTGCTTCAAAAGCCTTTAATTCAGCGTATTTATTCCGATAATTGGCATCGCTTGTTAGCAATATTTCGATGGCTTTTCGCTCATCTTCGGTACAAAAACCGTCTATATAATTCCAAAGCTGTTCTTCTGTTTCGTTCATAACAATTCCCTCACTTCCTGTTTTAACAAGCCTTCCAGTTTTTCTTTTAAACGATGGCGGGCGCGGTGCAGTTTTACTTTAACCGTATTTGTTTCCATACCGACCACCTGCGCAATTTCTTCCAACGATTGTTCGCCCTGATAAAACAACGTGATGATTGTGGCATCGTCCGGCAACAGTTGACTAATCGCTAAATTTACATAATACGATCTTGATTTTTGTTCGGTGCTGTCCAACTTCAAATCCGAAGCCAGCAAATTTACCTGGGTAAAAACAGCATCGTCGTCCATCGAATCGGTCTTTAGTTTTTTCTTCCGAAGAAAATTCATCGCCGTGGTATAAACAATGCTGTACAACCAGGTTGTAAATTTGGATTGCTGCTGAAAAGCCGATAAACTTTTATACGCTTTTACGAAGCTATCCTGCGCTACTTCTTCGGCATCTTCGCGGCTTTTGGTAAAACGCAAAGCCAGTGTAAACGCATAGCGCTGGTGGCGTTTCACCAAATCCGCGTAAGCAGATTGGTTGCCGGCCAAAACCAGTTCAATCAGTTCGATATCCGTTAGCTCTTTTTGCATCAATTATTTGCTCTGACGCTTGGAATTAAGATGAGGTTACAGTTGATGCTTCTTTTATCGGTATAAATTTGGCGATTCTTTTTATTTAACGTTCTTTTTGCTTGAACAAAAAGAACCAAAAATTCAAGACAAACCCGATCCCTCCGGGCGTTTTGTCGGGCCTTTCCGCGTCTGGGCGATGATCTGCCGCTTCGGAATGCGCGCTTTTGCTATCCCGAACTTTGCTGTCATCCCGATCCGAAGGGAGGAATCTTCTTCAAAACAGTTAGATTTTTGTTTTTGAAAGAAGATTCCTCCCTTCGGTGCGAAATGACAAAAGGCTTTCCGACTTTTTCGACTTTCTTCATGCTTCTTTTATCGGCATAAATTAGGTGAATGAAAAGGGCGTACCTGTTTTTGTTGAATTGGCAGGTCCGCTTGCAAGATAGCCACCCAGGAGCGAGGGGAGGAATGCCGCCCGGAGGCGATCCGGCATTCTTGAATTTTTGGTTCTTTTTGTTCAAGCAAAAAGAACGGACAAAGAAAAACCTATGCTTCTTTTATCCACCTAAAATTATTTTATGCCGATGCTGTAACCTGGTTTAAAAAGGTGTGGTCATAGCTTCCAAAAACAATTAATTCACTTTTTAAAACTTTAAGAAAATGAACAACATCGCTCTTTTAATTCCAATTTTAGTTCCACTTGGTTTGTTTGCCATGATTTTTGGAATTTATCATTTAAAAAATAAAGAAAGAATGACCATGATAGAACGCGGCATGGATCCAAATGCAGATTTACCAAAACAACGGCAAAGTAATCCCGCTTTCACACTAACTTTTGGTTTATTGCTGATTGGCTCAGGATTAGGTTTGTTTATAGCCTTTATGTTAAACCAATGGGTTTTTACCGATCGTGGTATCGATTCGGATGCTGTTTATTTTGGATTGATTGCCATTTTTGGCGGAATTGGTTTGCTGATTTCTTACTTCATCGAAAACAAAGCCAACAAGCAAAAAGAACTCTAAAACCTCTTTTACAAGTATCTTTCCCGAATGATTTTAAGGTGGTGCAACTCGTGGCCGGCAATGATATACAACAACGCTTTTACCGAAACGATGGCATTGCTGGCCGTGCCTTTTCTGCGCAATTGCTCTTCGTCCAGGTTTTGGTACAGGTACAAATTGGCTTTGCGCAAATCGCTAAACTCGTCTGCCAGATCTTCCAAATCCCGGTTTTTAGCATTCGCCCTGGAAACATAAAAGTTTTCGTTAAAACCTGCCAGCGGATGATGATCGGCACGCGCAAACCGGAGCAGGCGGTAAGCCATAATCCGTTCCGTATCAATCATATGGCCTAATACTTCTTTTACAGACCATTTTCCTTCGGCATAAGCAAAATCTGCTTTTTCCGGTGGGATGGACAAAAAGAAGTAGTAGGTTTTTTTTCGGTTGGAAGATAGCTTTTCCAGCACATCGTCGTCGCCAACCTGGTTAATATAACCCTGATAAAAAGGTGCGTATTCGTCGGGCTGAGGTTTGGTTATCATGCGTCCATTCTTTTTAAAACAATGCGAAACGTGGTGCCTTTGCCCAGTTCAGAATCTTTGACAAAAATTTGCCCGTTGTGGTAATTTTCAATCATCCTTTTGGTCAACGATAAGCCCAATCCCCAGCCACGTTTGCGCGTAGTGTAGCCCGGACGAAAAACCGTGAGAAACTTGGAACGCGGAATGCCTTTTCCAGTATCGCTCACATCAATATAAATCAGTTTTTTAGAAACACTTCCGCGGATAAAAACTCTAATCTGGCCGGTTCCTTCGATGGCGTTCACGGCGTTTTTCAACAGGTTTTCGAGCACCCAATCAAACAGCGGAATGTTTAAACCGGCTTTTAAATGCTGGTCTCCGCTCAAATCAAAACTGATTTTGTTGGAAACGCGGACTTTAAAATAATCCACGTAATCTTTCACCACCTCATAAACCGAATGCACTTCCAACACCGGTTTAGATCCGATTTTAGAAAAACGGTCGGCCACAATTTCCAGTCGCTTTACATCGTTGTCCATTTCCAGCAAAAGCGGGTCGTTCTCGGCATTAAACTTATCTTTCAGCAACTCGATCCAGGCCATCAGCGAAGAAATAGGCGTGCCCAACTGGTGCGCCGTTTCTTTGGCCAGGCCAACCCAAACCTGGTTTTGTTCTGATTTTCGGGACGAATTAAACGCTGTATAAGCCACCAGCAAAAACACCGCGATGAGCAGCAGTTGCACGTACGGGAAAATTTTGAGCTGCGTTAACAACATCGAATCTTTGTAATAAACCAGCCAGTAGGTTTTGCCAAACATGCTTTGGCTGATGTCCAACTTGATGGGCGCATGTTGGGATTTCATGGATTCCAGCTCATCTTTAAAATACTGCGGGTCGTACTGTGGCCCGGCGTGTTTAATTTCAACTTTCCCTTTTTCGCGCGTATCAATAAAGGTTTTGGTTGAATCTAAGCCTTTGGAAGAAATAAAATCGCCTTTTTCATCCGTAATAATGGCCGGGACGGAAAGGCTGTCGCGGACCGCAAAAACATAGTTTAAAAAGTTGTTGTCATCCGAAGACAGTTGCTGTTGCATACTTTTCGCCCAGATTTCGGCACGCGTATGTTCGGATTTCGCAATGTTTTTAACCAGGTAATTGGTGTAAAACAAAGACCCGCTGGCAATAATGGCGGCAAAGACCAGCAACAGATAGTTCCACTGGCGTTTATGTTCATAAGGGTTCATCCGTTTCAGGATACGGGAATTGCCCTGTAATATTGCCTCTGCGCTCATAATTTGGCTTTGCTTTTGTACTTCAACCTTAATCTACAAGGTTAAAACTTATCTTTGCTTTAATTAAGGGCCTGTTTAAATTTATACAAGAAAAAATGCCGATGCTTCTTTTACCCTATAAAAATTGGTGTTTGAACCATCAACCTAAACAAATCAAAACCCAATTGCCCGATGATTTTTAGGTGGTAAAAGAAGCATCGAAACTTTGATCAATAAATTTTAAACAGGCCCTAAACAAATACTGTTTTTACCACTTAATTTTATACAATGTCTGCTAAAGTAAGAGTCCGTTTTGCGCCAAGCCCAACCGGCGGCCTGCATTTGGGCGGCATGCGCACTGCCCTTTTTAACTATTTGTTCGCCCGGCAAAACGGCGGCGATTTTATTTTACGGGTTGAAGATACCGACCAAACGCGCTTTGTAGCAGGCGCCGAAGAATACATTTTAGATTGCCTAAACTGGTGCGGCATCACGCCGGATGAAGGCCCGCACGCCGGCGGCGAATACGGCTCGTACCGCCAAAGCGAACGGAAAGCGTTGTACCGCCAGTACGCCGAGCAGTTGGTAGCCCAGGGAAACGCTTACTACGCTTTTGACACGCCGGAAGAACTGGAGCAAAAACGAACCGAAACCCTAAATTTTCAATACGGCCACACGCACCGAAACGAACTGCGCAACTCCATTTTTTTGCCGGTAAAAGAAGTGCATGATTTGCTGGATGCAGGAACGCCGCACGTGATCCGCATCAAAATGCCGGTGGACGAAACGATTGGGTTTACGGATATGATACGCGGCCGCGTTAATTTTGAAACCAGTCAGGTGGACGATAAAGTTTTGTTAAAAGCTGATGGAATGCCGACATACCATTTAGCGGTTGTGGTGGATGATTACCTGATGAAAATTACCCATGCTTTCCGCGGGGAAGAATGGCTGCCATCGGCGTCCGTCCATTTGCTTTTGTGGGAATATTTAGGCTGGAAAAATGAAATGCCGCAATGGGCGCATTTGCCTTTGATTTTAAGGCCAGACGGACACGGAAAACTGAGCAAACGCGATGGTGATATTTTTGGTTTCCCCGTTTATGCGATGAATTGGACTGATCCAAAAAACGGAGAATTAACACAAGGTTTCCGCGAGTTGGGTTTTTTGCCCGAAGCTTTTGTGAACCTGCTGGCACTTTTGGGCTGGAACAACGGAACCGACCAGGAAATTTTTTCGTTGGAGGAACTGACAGAGCAGTTTTCGATGGACCGCATCAGTAAAGCAGGCGCGCAGTTTGATTTTGAGAAAGCCAAATGGTTCAACCATGAATGGATCAAACAAAGTTCGGCTTCCAATTTAATATCGGATGTGATCCCGGTTTTGCGGGCGCATGATATTTTTGCAGAAAACCATCCTCAGCTTAAAAAAATCATTGATCTGGTAAAAGACCGTTGCACGTTGCTGACGGATTTTTACGAACATTCGGCTTACTTCTTCCAAAAACCTGCGGAAAATTCCATCGATTGGCCAAGCATTCAACCCAAATGGAACGATGCCAAAACAGATTTTTTTATTGCGTTTATCCAAAAATCGCAGGAAATTGAAGGCTGGAACGCTGCAAACATTGAAACCACTTTTAAAGCTTTGGTTGTAGAAAAAGGGATTAAAATTAGCGAAGTGATGCTGCCTTTCCGCATTATTTTGGTTGGCGGCAAATTTGGCCCGGCAGTTTTTGATATTGCAGAAGTGTTGGGCAATCAGGAAATGGTGGAACGGATTGAGTTTGCGTTATCCATTTTAAGTAGGTAAAAGAAGTATTTGAATTAACGATATGTATAGAAAAACGGCTTTTTCTATACATATGAACAACGACGTGTATAGAAAATGGCGTTTTTCTATACACGTCAATATTTGTTAAACCGATTTTTCCTATCTTGCTTCTACCATGAAAAATACCGCTGCCCCAATTTTAACTTACCTGTCTTGGTTTACGGCCGCAACTTTGCTGCTAGCCGGTTGCGCCACCAATCCTTATGCTATTACCAACCGTTCTTATAAGCAGCAGGCCAAGGAATATGCGAAGATTATCGGTCAGATTCCACCAACAACGCCCGGCATAACTTCGCCCGAAAAAAAAGATTGGGTGGGCACTACCAATTTCAACTTGCGCAAACCCAATTACGTCATCATCCATCACACTGCACAAAACTCGACGGAACAAACCTTAAAAACATTTACGTTGCCCAGAACACAAGTGAGCGCACATTATTTGATTGGCAAAGACGGCAAAGTTTACCACCTGCTGAACGATTACCTGCGCGCCTGGCAAGCCGGAAACGCGCGTTGGGGCAGCAACACCGATATCAACAGCAACTCCATCGGGATTGAGCTGGACAACAATGGCTTTGTGCCTTTCCCCGAAGCGCAGATCAACAGTTTGTTGACGCTACTGACTACGCTTAAAAAAACATACAACATTCCCACAGCAAATTTTATTGGCCACGCGGATATTGCGCCAACCCGCAAAAACGACCCGAACAAATATTTCCCCTGGAAAATTTTGGCCGATCATGGTTTTGGCAATTGGTATGATGCGAAACTGGATTCTGTTTCCACCAACTTCAATACCGTACAAGCCATGCGTTTAATTGGCTATGACACCCGCGATTCTACCGCTGCTTTGGTTGCTTTTAAACGCCATTTTATACCGCAGGACAGTACACGGATGGTTACGGATTCGAGCAGGATGATTTTGAATAATTTGGTGAAGAAGCATTAAGCAGGAGAAAATTCAAGAAGAATCAAAATATCAGTTTTTAAACTTTTTTTAATTATTTTACAGAAGTTGGATTAAAGAAATGTTTTCAAATGAGTTAGTTTCAAAATTGATAAAACTTCCGGAAAGTGTGATAGGGGGAATAGCTATTATTGATCTTTCAGATGAGAAAACCCGTTTCAATTTACGCAATTCCAATGCGCCTGAATATGGATTTTATCCTTTCTTTTCTGCAAAAAACATTAAAATATTGGATTTTTTCGTTTATGAAAAAATCATCATATTAAAGTAAGATTAACAACTGATAAAATTTATATTAAACAATAAGAGCCTTGAATTAAATGTAGAGGAATAGCAAAAAGGGGTTTACAATTAAACCTTATTTAAATGGGAAATGCTTCTTTTACCACTATAAATTCAGTTCTTTCTTATAAATAACAGATATTTGCCCGCAGTTATTTATGCTGCTTAAATGTCTTTAGTTGATTTTTTTACGCCTGTTGAGGCTGGCCGTTTGCTGCCTGAAAACGCTTTTATAAAAGGCCGGCTGGGCACTTGTATGGCTGTTTTTACCGATCATTTTCCCGATCTGGAAAACCAAAAACCTGACCTTGCTTTGATTGGTGTGCAAGAAGACCGCAACGCCGATGGCAATACAGGTTGCGCTTTGGGGCCGGATTACATCCGCGAAAAGCTGTACCAATTGTACGAAGGCGGTTACAAAACCAAGATCGCCGATTTGGGCAACATCCGTCGCGGCAAAACGGTAACCGATACGTACATCGCCCTAAAAACAGTAGTTGCCGAACTGATTAAAATGGATATTTTGCCGATCATCATCGGCGGCAGCCAGGATTTAACCTACGCGCAGTATTTGGCTTACGAAGCCTTGGAGCAAAAGGTTGATCTGGTGATTGTTGATGCACATTTGGATATGGAAGACGACCCTTTTCCCGATCAAATTGAAACAACTTCTGCTTCTTACCTCAACAAAATTTTGATGCATGAGCCGGACATGCTGTTCAACTTCAGCAACCTGGGCTACCAAACGTATTTGGTAAACCAGGAACGTTTGCAAATGATGGACAAGCTGTTTTTTGATACCCACCGGTTGGGGAATTTAAGCGGAAAAATACAATCCACAGAACCCATTATCCGCAATGCCAGCATGATCAGTTTTGATGTTGGCGCCATTCGTTCGTCTGATGCCGGGGCCAATTTTAACGCTGTTCCGAACGGTTTTTATGGGGAAGAAGCTTGTCAGATTTGCCGTTATGCCGGTTTTAACGATAAGCTCAGTTCCATCGGTTTTTACGAATTTAACCCGGCTTACGATAGCAACGGACAAACGGCGATGTTGCTTTCGCAAATGATCTGGTATTTTATTGATGGCTTTTACAACCGCAAAAAAGATTTCCCGCTTCACCCAAAATCACAATATTTAATCTACAAAACGAGTTTAAAGCATAAAGAACACGAGTTGGTTTTTGTAAAAAGTAAAAAGTCTGACCGCTGGTGGATGCAAATCCCGTATCCTTCGGCTGGTTCAAAAAACGAGCGTTTCCATTTGGTGCCTTGCCATTACGACGATTATTTATTAGCTGTTTCTGGCGAAATGCCCGATCTTTGGTGGCGCACTTATCAAAAATTGATTTGATTAATTTTGAGCCAGTCAATTTTGATGCTTCTTTTATCACCTAAAAATAAGTGTGGGAATTTTAACCCAAAAGTTGAAAGTGTTTTTTTAGACGGTTTTGCTTTCCGACTTTTGGTCTTTCCGATTTTATAATATGCTTCTTTTATCACCTAAAAATTATTAAATGAAAAAGATTTTGTTTTCAACGCTGGTAGCCTTGCCTTTTCTGGCCAGTGCGCAAACCGGCAATTATGATGTAAAAGGTAAAATTGGTAAGCTGAATGCGCCTGCAAAGGTTTATTTATTGCATCGGGAGAAAGATAAAAATGTAACCGATTCTGCTGTTTTGGCAGATGGTGTTTTCGAATTTAAGGGAAATACAAACCTGCCGACTCAGGCTCTTTTATTGCTCGACCATACCGGAATTGGCATTAACAGTTTAGGGCGCGATGCCGACGTAATGAATTTGTACCTGGAAAACGGCAACATTTTGGTTGCCGGAACCGATTCGTTAAAAAAAGCCAAAGTTAGCGGTTCAAAATTAAATGATGACAATGCAAAACTGGCCGCAGCTATAAAACCTGTGCTGGATAAAGCGGTTGTGCTGAACAACGAATACCAAAAAACGCCGGAAGCGGAACGGCCGAAACTGGTTGAAAAATACACAGCGCTGCAAAACGAGCAAAAAGCAGTACTCAAAAAGTTTATCCAGCAAAACCCGGCTTCTTTTGTAAGTTTGGATGCTTTGCGTTCTTTTGCCGGCCCGGCTCCGGATTATAGTGAAGTGATGCCTTTGTTCAGCACTTTGGCACCCGCCATCCAAAATTCAGAAAACGGAAAAGCCTACAAAGCGGCTTTAGACAAGTTAAAAGCTACTGCTGTTGGTTCTATCGCGCCGGATTTTACGCAAAACGACCCTGACGGCAAACCGGTTTCTTTGTCTTCTTTTAAAGGAAAATACGTATTGCTGGATTTTTGGGCTTCGTGGTGCCAGCCTTGCCGTCAGGAAAACCCAAATGTGGTGAAAGTTTACAATCAGTATAAAACCAAAAACTTTACGGTTTTGGGCGTTTCTTTGGATCGGCCGAACGGAAAAGAAGCTTGGTTGAAAGCCATTAAGGACGATGGTTTAGCTTGGAACCACGTTTCCGATTTGCAATTTTGGAACAACCAGGTGGCAGCTTTGTACGGCGTTCGTTCTATTCCCGGCAACTTTTTAATTGACCCGACCGGAAAAATTGTTGCCAAAGATTTACGCGGCGAAGAGTTGGAACAAACGCTGGCGAAACTGCTGAAGTAACAAAAATATAGTGGTAAAAGAAGCATCAGGTTTTAACTAAATCTGGTGCTTCTTTTTTTATACCGATGCTTCTTTTACCCTATAAAAATCATCATAACAAATCAAAGCCAATATCTTTCCGGAAAACGCGGCCGTCCCAATAAGTGCGGGCAGCATCTAACGTGGCTTGTTGTACGGCTTCAAATAAGGTGTTTTGCAAACTGGTAATTGCTAAAACACGTCCGCCAGCGGTTTTAATTGCTTCATTTTCCAGCTTCGTTCCGGCATGAAAAACAAAGGAGCCACGCACATTTTCGATGCCGGTGATGGTTTTATCTTTCACATAATCGCCAGGATAACCGCTGGCCACACAAACCACCGTTGCCGCAACTTGATCGGAAATTTTTAGGTTGATTTCGTTCAATCTTTCTTCGGCAACGGCTTGTAAAATTTCCACCAGATCATTTTCGATCCGTGGCAAAACACTTTCCGTTTCCGGATCGCCCATGCGGCAGTTGTATTCGATCACGTAAGGTTCGCCGCCGCAATTCATCAAACCAATAAAAATAAAGCCTTTGTACGGAATGTTGTCTTTTTGCAATCCTTTTATGGTTGGGACAACGATCCGCTCTTCCACTTTGGCCATAAAAACAGCATCGGCAAACGGAACCGGGGAAACCGAACCCATGCCGCCGGTATTTAAACCGGTATCACCTTCGCCAATGCGTTTGTAATCTTTGGCTTCGGGCAAAATTTTGTAATTTTTGCCATCGGTGAGCACAAAAACAGAAAGCTCGATGCCTTGCAAAAACTGCTCGACCACCACTTTAGCACTTGCCGCACCAAACTTTGCATCGCGCAGCATCGAGGTAAATTCCTGTTGTGCTTCTTCCCAACTGGTACAAATTAAAACGCCTTTTCCGGCTGCCAGCCCGTCAGCTTTTAAAACGATAGGCAAACCGTGCGTAGCGAGATAAGCGCGGCCCTGTTCCAAAGTTTCTAAGGTGAAAGTTTTGGAAGCAGCGGCCGGGATGCTGTTTTTAAACATAAAATCTTTAGAAAAATCTTTGCTGCCTTCTAACTGTGCGGCTTGCTTTTGCGGACCGATTACCGGAATATTTTTAAGCGATTCATCTGCCAGAAAAAAATCGTGGATACCGTTTACCAGCGGTTCTTCCGGGCCAACCAAAACCAGATCAATGCTGTTTTTATACACTAAATTTTTGATTGCTTCGAAATCGTTCACGCTGATGTTGACGTTTTGGCCGTAAATTCCGGTTCCGGCATTGCCGGGCGCAATAAACAAGCGTTCGCATTTTGGGCTTTGCGATAACTTCCAGGCAAAAGCACTTTCTCTTCCGCCAGAACCAAGGAGCAGGATATTCATAAAGCCAAAGATAGAATTTGCGGGAAGAAAGAGCGAGGATTTATCGGAACAACTAAATTTCGTAATTGGGTAGGATAAAGATCTGCACCTAATGAAAAATGATAGAAATTCATTGCCGTTGGCTTCAGCCAACGGTTGCAGCAAATTGTAAAGCAGGCTTTAGCCTAATATAAAACTGCTTTTTTGGCTAAAGCCTTTTCTCTGCCTGCTATTGCTCCGTTGGCTAAAGCCAACGGCAATGAAAATACATTCGATTCTGTTTTTAAGCAGATTTTCATCCAATAATAGTTTCATCCAAAATGCATTCAGGAAGTTCAAAATGTTTTGCGCCCCACGCAATCACACGTTGGGCTTGCTCCAGACTTACACTTGGGAAGTCTTCCAGAAAATCATGAATAGAAATTCCTTCTTGCAAATGCCAAAATAAACTTTGCACCGGTACGCGTGTCCCTTTAAAAACGGGTTTTCCAAATTGGATATTTGGATCAACCGTGATGAAATCTGAAAGCTTGTCCATACTCAAATATAATAAAAACAGTTTAATTTCGATACTAAATTTAGGTTGATAAAAGAAGTACGATCAAAACCTGCATGAGCATTAAGCTAAAGGATGCAGTTTTCAATCAAAATCCGTAATTTTACCTGCCATTATGACTTCGGTTGCCGCTGGCGCAATTGTTGCAAATGGAGTTTTTTATCTTAGAGATTACAACATGTTGGGATTTATCAGTAAACTTTTCGGCAATAAATCGGAAAGGGATGTTAAAGGTGTACAGCCTTTAGTAGAAAAAATAAAAGCAGAATTTGCCAAGCTGGACCAAATCAGCAATGATGAACTGCGTGCCAAAACGCTGGATTTTAAAGCACGCATTGCATCTGCTCTGGAAAAAATAGACGCGCAAATAAAAGCAGCGAAAGACGAAGCCGAAAACGACCAAACCCTGGAAGTTAACCGCAAAGTAGAGCTTTATACAGAAATTGACAAGCTGGAAAAAGACCGCAACAAAGAGCTGGAAGTGGTTTTAATGGAGATTTTGCCCGAAGCCTTTGCGGTGGTAAAAGAAACAGCGCGACGTTTGGCCAACAACAAAACTTTGGAAGTTACCGCGACGGATTTTGACCGTGAACTGGCAGCTTTTAAAAAGAACGTTTTGATTTCGGGCGATAAAGCCATCCACCACAATTCCTGGATATCTGCCGGAAACGAAGTTACCTGGAACATGGTGCATTACGATGTGCAGTTGATCGGCGGTATCGTTTTGCATGAGGGAAAAATTGCCGAAATGGCGACGGGTGAAGGTAAAACTTTGGTTGCCACGTTGCCGGCTTACTTAAACGCACTGGCCGGACAAGGCGTACATATTGTAACGGTGAACGATTACCTGGCTCGCCGGGATAGTGAATGGATGGGGCCGTTGTACGAGTTTCACGGATTATCGGTGGATTGTATTGACCGGCACGAACCAAATTCGGAAGAACGCCGCAACGCTTATTTGGCTGATATTACTTTCGGAACCAACAATGAATTTGGTTTTGATTATTTGCGTGACAATATGACACGCAGTCCGGAAGAATTGGTGCAGCGCAAATTGCATTATGCCATGGTGGATGAGGTGGATTCGGTTTTAATTGATGATGCCCGTACGCCGTTGATTATTTCCGGCCCGATTCCGCGTGGCGATGAACACGAGTTTTATGAGTTGAAACCACGCATCGAACGGTTGGTAAATGCACAAAAAAGCCTGGTCAACACTAAATTAAACGAAGCCAAAAAGCAAATTACCGAAGGTAAAAGCGGCGTGGATGAAGGCGGTTTGGCCTTGTTGCGTGCCCATCGTGGTTTGCCAAAAAGCAAAGCGTTGATTAAGTTTTTAAGTGAGCAAGGCATCAAAACGGTGCTGAACAAAACCGAAAACTATTACATGCAGGACCAGAACAAGGAAATGCCGAAAGTAGATACCGAACTTTACTTTGTGATTGATGAAAAAAACAACCAGGTTGAATTGACGGAAAAAGGTATTGAACTGATTACGACTTCCGGTGAAGACCCGCATTTCTTTGTGATGCCTGATGTGGGGACAGAAGTTGCCGAAATCGAAAAATCAAGTTTATCTTCCGAAGAAAAAGTAGCCAAGAAAGATGAACTGATGCGCGATTTTTCTATCAAATCGGAACGTATTCATTCCGTTAACCAATTGCTGAAAGCTTACACATTGTTCGAGCGCGATACTGAATATATTTTGGATGATGGCAAAGTAAAAATCGTGGATGAGCAAACCGGCCGTGTGCTGGATGGCCGCCGTTACTCCGATGGTTTGCACCAGGCCATCGAAGCGAAAGAAAACGTGAAAGTGGAAGATGCTTCACAAACGTTTGCCACGGTTACATTGCAAAACTATTTCCGGATGTACCACAAATTGTGCGGTATGACGGGTACGGCCGTTACAGAAGCCGGCGAGTTTTGGGAAATTTACAAACTGGACGTGGTGGAAATCCCAACCAATACGCCTGCAAGCCGTTCTGACCGGCAAGATTTGGTGTACCGCACCATGCGCGAAAAATATAACGCTGTTGCAGACGAAATTGTGAATTTAACCCAAGCCGGAAGGCCGGTTTTGGTGGGTACAACTTCGGTAGAAATTTCGGAATTGTTAAGCCGGATGTTAAAACTACGTGGCATCAAGCACAACGTTTTGAACGCGAAAATGCACCAACGGGAAGCGGAAATTGTAGCCGAAGCAGGTAAAAGAAGCACGGTTACCATCGCTACCAACATGGCCGGCCGTGGTACAGATATTAAACTGGGCGAAGGCGTAAAAGAGGTTGGCGGTTTGGCCATTGTGGGTACAGAACGCCATGAATCGCGCCGTGTTGACAGGCAGTTGCGCGGCCGTTCCGGCCGTCAGGGCGATCCGGGTTCTTCCCAATTCTTTGTTTCTTTGGAAGATGATTTGATGCGTTTGTTCGGTTCAGAGCGTATTTCGGGCCTGATGGTTCGGATGGGTATCGAAGAAGGCGAAGTGATCCAGCATTCCATGATCACCAAATCCATTGAGCGTGCGCAGAAAAAAGTGGAAGAAAACAACTTTGGTATCCGCAAGCGTTTGCTGGAATACGATGATGTGATGAACTCGCAACGAACCGTTATCTACACGCGCCGTAAAAATGCGTTGTTTGGCGAACGTTTGGATGTTGACCTGAACAATACGATTTTTGACGTTGCCGAAGACGTGGTCACCGAGTTTAAAGACGCCAACAACTACGAAGGTTTCCAATTGGAAATGATCCGTTTGTTTTCTGTAGATACCGAAATCACGCATGATGATTTCGCTGCCAAAACAACGCCGGTTTTGGTGGAAACTGCTTTCCATGAAATCAACGAATATTACAAACGCAAATCCGAAGCGATAGCCAAACAAGCTTATCCGGTTTTAAAGGACGTTTACGACACGCGCGGCAACATGATCGAAAACATCATTGTTCCGTTTACCGATGGCGTTCATGGTATTCAAGTCGCCGTTCCGTTGCAAATAGCGGTGGAAAACGAAGGGCATGAAGTGGTTAAATCTTTCGAAAAAAACGTGGTTTTAACCTTTATTGACGATGCCTGGAAAGAGCATTTGCGCGAAATGGACGAGCTGAAACAATCCGTACAAAACGCAGTTTACGAGCAAAAAGACCCGCTGTTGGTTTACAAGTTTGAAGCTTTTGAATTGTTCCGTCAGATGCTTTCAAACGTCAACAAAGAAATTGTAAGTTTCTTGTTTAAAGGAGGCATCCCGGTTCAGCAACAACCGGAAGAAGTGCGGGAAGCAAGGCCGGAACCAAAATTGGACATGCGCCAAATGCGCATTTCAAAACCACAATTGGTGCACGAAACCAATGGTGTGCCGGATGAAGACACACGCGAACTGCAAAAACCAACGCCGGTTAAAGTAGAGCAAAAGATTGGCCGTAACGATTCTTGCCCTTGCGGAAGCGGTAAAAAATATAAAAATTGTCATGGTGTTGGCATGGCGTAATGGCTTTCCAATTAAAACCAAGCAACACCATGGTTCACTTAAATTTATGTGCTAAAAGAAGCATCCGGCTGTTATCGGCCTGGATGCTTTTTTTATCGGTACTTTTTTTGTCTGCATTTTCTTCTGCACAAACTCGCGGCGAAGTAGAAGTGATAAAAGACCCGCGGATCGACAGTTTGATCGCACATCGGTTGTCGGCCGCAAAATCTCCTGCCGGAAAAACCGTAACTGGTTCTGCTTATGGTTACCGCGTGCAGTTTTTTATCAGTTCTGACCGGAACGAAATCTATGCGAAACAAGCGGCATTTAATCAATTATATCCTGGTTTAAGAACGTATATTATTTACCAGGAACCGAATTTTAAACTTAAGGCCGGTGATTTCCGAACGCGTTTGGAAGCACAAAAACTGATGCGCGATTTACGCCCGCAGTTTCCAACCCTGTTCCTTGTTTCCGAAAAAATCAATCCGCCAAAATTGGATACCACGCCCGATGATCAAAAATAAAATACAAGAACTTGCCCAACAAATACACCAGGATGTAATTGCCAACCGCAGGCATTTGCACCAGCATCCGGAGCTTTCTTTCCACGAAGAAAACACGCGTACTTTTGTTGCATCCAAGTTGGATGAATTGGGAATTGCTTACGAAAAAATGGCTGGCAACGGCTTGGTTGCGATATTGCAAGGCGAAAAACCTTCTGACCAGGTTGTGGCTTTGCGCGGCGATATGGATGCACTGCCGATTGTTGAAGCAAATGAGGTTCCTTATAAATCGCAAAACCCGGGTGTTATGCACGCTTGCGGCCACGATGTGCATACGTCGTCGCTGCTTGGAACGGCCCGTATTCTCAACCAAATTAAAAGTGAATTTGGCGGAACCGTGAAATTTATTTTTCAGCCTGCAGAAGAAAAATTGCCTGGTGGCGCAAGTTTAATGATTGCAGAAGGCGTGCTGGAAAACCCGAAACCGCAAGCCGTAATTGGCCAACATGTAATGCCTTTGATTGATGCCGGAAAAGTTGGTTTTCGTGCCGGAAAATACATGGCTTCCACCGACGAATTGTATGTAACCGTAAAAGGAAAAGGCGGGCATGGCGCACAACCGCAGCAAAACATTGATCCGGTGATTATTACGGCACATATTTTAACCGCTTTGCAGCAAGTAGTCAGCCGTTTTGCCGATCCGAAGTCGCCGTCGGTTCTATCTTTTGGAAAAGTGATTGCAAATGGCGCAACCAATGTCATCCCGAATGAGGTTTATTTGGAAGGGACTTTCAGGACAATGGACGAAAACTGGCGTGCCGAAGCACACCTCAAAATGAAAAAAATGGCTGAAGGCATGGCCGAAAGCATGGGCGGAAGCTGCGATTTTGAAATTCGAAAAGGTTATCCGTTTTTAATCAACGAAGAAAAACTGACTGCCCGCGTTCGTGGTTTTGCCGAAGATTATCTGGGAAAAGAAAACGTTTTGGATTTGGATATTTGGATGGCTGCCGAAGATTTTGCCTATTATTCGCAAGTGGCCGATGCCTGCTTTTACCGTTTAGGAACGCGGAACGAAGAACGTGGAATTGTATCTTCCGTACACACACCAACTTTTGATGTGGATGAAAGTGCGCTTGCTTTAAGCACGGGTTTGATGGCTTATCTTGCTTTAAAAGAATTGGGTAATTGATGCTTCTTTTATCGGTATAAAATTGGTATTGTCATTTAGATTTGAAGGGAGAAATCTTTTTCAAAGTAATCAAGCTTGGAAAATTGGAATAAAATTTCTCCTTTTAGTCGAAACGACAGAACTGCAATCTATTTTACAAAGATGCTCGACACATTGGTAATCTTCCAGCCATCGCTGCATTGGTGCAAAGTAATGTAATTGAAGCGGGAAAATGTTGGATATTTCATCTCCACTTTAACCAAAACATAGCGGTCAAAAGTTTCTACAACCTTATAATTAGTGGTACAGTTTTGTTGTACGCCGCGCAGGCTTTCCATACTTTTGATAATTTCTTTTTTGTTGAAACATAACATTTGATCGCCGCGCATGATGCTAAACTTAGCATTATCGGCAATAATATCAGTCAAGCCGTCGCATAGGCCGCGGGCATCGGCATCAATAAAAGCATTGACCGAAAAATGCATGGTAAAAACAGTATGGTGTTTTGGTTTGTCGGCTTTTGCATTTCCAAGCAAAAAGAACAAGCTTAAAATAATAGAAGTAATTTTAAAAGTTTTCATCGTTTTGATTTTTTGAATAATGTTTAATTATTGTTGATTAATTAGAACCAAAATTACTTTCCAAGTAAAGCGGCAACAATCGTTAAACCACGGCTTTTAAAAGGTGTTATTACGGTAATTTAAAAGGTAAAATCTGCAATTCTAATTAACGTCGATTTGTAGAAACCAGTCAAATAAAAAGAGGTTGTCGTACTTGTATATAAATGTTTGTTTTATCAAGTTGATTGTAGCAGTTTCTCGAATAAATTACATTTTTAATTTGAATATAACTTGTACTATTTTCCTTAAAAAGTTTAAAAACTTTACACATAAAATTGCATCAATAAAAGCGGATATATGTTTTAAAGAATGAAACAAAACAATCAAAGAATTCATTTCAAAAAGCATAAGTTTCAATTTAATAGAAGGTGATCAAACTAAGTTTAATGTTTATGCTTAATTACATTGGCTAAGTTTGCTGCTTCTCCAATATTAGTTTTAGCTTTTAAAACTGCGGCCAAAGCACTGTCCAGCATTCTGCGTATTCTTTTTCGCGAATAGTTTAAGATTTTCTGATTGTAAATTTCTTCATAAAGCAATTGCGAATCACTATTGTAAAATTTTACCAATTGTTTTTTTGGTGATTTTACATTGCTTTCAACTGTCCACCAGCCTTTGTTTTGGTTTAAATTGGTAGTTTGTTGTTGTGCATGTGCCGCACTTGCTCCTGCACTTAACAGGATAATCCATATCATTTTTTTCATGGGTTTAAATTATAATTCAAGTAGATTAGAATTGTAAATTTCGGTTTAGGATAATCCAATTTTAACCGTTTTAAAACGGTATTTGGCAAGGTGTTATCACGAAATTTGGTTGCGTAGTTTTACGTTTAACGGCTCTTTTTAACCACAAAATTATTTTAATAGCTTACTTTTGCAGCCACTATTAAAAATCAAAAATGAAAAAAGCCGTTGTGCTGTTGTTGCTGTTGTTATGCTTTGCAAGTACGTTCGCTCAAAAAATAAACAGGTTTAACCCCGATACTTTACAAACGGTTGTGGTGGATTCGGCCGTCGCAAATATCCGTGCACGCGGCGGTTTGTATGTGCAGGATTTTATTGACCAGATTTTGCGCGACACCAGCTTTTATGAAGCTTTCCGCAACATGAAAAAATATGCTTTTACGGCCGAAAACCGGGTTTACACTTATGATAAAAACGACCGGGTAGAAGGTAAAATCTACCGCAAGCTGAAACACAGCAATTCGGCTGCCGGGCACAAAATCCAATATTTGGCCAAAGCCGACAGCGGTAAAATATACAAGCGCAACGGAAAATACGAATTGTACACCACCGAAATGTTTGATTACATTTTTATGAACGCCTACAATTCTGATTTTATTAAAGGCGGCGATTCTCCAAACGCCGGAGGGAAAAACGAATCGTATAAAAGTAAGCTGAAAACGTTGATTTTTAGTCCGGGCAGGCCTGTTAGCGGCATTCCTTTTATCAGCAAAAAAACCGAAATTTTTTCGCCCGAAATGAAGCCTTATTACCGCTACGAATTCGCGCGCGGCACTTACTTGGATTCGATCCCGGTTTACCGTTTTAAGGTAATTCAAAAGGCAAACCTGACGGACGACCAGAAAGATGAAGTGATGATCAAAGAACTGACCACGATTTTTGACAGGCGCGATTTCCAGATTTTAGGCCGTTATGTGGACATGAAATTTAAAAACTTTGTGATGGATTTTAATGTGCAAATGGACATCGAACTCAATCATTTTGGCGGGGAATTGTTGCCGACCAAAATCAGTTACCAGGGAAATTGGGACGTACCTTTTCACAAAGAAGAACGCGCCAGCTTTTTGGTTTTGCACAAAGGTTATCAAGAAGAAAAGTAAATTTTAAGCTAAAACTTTCTCCAACAGCCAGTCTTGCTGCACATCATTTCCCAACTTAAAATTATGGATACCGGTTTTTATAAATCCCCATTTATGATAAAAATCAATTGCTTTTTGGTTGTGTTCCCAAACGCCCAGCCATAATTTTTGAGCTTGATTTTTTATGGCGAAATCAATAGCAAAAGCCATTAAAGTTGCGCCAATCTTTTGCTTATGATATTCTTTAGAAACATACAATCTTGAAAGCTCCACTGATTTTATGCCGGTAAAAGAAGCATCAGCAATAATCACTTTGATACAACCAATTGGCATACTGTTTTTAGTGGCATAAAAACAGTATGTATTTGGGTTAGCTAATTCCTGCTCAATTTTTTTTAGGTTGAAAGCTTCCGCCAGATAATTTTCCATATCCTGCGGATCGTTAAATTTGTTGAAAGTTTCAGCAAACAAATCGGAGCTAAACTTAGCGAATTGCGCTGCTTCTTCCGGTTTTATTTTGCGGATTATGATTTCCGGGTTCATATTTTAATGTTTTGTCATGCCGAATTTATTTCGGCATCTCACCAAGAAAATAACAGTTGAACTTGTATGATGGGATGCTGAAACGAGTTCAGCATGACAAAAATTAAAACTCCGCATTTTTTGGGTAACGAGGAAAAGGAATTACATCGCGGATATTGCCCATGCCTGTTACAAACTGCACCAAACGCTCGAAACCCAAGCCGAAACCCGCGTGTTCGCAAGCACCAAAACGGCGTGTGTCCAAATACCAGTCCAGTTCTTCTTTTGGAATGTCCATTTCGTCCATGCGCTGCTCCAGTTTATCCAAACGTTCTTCACGCTGCGAGCCGCCAACCATTTCACCAATTCCCGGAAATAAAATATCCATCGCCCGAACGGTTTTTCGCCCTTCGGCATCCGGTTCGTTTTGGCGCATGTAAAACGCTTTAATGGCCGCCGGATAATCCGTCAATATCACCGGTTTTTTAAAATGTTTCTCCACCAAAAAACGTTCGTGTTCCGATTGTAAATCCGCGCCCCAGCCTTCAATTAAATAAGTAAATTTCTTCTTTTTGTTTGGGGTTGATTCCTTTAAAATCTCAATCGCTTCGGTGTAAGTCAAACGTTCAAATTCCTGATCCAGACAGAATTGCAGTTTTTCCAGCAAACCCAATTCCTGGCGTTCCTGCTGTGGTTTTTGCTTTTCTTCTTCGGCCAAACGCTGCGCCAAAAACTCCAAGTCGTCGGCGTTTTTGGCCAATGCTTCTTTTATCACGTATTTTAACAGATCCTCGGCCAGGTTCATGTTATCTTCCAGATCGTAAAAAGCCATTTCCGGCTCGATCATCCAAAATTCGGCTAAATGACGTGTGGTATTAGAGTTTTCTGCACGAAAAGTTGGGCCGAAAGTATAAACATCGCTCAAAGCCATCGCGCCCAATTCGGCTTCCAACTGGCCGGAAACGGTTAAATTGGTTGCTTTTCCAAAGAAATCTTCCTTGTAATCAATCTCGTTCTGATCGGTTTTCGGAATATTGTTTAAGTCGAAATTGGTAACGTGGAAAGTTTCGCCCGCACCTTCTGCATCCGAAGCCGTAATGATTGGCGTTTGCAAATTCACAAATCCGCGTTCCTGGAAAAACTGGTGGACGGCAAAAGCCAGCGTATTTCTCACCCTAAAAACAGCACTGAAAGTATTGGTACGAAAACGCAAATGGGCAATCTCGCGCAAAAATTCCAAACTATGTTTTTTGGGTTGAAGCGGATATTTTTCGGGATCAGAATCGCCTAAAATTTCGATGGATGCTGCTTTTACCTCTACTTTTTGCCCTTTTCCCAGCGAAGCAACCACTTGCCCGGTTACGCTGATGGCCGCGCCGGTCGTCAAACGTTTGAGCAAAGTAGGGTCGGTATTTTCAAAATCAACCACAATTTGCAGGTTTTGATTGGTTGAGCCATCGTTTAAAGCAATAAACTGGTTGTTGCGAAAGGTGCGCACCCAGCCTTTTACCGTGGTTTCAAATCCGGTTTCTCCGCTTTGCAAAAGCGCCTTGATCTTGGTTCGTTGGCCCATCTTAAAATACTTTTTTTGAGCGGCGAAAATACGATAAATTAAACACACGTTGGTTTTGGAATTGAATTTTGAGTTGGCAGCAAAACCGTAAAGCAAATTGCAATCAATTTAAACAAAAGGATTTTGCTGCGGTTAGCCATTACGAACAATCAACCCTAAACTATTAATCATGAAAAATCAACAAAATTATAGAACAACATTAGCAGCAGGAAAACCTAAACTTTATGTTTTGATGAGCCTGTTTGTATTGGCAAGTTTTTCGTTTGCAGCTTGCAACAACAAAGGGAAAGGCGATACTAAAATACAAAATGATACTTCCAGTGCGGTAACCAAGCGTGTTGATACCGTTGCAACGGATTCGGGAACAAAACAGCCTTAATTGTTTTGCCAATTTTTAGGCGATAAAAAGAGCTGTCCTGGTATTTGGGGAAGTTCTTTTTGTTGTTTCAATGGTTTTTTACAAAACCGTTTAACCTTTTAGCGCGTATTTTTCATTACGGTTTTTTAACGGTTTGCTTCAAAATAAATCCTTCTAAACAAGTGGATTATAGCCCCGTTGAAAATCAATTATCACAAAAAAAATAATAAACAATTACAACCCTTAATTTATGAAATTTCCACTTCTTCAAAAATTTAAATTGAAGCCTGGCAAAACTGCCATTTCTTTACCTATTTGTGCCATCGCATTGGCAGCAGTTTCTTTCACAGCTTGCAACAGCGGTGCAAAAACAGGCAGCACAAGCGATACAACAAAAGGAACAGCAACCACTGATACTTCATCGGCCAAAACCTTAACGCCAAAAGGGTCGAAACCGGCCTGGGCACCAAACATTAAACCGGAAATGGCCGTAGTGATTGAGAAATTAACAAGTTATGGTGATAAACCAATCGAGACACTGACGGCCGTGCAAGCCCGAAAAAACCATACGCCAACCGATGCGGTAATGGCTGTAATGAAAGAAAACAACATTCCGATGCCAGCGCCAAAAGTGGATACAGTGGGCAAAGAAATCCCGGTTGCAGGCGGCAATATCCATATCCGTATTTATACGCCAAAAGAAGGCAAAGCCCCTTTTCCGGTGATTGTTTATTATCATGGCGGTGGTTTTGTAATTGCCAATATTGATGTTTACAACGCTTCTGCACAGGCTATGGCCGAGCAGGTTGGCGCAATTGTGGTTTCGGTGGCTTACCGTTTGGCACCAGAACATAAATTCCCGACGGCGCATGATGATGCTTATGCAGCTTATGCCTGGACGGTTAAAAATGCAGCTTCTATCAAAGGCGACCCAAAGAAAATTGCTGTTTTGGGCGAAAGTGCTGGTGGAAACCTGGCTGTAGCAACAGCAATCAAAGCACGCGATAACGGTATCATGCTGCCAACACACATTGTGAGCGTTTATCCGATTGCGCAAAGCGATACCAAAACGGATTCTTACATGAAACAAGCCAACGATAAACCGTTGAATAAACCGATGATGATTTGGTTTACCACAAACTATACCCGCACTCCGGCAGATGCAAAAGACCCACGCCTCTCATTGGTGGATGCCAATTTAAAAGGTTTGCCGCCTACAACCATTATTACCGATGAGTACGACCCGTTGCACGATGACGGTACCAAGCTGGCCGATAAATTAAAATCAGCCGGTGTAAACGTAACCAGTAGAAATTACGATGGCGTAACGCATGAGTTTTTCGGAATGGCAACCGTAGTTCCGCAGGCCAAAGAAGCACAGGCTTTTGCCGCAGGCGAACTGAAAAAAGCTTTCGGTATGTAACCAACACCTATTTTTAGGTGATAAAAAGAGCTGTCCTGGTATTCGGGGCGGCTCTTTTTTTGTGTTTTTTGTTTGCCTAAACGGTAGAAGGGATACGGTTTCAACAAAATGATTAAGCCATTTTTCAGGGTTTTTTCCTGAATACGGAGACATTAAGAATCTGTTTAAATTTGTTCAGTTTATTTTCCATGCTTCTTTTACCGCCTAAAAAATGGTAAACATTTGGTTTTTGGTTTATAAAAATTGATACCGGCACCAATTTTTATAGGGTAAAAGAAGCATTGGTATTTTTTCTTATGTAAATTTAAACAGGCTTTAAAAATGGGAAACAATTTATTCACCTTGAAAATACCCTTTAAATTAAATACTTTTAGCTAACCAACAACGGCATCAAATGGAAACCAATCTTTACCTTCCTGCAGATTATCCCGCAGAAAAAACGGCAACAGTCAATACCGTTTCTACGGTACAGCCTTACGTTTACGCTTGCGTTTTTTCTTCGCTTTGCATCGTTACCGGTTTAATCTGGGATATTTCCTGGCACATGAGCATTGGCCGCGACGGGCTTTTTGCACCGCCGCATTTGGTTATTTATATTGGCGCGGTAGTTTCCGGTTTGTTTTCGGGCTTCCAGGTTTTAAAAACATCCTTCTTCAGCAACCCGGAAGAAAAAGCAAAAGCGGTCAATTTTTGGGGGATTTTTTACGGTTCGCTGGGCGCGCTTTTTTGTATTTGGGGCGCTATCGCGATGCTTACTTCCGCCCCTTTTGATGATTGGTGGCATAATACTTACGGTTTGGACGTTACCATTTTATCGCCGCCGCACACTTTGCTGGCCGTAGGCATGATGATGATCCAGTTTGGTGCTTTGATTGCCGTTATCGCCAGTGCCAACCACCTCCGTGAAAATCAATCTAAAACCTTGCACAATTGGCTTTTTGCCTTGGCTGCCGGCCTGTTGCTCACTACTTTTTTTACGCTTTTTTCCGAATATTTAGGGAAACACCGGATGCACAAAGCATTGTTTTACCAAATTGGTTGCCTGCTTTTCCCGCTTTATTTGATTGCGGTTGCACGTGCTTTCAAAATGAAATGGGCCGCCACCGCCACGGCCGCCGTTTACACCCTGCAATTGCTGTTGCTGCTGTGGATTTTGCCTTTGTTCCCCGCATCGCCGCGGCTTGGCCCGGTTTTAAACCACATCAGCCATTACCAGGCTTTTGATTTTCCGCTGCTCATCATTTTCCCGGCGATGATGGTAGATTGGCTGTTCCTTCAGCTTCACACCAAAAAAGTATGGGTAAAAACAGTATCGGCAGCTTTGGCTTTTCTGGCGGTTTTCTTTGTGGTGCAGTGGTTTTTCGGCACGTTTCTGCACACTTCGGTTTTGGCGCGAAGCTGGTTTTTCGGCGGAACTTCCTGGTATTTCGGCAGCGACCCAAACTATCCATACCGCTATTCTTTTCGGCCCGAAAATGTAGATACGGGTTTTACGTTGATAAAAGGATTAATGATTGCGGCCGTAATTGCGACCATTTCCGGCTCAATTGGTTATAAATGGGGAAACTGGATGAGGAAAGTACAAAGATGAAGGCGATAAAAACAGTATTGTTCCTGTTGCTGCTGCTGATTGGCAAAATAGCTTTCGCACACGTTGGAAGTCCGGGTGTGGTTTACGAAGGGAAGGCCGGGCCGTACAACATTATCGTAAATGTCAACCCGCCGGATGTGATCCCCGGAACGGCCAATGTTTCGGTTTATATTGAAAATTATGCGGTAAAAATAGTATCGGTGCAACCGGTTTACTGGTACGCCGGCGACAAAGGTTCGCCCAAAGCAGACGAAGGTTTGCCGGTAAAAGGGACGCCGGGCCAATACCAGGCTTCCGTTTGGCTGATGCAAAGCGGAACGGCCAGCATGAAAATTACGGTGGATGGCACTTTGGGAAAAGGGACGGTGCTGATCCCGGTGATGGCCGTTTCTACCGCGCAACGCGCCATGCCGAAATCTTTGGGCTGGGTTTTGGCAGGTTTGGGCTTGCTGCTTGTGGTTTTGATGGCGACCATCATCGGTGCCAGCGTAAGCGATGGTTTGTTAAAGCCCGGCACAAACAACCTGCCCAACATCCGCAGAAAAAAACTGACCGGTGCCAGCATTGCTTTTTTGGTTTTGGCACTGATGCTTTACGGCGGTTCTTCCTGGTGGAACAGTTGGAGCAGCAATTACGCCAAATATATGTACAGGCCGCCGCTGGCAAAATCCAGCATTTTAAACTACGACCAGCAGCAGGTTTTACATTTTCAAATTGATTCCAACTCGCTTAAAGCTGCTAAAAAGTCCATGAGTTTTATCGTTCCGGATCATGGCAAACTGATGCATTTGTTTATGGTTCGGGAAAACTCGCTGGATGTTTTTGCGCATTTGCATCCGGTTAGAAAAGACAGCTTAAATTATTTTGCCCTGCTGCCCGATTTGCCTCAAGGCCGGTATTTGGTTTTTGCAGATGTGGTACGTTGGACAGGCTTTAACGAAACCATTGCCGATACGATTGTTGTCCCGAAAAAAACATGGGTAAAAACAGCATCGGCAAAATTGTATTCTGCTTTTTTTCATGATCCGGATGATACTTATGTCATCTCCAACAGCACCAATCAAAACGTTGATAATTTCCCCGGAAAAACAACGCTGGTTTGCGGTATCCCCGGCGAAACGATGAAACTGGCCGATGGTTCTTCTGCCATTTGGGAACATGCCGCCAACACGCCTTTTGAAGCTGGTAAAGTTTATCCTTTAACTTTTGCCATCCATGACCCATCCGGCGCAGCCGTAAAACTGGAACCTTATATGGGCATGATGGGCCATGCGGTTGTTTTAAAATACGACGGTTCAGTTTATATGCACCTGCACTCGGTTGGTACTTTTTCCATGGCTTCGCAGGAAATTTTGCAAAACCGGATGAAAGGCGACGAAAAGATACCGGCCACGCCGGATGCAAACCGTTTTCGCGACAGTATTGACCGGGAAATTACCAAGATCAGAAAAATGGATGAAACGGAGCGCAACCGTTATTTGATGGCTTCGATGCCTGCGATGGATATGCCCGAAGGCAAGCACAACAAAATGGATGCAATGGTTACGTTTCCTTACGCTTTTCCTTCCGCAGGAAAATATCGGATTTGGGTGCAAATGAAACGCAATGGCCAAATTTTGAACAGTGCCTTTGACGCAACGGTAAAATAACTGCCTGATTTTAGGGCGATAAAAGAAGCATTGGAAGAAGTCAGAAAAGTCGGGAAGTCGGGAAGTCAGAAAGTCAGAAAAGTCAGAAAGTCGGGAAGTTTTGCGTGGCTGCGTTCAAAAAGACGCGGCGAATCAATGACAAGATTTCTGCCAAAACACTTGGCGCACAAAATTCAGTTTCTATCGTTACAACAAAATGGAATTTTTCTCCCCAAAAGGCTCAATCGTCCGTAAAATCTGGAGCAATGCCGATACCATTCTGTTTGTTTTTGCCGGCGCATCGGCAGAATTTGCGTTGAACAAGGCAGTGGACTGGCTGTACTTTACGGGAAAATTACCGGCCGATCCGTTGGGCAGGTTGTTCTCCACCGTAACTTATGCACAGATGATCGTTTTTTCGGAGCTGGACAAAGCCAACAAAGCGATTGACAAGATCACGGCGATCCATTCGGAAGTGGAACAAAATCGAGGCAGTCTGATTCCAGATTGGGCGTACCGCGACGTGCTGTTTTTGCTGGTTGATTATTCCGTCCGCTCGTTTGAGTTGTTGTACCGAAAGCTTTCCTCCGCAGAAAAAGAAGACATTTACAATACTTTTTACCGGATGGGTTTGCGCATGAACTTGAAAGAATTGCCCCAGAATTACCAGGATTGGGTTGCAATCCGCGAAGCACACATGCTGCAGGATTTGGAAAAAAGCCGCTTCACTATTGATCTGTACAAACAATATAAAAAGCATTTGGGGCTTGCGCGATTTATCCTGCTAAAAGAAGTACAGGCGCAATTGGTGCCGCAAAAGGTTCGGAAATTATTAGGCTTGCGAAAAGTTTCGCTGTTGATGCTGATTGTGCCGATGTACAAGTTGAGCCGCAAATTGCAGTTTGATAAATTGGTAAAAGCGGTGATTTTGCCCACGGCCTATAAACCGCAAATTAAAGCCTTGGATATGCCGGCAAACGCGTAAAACTATTTTTAAATTAGCCATATTTGAGGAAGCAACCAATCAGATACTGTTTTTAAATTTTAATACCATTATTTATGGCCATCATCGAACCTGTAAAACGAGACCCGGCAAATCCGGGCTTACTAAAAAGAAAATCTGCTGCACTGCGTTTATGGCATTGGTCAAACGCAATTATTATCTCCGGTTCGTTGATTACAGTTTTAATCAATTCAACTGTTTTGAATAACCACAGCAATCAGTCTTTTTTAAAAACAGAACTGCAAAAAGGCGGAACAAATTTAAACGACCAGCAGGCAAGATCACTGGCACACGCGCAAAGTGATGAAGTTTGGGGGGTACATATATATTTCGGTTACTTTCTGGCTGCTTTTTTTGTGTTCAGGGTGATCTTGGAATTTTTTCAACCTCAGGGCCAGCGTTTTTTTGCAGGGCTAAAAGAAGCATATAACCACTATTTCAACCTCAAACAAAACCGGTACCTTGCCGGGCACGAGCTGGCGGTAAAAGTCATTTATATGCTGTTTTATTTTTTGCTTACCATCATGGTTGTTACCGGCCTTTCGCTTGCTTTTGAAGACCAGCTTAGCTTTTTAAAACCAATCCGGCATTCTATTAAAAGTGTCCATGGTTTTTGCATGTATTTGGTTTTGGCATATATTGTCGTGCATATATCAGGTGTTATTTTGGCGGAGATAGGTAAAGAGCCAGGGGTTGTTTCTAATATGATCAACGGCGGAAAGGCAGACCAGGAATAATGCTTCTTTTATGGCACCAATTTTTATGTGGTAAAAGAAGCATCGGCTTAAACAAACTTGCCATGTTCCCGGCTTTCGGGCAAATCCTTAACTTTGCGTTTCAATATCAAAACCACAAGGAATGTTAAAAGGATTTTTCACGATACCCGAGCCGGTTAACGAAACAGTGTTAAACTACGGCCCGCACAGTGTAGAAAGGGCAATGCTGAAAAAAGCGCTCGAAGATGCACGCGCACAAGAAGTTGATTTGCCGATGTATATTGGCACTGAGGAAGTTAGAACAGAAAATAAACTGGCTATTCGTCCGCCGCACGATCATAAACACGTTTTAGGTTATTTTTCGGAAGGCGATGCCAGCCATGTAAACGAGGCGATAAAAGAAGCATTGGCCGCAAAAGAAGCCTGGGAGAATTTAGCCTGGGAACAACGCGCCGCCATATTTTTAAAAGCTGCCGATTTGATTGCCGGCCCTTACCGTTATAAAATCAATGCTGCCACCATGTTGGGCCAATCAAAAAACGCTTACCAGGCCGAGATTGATGCTGCCTGCGAACTGATTGATTTTCTTCGTTTTAATGTGGCCTATATGTCTGAAGTTTATGCGCAGCAACCGGTTTCGGGCAAAGGGGTTTGGAACCGTTTGGAACAACGTCCGCTGGAAGGCTTCGTATTTGCTTTAACGCCTTTTAATTTTACCGCCATTGCCGGAAATTTACCTGCTTCTGCTGCTTTAATGGGCAACGTAGTGGTTTGGAAACCGGCGTATCCGCAAGCTTATGCGGCCAATGTGATTATGCAGGTTTTTAAAGAAGCTGGTTTGCCCGATGGTGTCATCAATTTAATTTATGTGGATGGGCCGGTTGCCGGCGAAGTTGTTTTTAACCATCCTGATTTTGCCGGCATCCATTTTACCGGTTCTACCAAAGTTTTCCAAACCATTTGGCAAACCATTGGCAACAATATCCATAAATACAAATCGTACCCGCGGATTGTAGGCGAAACCGGCGGAAAAGATTTTATTTTGGCCCATAAAAGTGCCAATCCGGATGTGGTTGCCACCGCCATTGTTCGTGGTGCTTTTGAGTACCAGGGACAAAAATGCTCTGCTGCTTCGCGCGCTTATCTGCCAAAATCGTTATGGCCAGCCATTCAGGAAAAAGTTTTGGCTGATCTGGCAACCATCAAAATGGGGCCGGTGGAAGATTTTGAAAACTTTGTGAACGCGGTAATTACCGAACAATCTTTTGATAAACTAACCAAATATATTGATGCCGCAAAAGCAGATGCCGATGTAGAAATCATTGCCGGAGGAAATTATGATAAATCAGTTGGCTATTTTATCGAACCAACCATCATCAAAACCAACGACCAGAAATATGTAACCATGTGCGAAGAATTGTTCGGGCCGGTTTTAACGGTTTATGTTTATGAAGACGAGGAATTTGATCAGATTATGGAGGTGATTGATACGACTTCTCCTTACGCTTTAACCGGTGCCGTAATTTCTACCGATCGTTATGCCATAGAAAAAGCAACTTACAAACTGCGCAATGCAGCCGGAAACTTCTACATCAACGATAAACCAACCGGGGCCGTAGTTGGCCAGCAGCCATTTGGCGGTGCCAGAGGTTCCGGAACAAACGATAAAGCCGGCTCGATGATCAATTTATTACGCTGGGTTTCGCCGAGAACGATCAAAGAAACTTTTGTTCCGCCGGTAGATTACCGGTACCCGTTTTTGGATAGGGAATTGTAGGGTTTGAAAGTCTGGCTTTAGGGCCGGGCTTTTTTGGTTTGAATTGAATATGGAGGTTTTGGTTAATTTATACAATAAACAGAATCAGTAATACCTAGCTTAAATGTTAAAAATAATGAAGTTGTTTAAACTTTTTTTCTGGCCCTCTTTTTTGGGCTATGCTTCTTTTACCCTATAAAAATTGGTGCCTGTACCAGCCTGGACAAATCAAAAACCAGGCAATGTCAATTTTTAGGCGGTAAAAGAAGCATGGTGCAAAGCATAAAAGAATAAGTTTAAACAAGTTCAATAATTAGATTTTATATCTGAACAAAGCAATTAAGTGTAATGGAGCTGGAAGCATTTTACAAAGATCAATATGATAAAACACTCGACCGAAAGAACGAAATTAATACTTCCCTATCCACGCCAATCGGTATTTTAACGGCCTTAATAGCAGGGCTTTATTTTGCTACCACCAATTTTGATTTTGCCGACAGTAAATACCTTTCCATTGCCTTTATCATTATCGGCTTATTCTCAGTATTCCTGTTGGGTCGTTCAATATATCATTTGATAAGGGCTTTCTCCGATTTTCATGACGGATATGATTATGCTTACCTTAATGATACAGATGTTTTAGACAATTATTATAAAGGGTTGGTTATTTTTTATCATTCACAGCCAAATGCTGCCTTAACTGATAGTACAAGCAAAGCAAAAAAAGAATTTGATGATTATTTATTGAATGAATTTATTAAAAGTGCGGGCATCAATCAGAAAAATAATAAGTCAAAGACTTTTCAACGTTTTCAATGTCATCAACATATGATTTATGCCTTAATTGCATTAAGTTTGTTAATCATTCCGTTTGGCATTGATTTTGAAATTGGCAAAGGGAAAGATAAAGTTCAAAAGATAAAAATAGATTCTGTTATACCGATTGACTTAAATCTGAAATATAAAGACACAACAACGCGTTTAAATATAAAACCAATATCCGATGGCAAACGAAACCGTAAAAAAACCAGCACCACCGCCAACGCAAATGATAAGAGAAGGCGTTAATCCAAATACTTCAAAACCTGCTACTACCGATAAGAAAAAATAGTAGGTTTTTATATATTGTAACCGTTAATTCCACTGGTTGCACTTGTAATATAGTTTCTTGCTTATAAATAAGTTTCGTTTAAAACGATCAAAGAAACGGTGGATTACCGGTACCCGTTTTTGGATAGGGAATTGTAAAATTTGAAAAGTCTGGCTTTAGGGCCAGACTTTCTTGTTTAATATTGAGTTTGAGCAGGAGTTTACTGATCGAAGTTTTGTTGATTATAGTAAACAAGATCATAGATCCAAAGCTCAAAGAACCTAATTACAAATCGAACTCTTCAAGCCATTCCGCCAGCCTATTGCCAATACAATGTTCATTGTTTTTCTTCGGTTAAATTTGCCCTTTATAATTTGGATCAAAATCTATCATCCATTCAATTCCATATTTATCTCTAAAACAACCAAAATACGAACCCCATGGACTGTCTCCAATTGGTCCTTCAATTTGTCCGCCTGCAGAAAGCCCATTGTATAATTTATCGGCTTCTTCACGGCTTTCTGCACTAATTGCTATTTTAGACCTGTTTTCGTTTTCATTTGTTTTTCCCATACTTTCCGGAACGTCATTGGCCATTAAAATATTTTTGCCGATAGGCAAAGCAATGTGCATTATTTTGTTTGCATCATTTTCTGCTACCGGAAATTCAGGGCTTGACAGGTCTTTGAAACGCATAACTTTTGCGAACTCACCGCCAAAAACTGATTTGTAAAAATTGAATGCTTCTTCGGCGTTTCCGTTGAAGTTAAGGTGGGGATTGATTAGTGCCATAAATTTTATTTTTAAAGTGTTTTTTTTTCTTATTCCAAATGCCTGAGTGCAGGGTGTCGCAATACAATAACGCCTAACTATTAAATTGCAGAAGGTGATGGTCGGTATGCTTATAAACCATATACCCAATTTGTTCTTTTGTCATTTTTCCAAAAAAAGGATGTACAAAGTCAGGGTTTGAAAAATGTTCATATTCATCAATTTTGGCAACCCATGCTGCTTTTTGGATTGAAACATTTCCGTTTCCACTTATTTTAAGTTCAGGGATGGTGGGCGTGTTTCGTTGCAAGGGTTTTTCATCTTTCAGAATATTTTTCAAAGCCATTTTACCAAACAAGCGGCCAATAAATGCACGTTTGTACTTTTCCTTACCTAATATCATTTCTTCCCACAAGGTGCAATGTTTCAGCATTTGGTAAATATTCATTTTGCCCCATTGCGCCGTGCTGTTTTCATTAAGCGTATTGATCCTGTTGATTAATTCATCCCTTGTTGTTTTGTCGAATATTGTTTTCATATTTCTACCGCTTATCAAAACAAAATTATGGTATAAAGACTAACAAAGACAGGTTCTGTTATGACAATTTAAGGGGGCAAATGCGACAAAGGATAAATTATCTCGTTAGGTGCGGGTTGTAAACAGGTTTTTTTATTTGGGGGAAAAACCAATCCGCCGATGCTTCTTTTATCGGATAAAAATTAGCGGATAGCTGTTGGCTTGGATTTGCAATAGTTGCAAATTTCGCTGCTTGGGGTTATAATCTAATCCTTTGAGCGGTGGGTTTTTCAATCCCAATTCCTAACTAATTTGAACGTAAAGTATGGCAAATTAACCTCAATCTGTTAATTTTATTCACTAAGCCTGTTTTCAATATCCATTCTTTCATGCAAAATTCTGATTATTTCAACAATGTCATCACCGCATTTTCTGTAAAATACCAGATTTGATTTTACTTTCGTTGCCCGAGAACCGTGTTTTATACTTTCCATGGATTTGCCTGTTTCAAAATGTTTAGCAATATATTCAAACTCGTTAATCAATAGATTATAATAGCGGTCAGCTTGTTTCTGAGACCATGTTTCAAAAATATATAACCATATATTTTAAGGTCTTTTACCGCTTTTGCACTTATGCGATAGCCGCTTTTCATAAGTGCTTATGATGTAAATCCTGTAAGTGTTTTTTAGGATTAAAGCCTTCAATGATTGCACTGTTTTCTCCTGTTTCCAATTCTTTTTTCAGTTGTTTTATTTTCTGTTCTTCCAATTCAAGTAACCGCAAAGCAGTCCTGATAACTTCACTCGTAAAACTATATCTTCCGGAAGCTATTTTAGTATTTATAAATTCCTCAAAATAACTGCCTAATAATTTCGAAGTGTTTTTTGCCATTTTTAAATTGCTCTATTTAAAAATACCAAAGATTGGTACAAATAAAAAATTTGTTTTATAGTATTGTTTATGCCAGGTTTTTAAAAACAATCAAAGAAACTTTTGTTCCGCCTCTGTCTGTCACCCATGCTTCTTTTACCGGCATAAAATCAGTGTCGGTTTTGTTGATTAAGATTGAACTGTTCTTGCCGGTTTCGGTCAACCATCAGTCATATTGCCGCGATATTAAACCACGCTATCATTCCTTTAAAAAAAACCATATCGTATTACTGATTAATATAATATGTTTGTGAAAACATTAAATGTTGTAACACATGAAAATCTTAAATCTTATTTCAAGCCCGCGCGGTGGCGCTTCTTTTAGCATCAAATTAGCCGATGCCATTATTGAAAAACTACAGGCTGCCAACCCCGGCAGCACGGTAAAAGTACACGATCTGGTAAAAACACCTTTTCCACATTTGGAAGAAGTGCATTTAAACTCTTTTTTTACGCCGAAAGAAAACCACACGCCAGAGATGACGGAAGCTATCAAACATTCGGACCAGGCCATTGCAGAGATAACAGACGCAGATGTAATTGTAATTGGCGTGCCGATGTACAATTTTAGTATCCACTCCACTTTAAAAGCCTGGATTGACCACCTTGCGCGTGCCGGAAAAACTTTTCAATATACCGCAAACGGGCCTGAAGGGTTGGTAAAAAACAAAAAAGTTTACCTGGCCATAGCTACCGGCGGCGTATATTCAGACGGCCCTATGAAGGCGTATGATTTTACAGAACCGTATTTAAGGACAGTTTTAGGCTTTTTAGGCATGACAGATGTAACTGCATTTAGGGTAGAAGGTGTAAACATGCCCGACCTAAAAGACCAGGCACTTGAAAAAGCGATAGCCAGCATTACGGTTTAAATTTAGCTTGCGGTTTATAGTCCCACAATATTAAAAACCGATGCTTCTTTTACCGGCATAAAATCAGTGTTGGCCATACCAGGCAGAGCAGATAACTGCTTCTATCTTGCAAAATAAAAACGCCCGGCAAACAACCGGGCGTTTTCTCATTTTACGCAAACCTGAACACTTCCTCCAGGTTATCGTTGTTGCCCCGGCTTACTTTCAAATCCTTGATCAAACCGGTTTCTAAAGCATAAACCCAGCCGTGGATTTTTAATTGCTGCCCGTTTTTCCAGGCGTTTTGTACAATGGAGGTTTTTGAGATGTTTTCTACGCCTTCTATCACATTAAACTCTACCAAACGGTCGGCACGTTCTTTTTCATCTGCAATGGCATCCAATTCAGTGGCATGCAGGCGGTAAACATCTTTAATGTTGCGCAGCCAGTTGTCTATAATACCAAATTGCTTGTTGGTCATAGAGGCAATAACGCCGCCGCAACCATAATGGCCGGTGATAATCACGTGTTTTACCTGCAAAACATTCACCGCATAATCCAGTACCGAAAGCATGTTCATATCTGTATGCACCACAACGTTGGCGATGTTGCGGTGCACAAATATTTCGCCCGGTTTGGTATTGGTAATCTGGTTGGCCGGCACACGGCTATCGGCACACCCAATCCATAAAACCGGAGGTTTTTGTCCGTTGGCCAGTTTGGTAAAATATTCGGGGTCTTCTTTCAAAGCCCTTCCTACAAATATTTTATTTCCTTCCAGCAAACTTTCATAAGAAATATGGCTTGTATCGTGGATTTGGTTTGACGTACTCATATAATTTTGTTTTTTAAGGTTTTGAATGGATGATTAAATCTGGACAGTTTGCTTTTTTCTAAACGGATAGGACAGAAATTTTAAACTTTTGTGCAAAATCACGCTCGAAATATCGTAGTACAAAATGGTCAGCAAAATAAAAGGGATAAAGTAAAAAATGCGGAAATCGTACCGTTCGAAAAAGTAACCGCCGATTATACCGCCAATTAAGTAAAAGCTCAAAATGGTTAAACGGATCATCAGCTTTTGTTTGATTGCCCCTGCCTGGCCTTTTGCCGCATGAAGGTATTCAGAAAGCTCGCCGCCCAGATCGGTAAAAAGTCCGGTTAAATGTGTTGTTTTGACCAGTCCGCCCGAAATGGTAGAAACCAATCCGTTTTGCAGCCCCATCGAAAACAACATCGTGCCGATAATCAGTTCGCGCTCCAACTGTGTTTCTGTATAATAATTATGCCCGTAAACAGCCACCACAAATAGCACAATAATTTCGATAAAAATAGGTACGGCATGTGCGCGGTAACTGCCCCTTTTATTGTAACTTTTGGTGATGAAATTGGCCGTAAAAGCGCCCAGTAAAAACAGCAGCAGCCATAACGAATAAACCAAAATATCATGGTGTTCTTTGTTTACAATTTTGCGGGCAAGCATGGCCACATGGCCGGTAATGTTGCTGGTAAAAGACAAAAACGCAATTACGCCCGCTACATTGGTCATGCCGGCAACAAACGCCGTAGAAGAAGCCAGCATTAAATTATCTTTAAGCGTGCGCCCTTCCTTTGTTTTTCTTAACATAAAAGAAGTAAAAATAAGATGAATTAAAAACTACTGTTTATTATTTCTGTTGAAACCAGCCTTTTAGCCAGGTTTTCTACAGGTTTTTTCTGCAATAATTAATTCAGGTTAAATTTGGAGGGGGCGCAGGGATGACGGGAAAGTGTGTTTGTTTAAAAAGCGGGACCTGTTGCCCATAAATAAAATAAAGGTGTGGAACGAGCGGAAAAAAATTGCAATGATGAACAAAAGCTTCACTCAAACATTTTTTAAATTTTCCGGTCCGGCATTTTAAATCAACCGAAGCTTCGTCATCTTTTTCCTCTTCGGAATGCAGGGCGGCAGGATTAATTTGTTCAGAAAAATGACTGATAAAAACAGTATTGACAGGGACTGAAGTTTTGATCATCATGGTCAAAACAAAACCTGTGCATACGATAATTTTAAAAGCGCGCCTAAACATTTTCTAATGCCAAAGTAACAAAAAATTAAGAGTTTTAAATTTATAATTCGTAAAAAATGCAGCCGGTAAAAGTTGCGGTAATTTTAATTGTTTTATTTTTGGTTGATAAAAGAAGCATTGGATGAAGGGCCGCCACGAAAAAAACAAGGTAAGTTTTAAGTTGAAATTGAAACTTTGAAGTTAAAACCCATGTCTTATTTCCGTTACCTGCTGCTTCCTTTTTCCTGGGTTTACGACTTGGTGGTCATCGCCCGGAATTATTTTTACGATACCGGGGTTTTCAAAAGCACCAAATTTGATTTGCCCGTAATTGTGATCGGGAACCTGGAAGTTGGCGGCGCCGGCAAAAGCCCGATGACGGAATTTCTCATCCAAACCTTAAAACCGAATTACAAAATTGCCACGTTAAGCCGCGGTTACGGCCGCAAAACCCAAGGCTTTTTTTATGCCGATAAAAACAGTATGGCCGAAACCGTGGGCGATGAACCGCGCCAGTTCAAACAAAAGTTTCCGGATGTTACGGTTGCCGTTTGCGAAAGCCGTGTAGTCGGTGTCGAAAAATTAAAGGACGAACACGATGTAATTTTGCTGGACGATGCCTATCAGCACCGCGCCTTGCAGCCTGGTTTCAGTATTTTATTGTTTGATTATGGAAAGCTCAACCAGCCTCGTTTTTTGCTTCCCGTAGGAAATTACCGCGAACCTTTTTCAGGCAGAAAGCGTGCGGATGTAATCGTGATCAGCAAATGCCCGCCGCAATTATCCGCAGAAAACCAGCAGCAAATCAAACAGCAAATGCTTCTTTTACCGCATCAAAATTTGTTTTTCACCAGCATCGTTTACCAAGGTTTTAAACCTTTTACGCCTTTGGCCGATGCTTCTTTTACCGATCAAAAATCAGTGGTGTTTTTGCTGACGGGAATTGCCAATCCGCAACCGTTGCTGCAACATTTGCGTAAGCAGTTTGAAGCGGTTTATCTGCACAAATATCCGGACCATCATCAGTTTACCATCAAAAATATAAGTAAACTTGTTGCAGATTTTAACAATTGTACCACGGATAAAAAAGTAATCATCACAACAGAAAAAGATGCGCAGCGTTTACAAGAACCTGCTTTGCAAAAAGCACTTGCCGGTTTGCCGGTTTTTGTTGCGCCGATTGGTCTAAATTTTTTAAATAACGAAGCGTCGGCGTTTAAGCAGTTGATAGAAAATTATGTTAGAAAGTATCAGAAAAACAACCGCTTACATACAAAGCCGGATTAATGGTTTCGAGCCGGAAATCGGTATTATTTTGGGCACAGGTTTGGGCGGCTTGGTAAATGAAATGGAAGTGGAAAAACAGTTGATGTACAGCAACATCCCTGATTTTCCGATTTCTACCTTAGAGTTTCATTCGGGCAAACTCATTTTCGGGATGCTGGCCGGCAAAAAAGTGGTGGCCATGCAAGGCCGTTTGCATTATTACGAAGGCTATTCCATGCAGCAAATTACGTTTCCGGTGCGGATTATGAAGATGCTGGGCATCAAAGCTTTGCTAGTTTCCAACGCCAGCGGTGCCTTAAATCCGGCTTATAAAAAAGGCGATCTGATGGTGATTGAAGACCACATCAACCTGCAGCCCGATAACCCGCTGCGCGGAAACAACAACGAGGAACTGGGGCCGCGTTTCCCGGACATGAGCCAGCCTTACCGACAGGACTGGATTGAAAAAGCCTTAAAAATAGCCGGTAAAAACAGCATTGCCTGCCACAAAGGTATTTATGTTTCGGTTACCGGCCCAAACCTGGAAACCCGTGCCGAATACCGTTATTTACGCATTATTGGCGGCGATGCAGTTGGCATGAGCACCGTGCCTGAAGTAATTGTGGCCAACCACATGGGCCTGCCTGTTTTTGCCATTTCCGTGTTGACAGATGAAGGTTTCCCCGATGACCTGAAACCGGTTTCGGTGGATGAAATTATTGCCGTGGCACATGCTGCCGAACCAAAAATGACGTTGATCCTGAAAGAACTGATTGCCGACCTGTGATATTAAAGCCGCTTAAATTTTTATTATTTCTGATTATTTGCCTGTCCGCGCCGTCTGTTTACGCGCAATATGGCCGTACAACCAATTCTAACACCAACACCAATCCGTTTAATCAAAACGATACGACGAAACGAAAGCCCGCAAAGGCTTTGACCGACGACCAGTTGCTGGACACCTTGCGCAAACGCGACGAGCATAAAGGCGATACCGTGATTTTTACCTCCAAATTTATCCGTGTAACCAACGAAAAACTGTTGAACGACAGTACACAGGTTTTGCCGTTGGACACAACTTTGACCAACTTTGAAAACTACAGTTCGTTGTACCAACCGCGCAACCCAAAAATTGGATTGGGGAATTTAGGCTTGGCCGATCGAAGTTTACTTTTTGAACCGGTAAAAAAAGTAGGTTTTGATATTGGCCTACATGCTTTGGATGACTATTTATTGAGGCCGGAAGACATTACATACTACCGCGCCCGCACGCCTTTTACCAATTTATACTATGTAAACGGTGCTTTAAAAGAACAGGTTTTCCGGGTTACGCATACGCAAAATATCAAACCCAACTGGAATATTGGCTTCAATTTTAACCGCATCGGTTCGGTCGGTTTTTATCCAAGGCAAAAAGCAGACCACCTGGAAGCCGCTATTTTTACCTGGTACGAATCAAAAAGCAAACGCTACAATTTGCTGGGCAACCTTAATTTTAACAATTTAAAGATGCCGGAAAACGGTTCCATTTTAAGTGATACCATTTTCAACGGATCTTCGGGCACTACCGGCACAAGTGGTTCGCTGTCTAAAAGTTCGCAGCCCGTAAGGCTCAACAATTCGCGCGATAACTGGCGCAACAACAGCATTTACATCAAGCAGTTTTATTACATCGGCCGCACAGAAGGTTTAAAAACGGGCGCAGGTTCGTCTTCCAGCGTGTTGCCTACGCAGCGTGTTTCGCATACTTTTACTTATAACACGCAGAAGTATACGTATTTGCAGGACGAGGCCGACCAATACCACGTTTTTCCGCTTGCCAGGTACGATTCGCTGTACTCGCGAGATTCCGTCATGGTCAAACATATCCGCAATGATTTTTCTTACAGTTTTTACCTTCGGGGAAATGCCGTTAAATTTGTGCGCAACGAGCTGAAACTGGATTTGGGTTTGGTGCACGATTATTACAACTACAGCCAGTACGTGCGGCAGCCGGGGCAACTGGCCACTTCCAACTACCAGCAATTGGTAAACCACACTTCTTTTCAGGACATCACTTTAAAAGCACGCTTGGGTTATAATTTGAGCAACCGTGCCGCATTGGATGCCAATTTTCAGCAGGTAACTTTGGGCAGGGAGTTTGGCGATTATTTGTACGATGCCAAATTGAACGTTTTGCTGGGCAACAAAATTGGCCGCGTAATTTTGGAAGGCTATACGCAAAGCAATACGGCGCCCATCATTTTTACCAACTGGACTTCCAGCCATTACGATTTCCATAACAGTTTCAGCAAACCAAAAACAACGGGCTTGTCTTTCAATTACCAAAACGACAAGTTGCAGTTTGATGCCAAGGCCGAATACTTTTTGCTGAACAATTACCTGTATTTTCAGGTGCCGCAGGATTCTTTGAACAATAACCCGAAGGCAACGCAAAATAGCGGCGCGATCAGTTTGTTAAAAATCAGCATTGGCAAAAACTTTACCTGGCGCAGCTTGCATTTGGATAATTTCTTTGTTTACCAAAAAACCGATAATGCCAACGTTTTGCGCACGCCCGAATACTACGTTTACAGCAGTTTTTATTACACCAAACGTTTTTTTAACGTGCTGCACACCAATATGGGCTTTGCGGTAAGGTACAATTCAACTTATCTGGCACAAGCTTATGCGCCGGGGATTGGCCAGTTTTACAATACCAATTCAGCAAACAACGTTACGTTCCCAAGTTATCCGGTGGTTGATTTTTTTATCAAAGGCACTTTACGGCGCACCAACTTGTTTTTAAAATACGATTATGCCAACCAGGGCTTGTTTAGCAAAGGGTTTTACACGGTGATTGCCCCCGGCGGCAGGAGCGGCTACCCAATGCAGGACAAGCTTTTGAAATTTGGCGTAAGCTGGAATTTTTATGATTGAGGTGGTTTTTGAATTGTTTCAACCAAAGGAAGAAATAGTTGGCAAATGCTTCTTTTAGCACTATAAAATTGGTATTGGGTTAAATATGATTTAATTTAAAAATCTTTGATTAATGAAAAAGAAAATTAGCAAAAAACAGTAATTTCATATCAAACTTATTCTTTTCTGTTTTACACCATGCTTCTTTTACCCTATAAAAATTGGCGGGCAACCTGATTTGATTTATGTTAGGCCGGTAAAAGCACCAATTTTTATAGGGTAAAAGAAGTATCAGCCAAAAAATACAGGACTGGAAAAGGGTTTAAACATCTTCATTAATACTTGAACTATAGACCCCTCACCCTATTGTTTGTGGCTTCCTATTTGCTGGTGTAAGTTTCGGGATGGTTTACAAAAAGCTTTTTACACCCTGGAGAACAAAACCCGTACAACTTTCCCTTGTAACGGTACGTGATTTTGTTTCCTTTCTTCAACATCATCCCGCAAACAATATCGTTGCCATCTGACGGCAATACTTCATTTTGCTGCGCCTTTTCTTCTGTTGCCGACAGATTGGGATGCGCTTCGGTTATCGTTTTTGCCCCGATGATCATCCCATCGCCCGGTTTCCACTTGTCATATTGCATCAACAGTGTTACAAACAGTGCTTCTTTCAGGCCTTTCAACTTTTCAACCACATATAAAGCGCCATCAATACCGGCCGATACACCAGCCGTGGTAATCACTTTTCCGTCTTCCACAAAACGCACATCTTTGACAAAGCGGGTATTTTTATAGCGCGATTGCAATGTGTCCAGTGCAGCCTGATGCGTAGTGGCCGTTTTATTTTCAAGAATGCCGGCTTTGCCTAATATTTCTGCCCCGGTACAAACCGACATGGTGAGCCGGGTTTTAAGGCTCGCTTTCTTTAGCCAGCTCATGGTATTTTGATTTGTAGTAACCGGCTTAATGGCATCTTCCGGGCCGCCCGGAACCACGATGATATCCGGCTGGGGCGCATTGTCAAGGGTGTAATCCGCGGTTATTTTCAAGGTTCCGTTTTTTGTGGCGATGCTCTTCCCCGCAGTAGAAACCGTATAAACATCAAACCCTTTTGCATTACTAAAAACTTCTGCCGGGCCTGAAAAGTCGAGCAGTTCTACGCCGGGATAAAGCAAAATGGCCACATGAATACCATTTTTTTGAATTGTGGTTTTTTTTGTTTCCGTTTTTTGTTTGCATGAAGCTGCTGTAATAAGCAGCAGGAAAATCAGCAGGTTTTTATAGTTCATCATTTTAACGTTTAAAATTTAGCAATTAAAGTTGTTCCGTAAGTTCTTGGGCTTCCTAAAATGAAAGTGCCAAAAGAGCCGTAAGTGATATACTTTTTATCATTGATGTTTCGCGCCCAAAAATTAAGTTCAAAGTTTTTACTGGTTATCCCTGCTTTGGCATTAAACAAACTGTAGGCAGGCTGGCTCAGGCCGTTAATAAAATCAAAGTAATATTTGTCTAAGTAACGGTATTCGCCCCGGACAAATGCAGCCAACTTTTGTTTGCTTCCCGCAAAACCATAAGTGTACTGGGCGGCAAGCATCGAACTGACCGGTGGCGTATTGATGGGCTGGTCGCCTTTGTAGTTTACCACCGCTTTGGCCTCATTGCTGTACAACAAGAGCGAAGTGTACCGCGCATAGGAATAGCTCGCATTCCAATCAATTTGCAGGCCTTTTACGGGCAGGGCCGTCAGTTCCAGTTCTGCACCTTTGTTGTGCATTTCCCCTACATTTAAGACAAGCTGGTTTACGCCGTCATGGGAAGTGCTGATCTGCTGGTTGTGCTGCTCCAGGTAAAACACCGTCAGGTTCAATTTCAGCTTGTTATCCAAAAACATATTTTTCCACCCGATCTCGTAATTGTCCGAATGCTCCGGCTGATATGGAACCTGAGCGGGATCGGTTGCGTTAGTGTTTAACCCGCCCGCCCGGAAGCCACGTGCATAGCTGCCATAAAGCAGCATGTTGTCCTGTAGTTTGTAGCTTAAAACGAATTTTGGTGTTACGGCGTGAAAGTTGGCCTGGTAATCCTGGTTTGGCGTTTGTATAACCGGCGGGGCAGGGTCTTTCTGGTAGTCGGTGTACTGGCCCAATTTACGGTTTTCATCATCGTAGCGTATGCCTGCTGTAAAATCCAATTTACTTGTAAGCGGATAAGTTGCCTGCCCAAAAAAAGCATAGCCTTTGTTGGTTCCCTGGCTGATGCTGGTCGTGGTAAACGGCGCGCCGGACGTTGGGTCGAGTTGTAAATAGTCGGGCCCGTAATAAACTGGTGAATTAATGTGGTTGTTCTGCGTAAAGCCGTACGCTCCGGCTACCCATTGCAGTTTGCCATGATTTGCGGATGGCGAGGAAAACCGGAGTTCCTGGGCAAAAATATGCTGCCGGGTGTCCGGGCCAACGCTAAGGATATTTAACGGGCTAAAATCATAATCAATACCGCTATCGGGATAATACAGGCGGTAGCCGATGTAAGAAAATACCGAAGTAAAATTAAAACTTTTGCCATAATAGTTGGCGGCAAGAGAGGTGTTGAAATTATTCCGCCGTTCAACATTGGCATTGTTGCTATTGACCTGGTAAGCTTTGGAAAATACCTCGTCATAAGAAGTTACCCAGGGAAAGCTGCCGCGGTCATGGTCATTTTCTGTTTTTACGTTCAGCGCCAACAACCAGTTTGCTGAGGGCAAATAACGTAAATTAAAGTTGCCCGAATAGTCTTCCCGGCGGTCGTAGCCGCTTTTGGTAAACTCGTTATAATAAATCGAACCACGATGGTTATAGGTAAAAGAACCACTGGCAAACAGCTTGTTTTTGACGATCGGTTCCGAAAGGCTGGCCGTATAACGCTGCTGCCCGTAGTTGCCAAATGTGGTTTCTGCATAACCGGTAGGCGTGTTGCCGGGCTGGCGGGTGGTAATGTTTACGACACCTCCATAAGCGTTGCGTCCATACAGCGTGCCTTGCGGGCCGCGCAAAATTTCAATACTTTGGATGTCGTTAAACGTAGGTGGTGCAGAAAAGTAATCAAATTGATAGACACCATCTACATAAGTGGCAACGGCCTGCTCGTTGGAAAAGCCCATCACCCCACGAATGTTAAAGAAATTAGAGCTCGCACTGTTGCCATGTTCAACCACAAATAAACTGGGGGCAATGGCGGTCAGGTTAGTGATGTCCCAAAGGCGGTAATCCCTGATCTGTTTGGCATCCAAAACGGTAACAGCGGCGGGCACTTTTTGCACATCCTGCTGCTGTTTTTCTGCCGACACCACTACTTCGCTTAGTTGCTGTTCTGCAGCTCTGAGCTGAACAACTATGTTTTTGGCCGCTTTATGGCTAAGGTTAACCGTTATAATCTGCGTTGCAAAACCAACCGCACTGATGGACAACTGGTAAATGTCTCGGGCTAAGCTAAAGCTAAACCTGCCCGCTCTGTCAGAGGCAACCGCTTTCGTGCTGTTTAAAACGCTTATGGTAGCCGAAGATACCGGTGCCCCCGCTTGCGTTGTAACGGTTCCTTCTAACACATTAACAGTTTGGGCAGCAGCCGTCAGGCTTAATAATAATATAAAAAAGGTAGATAAAAGTTTCACAAGATTGCTGTAATAGTACCGGCTACCCTGACAGCATTAGCTGCCAGTTGCCGGATACCGGATGAATAATAGCCGCAAGGCAAACAGTAGATGTAACTGCCTGGCAACGACAAATAAAGCAAGAGGGATTAAGCGATCTGCTTAGGTGGCCTGAAAATGGTTTCTGTATAGCGGTTGCTATACAGATAGGTATAACCTGGAAATAAACCAGCATTATTTTCTACCAAGACAGGCGCAGGTAAATCAAATTGAAAAGGTTCCTGGAAAAATGAAATTTCAAGCCGGTTAAGGTTATCTTTTGCAGCTTCTTTTTTTTCGTTTTCTTCTGCCTGTTTAACCTTTTTCATAAAGTAACAGTGCCCGTTGCAGTGCAGCCAGGAACGTGATTTGTTTACGCAAAAGTTTTCGGTAATGTATTTCTGGTTGGCCTTGAACGCTGCAAAGGCAAAGAAGCGCGAAAAGTTGGAACTTATCAGCACGGCAAGCAGGCAGAAAGCGGTTAACCGTTTAAACATTGGCGCAAATGTAATACATAACAGGAAATGACTTGCCTCTAAAATAATTAATTTAAAAAGGAATATTTTTTACCTGATGAACAGACGAGCGTACCACTCCTATTAAAAATATTTAGTAGAAAAATAAAAGTTTAAACAGCCTCATTATCAATATTGGTTACTTGTACAATATTGTATAGATATTAAAAGGATGACTTACGAACAAATCCTTAATGATAAAACGACAAAGGAACAAGCAAGGAACCAAATGATGGCTTGGTATCATCAAAAACAAAAATTTAAACAGTAAGTAAAACCAACTACTATAAACAGGTCTTAAATTTAGACCGATAAAAACAGCATTATATTTTTGCTTTTTCTACTTAATTTTAAAAATATAGAGAACGTAATTTTAGATCGGATGATTGCTAAATTGCGATGCTTCTTTTACCACTATAAAATTGGTGTCCGGTTATCTGTCAAAAAATATCCAATACCAATTTTATAGTGGTAAAAGAAGCATCGGCCATAAACTTTCTGCGGTTATTGAACCCTTTGCAGTTTAACCTTATCGGTAGAAGTGTAAACCAGCGGGTATTTTTCGAAAACCACATTGCTGGGGTCTAAACCAAAGTTTACATCTTCGCGCACGCCCACGGATTTGAGGTTGTAATAACTGTTGATGAACAGGTTTTGCCAAAACGGCAACTGGTTGTCAAACGATAAATAGGAGTTGACTACCACAAACTTGTAGCCGCCGATCGGGTTCCTTTCAAACTTAATTTCCTCGCAGTCATCGCGTTTCAGTTCTCCGGTTTCCATCAGTTCTTTCACTATTTTTCTGAAAAACAAATCCAATTTTGGTTCAACCCTGAAACCCAGCCTAAAAGTAACATGATAAGCATCGTTTTTGGAAAGTTTATGCACTTCGTATTGTAAAGTGTAAGGGTCGTCGGTGATATTTACATAAAAAAACCAATACACATCGGCCCGTTTTAAAGGCGAAGTGAAGATGGAATTTAAGGTTTTATTCTCGATCCTTCCTTTTTGCGACGAAAACGTAAAGTAAATAAGATGGGTGGAATAGGTATCAATGGTGGTGCTATGGCTGAGTTCGACCAGTTTTTCCAAATTTTCCGGCTCCCATTCGCTGTACGTGATCAATTTGTTCTGCGTGATCCTGCCGCGCCGCCAAATCAGCATAATGGTGGCAATGGCACTTCCCATCAGCAGCATGATCCAGCCGCCTTCGGCAATTTTTTTAAGGTTGGCAATTAAAAAGGAACTTTCAACCACTAAAAACATGAGCGTGGTAGGTATGATGGCCGCCAAAGACCACCTGCGCGACAGCATGTAAAGTGTGATCAGGAAAGTGGTGGAAAGCATGGTCAGCGTTACCGAAAGCCCAAAAGCGGCTTCCATTTTGGTTGATTCTTTAAAATAAAGCACTACGCCGATGCAGGCAACCATTAACGACCAGTTGAAAAAAGGGATGTACAACTGCCCTTTGATGGCACTGGGGAAAATGATTTTGTGCCGCGGCCAAAGCCCCAAATGGATGGCTTCGTTGGCCAAAGTAAAGCAACCGCTGATGAGCGCCTGGCTGGCAATAATGGTTGCAAAAGTGGAAAGCACAACGGCCGGAATATAAATAGGCAAAGGCACAATGTTAAAAAAAGGGCTTAAACTGTTTGCTTTGCCGGCGCTTAAAAGCCAGGCCGTTTGCCCGGCATACGAAAGGATGAGCGAGGTTTGGATAAAAATCCAGCTTACGCGGATGTTGTTTCGGCCTACGTGGCCCATATCGCTGTACAAAGCTTCGGCACCGGTAGTGCACAGAAATATGCCGCCAAGCAGCCAAAAACCTTTTGGGTAATGCACCAACAGGTCAATGCCATACATTGGGTTTACTGCTTTTAGCACACTAAAATTTTTGCTTAATGCCAGCAAACCCATCACACCGATAAAACTGAACCAAAGCACCATCACCGGCCCAAATATTTTGCCTATTTTTTGTGTCCCAAATTGCTGGATCACAAAGAGGAAGATCAGGATGGCAATGATGATCGGGATCGTATCCATGTGCGGATAAAATAACCGAAGCCCTTCAATTGCCGATGCTACCGAAATAGGCGGCGTGATAATACCATCGGCCACCAAAAACGAACCGCCCAAAATGGCCAGGATCACAGCCCATTTGCCATAATAACGTTTTATCAAGGCATAAAGCGAAAAAATCCCGCCTTCGCCGTGGTTGTCGGCTTGTAAAGTAATCAAAATGTATTTGATGGTGGTTTGCAAGGTCAGCGTCCAGATTACGCAGCTCAAAACGCCCAGTGCTTTTGTTGGGTTGATGATTTCGCCGGGTTCAAAAATAGCGGTGTAGGTGTATAAAGGGGAAGTGCCAATGTCGCCGAAAACAATGCCGGTCGCAATTAATAAACCGGCAACTTTTACTTGCGATTGAAATTGCTGAACGTTGGTGTGGGCTGCCGTTTCCATAAAGTTCCTTGCTTAAAACATTTAACGTTCAACAAAAAATTTTGGCAACTGTTGCTGGGGGAAGATAATTTAAGTTTTGAAGAATTGCTTTTGCCGTAACTTCTGAATCAGAAAATATTGATGCTTCTTTTAGCACTATAAAATCAGTATCAATTTAAAGGTGGTAGGGTTTTTATACCGATAAAAACAGCATCAGGTCTTCTGCTTTTTCTTTTTCGCTGCGGGAAATAAAACGTTATTCAAAATCAAACGGTAACCCGGAGAATTGGGGTGCAATTTTAAATCCGTTGGTGGGTCGCCAATAGCGTGCTGGTAATCTTCCGGGTCGTGGCCGCCGTAAAACGTCCACTGGCCTTTGCCGTAGTCGCCGTGAATGTAGCGCGCTTCCCCGGCCGATTTCAATTCGCCCAAAACCAAAACGCCCGGCTTTAACAAATCTTTGCGGAAAGCGGTGGTCAATCCCATAAAACCTTTGATCACTTTATCGTGGTTTTGGGTGAGCATGGAAGGAACGACATCCCATTTGGCCGAAAAATCAAACAAGGTAAAAAAATCCTGCGGCCGTTCTACCGTTCGGGTAGCCGTTACATCAATGTTGCTGAAGCTATGGCTATAAGGGTTTTCGTCCAGCTTAAAATTCTGAAAAGCAAAAGTTTTGCTGAAATCAAGTTTGGATTGTGCGTTCGGGTCGGCTGCATCGCCGTCAAACATACGTTCGCAAATGTCGGTACCTTCGGCAGCCAAAGCAATATCAAAAGTGTCGGTTCCGGAACACATCGCGAATAAAAAACCGCCGCCCGAACAAAAATCACGGATGTTTTTCGCCACGGCCAGTTTCATTTGCGATACTTTTTTAAAGCCTAATTTGGCAGCCAGCGCTTCCTGCCGCTGCTGGTCTTCAATATACCACGAAGCCGTATGAAAAGCCGTGTAAAACTTGCTGTATTGGCCGGTAAAATCTTCGTGGTGCAGGTGCAGCCAGTCGTATTTGGGCAGTTCGCCTTTGATGATTTCCTCATCGTACAAAACCGTGTACGGGATTTCGGCATACGTTAAAACAAGCGTTACGGCATCGTCCCAGGGCAGCTTGCTTTTGGGCGAATACACGGCCATTTTTGGCGCTTTTTCTAATTTCACCAAATCCATATTGGCGGAAGGATCGGTAATTTCAGTTAAGATCGAAGTAACTTTTGCATCGGCCAAAACCTCGTAGCTTACACCGCGCACCTTGCATTCGGCTTCGGCTTTTTGGTCGTACTTCAGCATAAAACTGCCGCCGCGGTAATTGAGCAGCCAATCAACTTCTTCGCCATTCTTCAAAACCCAAAACGCAATGCCGTACGATTTTAAATGGTCGTGCTGCGTTTCGTCCATCGGAATTAAAATGGAAGCCGCACCGGCCCGGACAAAACCGGTTAAACCTAAAATTAATGTGATAAAAACAGTACGAAAAAGCCTCATCCTAAATAACTCTTAATTTAATATCAACTCCAAAATTGTAACTTTGCCTTTCTTAAACGAAAAATGAGCAAAGCAATTATCAAAACAGAAAAAGGCGACATGACGGTAGAATTCTACGATCAGGATGCGCCGAATACGGTAGCCAATTTTACAAAGTTAGCAAAAGAAGGCTTTTACGATGGCGTAGCCTTTCACCGCGTGATCCCAAATTTCATGGTGCAGACAGGAGACCCGCTTTCTAAAGACCCGGCAACGGCTTTTCGTGCAGGCAGCGGCGGCCCGGGCTATAAAATTGATTGCGAGCTGAGCGGCGGCAACCAATACCACGACCGCGGCGTACTTTCGATGGCACATGCCGGCCGTAATACCGGTGGTTCACAGTTTTTTATCTGCCACAGCCGTACCAATACGGCGCACTTGGACGGCAACCACACCGTTTTTGGAAAAGTGATTGACAATGTAGATGTGGTAGACCAAATCCGCCAGGGCGATAAAATTACGAGCGTAGAAGTGATTGAAGGATAGGAAAAAGTTATAGGTTTTAAGTGGTAAGTTTTAAGTATTTGGCGTAAACCTTTTATGCTGCGTTTGATCTAACTTATTACTTAAAACTTACAACGTAAAACTCAAAAAAATGAATTTACAGGGAATTGTATCCGTTTCCGGGAAACCGGGCTTGTGGCGCGCGATGGCACAAAGCAAAACCGGGTTTATATTGGAAAGCTTAGACGCGCAAAAATTGAAATTGGTAGTGAACCTAAGCACCGCAAAATTGGCTGCTTTGGAAGAAATTACGGTTTTTGGCGAAGAAGAAGATTTAAAGCTGACCGATATTTTTGAGCGAATGAAAACGGCGGAAAGCACTCCGGATGCTAAAAAAGCAGATGGAAAAGTGTTGCGGGCTTTTTTCCGCGAAGTAGCGCCAGACCATGACGAAGAAAAAGTTTATGCTTCGGACATCAAAAAAATCATCAGTTGGTTTGAGATCTTGAAAAACCGGCCGGAGTTTAACGCAGAACCGGAAGCTGTAGTTGCTGCAACCGAAGCCGGAAACGATAGCGAACCCAAGGAAGCGTAACAGGTTTTTTGTTATTCCGAACCGTAGGGAGAAATTTTCTTTCAACCAAAAGGCTAATTTTTAGGTGGTAAAAGAAGCATGACAGCAAATAAAAAATCCCGGCCAATACAGCCAGGATTTTTTTATTTTAAAAAGGCAAACCTTTATCCTTTCACCTTTCCACCCTTAACCTAATTTCGCCAATTCCTCCGCCATCGCCGCGCCAATTTCCGCCGGAGATTCCACCACACGAATACCGCATTCGCTCATAATTTTCATTTTGGCAGCAGCCGTATCATCCGCGCCGCCAACAATCGCACCGGCGTGGCCCATGCGGCGTCCCGGAGGCGCAGTTTGTCCGGCAATAAAACCAACAACTGGTTTCGTGCCGTTTGCTTTGATCCAGCGTGCAGCTTCAGCTTCCATGCCGCCGCCAATTTCACCGATCATGATGATGCCATGCGTTTCCGGGTCGTTCATCAGCAGTTCAACCGCTTCTTTGGTTGGCGTGCCGATGATTGGGTCGCCACCAATCCCAATCGCCGTGGTGATGCCCAAACCAGCTTTCACTACTTGGTCAACCGCTTCGTAAGTTAATGTTCCGGATTTGGAAACCACGCCCACATTTCCTTTTTTAAAGATAAAGCCCGGCATAATGCCAATCTTAGCTTCGTCTGCAGTAATAATCCCCGGACAGTTCGGCCCGATCAAACGCGAATTTCTTCCAACCAAATATTCTTTCACCTCAATCATATCCTTCGTCGGGATACCTTCCGTAATACATACAATCACTTTAATCCCCGCTTCGGCAGCTTCCATAATCGCATCGGCAGCAAAAGCAGGCGGCACAAAAATTATCGAAACATCGGCACCGGTTTTATCCACTGCATCTTTTACCGTGTTAAAAACCGGACGGTCTAAATGCTGCTGCCCGCCTTTTCCCGGTGTTACGCCGCCCACAACCTGCGTTCCGTATTCAATCATTTGGGAAGCATGGTAAGTACCTTCATTGCCGGTAAAACCCTGGACAATAACTTTAGAATCTTTATTTACGAGAACGCTCATGGTTGTTTTCTTTAATAAAGGCAAAGCTAATTTTTTTTGGCAAAAGCAGATAATCGTATTCATCTTTTGTGATGCTTCTTTTACCGGTGTAAATTCTGTGTGGTTTGATAGGGAGCGGAGAGCGGGAAAAAGAGCGGGGAGCGGGAGGAGAGATCGTGATAATCGGGTTTTTCCGCTCTCCGCTCAACTTTCGGTCTTTCGGACTTTCTGTCTTCCCGACTTCCGGACTTTTTTTCATTTGGGCGTGCCCCTGCGGGTCGGGCTTTCCGCTCCAAGTCCTCGCTCGTGCCTCGCTGTGGGCTTTCCGCTACAATCCCTCACGCGGCAAAGCGCCTACCTGGCAAGCGTTCACCTAAAAAACACCGGTAAAAGAAGCATTGCCCACTTTGCCAACTGTTACCTTTTACTGATTTTATTGGCAGAAATTTGCCGTTGCCGGTCGCATTTAAAGCGGTTCATCGTTTCGCTCCGCAGCATCAAATGTTTGGTGCTGCGGCCTTGCACGCGTTTACGCCAGCGTTTAAAACTTTGCGGTTTCAGTTCGCGTCGCATCAGTTCGATGGTTTCCTGCTCTTTTAAGTTGAATTGGAAGTTGATGGCTTCAAAAGGCGTGCGGTCTTCCCAGGCCATTTCGATGATGCGGTCGGTTTCGGTTTGGTTAAATGTTTTGGTTTGCATGAGAAGTAAACGATGCTTTCCACAAAAAGTTCCGCTTTTATTGATACCACAAAAATTGATTATCTTCGAATAAATAATTTAATTATGATAGTTGAAAGAACAGAAAACGAGGTTATTGTAAGATTATCACCTGCTGTTAAAGTAGAAGATTTACAAGACTTTTTAAATTATGCCCGTTATAAAGAACTGACTGTTAATGTACAAGTTAAGCAGGATGAAATTGATAAAATGGCTGCAGAAATCAACAAAAACTGGTGGGCTGAAAACCGTGATAAACTGATTAAGTGAAGATAATTGTTGATACTAACCTCGTTTTTAGTGCCTTATTAAACTCTGGTAGTAAAATTGGTAAACTCATCTTAAATGGTGGGAAAAATATGGAACTTTTTAGTTGCAGTTTTTTGAAAATTGAATTAGAAAAGCATCATGATAAATTAATAAAGCTTAGCAAACTTTCTCCATCAAAATTATCAGAAGTGAAAGAAATCCTAACGCACAAAATCACTTTTGTTGATGAACGTTTACTTCCTTCACAATTGTTATTAAAAACCGAAAAACTTTTAATATCCATAGATACAAAAGATACACCATTTGTTGCTTTAGCGATTTACTTAAAAGCAAAACTTTGGACAGGTGATATGAAATTGTACCGCGGATTAAAAGCAAAAAACTTTGAAGACGTTTTAACTTTTGCGGAACTATCGCAAATTATTGATGATTTAGAAAACGGCTGATACTTCTTTTATCGAGTAATTTTACAACTTAATTGATAACTTATTCTTCCCCAACCTTGGCAATCCCGCTCGAATTAAACTGCAAATCATAAAGGCGTTTATAAAAACCGTTCAGCTTGAGCAATTCCTGGTGCGTGCCCATTTCTTTGATCTCGCCATGGTCTAAAACAATAATTTTATTGGCGTTTTGAATGGTGGACAAACGGTGCGCAATCACCACCGAAGTGCGGCCTTTCATCAGTTTAAAAATCGCTTCCTGGATCAGTTCCTCCGTTTCTGTATCAATGGAAGCGGTGGCTTCGTCCAAAACCAAAATTTTCGGGTCGTAAACCAAAGCGCGGATAAAAGAAATCAGTTGCGCCTGTCCGGCCGAAAGCGTAGAGCCACGCTCCATCACTTCGTAATCGTAACCGCCGGGCAAACGTTCTATAAAATCGTGCGCGCCTACTTCTTTTGCCGCGGCAATTATTTTCTCGCGACTGATGTTCGGATTGTTCAGGCTGATGTTGTTGGCAATCGTATCCGAAAATAGAAACACATCCTGGATCACGGTTGCAATCTGCGAACGCAAAAACCCCAATTCGTAATCCTGAATGTTGATGCCATCCACCTTGACCGTTCCTTTGCTGATCTCATAAAAACGGTTCAAAATGTTAATGGTAGATGATTTCCCGGCACCGGTTGCACCAACCAAAGCCAACGTTTCGCCTGGATTTACGTGGAACGATACATCTTTTAGCACATAATTTTCATCATTGTATGCAAACCAGATGTGGTTAAAATCAATTTCGCCGCGGATAGTTGCAGGCGCAAGCGTGCCGTTGTTCACGGTTGTTTCATCCGTATCTAAAACCTTAAAAATACGATCAGCGCCAACCATGCCCATTTGCAGCGTGTTGAATTTATCGGCCAATTCGCGTATCGGCCTGAAAACCATGTTAATATATAAGATAAAAGCCGTAATCGTTCCCGCCGAAACGTGCAAAGGATCAGCCAAAATCCGTGTGGAACCGTACCAAACCAGCAACCCAAGCGACATCGCCGAAATAATTTCGACCACCGGAAAAAAGATGGAATAATACCAGTTGGAGCGGATGTTGGCGTCGCGGTATTTCTCGTTCACGGCCACAAACTTGCGCATTTCCTGTTCTTCGCGGGCGAAATAATGGATCACGCTCATGCCCGAAATATGTTCCTGCAAAAACGTGTTTAGCTGTGAAACCTGCGTTCGCACTTCCTGGAATGAAGTTTTGATGGCTTCTTTAAACCAATACGTGGCCATAATCAGCAACGGCATCGGTATTAAAGTTACCAGCGTTAAACGCCAATCCGTGTAAAGCATTATGCCGATGAGCGCAATCAGTTGCAGCATATCGCCGATGATGGAGATCAAGCCTTCCGAAAAAATATCGGCTATGGTTTCCAGGTCAGAAACGGCGCGGGTAATCAAAACACCAATCGGCGTATGGTCGAAATATTTTAGGCGGAGTTTGGTGATGTGGTTGAAAATATTCGTCCGCAAATCCAAAATAACCGATTGCCCCAAAGCATTGGTTAAATAAGTTTGAAAATATTGGACGGCCGATTGCACCACCAAAAGCAGCAGCATCAAAACCGACATTTTTACCAAGCCGTTAAAATCAGCGTTCAAGATGTACCTGTCAACCGTAATTTGGATTAAAAACGGACGAATTGGCGACAAACCAGCCATCAAAACCGTTAAAAAAGCAGCCCATGCAAACTGCGTGCGGTAGGGTTTTACGTATTGCATTACCCTGCCTAATAGTTTGATATCGAGTGCTTTTCCGGTTACTGCGGCCATTGTAAGTTGTAAGTTGTAAGTTGTAAGTTTGAATTTATAGTTTGTTAAATTGTTTTAAGTTGAAGCAATATATGGATAAACAACTTTGGTTAAATATAAACCGCAGGCCGGAACAGAAACACCAGCCTTACTTCTGTTTTTACTTTCGATGATTGCCCGCACGGCTTCCGGTTCTATTTCCTTTTTTCCGACAGCAATCAACGTTCCAACAATGGCGCGAACCATATTCCGCAAAAAACGATCGGCGGAAATATGGAAAATCAATCCGTCTTCCTTTTCCAGCCAGCATGCTTCTTTTATCATGCAAAAATTGGTCTTCACTTGCGTGTTGCTTTTGCTGAAACAACTAAAATCATGGTATTCTTTGATGATGTTTGCGGCCTGGTTCATCAATTCTACATCCGGATAATCACGCAATTGCCAACTGTAATTCTGTTTAAAAGGATCTTTGCCGAAGTGAATGTGGTATTCGTAAGCGCGCAATGTGGCATCAAAACGGGCATGTGCATCCGCAGCAACCGGAATGATGTTTTTAACGGCGATATCTTTGGGAAGCAGGGCGTTTAGAGAGGATTTAAGTTGATGGTTAATTGTTGATGGTTGATAGTCCGTTCCCCGCACCTCAAACTTTGTACTTTCCACCTCAAAATGGGCAAACAACTGCTTCGCATGTACGCCAGTGTCAGTTCTTCCGCAGCCAACCGTTTCTATAGGTTGCCGCAATAAAATCTGCAAAGCTTTGTCGAAAACTTCCTGCACACTTACTGCATTTTGCTGGGTTTGCCAGCCGTGATAACGCGTGCCATCAAAAGCCAATTCTGCAAAATACCGTTGTTTTCCGTCCACTACCACAAAGGTAACAAAAGCTGAAAAGCAACATCTGCCGAAAATTATTTTACAAAAACCTTATCTTCGCATGCTTCTTTTAGCACGATAAAAATGATACAACGAATACAAAGTGTTTATTTACTGGCGGCCAGTTTGGTGCTGTTTTCCCTGTTCCTTTTCCCGATGGTGAACAACCTGATCCTGAACGGGCATGCCGATAACATTATGGTAACCGGGATTTACGAAGTGATTAACGGGGTGCGGACTATAACTTCTTCCTTTATTTTGTTGGCGCTGGCTACCGTTGTGGCCGCTTTGCTTCCTTTAGCGGGTATTTTTTTGTACAAAAACCGCAAAAAGCAAATTAGTTATTGTTACATCACCATTGTTTTGCTAATTGGCTTCAGCTTTTACTCGGCCGAAACGGTGAAAGGTGTGGCGGGCAATATCACTTTACGACCGGAGAATTATGGCTTGGGCATCATTTTACCTTCGCTGGCGATTGTGCTAATCTTTTTTGCGATAAGAGGGATTAATAGGGATGAGAAGCTGGTACGGTCGGCGGACCGGTTGCGGTAATAGAGGTTACTTCGTTCCTGTAAATTCAAATACCTCTAACGACGTGAAGATATAAGTTTTGTATGGCGGTGTAGCAACAAGTCCTTCAAAAGCATAAAAATAGTTGGCACCAGTAAAGCAACCTGATGTAGCAATATAACTTCCCCTTAAAAAAACATTTAAAGATTTTGTGCTGATGTAATAAGTAACCACTTTATCTGCTGATGAAATTACATTGCCGTTTTTCCTGACTGTATAAATTTTATTGAAACTATTGCTGTAGATACTGCCTGTTAGTTTTACGTTTACGGTGCTATCATTAACTACCGATACAATGGCAGTTGCATTTCCGCTTTTTTGATACAATACCCAAGGAGGTTCTTGACATGTATTGTATGTGCCTAATTTTATACTGCCCGGCATGTATTTGCCACTTCCGGAAAAACTGCCTTCTATAGTTTGTGCAACTGTAAGGTTTAAACCGCCTTCCGGGCTGACATTGCACTTATTAGTATTGCAACAAGAGGAAATTAATATTGCAGAGGTTGCCATCAACATCATATAAAACGTTAAAATTTTCATAGTATCCTTTTTAAAAGTATAAACTAATTTGCTTGTACAGTAAATGATTGGTTAGTCGTAAAAGGCAAACTCAAAGTATTCCAACTCCAGGATGTTGTGCCGTTTTCGCCGCGTACATTGCTGTTGGTATAAGCCTTGTAATAGCCTAAATTGTAAACCAGCCCATCGTTTGCAATCACAACATTATCTAAAGTCTGGCTTACAAGTCCATAATTTACATACAGCTTGTTGATGGTTTTTGAAGATGTATTTTTAACTTTTAGAAAGAAAAAATCTCCACCAACATTAAGTGTACTGTTAGCATTGCCGGATGCTGGAAAAGTATTGCTAAGCGTCCAGGAAATGGTATTGCCCACAACTGTACCCGAAGATGTTTTACCCGAAGTTGTGGCCGTACCTGTTGCTGCGGCATTAGGTGTGCCAGTGTATTGTGCGCTACTGCCGACAGCAATCGTTTTGGCCAGGCCGTTTACCGTAATATTTACACTGGTAAAAGAAGCATTGGTATAAGTAATTGTAGATGTACTTGTCCCGCTTCCGCCGCCGGCTGTCCCTCCGCCCGAAATTCCGCCGCTGCTTCCGCCCCCACAAGGTAATTGTGGGTTATTCGGGTCTATAATTGGTATATCTGCAAATGAGCCTGAAAAAGTTTGGTAGCTATCTTTAAAAGCAGCACCGTCAAAATACTTACCCTTAAAAGAAAATGTGCCACTGATGCGGTTATTTGCGGCATCGTAATTAGTTACTGTTGCTGTTCCAGCTCCGCCACTTATCGTACTGTATTGAGAACTTGCACCAACTTTTGGAAAGTAGGACACATAACCCCAGTTTCCAACCCCCACCTTATCTTCGTTTAAAGTAAACGTAGTTTGGGTTGGGTTGCCATTCCATAACAAACTTAACAAGATCGCAGTATTGTCAGAAAACTTACCGTGCAATTGGATTAGTTGCCCACCAGTTGGGCTCGCTACAATAAAGCCAAATGCATCGCCACAATTTGTTGTCTTCTTTTGATCGGCACAACTATTGTTCTGACATAAGATACAAGTCCCAACAATCGTACTAAGGGTTTGCTTTTTTGTTTTTGGATCTTTTTTACAACTTGCCAAAAGACAAATGAAGGTCAATATTACACTAAACGAAGCATAAATTATTCTTGAATACTTTTTCATTTTTAAACTTTTAATTATCTACCCTTCTTCGGATTTTCAGTCTGCCCCTAATTTTTTTATTATAGAAAAAGATGAGCCTGTTTCTGTAATAAACCCAACAAGAAAACCCCTTATTTTTTTGGTTCTGGTTTATAAATTGCACCTGTAACAAAATCTATAGCTACGCCAATTGGGCCTGATAAAAGCGCATCAGCAACTAAATACCCTACACGGACTTGCCTTTTGGGTTGACCATTTGCAGGTTTTGTTTTTTGATAAGCACTTGTTTTTCCACTAAAAATTGTTGCACAACTGGATAGCATTACAGCCATTAGACAAATAGGGAATGCAAATTTTAACTTTTTCATTTTTTTAACTTTTTAAATTGTTTGTGATTGAATACCTCAAATCTCCACACAATTAAAAACCAAACCCACCGTCCAATCACCCTAAATTGTAAAGTGTTTTTACGGTATCAAAGAGATCAAAACCAGCAAAGCAAATCCAGGCAACACCAATTTTAGGTGCATAAAAAAAGCATCCGGGCGGATGCTATCTTGTAAATTAAAACTTGTAAATTAAACACTCAATTATGCTGCCAATGCAACCGGTATTTAATCATTAGAAACAAAAACACCGGCCCGTAGTACAAGTACCGTTTCCACAAGCGTTTGGGTTCGTTTAGCAAGCGGCCAAACCATTCTAAGCCTAAAATAATCCAGAACTTGCTTGGGCGTTTTACGGTACCGGCATAAAAATCGAACACGGCGCCAATGGTGCAAATAATGGATGCGTTGAGCTGGTGCTGGTGTTTGGTGGCCCATTTTTCCTGTTTTGGGGCGGTCATGCCGATAAACAAAACGTCAGGCTTAAAATTATTAACGGCTTCAATCATCCGTTCGTTATCTTCCGCAGAAAACTCCTGTTTAAAGGGCGGCGAATAAAAACCGGCTTTGATATTGGGGAAATCCAAACTTAACTGCCGCTGTATTTTTTGCAACGTGTGGGCCGACGAACCAAGGTAAAAACAACGGCCGCCCTGCTTGTTTAAGCGCGTTAATAAATGCCCATGCAAATCCCAGCCCGAAATTTTGCGAATTGGATTGCCGGTGGCCAGTTTTGCGGCGGCCACGATCGCAACCCCGTCGGGCAGTAAAATGTCCGATTGTTGCAAAGCCTGCTTAAATTCCGGGTCGCTTTCGGCCATGCAAAAAGAGTACTGGTTTAAGGTATTGATTATTGTTTTACCGTTAAAACCCAATTTGGCCAGGCTGCCTGTAAACAGTGTATAGCCTGCATAGGCTGTTGTGGCTTTTGGCGCAGCTATTTCCAATTGCAAATCCATTATAGTTATTTGTAAGATATACTGAAATTGAACAAATTTAGTTTCCGGTTGCCATACCATTTTTTTGCCGGTAAAAGAAGCATTACCAAAAAGGCTGCTTTTTTCCTGATACACATCCGGTTAAAAAGCAATGCCCAAATTAAAGCCCAAGCCACGGAGGCCAATAAAAGGGCCATCAACTTTGGCTTTTACACCGGCATTGTCAATGGTTGCGGTTACAAGGCTTTTATCTTGCACGGTAAAATCCGATTCTAATTGTGATTTTAAATTGCTTTTATCTTTGGGGGACAAATTGCTGAGGTTGGCCGTTCCGTTTCCATCGCCCGAAATTTTGCCATAATGCCCGCCAATGATGTACCAGTCAAAAGTAACCCGTTTGGCAATTAAAAACTTAGAGCCCAGCATCACGCCGCCGCCGTAACCTTTTAAATTGCTTTGCAGCGGAATTTTTTAGTTTTGATTGCTTGCCGTTGTATAAGTATAATTGTAATTGACCTGCATGTTGGTGTAGCGGCCATACAACGAGAGGTAAAAGCCGCGCGCGCCCGGATGTTTGCCGCCGTAAAAACGGAATTCGCCGGTGTAAGTTTTATTGCCGGTGCTGATGTTGGACAGGTCGTTTTTCAGTTCATCCTGATTCTGCAGATATTTTTCGGCTACTGTTTTTACCAAAGAAATATCGCCAATGGTACTGAGCGGCATGTAGCGGTAACCGGCCACAAAAGTTACTTTTCGGCTTAAAGAACGCTCGTAGCTAAAGTTGTAATTTTTTAAGGCCAATGATGACAAGTTGATTTGCACATTGTTTCTTGGGTAATGCTTTTCGTAAGCCAGGTTTTTCCGGTTTGCAGCAGAATCTGTTTGTGCATACCCATTTTCATAGGCTAAAAACAGTATCAAAAGCAAAGCAATTACCAGCGCAAAGCCCAGTTTTTGATACGGCCTTAGTTTGTACAGCAGCAAGGCGGGCAGCATTTGCAATACTTCTTTTACCAGCAATTTGTTGAGATAGCGTTTGGCCTGCCCGTCAAATTGAATCCAATTGTGGCGGTTGTTTTCGCGGTGGCGGAGGTTTTGTAAAAGGTTCATCGGTTTTGAGTTTTTATTGGTGAATGACTGGCTCAAAACTGCATAGCAACCGCACGAAATAGCAGCGCGCTATAACCCTTTTAAATAGGGTGTTTTTACGGTATGGTTTAGGGTGATTTTTCGTTGCGATTGTAGTAGAGATTGTGGAATTTTAGGGACACTTAAAAACTTAAAATTATGGAACTTAACGCAAATGATTACAAAACCAAAACAACACTTACTGGAGCAATTTCAGAGGAACATGCTAAAGAAATGATTAAAGCTGCTGCTGACGACGCTGCTGCTCGGTCAAAACCACAAATTCCTAACGGTGATAAAGAACCAATTACGCATTGTGTTTGGTTTAGCTTAGAACAAATCAACAAAATGGTAGCTATACTAAATTTAGAAAAGTTCTTCGGTTGTAAAACCGACGGTGTAAGGGTTTATTTTGCTAAATACACCGAAAATACTGCACCAGAGAAAAGCAAGAAACAATATATAGGCCGTGATACTGTCGTGTTTGTTTCAACAAAAAAACACGACGACGGAGTAAGTCATATTGATTATTTTGATCATCTTTTACCTGAATCTACTAATGAGGACAAGCATGAAATGCTACCAGAAAACAGGGGAGAATTATGCGAACCAAAAAGTGCTTGTATAGGTTCACAATTTGAATAATATTAAATACAAGTAATGTTAAAATCTTTCAGCCCTAATATTACCGTTGAAATAATATGTTTGATATTTGCAATTATCTTTTTAAGTAAAGACAATCAAACTACTTGGAAGAGTATGATACTGTTTTTGCTCGTAATTTGCATTACTGAAATAGCAGGTATTTTAACCAAAAGAACCGTAAATGGTAATAATTGGGTTTATAATATTTATTTAATGCCCGAAGTAGGGTTTACAAGTATCATGTTTGGGCATTTGTTAAGTAAATATACAAAAGGCAAGGTTCTGGTTTTACCGGGACTTGCCTTGTTTTTTGTATTGTATTTGTATGAAATTTATTGTCATGGCATTTATTCATTCCATGTATTAACAACAACAGTTATGTCAATAATTTTCATTTCGTATGGCTTATATTACTATTACTTATTAATCAAAGATGAGCATTACATCAACTTAAAATCGTATGCTCCGTTTTGGTGGGTATCCGGAACTTTGTTTTTTTATTTTGGAAGCACAGTTAGCAATCTTTTTTTTACAATTTTCAACACTGAACATTCAATTTTATTTTCATTTCGACATTTAATTTATATTCTCATTAATATTATTCTTTACAGTTTTTGGAGCTATTCATTCTTATGCAGATATCGCCAAAGGAAATCAATACTTTAATTGTTCTTATCACGCTGGTTTTTTTGCTTGCACCCGGATTTCTTTTGCTTTACATTAACCTCTACAACCGCCGCAAGAAAAAACACATCGAAGAAAAAGCCCTAATGCAGCAAACATTTGCAGCCGAAATCCTTAAAACCCAATTAGAAGTACAGGAACAAACCATGCAAACCATTGGTGCCGATTTGCATGACAACATTGGACAGTTGTTAAGTTTAACTTCGCTTACGTTGAATTCCATCGAAATAAGTGAGGTAAACAAAGCACGGCAAAAAATAGATACGGCTTTAGATTTAAACAGCCGTTGCATCAAAGAGCTTCGTTTATTGGGCAAATTATTGCAGGGCGAACAATTAATTAAAAATGGTTTAACAGAAGCCATCAGCAATGAAATTACATGGATAGAAAAAGCAGGACAATATCAGGTAGATTATCAAACCGAAAACTTTAGTACCGAAAGCAATGTGGATAAAGATTTGCTGGTTTTCCGCATTTTGCAGGAAGTTTTAAATAATATTGTTAAACATGCTTTTGCCACCCAAATAAACATTAAATTGTGCTGCCGGGACAAGCAGTTACAGTTAATCGTAGAAGACAACGGCGTAGGTTTTTTAACGGATGAGGTGCCGCAAAAGCAGCACGGAATGGGTTTGCACAACATCCGCAAAAGGGCCGAACTGATGGGCGGCGAAGTTGGCATCCGATCCGAACCTGGCACTGGTACTTTAGTTGAGTTGAACATTCCTTATCCTTAAAAACCGAATATGAAAACCGATCGTATTCCCATCGCTATTGTGGACGACCATACGCTTTTTAGAAAAGGCGTGGCCGGATTAATGGTCGAATTTGAAGAACTGGAAGTGGTTTTTGAAGCCGAAAACGGCAAACAACTGCAATTGGCTTTGGATAAATATGCGCAGCCAAAAGTGGTTTTGATGGACATCAACATGCCTGTAATGGATGGTTATGAAACTACCTGCTGGTTAAAAGCCAACTACCCTCAAATACATGTGCTGGCTTTAAGCATGTTTGAGGATGATGAAGCAGTTATCAAAATGATCCGTTGTGGTGCCTGTGGCTACATTTTAAAAGAATCCAAACCACGGGATTTATTGGAAGCCATCAAAATTATCATGCTAAAAGGAGTATATATCAATGAAATGGTTTCGGGCAAATTAATCCGTTCTGTTGCCGCTTATGAAACTGCACCCAACCTTAGCCCTAAAGAATTGGATTTTTTAAAACACTGCTGCTCAGAACTCACCTACAAAGAAATCGCCGATTTAATGTTCGTCAGTCCGCGCACGGTTGACAATTACCGCGAATCTTTATTTCAAAAGTTAAACATCAAATCGCGCACGGGTTTGGTGTTGTATGCCATCCGAAATAGTTTGTACCAAGTTATCGCACAAGTTTAATTGGTGTACTTTCAAAAAGCCCGTTTAATATTTACTTGTCAAAGTTTCCATACTTCTTTTATCACCCCAAAGTTGGTAAAGGTTTTGATTTGTTTAGATAGGCGCAAACACCAATTTTTATAGGGTAAAAGAAGCATTGACATTTTTTCTTGTTTAAATTTAAACAATATCTAACTACAAACCAGAGTAATAATCATAACCCTGCTCGGCCCAATAATCCCGCGGGCGATCATTGCTAAAACTGATTTTACCGATCCTTTTCAAATTTTTAATTCCGTATTTTACCGGAACGATCAAACGCAGCGGTGCGCCATGTTCTAATCCGATTGGCTGGTCGTTCATTTCATAAGCCAGTAAAGTTTGCGGGTGCAGGGCGCTTTCGCTTTCCAGGCCCACATAATATTCGCCGTTCGGCGTTTCCATGCCGATGTAAGGCATCTTGGCCTGTTCGTTTAATTTAAAATGTTTGATAAAGTCTGCAAACTTTACGCCGCCCCAATGTTGGATTTGGTCCCAGCCTTCCACACATTTAAAATCAAAAACAATCTCAGTTTTTGGCAAAGCTTTGATCTCGGCCATCGTAACTTTTAAAACATCGTTCTTACTTTTCACAACGGATAATTGCCAGTTTTCGGGTTTGAAACCTGCATCGTCAATCCCGATATCGCTGTTTACACGTACGTTTTTTGCCGCCATTGATTTCGGATAGGTCTTTACCAAATGGTTGTTGCTGTAAAATTTACGGAAAAAAAGTTCGGTTTTGTTCAAGGCACGGCGCAACGGTTTTCGGGCCCCGGCGGTGATGCCTGCCGTTTCTTCGGGCGCGTGGTACAGCCATTTCCAACCGCCAAACGCTGCTCCGCCCAAAACAAAAAAGGTGGAAAACGAGATGAAATTGCGCCGTTTGATCTTTTGCTCAACCGTCAGGTCCTTTTTGGTTTCTTCGTTTGGGTTGGATTGGTTTTCCATAATTAGGTGTTTAAAAAGGATGGTGATTAACTTTTAACGGAAGGGTTCAAATTATCTTTTACGCTTGCAGCAGGTTCTTCAACCACTTCAAAACCCGAAACTACCGACCGAAAATTGTTCCATCCCGCCAAAACAACTTGCACCACATGGATGATAAAAAATAAAACATAGCCAATGGTCAAAGCAAAATGCAGTATTCGGGCAAAATGATAGCCGCCGCAAAGCCAAGTTATCCAATAAAATTGTACCGGTTTGTAAATGGCCAGGCCGGTGATGACCGAGCCAAAACCCATCACAATAATAGCAGTGTAGGCAATCCGCTGGGCGGCATTATATTTATTTTGAGGCGGCGTAGTTTTGCGGATGTGCAGATCGTGCAGCAGCACCAGCCAGGCTTCTTTAAACGAGTTTTTTCGCGGTATCAACTCCCGCCAGGAACCCGAAACTAACGTGTAAAGCACGTAAAGAACCCCGTTCAGCGTAAAAAACCACATAAACAAAAAATGAAAAGCCATGCCTTCTGCCAGCCTGGCCGGGATATTGAAAAATTTATAAAACCCTTCCGGGAAAAAATGAAAAAAAGTATGGCCAAATAAAGTAAAAGTATAAGTATCGCTGGCCCAATAAATCAGCATTCCGCTCCAGATCATAATTGTCAGGATCGGGAAGTTGACCCAATGTGTCCACCGCATCAATAGCGAATGTTTTTCTTTGATAACTTTCATAAGTTGCAATCCAATTTTAGCGGCTTTAAATTTTTAGTTTTTACGTAGGATTTTTTCCGATGCTTCTTTTAGCACCATAAAATTTTGTGCTAAAAGAAGCATCGGAAAAATATATGGTTTTATTACTTGGAAGGCTTTGTGTTTTTTGCAGAAACCAGGGCTACCGAATTATTTAAACCTGACTTAGCCGCAGCCAAAATTTGACCATTGCTGTTGTTTTGCAAAAAAGCAATTACTTCCAAACTTTGATTGTTTAAGGTTGAAGGAATGGCAATAGTTGCGCTTCCGTTGTTTTTTCCACCCAAATTTAAAGTTTGCAAGTTGCGCACAATTTGAACATGCGCTAAAGTACGGCCACCATTTTCTCCACCCTTTACATTTGTTGTTGCTGATTTTTGGACTAATGCCAATACAAGTGAAGCATTGTTTGTTGTTCCTTCAATCTTGTATTGCAAGTTGATTTGATCTTTATCAAACTTTACATCATCCAAAGTTAAGGTTGTTGGTGAAGGTTTTTGCAAACTACTTTTAATCGCATTTCTTAAAGTCCCTTCTTCCGATCCGATAAATTCTTTGCGGCCGTTCACCACAATTTGCGGCGTATAAATTGATTGCAAGTTCAGCCAGTCGGCATATTGGTTTTGCCTTTTAGAGTAAGCCGCACTGCTGAAAACATCTTTCCAGCCCAAACGGTTCCAATAATCTACATGAAAAGCAAGGATGTAAACCGGCAGATTGTTGCTTTCTTTCTGGATCTTTTTTACCAGTTCATCTGCTGGCGGGCAACTGGAACAACCTTGAGAAGTAAACAATTCAATCACAACAAAACCTTTTACGGCAATATTTTTTAGGCTGGGTTTTGGTTGACCGCCAGAAACGATCCACGAAATGATGCCAACCGTTGCAAGGCAACCGGCCAGGATAAATAATTTTATTGCTTTCATTAATTTTGTTTAAAAGTTTAACCATTTGTCGTTTAAAAAATCAAATCCTTACAATAAATTTAAGAAAAATTGTAAGGATTGAAATAGCCGCACGACTAAGCATTTAAATTTGCGCAACAGTACTGTTTTTATCCATATAAATTTTAATGATGCCAGCCGATAAACGTTTAATTTTAAACCAGCCCGATACTTCTCAAATCAATCCGCACCGATGGGTAATTTTATATGCTGATTACTTATTTACTTACGCCATCACACGGCTTAACGATGAAGAGTTAGCAAAAGATTTGGTACAGGAAACGTTTCTGGCTGCCTTAGAAAAGGTGGCGCAATTTAAAGGAAACAGTTCTGAACGGACTTGGCTAACTGCTATTTTAAAAAATAAAGTGGTTGATGTTTACCGGAAAAATTCGTCTGGTCTCAGCAAAAAAAGTACGGTAAAAGAAGCACAACAGCAGGATTTTTTTGATCCGGAGGACGGACATTGGTACGAGGCACATCGCCCGCAGGAATTTGGCATAGAACAGGATTCAATCCTGAACAAAGAATTTAACCAGATTTTGCAAAAATGTATGCAGAAACTACCGGCACTTTGGTTGTCGGTTTATACGATGAAACATGTAGATGATGAATCGACCGAATTGATTTGTACACAATTAAAAGTTTCTGCTGCCAACTTTTGGGTGATCATCCATCGCACTAAATTAAACTTACGAGCCTGTCTTCAAAAAAATTGGGCTTAAAAAGAAATTATAATTATGGAAGAATTAAACAAAAACGAGATCAAAAAAATTGCTTACAACTGTAAACAAGCTACCTTTTTGATTGAAAAGAAACAGCTTGCAACATTAACAATCAGGGAAAAACTGGAGTTGACGATACATTTGGCCGGTTGTTCTGTTTGCCGTACGTTTAAGCAGCAAAGTATAGTCATCAATCAAATGGTGAAAGAGTTGTTCCATTCTTCTCAACCTAAAGAAATCAAATTGGACGAAACTTTTAAAAGTGAATTGCAGGAACGCATTGAAGAACAGTTGAATAAAAATTAAAATAATCTGTAAGGTTAATAACCAAACAACGACTAAGCGGGAAACAATGCTTCTTTTATCGTACAAAAATTGGCAAAGCTTTTTATATTTTTTTTAAATTAAAACCTGATATAGATTTTTTTGGTGCTAAAAGAAGCATCCAATTTAAACAACCAAACTATCCAATTTAAACAAAACAATATCATGAAAACCATTATACTTTTTGCCGCAGGGATTTTACTTTCGTTAAATACAATTGCACAAACCGGATTAAAAAGCGGTGTTGTTGCCCCTGAATTTTCGGCAATGGACAATTCAGGAAAAAAATTAGACTTGCAGGCTTTGTTGAAAAAACACAAGTCGGTAGTTCTGTTTTTTTACCGGGGCCAATGGTGCCCGTATTGCAACAAACATATCCAACAGTTGCAAGATTCGTTACAAGTATTGACCGCAAAAGGTGCATATGTAATTGGTGTTACACCGGAAACCGGAGAGAACATCAACAAAACAATTGAAAAAACACACGCTTCATTTTCTATCATCCAAGATAAGGATTATAAAATTATGAAAGCTTATGATGTGAATTATGTGATGGATGCAGATATGGTGGGCAAATATAAAGCTCACGGGGTAGACTTGAAGAAAAACAATGGCAACACCGACCATGTTTTACCAGTTCCGGCAACTTATATCATCAACAAAAGCGGTAAAATTACTTATGTTCAGTTTGATAAAGATTACCGGAAAAGGCCATCTGTTGCTGCTATTGCGAAAGAATTGTAAGTTGCAATTCTTTTCTAACCATACTGTTTTTATCGCCCTTTTTTATTACTGAGTTTAGGAATTTATCACTTCAAAATCATAATAGGATTACTATTTGAAGTAATGAAAAAAAACCTTACTTTTGCAGCAGATTTAGCAATGTAGCTAAGTTCGTTATTTACATCATGAACCCATTTATTGAACTGGGAATCCGTCATGATATTGTTAATGCCATCACTGATTTAGGATTTGAAAATCCTACGCCAATCCAGGAGCAATCTATCCCGGTTTTGTTAACAGGCAGCAACGATTTTGTCGGATTAGCCCAAACAGGGACCGGAAAGACCGCCGCCTTCGGACTGCCGTTATTAGAACTGATTGACTTTGATCAGAACAAGCCTCAAGCTTTAATCCTTTGCCCAACACGCGAGCTGTGTTTGCAAATTACAAGCGACATTAAAAGTTATTCCAAAAACATGTCCAACGTTAAAGTTGTGGCAGTTTATGGTGGTTCCAGCATTATGGATCAGCTCCGCGAAATTAAACGCGGCGTACAGATCGTTGTTGCAACTCCCGGACGTATGCTGGACATCATTGGCCGCAAAGCCATTGATTTTTCAGAAATCCAGTACGTTGTTTTGGATGAAGCCGACGAAATGTTGAACATGGGCTTCCAGGAAGACATTAACGAAATCCTGTCAACCACCCCCGAAGAGAAAAAAACCTGGCTGTTCTCGGCCACGATGCCGGCTGAAGTGCGCCGCATCGCTAAAAACTACATGACCGACCCTTTTGAGCTGACCATGGGCACAAAAAATACCGGAAATGTAAACATTGAGCACGAATATTATGTGGTGAAAGCGCGCGATAAATACGCTGCTTTTAAACGCATTGTTGATTTTAACCCGGAAATTTTCGGTATCGTTTTTTGCCGTACCAAAATTGAAACTCAGGAAATTGCCGAATCTTTGATCAAAGACGGTTATAACGCCGATTCTTTGCACGGAGATTTATCACAGCAACAACGCGACAAGGTAATGAAACGTTACCGCGACCGCAGCTTACAATTGTTAATTGCTACTGATGTTGCCGCACGCGGAATTGACGTAAACGATGTTACACACGTTATCAATTACTCTTTGCCGGATGAGATTGAGAATTATACCCACCGCAGTGGCCGTACGGGCCGTGCCGGAAAAACTGGTATCTCTATCGCTATCATCAACGCAAAAGAAATTGGTAAAATACGCCAGATTGAACGTGCATTGGGCAAGAAATTTGTAAAAGCAGAAATCCCTACAGGATTTGATGTTTGCGAAAAACAATTGTTCGGTTTAGTTCATAAAGTACATAATGTTGCTGTAAACGATTCACAAATCGACCAGTACATTCCACGTATTATGGCTGAGTTTGAAGATTTGACCAAAGAAGACATCATTAAACGTTTTGCCTCATTAGAATTTAACCGTTTCCTGGAATATTACAAAAACGCACCGGATTTAAATGTTTCTGCCGATGAATCCCGTGTACGCGATGGCGAACGTGCCCAGCGCAGCGGCAGCGGCGTTAATGCAGATTATACGCGTTTGTTTATCAACTTAGGTTCGGTAGATAATTTTACCCGCGGAGATTTGTTGGGCTATATTTGCAACACCAGCAAAATTAACGGCCGTGGCGTTGGCAAGATAGACGTAAAAGGCGTTTATTCTTTCTTTGAAGTGCCTAATGCCGAAGCACAGCAGGTAATTGATGCTTTTAAGGATGCAAATTTCCAGGGCCGTGAAGTTCGGATCGAGCTTTCCGGTGCTGCCGAAGGTGAGCGTAGCGAAAGCCGCAGTCCAAGATCGTCTGGAGGTGGTTATCCACGGAGAGAAGGCGGAAGTGGAAACCGTGAACGGCGCGATGGCGGACGTGAACGCAGCTACAGCGGAAGTGGAAGCAGTGGCGGAAGTGGTTTTCGTGATTTTTCGGGCAAAAGCCGGGAAGACCGCGGCGAACGGCGCAGAAGGTTTTAAAACAGTTGATACTGTTTTTACCACATAGTTTTTTAGTTTTAGTTTAGTTAAAAGAGCTTTCGGAAATATCCGAAGGCTTTTTTGTTGTAAAGAATTTAAGGTTCGCCCTACCCAATTGCAAGACTAAAAGTTGGCGCAAAAACAAAAAACCGGGAGCGTGTTTAAATTTATACAAGAAAAAATGCCAATGCTTCTTTTACCCTATAAAAATTGGTATTTGCATCAACCTAAACAAATCAAAACCAAAGCACTTACCAATTTTTAGCCGATAAAAGAAGCATAGAAAATAAATTGAATAAAATTTAAACAGGCGTTCATGCCAATTAACCAAATTCCTTATTATTATGCAATTTTACAACTTAACCTAATTATGCCCGATACGAATAATGAAATTTTAAAAGAAATGACGGAGCAATCCGAGGATGTCTTTTTTGTTTTCAATGCTATAGAAAAACGTTTTGCCTATGTAAGTTCGGCCTTTGATCATATTACTAAAAGAAGCTGCACCGAGCTTCATAACCACCCTTTATCATTATTGGAGATCGTTCATCAGGAAGACCTGGAATATGTAAAAGAGAATTTTGATCTGCTGTTAAGCAAAAAGACGGAGAGCCTTTTGGATTTCAGGATTTGCCGTTCTGATAAAGCAGAAAGATGGATCAGGCTTAAAGTTTATCCGATTATAGAAGGAAACCAGGTGCAATATTTAAGCGGTACAGCAGTGGATGACACGGCCAGGAAAGTAAGCATCTTTAACATGCAGAAAATAAACGGTTGGAAAGATTCTGTCCTCGAAATCCTCTCCCATGACCTTCGCGGGCCTATCGGGACAGTGCGGATGCTGGCCGAGGCCATTGCAAATAAACTGCCCGAAGCGGAAAACAAGCAAATTCACCAATGGACGGATATGATAAGGGATATATCCAAACGTAACCTAAGCCTGATCAAAAATATCCTTACCCGGGAATCATTGGATACGGCAGGTGTGGAAATAAGCAAAGAAAGGGTGAATTTGATATGGGAAATAAACGAAGTGATGCATATTTTTATTCAGTCCCAAAAAAATCTGGACAAGAATTTTGAGTTTACACATTCCCATGATAACATTTATGCTGAAATTGACAGTATGAAGTTCCTGCAAATTATCAACAACTTGGTTGCCAACGCTATTAAATTCACTAAAGAAAACGGCCAGATCAAGATCCACCTGGAAAAGCTGGAAAAATCAGTTTTAATAACCGTTTCTGACAATGGCATCGGCATCCCTAAAAACCTGCACCCCGTTCTTTTTAACAAATACACCGAAGCCGGAAGGCAGGGCGTAGATGGTGAAGAATCTGTTGGTTTGGGCATGTGGATTGTAAAATCACTGATAGATGCGCATGGCGGCAGGGTTTGGTTTGAAAGCGAGGAGAATAAAGGGAGCAAGTTTTATGTGGAGCTGCCTATTCGACTTCAAGAAGTTAAATCTTAGGCAATAAACCATAAAACATTAATTATAGTGTAGTTGGTGCTTATCTGTATAAAACAAAATTTACCGCATAAAATTGACCGAAGTAGAATCCGGATAAACCAGCGTTAAAGTTTTATCAGATACATTCTTAATCACAAATTTGGTAAAAGGCTGGCTGCCTTCGTACGAAGTAAATATCGAATCGCCTTTTACAAAGTAACTTTCGGCAATCGGTTCTTCGCCTTCATTCAACGTAAATTCTTTTTGGGTAATGGTTAGGCGGGTTTTTCCATCTGCTGAATGCCATTTGCCGCGGATTTTATTTTTTGCAGAGGTTTGCTGCCTGCATCCAAAAGCAATCAAAAAAAATAGCAGTAAAAGAAGTATGCTGTTTTTAAAAAGTAGTTTTCCGGTTTTCATACTTCCTTTGTTTCTCTGTTTCAATATACTTCTTTTATCGGCATAAAAACTTCCTTTGTTTCTCTGGTTTGAGATGCTTCTTTTACCGGCATAAAATCAGCAAACACAAAAAATGCCCGAACAATTATCCGGGCATTTTTCAATAAAAAAACTTTTAATTATTTGGCTGGTGCGTCTATCAGTTTTGATTTTGAAATATAAACTTTTGCGCCTTTTTTATTTACGTAAAAAGCTTTATCGTGTTTGTTGATGTAAACCTTTTCTCCTCCCGGCGCAACTTTGCCTTTGTATTCTTTATCGCCAACGGCAGCTACGCCTTTTACAGCTAATTCGGCAGTTTTGTTGCCAGCTTTGTTAATGGCAGTCCCAACTTTACCTTTTCCGGTATTTTGTGCAAATGATTGTACGGTAAACAGCACAGCGGCTGTAAGCAACACGGCTTTAATCTTTTTCATGGCTATTGTTTAAGTATTTCCTCTATTAACTCAAATGTTCTGCCAATTGTTTCATTTCGGCAACGGGGTTGCTTTTTTGATACAAAACTGCATAAACGGCCTGGCTGATCGGCATATAAACGTTGTATTTTTTGTTCACTTCCTGCAGGCAGTTAGCGGCGTAATAACCTTCGGCCACCATGTTCATTTCCAACTGTGCCGAATTTACAGTATAACCTTTGCCGATCATGTTGCCAAAAGTGCGGTTGCGGCTAAATTGCGAATAACCGGTAACCAGCAAATCGCCCAGATAAGCTGATTCGTTGATATCGCGGCTGATGGGATGGACGGCATCCACAAAACGCTTTATTTCGCGGATGGCATTTGAAATTAAAACCGCCTGGAAATTATCGCCATAACCCACACCGTGGCAAATGCCGCTGGCAATGGCATAAATATTTTTGAGCACGGCGGCATATTCCGTTCCGTAAATATCGTCCGAAATATTGGTTTTGATATAGCGCGTGTTAAAACAAGCGGCCAGTTTGATGGCCAGTTTTTTATCCTGCGAAGCCAAAGTTATGTACGACAATTTTTCCAGTGCAACTTCTTCGGCATGGCAAGGGCCGCTTAAAACCAAAAAACTGCTGAGCGGAAGTTGGTAATGCTGATGGATAAAATCGCCAACAATTTGGTTTTCGTCCGGCACGATGCCTTTGATGGCCGAAATAATTTTCTTGTCTTTCAAATCCTCGGCCGTAATATCGGCAAGCGCATCTTTTAAAAAAGCGGCCGGCACGTTCAGCAAAATTACATCGGCTTTTTTGATGGTTTCCTTTAAATTGGTGGACAGGTTTTTGGGTTTAATGTTGATTTCCACCGAACTTAAATAACGCGGGTTGTGCCGGAAACGGCGGATGCTGTGCAGCGTTTCTTCGTTGCGCATCCACCAAAATATTTCTTTCGGAACCGTATTGTCTGTCAGTATTTTAATAATGGCAGTGGCCCAGCTTCCGCCGCCAACCACCGCTATTTTTAATTTATCCGGCTCCATTAATTGCTGATGAACATTTTATTTATAGTATTGCAAAGTAAGGAAAATATCCGCACTATTAAGTTTACGCACAAAAGCCGGAATTGGTTATGCTTCTTTTACCACCTCTTTTTTGGTATCAAAACTTAAACCTGGCAAGGCTATGAAAATGCCTTATCTGGTAAAAACACCCGGCCTGTTAAAACAGTTTTATCCGGGATTAACCTGGAACAAAAGCCGGACAGAAAAAGCAATTTACCTTACTTTTGATGACGGCCCGATACCACAAGTTACACCTTTCGTACTGCAAACTTTAGCGCAGTTTGATGCTAAAGCAACATTTTTTTGTATCGGCGAAAACGTGCAAAAACACCCCGAAATATTTGAAGCCGTAAAAGCAGGCGGGCATGCCATTGGCAATCATACGTTTAACCATTTACGCGGCTGGAACACGGCTAATGAATTGTATTTGGAGAATGTAGAACAATGCAACCAATTGGTTAAATCAAAACTATTCCGTCCGCCTTACGGGCGCGCAAAAAAATCGCAATTAGCAGCTTTAAAAAAGCAATACGAAGTGGTGATGTGGGATGTTTTAAGCGGCGATTTTGACCCGGATATTTCTCCGCAGCAATGTTACCAAAATGTAGTGGGCAAAAGCAGCAACGGCTCGATTGTCGTTTTTCATGATAGTTTAAAAGCTTGGCCGCGTTTGGAATATGTGCTGCCGAAAGCATTGGCTTTTTGGCAGGATAGGGGTTATGTTTTTAAAAGTTTGTGATGGGTTTTTGCTGAAATTTGCAGGCTTACTCTATTATTTTCTAAAGATGGTAGTAGGGTACTGCCAATGCTTTTAACTCATTAAGCCAATTATAACGCTAAGGCCGGTATCTTTTTTCGATCTTGTTTTTCGCCATAAAGTAGAAACCTCAAAAAAGGAATCTGGCTCGTAAGTAAAGTAAACAATAAAGACATTATAAAAACCACAAGCGTCATTAACAATTTTATAGCGAATGTATATAATAGCTTTTGATGGAGAAAGTGTACGATAAAAAACTGCAGGGCTTCCAAGAATAGTACATGAGATAATAGACACCATAAGCGGTAGCTGTTATTTTAGAAGATGTTTTTGTTTCTTTAATCGAAGGAAGATCAATCGCTATAAAAAATAACCCAAGGCCGCCAACCAGCAAAACTAAATAAGGGCTGAACGGAAAAACTGAGTTTAATGCTATAATGTTGAAATCAATTAACAACATTAGGCAGTTGCCCCCGGCGTATGGCGGGCGTAGGTAAAGAACTAACGATAAACCTTAGCCGTTTTAATGAAAACCAACTTTGAAAAAACACTTACTTTTAAAAACCTTGAAAGTAATTTTTTGATTTTTATGCTATAAAAAGAGCATTAACTTTTCTTAATTTTCTTCACCTCGGTGTCTTTATTAGAAGCAAAACTTTTATTCAACATTGAACCCGTTTTATAACTGATAACAAACCGATAATTTGGTTTACAAATGGCTAAACGAACACTAATTTTTACTCGATAAAAGAAGCATTATATTTTGTAGATTCGTTTACACCTTTTTAAACCTAAATAAAATGATAAATGCAAGACGAATCGTAATCGCTGTGATACTGCTGATAACCGTTGTCAACTACAGCCGCATTACCGGAAACGAAAACATCAGGACGATCCAGTTTTTGTACATTTTTGTGATGGACGCGCTATCATCGCTGTTGATTAACGAGTTTGTGGTTTTGTTTAAAGCAAGAAGAAAGGGATAATTGTCCACTAATTTTTACCCGATAAAAACAGTATCAACCTTTTCTAACTTCCTTGGCCCAAGTATCTTTCAACGTAACCGTGCGGTTAAAAATTAATTTCTCCGAAGTTGCATCCTGATCCAGACAAAAATAACCTTTCCTGATAAATTGGTAACTGCGGCCGGTTTCTGCCTGTGCCAAATCCGGCTCGATAAAAGCAGTGGTGGTAATTAAACTTTGCGGGTTGATGTAGTTTTCAAAACCGCCTTCGGCGTTGCCCATATCTTCTTCGGTAAACAAACGGTCGTACAAACGTACTTCGGCTGTTTTTGCGTGCGGCACACTTACCCAATGTATGGTTCCTTTTACGGTGATGCCGCTGGTATCGTGCCCACTTTTGCTTTCGGGGATGTAGCTGCAATGGATTTCGGTGATTTCTCCGTTTGTATCTTTCACAAAATCCTCACATTTAATAATGTAGGCGCTTTTTAAACGTACCATCAAACCCGGACCTAAACGGAAGAATTTTTTAGGCGCGTTCTCCATAAAATCTTCACGCTCGATATAAATTTCACGACTAAAAGGCAAATCGCGGCCGCCGTCGCCGCCTTCCACTTCCGGGTTGTTTTCGCCGTGCAGCATTTCTTCCTGCCCTTCGGGATAATTGGTGATGACAACTTTTACCGGATCTAAAACTGCCATCCTTCTCCAGGCCGTTTTGTTCAATTCTTCGCGTAAGCAAAATTCTAAAAGGCTGGCTTCAATCATGTTTTCCCTTTTGGCTACGCCAATGCGGTCGCAAAAATCGCGGATGCTGGCAGCCGTATAACCGCGGCGGCGCAAACCGCTGATGGTCGGCATCCGCGGGTCGTCCCAACCGGAAACAAAATTTTGGTTAACCAATTGTAGCAATTTGCGCTTGCTCATCACGGTATAAGTAATGTTGAGACGGGCAAATTCGTACTGCTGCGAAGGAAAAATCTCCAGCTTTTCGATAAACCAGTTGTACAGTTCGCGGTGCGGGATAAACTCCAGCGTACAAAGCGAATGCGTGACATTTTCGATGGAATCACTTTGTCCGTGTGCAAAATCATACATCGGATAAATGCACCATTTGTTGCCGGTACGATGATGATTTGCATGTTTAATACGGTACATCAACGGATCACGCATGTGCATATTTGGCGAGGCCAGGTCAGCTTTTGCCCGAAGCACTTTTGCGCCGTCGGGATATTTTCCGTCGTGCATTTCGGTAAAAAGCTGTACGTTTTCTTCGATCGTGCGGCTGCGATATTGGTTTGGCGTTCCCGGTTCTGTCGGCGTCCCTTTTTGGGCGGCAATTTCTTCGGGCGTGCTGTCGTCCACATAAGCCAAACCTTGCTGAATGAGGTTCAGAGCAAAAGCATACAGCAAATCAAAATAATCAGAAGCGTACAATTCATTGGCCCAGGTAAAACCCAGCCATTTTACATCAGCTTTAATGCTTTCTACATATTCGGTTTCTTCGGTTACCGGGTTGGTATCATCAAAGCGAAGATTGGTCTGGCCACCATATTCCTGTGCCAAACCAAAATTTAAGCAGATGGATTTGGCGTGGCCGATGTGCAGATAACCGTTCGGCTCGGGCGGAAAACGGGTAAAAACCTTGCCGCCGTTTTTGCCGTTGCGGATGTCTTCTTCAACTATTTCTTCTATAAAATTTAATGGTTTTTTCTCGCTCATAATCCTGCTTGTGCTTTACAAAAGTAGAAAAATTTTGCAGCGGCGGCATTTTACCGGCTTCGTCAAAGTATTTTAATTTTAGGTTTTCCTCATGATCAACACCAATTTTATGCCGGTAAAAGAAGCATCCTGACTTTTTTCAAAAAATATTCAACTGTTAATCAATCGTTTGATTAATCCTGACATTGAAATGAAACAAGATTTTACAATCCTTTTTACCTTTGTTCCATGTTTAAACACATAATAATTACGACTATGAAAAATCTAACAAAAATTACTGTTTTAGCCTTGGCATTTGCCGGCTTAACTTTTACTGCAAAAGCACAAACCACTACTGCAACACCTACGCCTTCTACGCGCACCAACCAAGCCATCCGTTTAAGCATCGGCCCTGATGCAGGTTTTCCGGTTGGATCATTATCAGACAGAGCAAAATGGAATTTAGGCGGATCAATCCAAGCTGATTTCCCGATTGCTACCGGATTGGATGTAACTGCCAATGCCGGTTTTAACAATTTCTTTGGAAAAAACTATACGCTTGGTCCGGTTACTGCTAAGTACACCGACATCAACTTAGTCCCAGTAAAACTTGGTTTGAAATACTTTCCGGTAGAAAATTTCTACGTGCAAGGTGAAGCCGGTGCTTCTTTTATCGCTAATAAAAACAAAATTGGCGCTGACCAATCTGCCGCTTTTACTTACGCGCCTCAAATTGGTGTTTTGTTTCCGGTTGGCAACAAAAATTATATTGATGCCGGTATCCGCTACGAAAGCAACACCAAATTTTACACCAACGGCAGCAGCAACAATTTCTTCGGAATCCGCGTTGCCTATGCTTTCGATTTAAAATAACACAACGTTTAACTACTGAACAAAAAGCTGCTTTATATAAGGCAGCTTTTTTTATGCCTAAATTTTCGGGCCTCATCGCGGAACCTTTTGCCAATATTAGCGTAAAGCGGTTTGTGGTCAACTGTGTAATTTGATCAGGCAAAACTGTTTATGAAAAAGCTGCTGATAGTTGATGATGAAATAAATACAGCAAACCTGTTGTCGAGGTTTTTAACGCGCAATGGTTTTGAGGTGATGACTGCGGCCAGCGGGGCAGCAGCAGCAGAACTGTTAAAAAACCATGAATTTACGCTGGTGCTTTGCGATTTCAGGTTGGAAGATACCGATGGCCGCGAGGTTTTGAAAAAGATCAAACAGCAATATCCCGAAACTGGCGTGATCATTATTACCGGTTATTCGGATATTAAAATGGCGGTGGAACTTATCAAAATGGGTGCTTACGATTATATTACGAAGCCGCTTTACCCCGATGAAATCCTGAACACCATTAATAAGGCGATTGAAACACACAGTGCTTTGGCCGCGGCGCCTGTCAATATTTATCCATCAACCGAAAAAAACACCGATAAAAGAAGCATTGCCCTAACACCAGGAAACCAGGAACTGGTGGCCGGAACCAGCGAAGCTTCAAAAGAACTGGCGCGACAAATCAACTTGGTTTCGCCAACAAATTATAGTGTGATTATTTTTGGCGAAAGCGGAACGGGCAAAGAATCGGTAGCCAAAAGCATCCACCAAAACAGCGACCGCAGCAACAAGCCTTTTGTGGCGATGGATTGCGGATCGTTAACGAAAGAACTGGCCGGAAGCGAATTTTTTGGCCATGAAAAAGGTTCTTTTACCGGTGCCTTAAACACCAAGATCGGCCATTTCGAGATGGCCAACGGCGGCACTTTGTTTTTGGATGAGATTGGAAACCTTTCCTACGAAATCCAGGCCACACTTTTACGGACGGTGCAAGAAAGAAAAGTAAAACGCATCGGCAGCACCAAAGAAATTGATTTGGACGTGCGTATCATTGTGGCAACCAACGAAAACCTGATCGAAGCGATACAAAAAGGGCGTTTTAGGGAAGATTTGTACCACCGCTTTAACGAGTTTGCCATTTATATGCCGCCTTTGCGCAACCGTGGAAACGATATGATGCTGATCGCCACGCATTTTGCAAAAATCACCAGCGGGGAACTGGGCAAAAACATCAGCCGTTTTTCATCCGAAGCAACCATTGCTTTAACCAATTATGCCTGGCCAGGAAATATCCGCGAACTGAAGAACGTGATCAGGAGGGCGGTTTTATTAACCGAAGGCGAGGAAATCTCCGGAAAAACATTGCCACTCGAAATTTATAACCAGTATATAAAAACACCGGTAAACGAAGCATTGGCAGAAACGCCGCAAGCACCCATCATCCTGCCAAAAAACGATTTAAAAAACGCGGCCATGGAAGCCGAATACGAAACCATTTTGCGGGTTTTGAAAGAAGTAAACTACAACAAAACAAAAGCTGCACAAATTTTAAACATCGACCGTAAAACTTTGTACAATAAAATGAATGCGGCCAGCCAGCAAACTATTAAAGCTTAAATGATGAACACAGAAAACGAGGCAACGGTGGCGGCAAGGGTTTTAGAGCACGACATCAGGAATCAGCTTGGCAACATTTACCTGGCAGTGGAAGGCATCAAAGCTGAACTGGCAGACAACACTAACGAAGATTTTGCCTGCTACACAGATATTATCATAAATTGCTGCAAACAAGTAGAGCATATTATCAAACGGGCTAAACCAAATTAAACCAGCATCTGTTAAACCTCAAAAAATAAATTAATTTTCAACCAACTATCTATTCACAGCAATGTTGTTAATCAAATAAATAATTAGCAATATTGCACAACCAAAAAAACAACGATGAAAAAAGTAAATTTCTACTCTCTAATAGCTCTCGGCTTGTTGTCCCTGCCGGCGGCTACGTCCTTCGGGCAAGACTCTACGGCCAGGAAAAGGCCAATGGCAGACATGTCGGGCACGGCACCTACCCCCAAAATTTTTGGCGGCCAATCCCAGTACACTACCTGGAACATTGGCATCAATGCCGGTGTTTTGGCCCCGCTTATCCCTTTCGGTTCTAACGATTTCACCAACAAAGAACTAAATTTTGGCTACGGCGCTTCCCTTCGTAAACAACTGGCCCACTCATTTGGCCTACAGTTGGATTACGTTGGCGGCAAACTTTCCGGTTCAAACGTAAATGCTGTTGGCGGCGTTAAATATGGCACCCGTGCTTTTGACACCAAATTAACTTACTCTGCTACCTTAAGCGGTGTGGTTAACGTTGCCACGATTGATTTTATCCGTCGTAAAAACTCTGTTAATTTCTTCGTTTCTGCCGGTGCAGGTCTTGCAGGTTATGCCCCTAAAGTTACTTTGGCCTCAAACCAGGTAGTTGATTTCGAAGGTATTGCCGGAGACGGAACACATAAATACGTTCATGAATTGGTGATCCCGATTGGTGCCGGTGTAAAGTTCAGGTTGTCTGATAAAGTTGCCTTAAACTTAGGTTATACTGCAACTTTTGTTGATGGCGATAACTTAGACGGTACAAAAGGCGGGTTCCCTACCAAAGATAAATTTTCTTATGGTTATGGTGGTTTAGAATTTGCTTTGGGTGGAAAATCCAAGCCAAATTTAGATTGGGTTAACCCTGTTGCTTTAATGTATGACGAATTAAAAGACCCTACATTGCGTGCTACAGTTGACAGTTTAAAAGGCGAAGTTACCAAAGTTGAAACAGGCGTTTCTGACCTGAAAAAAGATTCTGATGGTGACGGTGTCCGTGATGATTTAGACAAATGCCCTAACACACCTGCAGGTACTGTAGTTGATGGTGGTGGTTGCGAAATTAAAATGCCAACCCCTCCGCCAGTGGTAGAAGCTCCTGCTCCTCCGCCGCCACCGGCCCCGGTTGTTAGAAAAAAACATAAAAAACACCATACAACTAAGAAACACCACACTACAACAAAACATCACACTACAACAAAAAGAAAAGTTACCAGTAAATAGTAAGGTTTCTTATTAACTTAAAAAAAGCTTCGGGTAATTTATCCGGAGCTTTTTTTATGCACTAAAATTTGGTATTTATCTCTTACGCTTTAGCTTATTCTATTCTTGCTTTTTACAACAGGCCATAGTATTTAAAAATTACAGCAAACATTATCAATCGGTTAATAGTTAGCTATTTTGTAAAGACAAAACACAGGGAAATAAATTATACTAAAAATCAAATAAACGTAGTGTAAATAATAAATCTTGATATATCTTTTCCATATCACTATTGCTTATAAAAACCTAACCAAATGGAACAAAACAAAACAAACCCTCCAATTATCGAGCAAATAAAAGAATTCATAGAAACCAAGATCAGGCTATATAAATACATAGCCATTGACAAGACCACTACGATCGCCAGCAGCGTTATCGCTTATGCCATTATTGCCGTACTTGGTTTGTTCATCCTGATGTTTGCAACCATAACACTGGCTTTGGCTTTAGGGTCGCTAATTGGCTCTTACTGGGCCGGTTTTGGTATTGTTACGCTGATATTTATTATACTGGCCGTTTTGGTTTTGGTGCTGAAAGCCAAGTATATTGAGGCACCGCTTATTGAATTTTTTATTTCAAAATTTTTTAAAGACAACAGCAAATGATTGTACCAATTAAAACCATCCACGATTTAAGGAATGAAATTGTACGGTTAGAAACGTTGGGCGTACAACAGGAAGTTGCCATCAAACAACGTTTCAGCAGCCCTAAAACTATTTATAAAACCTTGCTCACGGTTTTTCCGAAATCTTCCGGCGGGCCAGGCGGCAAACCTGTACAATTAAACGGGATATTAAACCAGGATTTGATTGCAACCATTTCCAAGTTCCTGCTGCCGTTAACTTTGAATAAAACTTTGTTTAAAGGGTCGGGCTTTATCACACGCTCTATCGTTACTTTTTTGTCTAAAAAAGCATCTGAATACATCAACCAGGATTCGGTAAATACCGGTTGGGACAAAATCAAAACGATGGTTGCCGATGTAAAAGTCCCGGAAACCGTAAAGTCAAAAACGAAAACGATCGAAAACTTTATAGCCAAACTTTTACCTGCTAAAAAGAGTATCAAAACAACCACACCGGTAAGGATCAACACGCCGATTGTGGTTAAAAAGATAGATTGATTTCGATACAAACCAATCAGAAAAGCAGGTTCAACAAAGCCTGCTTTTTTTGTTTCAATGCTTTTTATAGTAAAAGTTGTTTAATTTTTTTCTGCGTTGATGCTTCTTTTATCACCTAAAAATCTTAATGGTAGTTTTTTTAATTTGTTAAGTTCAAGCAAATAAGTACACCAATTTTTACCCGATAAAAGAAGCATGTATTTTTTTATTGTACAAATAATAACGTGCACTATAAATTTAAAAACCTTCCTTATTTAAATTTTCATTTTCAGGAGTTACCCGCTAAAGCTATTTTTACCGATTAAATATTTTGGTTTGGGAAAAGATAAATTAAGGCGCTTTGCAGAAATTTCAACTTTCGAAAACGTTTTACAGTTAGAAGAAGGCCACGCACGCAAAGGCCAATGGCATCCGCAGCAATTTGAAAACCAGCATCCGTTGGTTTTAGAACTGGCCTGCGGAAAAGGGGAATACACCGTAGAAATGGCACGGCTTTTTCCCGAAAAAAACTTCATCGGCATTGATTATAAAGGAAACCGGATTTGGCGCGGTGCAAAAACAGCTTTGGAAGAAGCGGTAACGAATGTTGCTTTTTTAAGAATCCAGATTGAAAACATCGAAGCTTATTTTGAACCGAAAGAAGTTTCGGAAATCTGGATTACGTTTCCCGATCCGCAACCGCAAGTAAGCCGCGAAAAAAAACGGCTGACTTCCTCCCGTTTCTTAGTTAATTATCGAAATATTTTGCAGCCCGGCGGCTTGGTTCATCTTAAAACCGATGACGATAATTTGTATGCTTACACTTTGGCCAAAATCGAAGAACATCAGTTAAAGCTGCACATCGCCACAAATGATTTGTATCATTCAGTATTTGCAGATGAAATCCTGTCCATCAAAACTTACTACGAGAAAAAATACCTCAAAAACAACAAGAACATCAATTACCTCAAATTTTCTTTTGATTAAATTGAACGATGGAAAATGATAGTTTTTATGAACGCGTTTATTGGGTTGTCCGCCAAATTCCGGTCGGCAGGGTAACCAGTTATGGCGCTATTGCCGAGTTTCTGGGCACAAAAGGTTCGTCGCGAATGGTTGGTTATGCGATGGGCGCTTCGGTACGTATTTTTCCGCCTGTTCCGGCTCATCGTGTGGTCAACCGGTCGGGATTGCTGACCGGAAAACAGCATTTCGGCAGTCCGCATTTAATGCAGCAACTGTTGGAAAACGAAGGAATTGTGGTGGAAGACGACCGGATCAAAAACTTTAAACAGGTATTTTGGGACCCGGCCGAAGCACTAAATTTAGGGGCATAAAAGAAGCATCGGCACAAAAACAACAAACATGGGAAATTTAACAAACGATTTTAACGATTACCGCAGCCGGATGAACAGCCGGATCATGGAAACTTCGAACACCAATATCAAGCGTTTTTTTGCTTTGGATACCACCACTTATGCGGCCGGAGCATTGGATGTAAAAACCAAAGAAATGCTGGGTTTGGTGGCTTCGATGGTTTTGCGTTGCGATGACTGCATCAAATACCATTTAGAAAAATGCCATGATGAAGGCGTTGACCAGGATGAAATCAACGAAGTTTTTATGATCGCCAATTTGGTTGGCGGCTCGATTGTGATCCCGCATTACCGCCGCGCCGTGGAATATTGGGACGAGTTGAACGGATAATTGCTTGCTTGTTACAGGTTTTTGGTTCTCAGTTTTTTGCCTGCTAAAAGAAGCAAAATAACTGTTACATATTAAACGCTGGGATTTTCCATCGGTCATAATTTCCAAAAAACCTAAAACTATGAAAACGATAAAATTATTCCTGCTGGCTTCAACCTTAACCTTGCTGCTGGCATCCTGCGGCGGCGGATATTATGTGGCCGAACGCCCTGCACCTTATCTTTACACGCGCCCTGCGCCGCCTTACGGCGGAGCAATCTGGATCGGGCCGGAATATTATTGGAACAGCGGCCGCTACGTTGCCCGCCCTGGTTACTGGAGCAGGCCGCGGCCAAACTACAGCTACCGGCCCGGCTACTGGAACCACGGTTCGCGCGGACATTCCTGGGTTCGCGGCGGTTGGCGGCCAGCCCGATAGTATAAATAAAAAATGCTGCTTAAATTAGGCGGCATTTTTTATTTTTAGCCATGGAAGAAAACAGAATTACGCGTTGTTCCTGGTGCGGAAACGACCCATTATACACCAAATACCATGATGAAGAATGGGGCAAAGAGGTTCATAATGATCAGGTTTTGTTTGAATTTTTAGTGCTCGAATCCGCACAAGCCGGTTTAAGTTGGCTCACCATTTTGCGTAAAAGAGAAAATTACCGAAAAGCTTTTGCCAATTTTGATGCCGAAAAAGTAGCCGCATTTACCGAAGCCGATGTAGAACGGTTGATGCAAGATGTCGGCATTATCCGAAACCGTTTAAAAATCCAGGCGGCTATCAGCAATGCGATACTGTTTTTACAGGTGCAAAAACAGTATGGCTCCTTCGATAAATATTTGTACAGTTTTATGCCCGAAGAAAAACCGATCATCACCCAAAAAGAACTTGATAGCGAACCAATCATTACAACCAAAATCTCCGATGCCATTAGCAAAAACTTAAAAAAACGCGGCTTCAAATTTTTCGGTTCTACCATTTGCTACGCGCACATGCAGGCAACCGGCATGGTGAACGACCACGCTGCAAATTGCAGTTTCAGATTCTGATCTTCCCTTCGCTACAATCAATCCAAATCCTTAAAATTGCATTAATCCGTGTAATCAATTTCAAAATCCGTGTAATCAATTTCAAAATCGGTGCAATCATATCTTCCATGAAAAAATTATTCCTTTTGGATGGCATGGCGCTTATTTACCGCGCCCATTTCGCCCTCAGCAAAAACCCGCGCTTTACTTCGGGTGGCATCAACACCTCGGCCGTGATGGGTTTTGCCAACACGCTGATGGAAATCCTTAAAAAAGAAGCGCCAACACATCTCGCCGTTGTTTTTGATACCGACGCGCCTACCGAACGCCATACCGATTTTGTGGCTTACAAAGCGCATCGCCAAGCCATGCCCGAAGATTTGTCGCTGGCTTTGCCCTACGTTTTTCGTTTGGTGGAAGGTTTTAATATTCCGCTAATCACTTCGGATGGTTTTGAAGCCGACGACGTGATTGGCACTTTGGCCAAAAAAGCCGAACAAAAAGGCTACACCGTTTTTTGCATGACGCCGGACAAAGATTTTTGCCAGTTGGTTTCCGAAAACATTTTCGTTTACAAACCTGCGCGCATGGGCAACGACATGGAAATTTTAGGGGTAAAAGAAGTATTGGAAAAATGGGAAGTGCAAACGCCGGAGCAAGTCATAGATATTTTGGGTTTGTGGGGCGATGCGGTGGACAACATTCCGGGCATTCCGGGCATTGGCGAAAAAACGGCGAAACTGCTGATTAAACAGTTTGGTTCGGTAGAAGAAGTAATCAAAAACGCGGATCAATTAAAAGGCAAAATGCGCGAAAACGTGGAGAAGTTTGCCGAGCAGGGTTTGGTTTCCAAAAAATTAGCGACTATTTTGCTGAATGCGCCGGTTGAACTGGACGAAGACGCTTTGCTGGTTGGCGCACCAAGCCGCGAATTATTAGAACCGCTTTTTGCCGAACTGGAATTCAGGACGATTGGCCGACGGGTTTTTGGCGAAGATTTCTCGGTAAACGAAGCACGTTCTTCCATCGGTGTTCAGGCTGATTTGTTTAGCAATCCCACAGAAAATGGCAATGCTTCTTTTACCACAAAAAAATCAGTGGAAATTGAAACGCCGGAACCAATGGTTGTCAGCAAAAATATTGACAATACGCCACACAAATATTTTTTGATGGACACGCCAGAAAAGCGAAAAGAACTGATTAATCTGCTTTCCGGCCAGACTTCAATTTGCTTTGATACAGAAACTACTGGAACCGATGCCAACCAATGCGAGTTGGTGGGTTTGTCTTTTTCCGTAAAAGTTGGCCAAGGTTATTACGTTCCGGTTCCTGCGGATCAAATCGAAACCCAAAACATCGTTAACGAATTTAAAGCGGTTTTGGAAAACGAAAAGATCACGAAGATCGGCCAAAACCTCAAGTTTGATATTTTGGTGTTGAAATGGTACGGCGTAAACCTGCAAGGCGCTTTGTTTGATACGATGATGGCGCATTACCTCATTGATCCCGATACGCGCCACAACATGGATTTGCTGGCCGAAAATTATTTAGGTTATTCGCCGGTTTCCATCACTTCTTTGATCGGTCCCAAAGGGAAAAACCAGGGTACGATGCGCGACGTGGAAATCGAAAAAATCAAAGAATATGCTTCCGAAGATGCCGACATAACTTTGCAGCTAAAAGAAGCATTTGAACCGGTTTTAAAATCGGTGAAAGCCGAAAAATTAGCGCATGATTTAGAGTTTCCGTTGATTTATGTGCTGGCCGAAATGGAGTTTGAAGGCGTGAAAATCAACCGCGAAACGCTGAACGAATCGTCCGCGCATTTGGAAAACGATTTGGCGCAGTTGGAAAAAACGGTTTATGAAAAGGCCGGACTAAAATTCAATATTTCATCACCGAAACAACTCGGAGAAGTTTTGTTTGAGAAGTTGATGCTGGACCCAAAAGCTAAAAAAACCAAAACCGGGCAATATCAAACCGGCGAAGACGTGCTTCTTTTACTGGCCAATAAAAGTGATATTGTGCGCGATATTCTGGATTTCCGCCAGTTACAAAAACTAAAATCAACTTATGTGGATGCTTTGCCGCTGATGATCAACCCAAAAACCGGCCGTGTACATACTTCTTATAACCAGGCAGTTGCAGCAACGGGAAGGCTAAGTTCCAACAATCCAAACTTGCAAAATATCCCGATCCGGACAGAACGCGGCCGCGAAGTGCGCAAAGCTTTTGAGCCGAGGGACGAAGACCATGTGTTGCTTTCTGCGGATTATTCGCAAATCGAATTGCGTTTAATTGCCGAGATCAGCAAAGATGAAAACATGATGGATGCTTTTTTTAAGGGCATTGATATCCACACGGCAACCGCAGCAAAAGTTTATGGCCGAACGATTGAAGAAGTAACTTCCACTGAACGCCGGAACGCAAAAGCGGTAAATTTCGGGATCATTTACGGACAATCAGCTTTTGGTTTGTCGCAAGGTTTGGGTATTTCCCGCAAGGAAGCCACCGAAATTATCGAACAGTATTTTAACCAATATTCGGGCATTAAAACTTACATGAGCAGCACATTGGATTTTGCCAGAGAGAATGGTTATGTGGAAACTTTGATGGGCCGCCGCCGGTATTTGCGCGATATTAATTCAGCCAATCCAACCGTTCGTGGTTATGCCGAGCGAAACGCGATCAATGCACCAATCCAAGGTTCGGCGGCGGACATGATCAAGATTGCGATGATCAACATCCACAACGAACTCATCAACAAAAAACTGGATACCAAAATGACAATGCAGGTGCATGACGAACTGGTGTTTGACGTGCCCAAAACAGAAGTGGAAACGGTGATGCCTTTGGTTAAAGAACTGATGCAAAACGCGTTTAAAACCAACGTGCCGATTGTGGTAGAAACGGGCGTGGGCAGCAACTGGCTGGAAGCGCATTGATAACGAAAACTTATTTTTTGAATCGCAGTTTGCAATAATATAATTGTTACATTGAGCCACCAATTCTAAAACTTGCAAAGCATGAAAGTAATTCATTTAAGCGCAGAATGTTATCCTGTTGCTAAAATTGGCGGTTTGGGCGATGTGGTCGGCGCGTTGCCAAAATACCTGAACCAGTTGGGCGTAGAAGCGGTTGTAGTGATGCCTTTTTACGAGCGCAAGTTTGTACAGGAAAACGCTTTTGATACTGTTTTTAGGGCCACAAGTTCGATGGGCAACATGCCTTTCTACTTTGAAATCCTAAAAGAAAAAACCAAAAAATTAGGTTTTGATCTATACATCCTGAAAATCCCGGGTTTGCTGGACCGGACGGAAGTTTACGGTTACGATGATGATGTAGAACGCTTTACGGCTTTCCAATTAGCTTTTTTAGATTGGATGCTGTGGTCGGGCGAGCAGGCGGATGTCATCCATTGCCACGACCATCAAACCGGATTGGTGCCTTTCCTGCTTTATTATTCCCGGCGTTACACGTCGCTTTCCAACATTCGTACCGTTTTCACCATTCATAACGGGCAATATCATGGTGCTTTTGGTTGGGAAAAGTTTAACTATTTGCCCGATGTTGACCCCTGGAAAACGGGTTTGCTGGATTGGAACGGTGGCATCAACCCTTTAGCTTCGGCGGTGCGCTGCGCGGATGCTTTTACAACGGTTTCGCCAAGTTATTTGCTGGAACTGACTTCCAATTCTAACGGTTTGGAATATTTGTTTGAACTGGAAAAAGCGCATGGAACCGGCATCATCAACGGTATTGATTACGATGTTTGGGACCCGGAAAACGATCCGATGATTGTAACTCATTACAAAACTAAAAATGTTGCGGTAAAAAAAGCATCCAACAAAGCTTTTTTATGTGAGCAGTTTGGCTTTTCTCCGGATAAACCTTTGTTTACTTTCATCGGCAGACTGGTTGGCGAAAAAGGCGCGGATTTATTGCCCGAAATTTTCAGGCAGATATTTGTAGATACAGAAAACCCGGTCAGTGTTTTGATTTTAGGTTCTGGTGAAGCCGCAACCGAGCATGAATTAAGTGCCCTAAAAGAAGCATTCCCCGGCCGGTACAACGCTTACATCGGTTACAACGAAGAACTGGCGCACCGCATTTATGCCGGCGCAGATTTTATTTTGATGCCTTCGCGGGTTGAGCCTTGCGGCTTAAACCAGCTTTATGCTTTGCGTTACGCTACCATTCCGGTGGTAAACAGCACCGGCGGCTTGAAAGATACGGTGATTGATATTAGTGAACCCAACGGCTATGGCATCCGGTGCGAAGCAGCTACAGTGGATGCTGTTTTTACCGGCATAAAAAGAGCAATCGAACTTTTTAAGAACACAGCGGCTTTACAATTGTTATATCCGCAAACGATGTCCCTGGATTTTTCCTGGGCGCGTTCAGCCAAAGAATATATTCATCTCTACCAAAGTTTAAAACCTAAATCATGACTTCCTCTAAAGTAATCTGCATCGTATTGGGCGGCGGCCAGGGTTCCCGGCTGTTCCCTTTAACAGCTACACGCTCTAAGCCCGCTGTTCCTATTGCCGGAAAATACCGCTTGGTAGATATTCCCATTTCCAACTGTATCAACTCGGGCATCGAACGTATTTATGTGCTGACACAGTTTAACTCGGCCTCGCTCAACAAGCACATCAAAAACACCTACCATTTTAGTGTTTTCAGCAATTCATTTGTTGATATTTTGGCTGCCGAACAAACGCCGCACAACACTACCTGGTACCAGGGAACGGCGGATGCGGTACGGCAATCGTTACATCATTTGGCACCGCACGAGTTTGATTACGTGTTGATTTTGTCCGGCGACCAGTTGTACCAAATGGACTTTTGCAAGATGATTGATGAACATGAAGCAAAAGGCGCCGAGATTTCTATTGCAACCATTCCGGTTGATGAGGTAGATTCGGCAGGTTTTGGTATTTTGAAAACGGATGAAAACCAAATGATTACGTCCTTTATTGAGAAACCCAAAAAAGACATGCTGCCAGGCTGGGATTCTGAAGTGAGCGAAGAAATGAAGGAACAAGGCCGTATTTATTTGGCTTCGATGGGTATTTATATGTTTAACCGCAAAACGCTGTACGATTTGCTGGAAGGCAACACCCGTGCCGATTTTGGTAAAGAAATTATCCCGCAATCCATCGGCAACAATAAAATTTTGAGTTACCAGTACGAAGGTTATTGGACAGATATTGGTAGCATTCCGTCTTTTTTTGATGCCAACTTAGGTTTGACCGACGAAATCCCGCAGTTTAATTTGTTTGATAAAAGAAGCATTTTTTCGAGGGCAAGGATGCTGCCGCCTTCCAAACTTTCGGGAACTTCCTTGCACAACGCCATGATTTCGGATGGTTGTATCATCCATGCTGCCCATATTTCCAGATCGGTAATTGGCATCCGTACACGTATTGGCGTTGGTTCAACAATCATTAATACTTATGTAATGGGTAATGATTATTACCAAACGCTGGAACAAATAGCTGCTTATAAAGAAGAAAATAAACCGATAATGGGCATCGGCGAACGTTGCTACATCAACAATGCCATTTTAGACAAGAACTGCTACATCGGCAATGATGTAAAAATCAATGGCGGCAAGCATTTGGAAGACGGCGATTTTGGGACTTACACCGTTACCGAAGGCATTATTGTGGTGAAGAAAAACGCAATTATCCCAAGCGGAACAATTATCTAAAATAATCTGAATTTCTTAATACATAAAAAGAGGTGTCTCAAAAGGGCATCTCTTTTTTTGTGTTAGAAATAATTTCATAAATAAAAACAGAGCTAATAATTCAAAAATTAATTTGCTTTAACTGCTGCCGAAAATTAAACTTTAGAGGCTGTTTAATCCATACAAGAAAAAAGGGCAATGCTTCTTTTACCCTATAAAAATTGGTGGTTACTTGAAATTTGTTTTGCTTGGTGCAAATACCAATTTTTATAGGGTAAAAGAAGCATACAAACTTCAAACAAAACCGGAATACTTATTTACAAATAAAATACCTGTTGTAAGGAAATCAATCGGAATACGACTACTTCTAAAATAAATTATACAAAGAAGATCACGATCAACGCACCTATCAAAATCACACCCGACTTATATTATGGAAAAAAATGAACAAAATGGCCTGGAGCAAGCACAAAACAGTACTGAAATCCAGCATTATGATATTGGAATTGCCAAACAAATGGGATCGTTTAATGACGCTTCCGGAGTTGGAAGCGGTTACCGGTGGCTGTATACCTCCGGTATGCCGGGCTTATCAATAAACGGGGAAGTCCCTGATGGTATAAAAGCGCAAAGTGAACTTGCCTGGCAAAGCATAATCTCGCTTTTAAAAGCTGCCGATATGGGTGTAGAAAACATCGTTAAAATAACGCAGTATTTAACCAATACCAAAGATATTCCGGAGTATTCGATGACCAGAAAAAGCTTTTTGGGCGATACCAAAACAGTTTCAACTTTGTTGATTGTAGCAGAATTGGGATGGCCCAACATGCTGGTGGAAGTTGAAATTATAGCTGCAAAAAAAGCATGATGAAATTGCTGGTCTGCTTCCGCGAACCCGGCTTTTTTCATAACAATTTAATATATTTTCCGATGCTTCTTTTATCACTTAAAAATTGTAAGTATTCAATTTTGGTTTATTTAGATTGATACGGATACCAATTTTTATAGGGTAAAAGAAGCATCATCATTTTTTCTCATATAAATTAAACCATTAAACAGGTTTTTCAAGAGGATGTCAGTTTATTAAAAGAATACGAAAACTGTGTTCTTGCTTGTAAGGAAAGCGCACCTGTTCCGTCTACTTATGTAAATATTAAATTTATTAACATGAGCGTATTCAATGTTCCCGCAAGAGAAGAAGTATCTGTAAACAATCAGAACATTTTTGACCATCTTCAAAGCGCGATCGGCATGGTTCCAAACCTTTATGCCTATTTTGCAAAAAACGAAACCGCTTTGGCCGATTATATCGCCTTGCAAAACAGGAAATCAACTTTAAAGGCCAAAGAAAGGGAAATCATTAACCTGGTAGTAAGCCAGGTAAACGATTGCAAATACTGCCTTGCCGCACATACTGGTTTAGGTAAAATGAACGGATTTACCAATGACCAAATCCTGGAAATCCGCAGCGGAGAAGCAAGTTTTGATGCTAAATTTGATGCTCTTGCAAAATTTGTGAAAGAAGTTACCATTACCCGCGGCAATCCGGCAAGGCATTTAACAGATGCGTTGCTGAATGCAGGTTATACTGAAGCCAACATCATTGACATCGTGATCGTAATTGGTGATAAAACTATTTCTAATTACTTGTATGGGATCACGCAATTTGCTATTGATTTCCCGCAGGTTCAGGAATTGCAAGAAGCCCATTAAAGAGTTGTAAGTTTCTGCACGAGTTGAACATAAAAAAAGTCCCGGAAATTTTCTCCGGTACTTTTTGTTTTTACAACGCTATCGTTTGCCCTATCTCCGGCAAAACAAAATTTAAACCAACATTGGCAAATTTGGCTTTTGCTGCTTCATGGTCTAATTTAATGGCCGGAAAAGTATCAAAGTGTACACCAATAATATTTTTACAGTTGATAAAAAAAGCTGCTTTAACGGCATCGTCTATGCCCATCGTGTAGTTATCGCCGATTGGTAGAAAAGCCCAGTTTAACTTTTCACCTTCCAGCAACTTCATATCGTAGGTTAAAGCGGTATCACCGGCAACATATATTTTTTTGCCATCAGCATAAACAACATAACCGGCCGGGTTTCCGCCATAAGTTCCGTCAGGCATCGAACTGGAATGAATGGCATTCACCATTTTTACACGGCCAAAATCAAAATTAAAACTTCCGCCGATGTTCATGCCGTGTACTTTTTCTACATCGTTATTGTTTAACCAGCTTTGTATTTCGGCAATGCAAATTACGGTTGCGTTGCTGTTGGTTTGAATGGTGAACAAATCGGCAACGTGGTCAACATGGCCATGGGTCAACAAAATATAATCGGGTTTGATGGCATCAATATCCACACCTTTTGCCAGTTTGTTTGGCGTGATAAAAGGGTCGAACAGCAATTTTGCTTTTTCGGTTTCCAGCAAAATGGTGGCGTGGCCGTAATAGGTAACTTTCATGTTTTCTGTGTGTTTAATTGCTGATGTTTAAACACCAAACACGTTACTTACCGAAAAGATTGCCCAGCTCGCCTAAATCGCCAAACATGTTTTTGGTCATGGCCGCCATTTCGGCCTGGTTTAGGTTTTCGGCTTGTTCTATGGCTTTGTTTACGGCAACGGCCAACAATTCTTCCAGTTCTTCGCGGTCAGCTTCCTTGTAAAATTCTTCGTTAATGCTGATCGTTTGAACCTGTTTATTGCCATTTGCCGTAACCGTAATTTTTCCGTTTTCGGCGGTCCCTTTTACGGTGATGTTATCCAACCGCTTTTTTACTTCGTCTGCTTTTTGCTGTGCTTCAAATAGTTTATCAAACATAATACTGTTTTTATCGGTGTAAATTTATTGGTCTTCAGCTTCGTCGCCAGTTCCGGTGTAAGCGCTTTTTCTGATGATTGGCATTCCGGTAATCCTGAATAAATCATCCAAATGCAGCAAACTTCCGTTCACCAAATTTCCTAACAAAACAATGGTTACATCGTTTTTTAAATCGCGTACAAAAATATGCCGGAAACCGTGCCACCAGCCGGTATGGTAAACCACTTTTTGTCCCGGTGCTTCAAAAATCCGCCAGCCGTAGCCATAATTAAAATGACCGTGAACCATTGGGTTTCGAGGCGTATAAGCCGAATCCTGGGTTTGCTGTTTTAACAAACGGCCGGCACGCATGGCGCGGTCAAACAAATACAAATCTTCAACCGTGCTGTAAATGCCTTTATCACCAACGGGGCCATCCAAAAAGTTTTGCGCAACCGAATAACGCCAACTGTTACGATCGTGGCCAACCACACGAACGGGAATTTTATCATAAACCGCTTTGGAATAAACGGCCGTATTGTTCATTTCTGCCGGTTTAAACACGTTTTCTTTCATGTATTGCGCGTAAGGTATGCCGGTTACTTTTTCAATGATCGCGCCCAAAACCATAAAGTTGGAGTTGTTGTACAAAAAACGCACGTTCGGTTTGTTAAAAGGTGCGGGTTTGTATTGTGCGATCAAAGCCATTTCCTGCGCATTGTTTAAACCTTTGCGCTGGTCGCGGTGCTCTTTCCGAAAAACATCATCGGTAAAATAAACATAGTTCATCATCCCCGAACGGTGCGTTAACAGCAAGCGGATGGTAATGCCGTCGTACGGGAAATTCGGAAAAAAATCTTTGACGTTTTGGTCTAATTTGAGCTTGCCCTGCTCCATCAACATTAAAATAGCGGTGGAAGTTAAAGTTTTAGTAACCGAAGCCAGCTCGAACTGGTAATTCACTTTCAGGCTGTCGCGCGTTAAATAATTGGCCCAGCCGAAAGCGTTTTCGTACAAAATTTTCCCTTTTTTGGCCACCAAAACATTACCGTTAAAACCGCTGTGCTTGTGCAGGTTTTGCATAAAGGCATCAATCCTTTTATCGGCGTTTTTCGGATTATATTTTAAGATTGAAGTGGTATCGAAGGGCGTTTCGGCAACCACTTCTTGTGGTGTTTTTTTATTTTTGGAACAGGCGGACAGTAGAAGTAAAGCAGCCGCAACTGGTAGAAGGTAGTTCTGGAATCTCATTAAAAGCAAAATCTGTTGGTAAAAACGGTGGCGAAATTAAGATATTATCTTACGTAAACCGGGGGAAAAGTTTCAATTGGCTGATGCTTTTTTTACCGGTAGTTTTTTATTTTTTGAACGGCGCAAAGATTTGAACTTTGCAGGTAGGCGCTTTGCCGCGTGAGGGATTGCAGTGGAAAGCCCACATCGAGGCACGAGCGAGGACTTGGAACGGAAAGCCCGACCCGCAGGGGCACGCCCAAAATTTAAAAAGAGCGGGGAGCGAAGATTTAGGAGCGAAGAAAAAACAGGATGCTTCTTTTATCGCACTAAAATTTGCCTGGTAAAAGAAGCATTGTAATTCCGCTCTTTTAAACTTCAAAAATCCCCGCTCGCCGCTCCTGGTCTTTGCTCAACCTTCTTTGTAATTTTCTTAAAGATTATAGCGTTGCTTTTAGATTTAGCCCTAAATTTGGCGCTACAATCGAATTAAAACCATGAGTTTCAGAACCGAATACGATACGATGGGCGCGGTGCAAGTGCCTGCCGATAAATACTGGGGCGCACAAACCGAGCGTTCGCGCAACAATTTTAAAATCGGCCCGGCGGCAAGTATGCCCGTCGAAATTATCGAAGCTTTTGCTTATTTAAAAAAGGCGGCCGCTTTTACCAACACAGATCTGGGTGTTTTGCCTGCCGAAAAACGCGATCTAATTGCGCAGGTTTGCGATGAGATTTTGGAAGGAAAACTGGCCGGTGAATTTCCGCTGGTGATTTGGCAAACGGGTTCGGGTACGCAATCGAACATGAATTTGAACGAAGTGATTGCCAACCGCGCGTACGTTTTGCAGGGAAATGCGCTGGGCGAAGGCAAAACTTTTATCCACCCGAACGATGACGTGAACAAATCGCAATCTTCAAACGATACTTACCCAACGGCGATGCACATTGCGGCTTACAAAGTGGTGATGGAAACAACGATTCCGGGCGTGGAGAAATTACGGGACACGCTTCAGGCAAAAGCTGAAGAGTTTAAAAGCGTGGTCAAAATTGGCCGTACACATTTGATGGACGCTACGCCGCTTACTTTGGGCCAGGAGTTTTCGGGTTATGCTTCGCAGTTAACGCACGGTTTGAAAGCGTTGCGCAACACGTTGGATCATCTTTCTGAACTGGCTTTAGGCGGAACGGCGGTTGGAACCGGCATCAACACGCCAAAGGGTTACGATGTAAAAGTGGCTGATTACATTGCCAAATTTACCGGACTTCCCTTCCGTACCGCGGAAAATAAATTTGAAGCTTTGGCTGCGCACGATGCTTTGGTAGAATCGCACGGCGCATTAAAACAGATCGCGGTTTCGTTGATGAAGATTGCAAACGATATCCGGATGCTGGCTTCCGGTCCGCGTTCGGGCATTGGCGAAATCCACATTCCGGATAACGAACCTGGTTCTTCCATTATGCCGGGAAAAGTCAACCCAACCCAAAACGAAGCGGTAACGATGGTTTCGGCGCAAGTAATGGGCAACGATGTTACGATTTCGATCGGCGGTTCGAACGGACATTACGAGTTGAACGTTTTTAAACCGGTGATGGCGGCCAATTTTTTACAATCGGCACGTTTAATTGGCGATGCCTGCGTTTCTTTTAACGATCATTGTGCGGTTGGTATCACCCCAAATTACGAAGGCATCAAAAAGCATTTAGAAAATTCGCTGATGCTGGTTACCGCTTTAAACCCGCATATTGGTTACGAAAACGCGGCAAAAATTGCAAAAACGGCTTTGAAAGAAAACCAATCGTTGCGCGAAGCGGCAATTGGTTTGGGCTTATTAACCAATGAACAGTTTGACGAATGGGTTCGCCCGGAAGATATGATTGGCGGATTGAAATAGATTGGCCTCAACACAAATCCCTCTCCAAAAAATGAGGAGTTTTTCCTTGCTTCTTTTACATGCAAAAAATACGATACTTCTTTTACCTGCCATTTTTTGTTGCGCTGCTGGCCTCCTGCCGGTTTAACCAGGCGGTGCAGCGTCCCGGCGTTATTTTTTTACAGGGCGAATGGAAGCAGGATTCGGTGCGTTTACAAAGCAAATTGCTGAACTATACTTTGTACCAGTTCCGCATCAGTTGCGACTCGATTTATATCACCACCGATAATTACAGCAAAGTAAACTATGGCACCGATAGTTGCATGAACCAGCATAAATGGAAAGAATATGTGCGGGGAAAATACGAGCTGCACCACGATACGTTACGTGTCCGCGGTTTGTACTGCAACCCGGATTTCAGCCTGAAAAACACTGGTTGTTTCCACATTGGCGTGTACGAAGAATTGTTTAAGCTGAAGAAAGAGACCGACACATTGCTGCATGTCATCAGTTTTTCGAGCACTGTTCCGTTTGATATCCACCTCACCCAAAAAATTACCTGCAAACCAAAACCGTTATAATTACCATGAAAAACAAATTAGGCATACTTCTTTTAGCACTGTTTTTTTCTTATCTGCCGCTGCAAACGATGGCTTGGGGGATGTTGGGCCACCGTGTAGTAGGGCAAATTGCCGATAGTTACCTCACCAAAAAAGCACGCAAAAACATTCAATTGATTTTGGGTGATGAATCCGTAGCGATGGCCAGCACCTGGGCTGATTTTATCAAATCCGACCCGGCTTACAGCTATTTGTCGCCCTGGCATTATATAGATTTTGACAAGCCTTACTCTTATCCGGAAATGCAGGTTTTTTTAAAGCAGGACACGGCAGTTGATGCTTACACCAAGCTCAACCTGATTATTGCGCAGCTTAAAAACAAAAACCTGGAGCAAGGCAAAAAGCAACTGTATTTACGCTTGCTCATCCACATTGTTGGCGATGTGCACCAGCCCATGCACACCGCGCATACAGCAGACAAAGGCGGAAACGACGTAAAATTGTTCTGGTTTAACAGACCGACCAATTTGCACGCCGTTTGGGATTCTAACCTGATTGACGACGAACAATTGAGCTATACCGAATACACAGCCTGGATCAACCACAGCACCAAAGAGCAGCGCACGGCTTTGCAGCACGACGACATCAGCAAATGGCTGTACGAATCGAACCAGATTTCGGAAAAACTGTATGCGGAAATTAAACCGGAAGCCCATTTAAGTTATCGCTATACGTTCGATCACATCGCTATTGCCAATCAGCAGTTGTTAAAAGGTGGCATCCGTTTGGCGGGGATTTTAAATGAATTATTTGGATGATTAAGGTAAAAGGTTTAGAGGCGAAAGGAAAAAGGAGGAACTTTTCTATTTCTTACCTTTCGCCTTTCCACCCTTAACCTTTTACCTCTCGCACATGAAAATACTAATGGTTTGCCTCGGTAATATTTGCCGTTCGCCGCTGGCAGAAGGCATCATAAAACAGCAGGTAAAAGAAGCAGGGCTGGATTGGGAAATCGATTCGGCCGGAACCGGAAACTGGCATATCGGCGAAGCGCCCGACCAACGTTCTACTTTAGAGGCTAAAACCCGTGGCGTAGATATCAGCCAGCAGGTTTGCCGCCAGTTTAACGTGCAGGATTTCGACGGGTTTGATTTGATTTTGGTGATGGACAAAAACAACCGCCGCGATGTTTTGTCCCTCGCCCGGAACCAGCACGACCGCGATAAAGTAAAACTCCTTTTAAACGACCAGGAAGTGCCCGATCCGTATTTTAACGATCATTATTTTTCGCCCGTTTTTGATTTGATTGAAGGCGGATGTAAGGATATAATCAAAAAATATAAAGATTAATTTTGATGCTTCTTTTATCGGCATAAAATTGGTATCAACTTGTATTTACAAATTGATTACCTTAACTTTAGGTTATGATTAGAGAAATTGTAGAAGTAACAGGAAACACATTCGTTTTAAAATTTCCAAATGAATTAATTGGAAAAAAGGTTGAAATTACAGCTTCTGAAATTGTAGAAGATCAACCTACTTATATACCAACTGAAATTCCTTTTAATCCGGAAAAATTGCAGGAGATAAACGAGCGGTATTCAAAATACCCTCAAATTTCGCACGAAAATTATAAGTTCGACCGGGACGAGGCCAACAATTATGAATAACATTTTTGTTGATTCTAACATTGTGTTGTACTTAATGGACAAGGATGAACCGAAGAAAATTATATCAAGAAAATTGCTTTCAACCAATCCTAATATTTGTGCCCAAGTTTTAACAGAAGTAGCAAATGTTTGTAAACACCGGTTTAAGTATAAAAAACATGAGTTGTTGATTTTGTGGAGTGATTTACTAAAGTATTGTACCTTCATTCCAACCAATCATCACTCCATCCAAAAAGCAATTCAATTGGTAGAACGTTATGATTTTCAACTGTTTGACGCGCTAATTGTTGCCGATGCTTTACGGGCCGATTGCACCATTCTTTATTCTGAAGATATGCAGCACAATATGCGTGTGGAAAACCAATTGACCATCATCAATCCATTCTTGTAACAAATCAACTTCAATCCACTTTAGGCAATTTAAAAAAAGCGGCTTCTGCACCGTAACGGTTGATATTTTCCTGCCTGATTAATCCTGCTTTTTCTAAAACCCGTTGCGAACCAACGTTTTCCGGCGCCGTTACCGCAACAATTTCCTGGGTAGCTGTTCTGTCGAAAGCATAACCGATCAACGCTTTCGCCATTGCCGTTGCAATTCCTTTGCCCCAATATTTTTTGTGCAGGCTATAACCAATTTCTACCGAACCGTTTTCATCAAAATACCGTAGCAAACACATACCGATGAAACCATTGTCTGCTGCATCAAAAATCCCCCATTTTCCTAATACTTCGCCTGCTGCATAATCCTGCAAAGCTGTTTTAAAAATTTGTTGATTTTCTTCTTTGGTGCGTTTTGGAAGATACAAGGCAACTTCCGCATCAGCTAAAAGTTCAACATAGATTCCTTCTTCTTCGGGCAAAAACTGACGAATAATAAACCGGGGATTTTGGGCGATTACGATATCCATATTTACCAAAACTATAAATTTTACTTAAACTAACTAGGCCTGCAAAGCGATTACACAATTAGCCCTAAGTCATTTTTTTTACCTTTGCGGCATGGCATCCAACAAAATAGCTGTACCGAAAGGCACCCGCGATTTCTCGCCCGCCGAAATGGCCAAACGCAATTACATTTTTGATACGATAAAAACAGTATTCCGCAAATACGGCTACCAGGAAATCCAAACGCCTTCGATGGAAAACCTGGAAACATTGACCGGGAAATATGGCGATGAAGGTGATAAACTGATTTTTAAGATTTTGGATTCGGGTGAATATTTTGAAAAAACGAATTTCTATAAAGCTTTCATGAAATTAATTAGATCTCTTGAGGCTGCTATGTATTATGAAGATTTAGCTTATCCAACTAATTCTTCTTTCGATCAAACTTTTAAAGAAATGAACGAAGATTTTAAAAGAAATCCTATTGAATATATAAAAAACGCAGTAGGCGAAGATTTGAAAAGAGCATCTCTTGAGAATAATAAAAGCTTTTTAAGAACAAGTGAAATTTCCGAAAAAGCCCTCCGCTACGACTTAACCGTTCCCTTCGCACGTTACGTCGTTTCCCACCAAAACGAAATCACTTTTCCTTTTAAACGTTTCCAGGTGCAGCCGGTTTGGCGTGCCGATCGTCCGCAAAAAGGCCGTTACCGCGAGTTTTACCAATGCGATGCCGATGTGGTTGGTTCTGATTCTTTGTTGAACGAAGCTGAATTTATCCTAATTTATGACGAAGCTTTAAGCAATTTCGGTTTAAAGGATTTCACAATCAAAATCAACAACCGTAAGATTTTATCCGGAATTGCCGAAATTATTGGCAAGCCGGAATTGATTGTGGACATGACAGTTGCCATTGATAAATTGGATAAAATCGGGATGGAAGGCGTAAATAAAGAACTGTTGGAACGCGGTTTTACCGAAGATGATTTATTAAAACTTACGCCCGTAATTTTATTAGAAGGAAACAACGAAACGAAATTAACTGCCTTAAAAGAAGTATTGCAAACTTCTGAAATTGGTTTAAAAGGAATCGAAGAATTAAATGCTGTTTTTACCTACTTAAAAAATTGCACGATAAAAACAGCAAAGCTGGAACTGGATATTACGCTTGCCCGCGGTTTAAACTATTATACCGGTGCCATTTTCGAAGTAAAAACCAACGAAGTGGCTATGGGCAGCATTGGCGGCGGCGGCCGTTACGATGATTTAACGGGAATGTTTGATCCAAAACAAAAACTAACCGGAGCCGGGATTTCTTTTGGTGCCGACCGGATTTATGATGTGCTGGAAGAACTGAAACTTTTCCCAGAAGATGCCACGCAAGGTACACAAGTTTTGATTTGCTGCTTCGATAAAGAATTTGAAAACTACGGTTTCCGGTTAGTAAACCAATTACGGCAACAGGAAATCCGTGCCGAGTTGTACCCGCCGGGCGCAAAAATCAAGAAGCAGTTGGATTACGCCAACAATAAAAAAATCCCTTTTACCATTGTCATCGGCAGCGAAGAAATGCAAAGCGGTTTGCTGGCTTTTAAAAATATGCAGACCGGGGAACAGCAAAAGCTTTCGGTGGATTTGATTTTGGCTGATTTATTGGCGTAGGTTTTTTCTGTCATTTCAACTAACGGGAGAAATCCTCTTTCAATAATATTGCTTTCTGTCATGCCGAACTTGTTTCGGCATCTCACTATAAAGGTTTTTACTTTGCAAGAGGGATCCTGAAACAAGTTCAGGATGACAAAAAAGCAGCACCAAAACAGTGCTGCTAATTTTATGCCGATAAAAGAAGCATCGCTTACTTCACACGCTCTACATAATTGCCGGTTGCGGTATCAACTTTAACTTTATCGCCCAGGTTGATGAACAAAGGCACTTTAATTTCGGCGCCAGTTTCAACAGTTGCATTTTTTAAGGCGCCGGTTGAGGTATCGCCTTTTACGGCAGGCTCGGTGTAAGTAATTTCCAGTTCGGCCGAGGCAGGCGCTTTGGCCATGATCGGTTCATCGCTTTCAAAAGCAACAATCACATTTGCGCCTTCTTTTAAAAATTTAACCGCATTGCCGAACAGAAATTTCGGCACGTTAAACTGCTCGTACGTCGCGTTGTCCATCACCACCAAATCGTTGCCGTCTTCATACAAATACTGGTAATCGCTGGTTTCTACACGGGCAATTTCAACTTCCTCGTCGGTACGGAAACGGTATTCTACCAGCTTTCCGCTTTTTACGTTGCGCATACGAGCCTGGTAAAAAGCACGCAAATTGCCCGGCGTGCGGTGGATCAATTCTTCAACCTGCACCAACTCGCCGTTGAAACGCAGCACATTGCCATTTTTTATATCAGATGCTTTGGCCATAATTTTATCGTTTGAGAGCCGCAAAATTAGCAATCGGCCGGAAAGAAACAAAAGCTGTTGTTGCAACCACTGATTTTATGCCGGTAAAAACAGTATCAGCTTTTTTTCTTGTAATCCGAAATATGCAAACGGTTCTGGCAAAACTGATATTCGTGTTCCTGGTTAGAACAGATGATCGTGAGGCGATTGGCGGAAAATTGTTCGATCAATTGCAAATACCAGTTAATCCCCTGCGTGTCGAGGTTTGCCGTCGGTTCGTCCAGCATCAACAAAGGCGTATCGGTACAAAAAGCCAAGGCTAATTTTACGCGCTGTTTCATCCCGGAAGAAAAATAACGGAGCAATTTGTTTTTGCTGTTGTCCATTTGCAACAGTTCGATGATTTTATTCCGGTCGGTGCCGCTTTGGTAGGTTTTAAATTGAAAATGGAAATCAATAATCTCACTCAACGTAAATTCTTCGATCAATTCTAAATAAGGTGCGGCCAAACTTACATGCCGGTAAACCTGCTCAACCTCAACAATTTTATGCCGATAAAAGAAGCATATTTTTCCTTCGGAAGGCGACAAGCTTCCGTTTAAAATTTGTAGTAAAGTGGATTTCCCCGAACCGTTGATGCCCAAAATGGCATAAGTTTGGGTTGATGAAAAAGTATAATTGATGTTCCTGAAAATCCAATCGCGGTTAAAACGCCGGCCCAGGTTTTCCAGAACGATTTCCATCAAATGTTAAAAAGAAGAAGGGTTGCCAAAACCTTTCATAATGCCACGGTTTGAATTTCGGATAAAATCCAGTATTTCATCGCGGATTTCTGTGGGCTGGCGTTCGGCTTCGATCATGTACAGAGCATTGCTCAGGTTCAAACGCTTCACAAAAATAGTCCGGTAAATATCCTGGATTTCGTTGATCTGATCCGAAGAATAACCCCTTCGCCGCAAACCAACCGAATTAATGCCTACGTAAGACAAGGGTTCGCGCGCTGCTTTTACATACGGCGGCACATCTTTGCGCACTAAAGATCCACCGGTAACAAAAGCGTGCGCACCAATATGGCAAAACTGATGGACGGCAACCATACCGGCCAAAACTACAAAATCATCAATACTGACGTGGCCGGCCAAAGTGGTATTGTTAGAAAAAATGCAATTGTTGCCAATCTGGCAATCGTGGCCGACGTGGCAATAAGCCATGATGAGGCAATTGTTGCCAACCGTGGTTTTCCAGCGGTCTTTAGTGCCGCGGTTAATGGTTACGCATTCGCGGATGGTGGTGTTGTTGCCAATTTCGACCGTGGTTTTTTCGCCGGCAAATTTTAAATCCTGCGGAATGGCCGAGATAACAGCGCCCGGAAAAATGCGGCAGTTTTTGCCAATCCGCGCACCATCCATAATGGTTACGTTCGAGCCGATCCAGGTTCCTTCGCCAATTTCCACATCGCCATAAATGGCAACAAAAGGCTCAATGGTTACATTATCGGCTATTTTTGCTTCGGGATGAATGTATGCTAAAGGTTGGGTCATGCGTTTTTGTATCTAACGATTTGCGCCATCAACTCGGCTTCTACCACAATTTTTTCGCCCACAAAACCAATGCCTTTCATTTGCGCAATGCCGCGGCGGATGGGCGCCAGCAGATCACAACGGAAAACCAAGGTATCGCCCGGCAAAACTTTGTCTTTAAACCGCGCATTTTCGATCTTTAAAAACAGGGTCAGCCAGTTTTCCGGATCAGGAACGGTGTTTAGCACCAAAATCCCGCCGGTTTGCGCCATGGCTTCAATCTGCAAAACACCGGGCATAACGGGCGCGCCGGGAAAATGGCCTGCAAAAAAAGGCTCGTTCATGGTTACTGCTTTTACGCCAACAACATGGGTTTTGGTCAGCTCCATGATCTTATCAATCAGCAGCATCGGCGGACGGTGCGGCAGAATGTTCATGATCTGCACCGTATCGTAAACCGGTTTTGCGTTGGGGTTGTAGTAGTGATAGCTCTTTTTATTACGCTCTTTTTTGATCAGCGCTTTTATTTTTTTGGCGAAAGCAATGTTGGCCGCATGGCCGGGGCGCGCAGCCATAATGTGGCCTTTTAACGGCACGCCAACCAAAGCCAAATCGCCGATCATATCCAATAATTTGTGGCGCGCGGGTTCGTTTTGATGCCTTAATTCGATGTTGTTTAAAATCCCTTGCGGTGCAACATCAATGTCTTTTCTATTGAATAAAGTGGCCAAATGCTGCAGTTCTTCCCGGTTCACTTCGCGGTCAACTACCACGATGGCATTGTTGATATCGCCGCCTTTGATCAGGTTATGTTTCAGCAGCATTTCCAATTCATGCAAAAAACAAAAAGTCCGGCAGGAAGCAATTTCCCTTCGGAATTCGGAAATGGTAGAAATCGTAGCGTGTTGCGTACCCAAAACCGGCGAATTATAATCAACCATGCAGGTAAAACGATAATCGTCTAACGGCATGGCCACCATATCCACTTTGCGGTCAGGCTCAGAATAATGGATGTTGTACGGAATGTTAAAATATTCGCGGTCGGCTTCCTGTTCTTTAAAACCAACCTCCAGCAAAGCATCTACATATTGTATAGCGCTGCCGTCCATAATTGGCGTTTCAGGGCCGTCCAAATCAATCAAAACATTATCTACTTCCAGGCCAACCAAAGCAGCAAGTACATGTTCAACGGTATTTACAAAGGCACCGTTTTGGCTGATCGTCGTTCCGCGGGAAGTATCGGTAACGTTATCCACATCGGCATCAATTACCGGCTGCCCTTCGATATCTATCCTTCTGAACTTAAAACCGTGGTTTTCCGGTGCCGGGCGAAAAGTCATCGTTACTTTTTCTCCGGTGTGCAAGCCGGTTCCCGATACAGAAGCCTCGGTTTTAATTGTTCGTTGTTTTACATTCATACTCATCAAATCTTTATTGCCCGGATTTTAAGTTTTGAAGCTCCGTTTCCTACTGTAACATCGCCAGTTGCTTTTCCAGCGCGACTATTTTTTTCTCGATTTCCGGCAAGCGCATCAACACCACCTGCGACCGCATATGGTCCTGGTAATTAGTTGCCGGCGCGCCTGCCCATTTTTTATTTTCTTCGTTGATTGACCTGCTGATGCCGGACTGCGCCTGCACCTGCGAGCCTTTTGCAATATTGATATGCCCAACCACGCCAACCTGGCCCCCCAAAATTACGTTTTCGCCAATTTTTGTGCTGCCCGAAATCCCGGTTTGTGCGGCTACAACGGTATTTTGGCCGATTTCTACGTTGTGTGCAATCTGAATCAAATTATCCAATTTCACGCCTTTTCGGATGATTGTTGAACCCATTGTTGCACGGTCAATCGTAGTATTGGCGCCAACTTCTACGTCATCTTCAATAATGACGTTTCCAATCTGGCTTACTTTCTGGTAACTGCCATCGGCCTGCGGCGCAAAACCAAAACCATCGCCGCCAATAATGACGCCCGAATGGATGATGACGTTATTGCCAATGACACAATCAAAATAGATTTTTACACCGGCAAACAAAGTAACATTGCTGGCCAGGCGTACGTTATCGGCCAGAAAAGAATTTGGGTAGATGCGGCAATGATCGCCAATTTTAACATTCGGGCCGATGTACGTGAAAGCGCCAATGTAAACGTCCTGGCCAATTTTTGCCGAAGGATGGATAAAACAAGGCTGCTCGATCCCGGCTTTGGCCAATTTGCCCTGGTTGTATTTTTCGAGCAAAACAGAAATGGCCACATATGGGTTTTCTACGCGGACCAAAGTTGCAGCAACAGGTTCTGTTAAAACCTGCTCGTTGCTGATGATGACTACCGAAGCTTTGGTGGTATATAAATACTGTTCGTATTTTGGGTTAGCCAAAAAAGACAACGAACCTTCTTCTGCTTCTTCAATTTTCGCTAACTGGTCAACCGTTACTTCAGGCTTACCTTCAACAGTGCCGTTTAACAATAAGCTGATCTCAAGTGCGGTAAATTGCATCGGACAAATTTAATTCTAAATATCAAAGCAGCAAATTATTAAGCCTGCCGCCAAAAGTATTGTTACAAACCTTTAATTACGCACAGCACATATTTGATGACGCGTTTTGACAAGGAAATCAGGTTGGAGTTATCGCTGGCATCGGCAATATCCTGCACTTCGCCGTTCTTCAGCAAAATGCGGATGTTTTCGTCGCCAACTTTGTACGCATCATTTACCACGCGGTCTGTAAATACGTAATAACCAGCATCTTCTTCATCCACCAAACCAAATTTTTGGATGGCCAGTTGCTTCAATTCCACAGTTTGGTCTAAAGTCGGCGGCGTGTTGCTGAGTTCTACTTTGTACAAGTTTCGGTTGATAAAACGTTTGCAGAGGTCAGACAAGATAAAATCCGAATGGTTTACCCAAACCTTAATGGCCGATAAAATATCCGTATCATCCAAACTGATAAAAGCATCCAAATGCTTCGGCTCCAGCACAAATGCTTCTTTTACCACACTTTTATTGAGGAAGTGCGCCAAGGCCGGCGTGGCAAACAAAACGGCACCGCTCAGAGCCAGTTCCCGACTGCGTTCCAGGATTTTAACCAGCAGCATTTCGGCAGCGATGACGGTTTTATGCAGATAAACCTGCCAGTACATCAAACGGCGCGCAATCAGGAATTTTTCGACGGAGTAAATGCCTTTTTCTTCCACCACAATATGGTCATCGCGCACGTTTAGCATTTTTATAATCCGGTCAAAACTGATGACACCTTCCGTAACGCCCGTAAAAAAACTGTCGCGGTTCAAATAATCCATCCGGTCAATATCCAATTGCCCGGAAACCAACTGGTGCAGAAAGTGGCGTGGATAAGTATCGTTAAAGATGCTGATGGCCATTTCCAATTGCCCGTTAAACTCGTTGTTCAGCCGGTCCATCAGCAAACGCGAAATCATTTCGTGCGATACTCCTTTTACCAGGGTATTTTCAAGCGCGTGCGAAAACGGGCCGTGGCCAATATCGTGCAGCAAAATGGCTATTTCTACTGCTTCTTCTTCCTCCGCAGAAATTTCCACATCTTTGGTACGCAATGTTTCAACCGCCAAACCCATTAAATGCAAAGCACCCAACGCATGGTGGAAACGCGTATGCAAAGCACCGGGATAAACTAAATGTGTCATTCCCAGTTGCTTGATGTAGCGCAAACGCTGGAAATAACGGTGTTCTACCAAGTCAAAAATCAGGTCGGTTGGTATGCTGATGAACCCGTAAACCGGGTCGTTGATTATTTTCTTTTTATTCAAAATTCAGGTTTTAAATACGAAAAGCTGCCCAATAAGTTGTTTAAACTTTTTCAGGCCGATGCTTCTTTTACCCTATAAAAATTGGTGCATGTACCGCGGCCTGAACAAATCAAAAACCGGCACATATCAATTTTTAGGCGATAAAAGAAGCATGGGCAAAGTACAAAAGAATTAGTTAAACAAATCCAAAGTAAACCTAACTTAGCAGCAGATTATTTGTGTTAAATTTTGTTAATTTAAATGGCCTTGGCAACAAAATGTTGCAACACGGGTTTTAAACCTTAAATAACCAACAACATGCAGGATACTACCATTTTATGGGCCGATGACGAAATTGATTTGCTGAAACCTCATATCCTTTTTTTAAGCGAAAAAGGCTACCACATTAAAACCGCAACCAACGGAACGGATGCCGTTGATACTTTCAAAAACAACAATATTGACCTTGTTTTTTTAGATGAAAATATGCCGGGCCTGACCGGTTTGGAAACGCTCACCGAAATTAAAAACATCAATGCGGATGTGCCGATCGTGATGATCACCAAAAGTGAAGAAGAACATTTGATGGAAGATGCAATCGGTTCAAAAATAGACGATTACCTGATCAAACCGGTTAACCCGAAACAGATTTTATTAACGATTAAAAAGCTGACCGAGAACAAGCGTTTGGTTACGGCAAAAACCACGATGGCTTACCAGCAGGATTTTCGGACACTGGGCATGACGCTGAATGATAATTTAAGCTACCAGGAATGGGTTGATGTTTATAAGAAACTGATTTATTGGGAACTGGAACTGGAAAAACTGGAAGATGCGGGAATGCACGACATCCTGACTTTGCAAAAGGCAGAAGCCAACACGCAGTTTTCCAAATTCATCGAAAAAAATTATTTGAAATGGGTGAAAGAGCCGGAAACTTCGCCGATGCTTTCGCCGCAAATGTTTAAGAAAAAGGTTTTTCCGCACTTAAATGCAACCAGCCCGACGTTTTTTATTTTGATTGATAATTTGCGTTACGACCAGTACCGCATCATCCACCCCATCATTTCAGAATATTTTCGGCTGGAAGAAGAAGATACGTATTTCAGCATTTTGCCAACGGCCACACAATATGCACGAAATTCTATTTTTGCAGGTTTGATGCCGCTGGATATGGAAAAACGCTTCCCGGAAATGTGGCAGAACGACGAAGACGAAGGCGGCAAAAACCTGTTTGAAGAGCAGTTTCTGGCCGATCAGATCAAACGGACGCTGCGCCGCGACTGTAAGTTTTCGTACCACAAAATATTGAACATTGATGAAGGCCGCGCGCTGAACGAATCCATCAACAATTTGATGCAGAACGAGTTGAACGTGGTGGTTTACAACTTTGTAGATATGCTTTCGCACGCACGGACGGATATGCAAATGATCCGCGAACTGGCCAGCGGCGATGCGGCTTACCGCTCGTTAACGCTTTCGTGGTTTGAGCATTCGCCGCTGTTTGACCTCTTGAAATTTTTATCGCAAAAACAGGCAAAAGTGGTGATTACAACCGATCACGGAACGATACGCGTTAAAAACCCAAGCAAAATTATCGGCGACAGGAACACGAACACCAACCTGCGCTACAAACAAGGCAAAAACTTAAATTACAACGCCAAAGAGGTTTTTCACATCCGAAACCCGCACGATGCCATGCTGCCGAAACTGCATGTCAGCTCCAGTTTTGTGTTTGCCAAGGAAGACAAATACTTCGTTTACCCCAACAATTTTAACCATTTCGTTAACTTTTACAACGAAACTTTCCAGCACGGCGGCATTTCAATGGAAGAAATGATCATCCCGATTGCCACTTACGGCCCGAGGTAGATAAAAAGCTGATACTGTTTTTATGCCGGTAAAAACAGTATCGGCTTGATAAAAAAATTGTAAACGAAGCATCTTTGTTTTGAATAATATTGGTTTTGCCGAGAAAAAGCAATACTGTTTTTATCGGCATAAATTTAGGGGGAGATATTTTTACCAGAATTGCTGTTTATTTTTACCCTTGATTTTAAACAATGCCATCCTTGCATACTTCTTTTATCGGTATATTTTTAGTGTTTGGGTTGAATGCGACTTCCTCTGCGCAGCAAAAAAACATAAAACCAATTGCGGTTGAACCCGGCGTTTCTTTGGAATTGGCAACTTATCGCTATTCCGTCATCAGCAATATTCAATACGATCTTAGTTTTGATATTCATGCCGAAAAAAGCAAAGCGATTTCGGCTACGGAAAGCGTTGATTTCAACCTAAAAAAAAATGAGCAGCCGTTGCAGTTGGATTTTAAGCAAAGTTCAGATCATATAAAATCCATTGTTGTTAACGGGAAAAAAATGGAGACGATTTTGCAGGAAGAACATTTGCTCATCGCCCAAAAACAATTGCACATCGGCAAAAACAAAATTGATCTTGGTTTTATTGCTGGTGATGCTTCACTCAACCGAAACAATGATTATTTATATGCGCTTTTTGTTCCGGATCGCGCCCGAACTGTTTTTCCTTGCTTCGATCAGCCTGATTTAAAATCCAACTTCCTGTTAACGCTACAAGTTCCTGCGGATTGGAAGGTTTTGGCCAATGCGGTTAAAAAAGATTCGGTCGTTGGTAAGCAGCAAACTATGTATCATTTCGCCAATTCCGATAAACTGCCCACGTACCTTTTCTCTTTCACGGCCGGAAAATATAGTGCGGTAAAAGAAGCATTGGGCAATCGAAACGCTGAATTTCTGCACCGCGAAACCGATCCCAAAAAGATCAAATTAAGCGTTGATTCTGTTTTTATCGCCCATCAAAACGCTATTGCTTTTTTGGAAAGCTGGACGGGCATTCCGTTTCCTTTTCAAAAAGTTGGCTTTGTGGCCATTCCCGATTTTCAGTTCGGCGGCATGGAACATCCGGGCGAAGTGCAGTACAAAGCATCGGGTTTGTTTCTGGACGAAGGCGCCACCAAAGACCAGTTTATTGCGCGTTCCAACGTTATCTCGCACGAAACGGCGCACATGTGGTTTGGCGATTTGGTTACGATGGAATGGTTCAATGATGTTTGGATGAAGGAGGTTTTTGCCAATTTTATGGCCGATAAAGTAACCGAACGGATGATGGGCAGCGAAACGTTTAACTTGAAGTTTTTGCTCGATCATTATCCCGCGGCTTACGGAATTGACCGTACAAAAGGCGCCAACCCGATCCGGCAGCAATTGGATAATTTGCAGGATGCCGGTTCGTTGTATGGCAACATCATTTACCATAAAGCACCAATTATGATGCGGCAGTTGGAGTTGCTGATCGGGAAAGAAAACTTCCAAAAAGGCATCCGCGAATACCTCAAAAAATACGCTTACGGCAACGCAACCTGGAACGATTTGATCGCGATTTTGAGCCAGCACAGCAAAGTTGATTTGTATGCCTGGAACAAAGTTTGGGTGAACCAGCCCGGCCGCCCGGTTTTTGATTACACGGTTAATTACAGCGGAAATAAAATCAGCAACTTCAACATTACGCAGAAGCCTGAAACGGGCGCAAAGCGAATCTGGCCGCAAGTTTTTACTATCACTTTGGTTTATGCCGATCACAGCAAAATAATCCGCGTAAATATGGCCACTGAAAAAGTAGTGGTAAAAAAAGCATCAGGTTTGGCCAAGCCGCTTTTCATCCAGTTTAATGCGGATGGCATGGGTTACGGTTTGTTCCCGGCTGATCAAGCTTTGGCCAGTCGTTGGTTTACTTTTGAAAGTCCGCTGCAACGTGCCTCTGCCTACATCAATGCTTACGAAAACATGCTAAACGGCCGTTATTTTAAGCCGGAGGAATTGTTGAACCAGTTTGCAAAAGGCTTAACCGCAGAGAAAAACGAGTTGAATTTGCGGCTCATCACCGGCTACATTACCAACATTTACTGGGAATTTACTTTGCCCGAAAAAAGGCTTGCTTTGAGTGCAATTTTAGAGCAGCAATTGTGGAACGCGATGGAACAGCAAACCCTTCCGAACAATAAAAAGCTGTTGCTTAAAGCGTACCAGGATGTGTATTTGAACGAAGCCGCGCAAAGCAAAATCTACAACATCTGGCAAAAGCAGCAGCCGCCGACAGGCGTTAAACTGACCGAGGACGATTACACTTCGCTGGCGCTTTCCATCGCTTTAAAAAATGATACGGCGGTTTCTGTTTTGAAAGAACAGCAGGAACGTATTTCTAATATTGACCGCAAAGCCCGGCTGGCATTTATTGCGCCCGCTTTATCAAACAATCCGGCAGAACGCGATGCTTTTTTTAACAGCCTAAAAGACCGGAAGAACCGGCAAAAAGAGTCATCGGTGGTTACGGCTTTGGCTTATTTAAACCATCCGCTTCGGCAAAAAACTTCGGTTAAATATTTGCCCGAAAGCATGGAACTGGTGGAAGAAATCCAAAAAACGGGCGATGTGTTTTTCCCGCAATCGTGGCTGGGCGCCATTTTTGGCAGTTATCAAAGCAAAGAAGCGGCGCAGGATGTAACATCTTTCTTGAAAAACCATCCTCATTACAATCCGAAATTAAAGGACAAGATTTTGCAGTCCACCGATAATTTAATGCGGGCGCAAAGTTTGCTGCATCAGCCTTAAATTCCCGATACTTCTTTTATGCCGGTAAAAACAGTAAAAGCAATTAGCTTTAATGGAAAGTTATCGTGTAAATTTGAATTCTATAAAAACCAAAAACCAGTATAACATGGCCATTAATTTGCAAAAAGGACAACGCGAAAATATCAATGCACCCAAATTTACCATTGGTTTGGGTTGGGATACCAATAATTCGGCAACGGGAACCAGCTTTGATTTGGATGCTTCCGTTTTTATTTTGGGTGAAAACAAGAAGCTGCTTTCCGACGAGCATTTCGTTTTTTACAACAACCTGGTTTCTCCCGATGGCGGTGTAGAACATACCGGCGATAATTTGACCGGAGCCGGCGAAGGCGATGACGAGCAGGTGAAAATTGACCTTTCCATTATTGATCCGCGTGCTACAGAATTGGTTGTGGTGGTTACGATACACGAAGCTGCCAGTCGCCGTCAAAATTTTGGTCAGGTCAAAAATTCTTTTGTGCGGATTTTTGATACTTCAAGCAACGAAGAATTGTTGAAATACGAGTTGGAAGAAGATTTTTCCATCGAAACAGCGGTAGAATTTGGCCGCATTTACAAACGCGAAGGCAAGTGGAAATTTGAAGCCGTTGGCGTAGGCATGAAAGGCGGTTTGCAGGATTATTTAAACAAATACAATTAAAATTATGGCTATTAATCTTCAAAAGGGGCAACGCATCAACCTCGAAAAAAGCAACGGCAGCAAACTGCAAAATATTTGTGTGGGCATCAATTGGGGCGCCATCGAAAAGAAAGGTTTTTTTGGTTTCGGAACGACTAAAGAAGCGGTGGATTTGGATGCCAGTTGTGCTTTGTTTGATGGGCAAAAGAAACTGCAGGAAACCGTTTACTTTGGCAACCTGCAATCCAAAAACGGTTCGGTAAAACACAGTGGCGACGATTTGACCGGCGATGTGGACGGCGACGATGGTTTGGACAACGAAGTCATCACGCTTGATTTTTCTTTGCTCAACAGCAATATCGAACACGTTGCTTTTGTGCTGAACAGTTTCCGCGGACATGATTTTGGTAAAATCCCGTTTGCTTCGATCCGCATTTATGAAGGGACGCCAAAAATGGTGCGCGAAGTTTTTGCGACTTACGACATTGCGCACAATTCTAATTTTTCGGGCTATGTTTCGATGGTGATGGGCGTGTTTTACAAGCGCAACGGCGAGTGGAAATTTAACGCCCTGGGCGAACCAACAAAAGATAAAAAGCTGCCCGAAACGATCAACACGGTGATGAACCAGTTTTTATAACGGACACCAATTTTATATGGGTAAAAGAAGTATTGTGTATTATACCGATAAAAGAAGCATCAGCCCAAATTGCTGTAACATTTGCATCCGAAACCAATCTAAATTTAAAAACAAACGATGGACGAATTAAACCCCATTCCTGTAAACCAAACGGCAACGCCTGTAAAATTGGATAAAGACGGCAACGTTGATCTGTCAAAAATTACGCCCGAAGACGAAAAGAAGTTTGCCGAGATCAGCAAAACCATCAATCCGTCCGATGTCAATTCGATTTTGAATTACGGCGTGGAAGTGCAAAACTCGATGGAAAAATACAGCAATGCGTTTTTAACTTCGGTTCGTACGTACAATTCTGGCGAGGTTGGCGGATTGATTACCGATTTGTTGGGCGAACTGAATTATATTGATGTGGACGAACTGGACCAAAGCGGTTTCAAAGGTCTCCTCTCCAAAATTCCGTTCCTAAAAAAGATGGTTTTTGATGCGCAAAAGCTTTTTCAGAAATACGATACGGTGGTGAGCAATATTGACAAGATCACCAATAAAATTAAGGCTGGCCGTTTAAATTCTATCAAAGACAACAGCTCGTTGCAAACCATGTTTGACAGCAATGTTTCGTACATCAAACAGATGGAAGAACTGATTATTTCCGGTCAGTTAAAATACAAGGAACTGAGCGAGAAATTGGCGCAAATGGATGCAAATCCGGCCGATTACCAGGATTATGAAATTGCCGATCTGCGCGATTTTGTAAACCGTTTGGATAAACGCCTGGCCGATTTAAAGGTTGTCCGTTTTATCATGATGCAATCGCTGGCGCAAATCCGCGTGGTGCAAAACAACAATACTTCCATTGCCGAAAAAGCGCAATCCATTATTTCCACAACGATTCCCGTTTGGAAAAACCAGTTGACCATCGCCGTAGCTTTACAGCGGCAAAAACAGCATGTGGAAGTGCAGAAAAAGATTTCGGACACGACGAACACCATTTTGCAGAAAAACGCCGAACTGCTGAAACAGAACAGCATTGATGTGGCGCGCGAAAATGAGAAAACGGTTGTTTCTCTAGATACGTTAAAACGAACTACGCAATCGCTGATCGAAACGCTGAACGAGGTAAAACGCATCCACGAAGAAGGCAACCAAAATCGTAAAGTGCTGAATACCGAGCTGCAGAATTTAGAGACCGAACTGAAGAAAAATGTAACCAGTATTAAGTAGTTTTGTATGAATGGACGAACATCTGGCGGCGATATTTAACGCATCTAAACGGATCATCAGTAAATTACAGTTGCTTGCTGCTTTTTTTGAGGAAGAAATCATCTACAAAATTTATCTGCGCAGCCAGGTTATCCATCAAATGTTCGGGCAAAACCCGGAGTTGGATGCCAACAACCTCGAACTTTTTCATCTGCAATACACGTCGAGTTTAATTGAACTTTTAAAGAAGATTAAAAAAAGTAACGAGCAAAACGTGAGTTTGCTGTTTGACGAAATGCAGTTGAACAACGAACTGATTGACAAGCTTTCCAACTCCTTTTACAGCGAAAAAAGTTACAAACAAGACCAGCAAAAGCAGTCGTTAAAAATGAATATTTCGTTACGGCACTTGTACCAGTTTCTGTCAGACAATGTTGACGAATACCCGTTTTCCAAAAACATTAACAACTTTAGTTCGCGCTTTTCGCAGGATTTTTATTACGAGGTTTCGGGAGAATTGCTGGACGAATTGACGCATTACAATCCGACAGAAACTTACACCAACGCTTACGCTACCATCCAGAAAAAGTTATTGGGTTTGCTGTGTAAATACGATTTTAAAACCGAGTTTTTCTGCGGAATAAAAGCTGGAAACGCAATTGCCGAAGTTTACAAGTTTATAGAAACGGATAAGTATTTTGTTTTTTATCCGGCCAGAAACCTGTTTTTGTTTTGTGATTTTTCAAAAATTGAAAATATCAGTTTTGACAATCAAATCTCGCACAAAGAAAAAATGATCCGCGAACTGAAAGATAAAAACGACCAGTTGCAAAGCCGGATTGGCGTTACAAAAACGTACCTTCCGCAGGAAATAAAAACGTTGCTGGCCGAAAATTATAAAAAGCTGAGCGACATCAGCTTTCTGCAAAACATCGCTAATTTTGATGCGCAGGCCAATATTTTAAAAGCCATGTTGAACACGGATTTGATTTAGTTTCTTTGGAAAATTCAGTAACAAAACCACAAAAATTAAGTCATAAAAACAGTATCATTAAATAAACAGCAATGGATTTTTTACATCATATATTGGGCGAAGACATACAGGCCGGTTTGCTCATCATCTTAAATTTGATCGTGATCGAAAGCTTGCTTTCTGTTGATAACGCGGCCGTATTGGCTACCATGGTAATTGATTTGCCGAAAGAACAACGCAGCAAAGCCTTGCGCTATGGCATTTTGGGCGCTTATGTTTTCCGCGGGATTTGCTTATTTCTGGCGGCTTGGTTAGTCAAGATTTGGTGGCTGAAACCTTTGGGCGGCTTGTATTTGCTGTATTTGGCGTTTGATTATTTTAAAGGAAAATCAAAAGAAGGCGGCGGCGAAGAAGAAACGGTAAACAAGAACGAAAGCTGGATCTATAAATCCACAGTTGGTTTGGTGGGCACTTTTTGGGCAACCGTAGCTTTGGTAGAAGTAATGGATCTGGCATTTTCCATTGATAACGTTTTTGCCGCCGTTGCCTTTACCGATCACGTTTTTTTGATTTACACCGGCGTTTTTATAGGCATTTTGGCGATGCGTTTTGTAGCGCAGGCTTTTGTAAAACTGATGGAAAAGTTTACGTTTTTAGAAACGGTTGCCTTTGTGGTGATTGGTGTTTTGGGCGTAAAACTAACCGCTTCATTATACACGCATTTTTTTCCGGGAACGCCTTTTTCGGAAATACTGGAAGGCAAAAGCATGGATCTGTTTGTTTCTTTGTTTACCGTTGCCGTGTTTATCGTTCCGGTAATTACTTCGGTGCTGTTTAACTTCCCGAAAAAACAAATTACCAATTTGGACGTAACGCGCCAGGCAGAAAAGGTGTTGGATAAGAGTTGATTTTGTACTGTGATACCAAACTGAAGGGAGGAATGACAGCACACCCAAAAAAACACCGATAAAAGAAGCATTAGTTTTTCCAGCGCAAGGTTTTGATCATCACATCAATATCCTGCTTCACAAAATCCAAAACAGGTTTGATGGAATCCTGCCGCGGAACTTCGTTAAAATACAAGGCGCCACGCAAATAATTTTTGGTACTATCAGTTAAATAAAATTGGGCCGAAGAAGCCGCGTTGCCATCAATCCGGTAATAAATGCCGTACATTTTACGGTCTGGATAAGCAATCGTCCCTTCATCAATGGCCGTTGCTTTGATGGTGTGTTTAAAGGCAAACGTGTGCGCATCTTCAATCAGTTCGTTAAAAACTTTTTTTGAAGTGATGGGCATGTAACTTAAATGCAGCGTTCCTTTAAATTGCGGATATTCGATGTTGAACCAGCAAGGCTGCGCGTTTCGGTTTTTATCCGGTTCGATATGTGCGTAAACCGGATAAGAAAACGTAAACGGACAACCGCTTTTGTATTCCCGGTATTTTTTCTCCGGAAAAACAATGCGAAAAAAACCGCGTGGCTTTGGCGTAAAATCATGGCTGTTGTTGCACGAAAACAGGAAGATCAACCCGAAAGCAAAACAGATAAGCCAGGCGTTTTTGTGCATGTTATGATTTTTTGTTCCAGATTTCCCACGATTTTTCTGCCTGTAAAAGAAGCATTTCGTAACCGTTTTTTATCGTTGCGCCCTGCGCTTCGCCTTTTTGCAGAAACACAGTTTTTTCCGGATTATAGATCAGGTCGTACAATAGGTGCTTACTGTTAATAGCTTCATAAGGGATTTTCGGAAAAGCATTGGTATCCGGCGAAGTGCCTAAAGGCGTAGTGTTGATGATCAAAGTGCATTCCGCCATCAGCCTTGGTGTTACTTGTTCATAAGAAATTTGGTTTGCTTTTGGCCTTCGTGATACGGTTCGGTAGGCGATGCGCAGTTTTTTCAACACATACTTTACTGCCCGGGATGCGCCGCCGTTGCCCAAAACCAACGCTTTTTTATGGTTTGATTGAAGCAACGGTTTTAAAGAGTTTTCAAAACCATAAATATCGGTATTGTAGCCTTCCAACCGGAAATCCTGGCCTACAAAACCTACTTCCCCGGAAAACGCAGTGGCAAGCGCGCTTTCTTCTACCACACGGATGCAATTGATGGCTTCAACCTGCTTTGCTTCGTCGTCAATCCAATCCATATAATAAACAGCGCCAATTTTATGCGGAATGGTAACATTTAAGCCGCACAAACCCGGATGAGCTTTAATAAATTCAGGGAAATTGCTGAGGTTATCAATCTCAAAAAGTTCGTAAGTACTATCTCCAATGTGCTCTTTTTCAAATTTTGCCTCAAAGTATTTCTTAGAGAAAGAATGTGTTAGCGGGAAACCGATCAATCCGTATTTTTTCATCTTTCGCAATTGGAACGCCAATTTTATGCCTATAAAAGAAGCATGGGCTTTTATTGGTTCAAAAAGAAATCAAAGGTATCGCTGCGCAAACCTAAACGAATGGTTTCCAAAGGGATAACTTCTGCCGGCGCAATATTTCCTAAATTAACGTTGCTGCCAATCAGTTTGATAAACCAAACCTGCTGTGCTTTTTGCGGCGCTTCCCAAATAATTTTTTCTTCGGGAATCTGGGTCAGGATTTCATCTACCAAACCTTGCCGCACTTCACCAGAATCGCGGTAAATGCCTACATTTCCGCTTTCGCGTGCTTCGGCAATTACTTTCCAGGAACCTGCTTCCAGTTCGGCGTTCATCAGTTTGATCCATTTATAAGGTGCGAAGATTTTCTCAACATCTTTGGATCCAACTTCAGAAATAACGGTTAACTGCTTGCTTAATTCGCGGATGTAATTGCATTTCTCGTCATGCTCAATCGTGATCGAACCATCAGAAACTTCGGCATAATCCATTTGGTATTTGTCCAGCGTGCGCCGGTAATCATCAAACTGGCCGCGGATAATAAAAGCTTCAAACAAAGTACCGCCAAAATAAACCGGAATGCCGGCATCGCGGTACAACTTTAATTTTTCGGTTAAGTTGGGCGTAACGTAAGAAGTTGCCCAGCCTAACTTAACAATATCAGTATGTTGGCCGGAAACTTCCAGAAAATCTTCCACTTGCCGCAAACTTAAACCTTTATCCATCACCATGGTAAAGCCTGATGAACGTGGTTTTTGCGTCCGTTCCGGGATATTACTAAGAGAATAATTCATTCAAAATCAATCTTGGTTAAGAACCTGCTACAGTCAGGTTCTTTTGTTGGCCACAAATGTAAAAAAACAAAAGCTTGTTCTTTCATCAGCCTAAGTGCCTGTTTGAAATTTTGTTCCTGATGCTTCTTTTAGCACATAAAAATCTATGTGTTTTGTAATAAAATATACACAGATTTTTATGTGCTAAAAGAAGCATTTGATTTAAGCAGGCTTTAAAGGCAATGGGTCAATTTCGATAAAAGCGGTTGATGATATCTACAATGGCTTTGTTTTCCTGCAACTGCGGCAAATATTCAAACAAAATATAATGCTTTTCCGGATCGGTTGTCAAAGCGATTTCTAAGTATTTCAACGCTTCGTTGTATTCGCCTTTGGCAAAAAGATAAGCCACCATCCGATAGAAAAGTTCGGCTGCATCCGGGTTGTTTTTGATAGCTTCGGCTATTGTTTCGATGGCTGCGCTTAACTTGTGCTGTTCGTACAAAATGGAAGAATAATCCAGCCAGGCATCTACATCCAACGGGTTTAGCTCGATCACTTTCGCATAAGCTTCTTCTGATTCCGGCAAATTGCCGAGTTTGTAGTTGGCATCGGCAATGGCAAACCAATAATCGGGGTTTGTATTTTCCAGCTCTAAAGCCCGCTTGTAATAGCGCAAGGCTTCAAAATAGCGTTCTTCAAAATCCAACGTTACGCCGATACCAAACCAAGCGTCGCCCATTTTTGCATCTTTGCGGACTGCTTTTTTGTAGTAAGCGCGCGCTTCGTCCATCCGTTCCAGCTTTTCGTAGCACTCGCCGATAGAGCAATAGGTATCTGCGCTGGCCGATTCGTACTCCAAAGTTTGTTTATAAACTTCAATTGCTTCGTCGTATTTATCGAGGTTTATCAGCGCGTTTCCTTTGTTAAAATAAGCGTAGGTAAAGCTTTCGTTGATCAAAATCGCATAATCGTAAGCATCAATTGCTTTTTCAAACAAACTGAGTTTGGTGAAAGCATTGCCCAGATTGTACCAGGCCGCGTAGCTGTAAGGCTCTTTATCAATATATTGCTCGTAAAACTCCACGCTTTCGTTCTGGCGGTCCATAACATCGTAGCAAAAAGCCAGTTCGTACAAGGCATCCTGGTTTTCCATGTTCTGTTCCAAACAAAGTTTCAGGTACGTGATGGCATTGTCGTACTCGCCTTTGCTTTGGTAAACAAAAGCGATGTGCAGTAAAATGTCATCGGTTTCTTCGGCCAGCGGCAAAGCTTTCTCGTAATTCTCGAGTGCTTCTTCGTGGCGTTCCAAACTTTCAAACAAGTTTCCGCGGATAATGTAGATATCCGCTTCGGATGGCTCCAAACTTTCTGCCTTGTCCAAAATGGCAAAAGCATCGGCAACCTGGTTGGTTACGATAAAAAGCTGCGCTTGTTTAATTAAAAACACCGATGCAAACGGATGCTGGTTTAGCGCGTAACCAACTACCTGCAAGGCTTTTACCGGATCGTTTTTTTCTATGTAGTAATCAATAATATTTTCAAATACCTGAGCATCAAAAAAATACTGATCGTGATTGCGGATCATCTCCTCATATCGTTCTACAGAAAACCGGGGATCCTCAGAGAAATTGTAATCAAATTCTTCTTCCATTCAATTTTATTAGCAGAACAATATTTATTTATAACACTAATGTAACAGCAATAAATTATAATTAAACCCAAGCCATACTTAAAAGTATTTTTGCTTCGTTAAAAATGCTGTTACAAACACTTCATTTCATGCAAAATAACCATTAACCGTTTTTGCAATTGCATTAATTTGTAGATTTGACAAAAGTAAGAAAAAGCATTTTCAATTAATTGCGGGCAGGATGACGTGTTAAAAAGTAAAACGTTAAAATAAGCTTTTTTGTATCAAAGGCTTATTCAAATTCCAGTACCTATTTCTCCGGGCAATACTGTTTTTAGAACGGTAAAAATGACAAAACCGGTTGTGTGATAAATCTAAAAATTACAACATATATTCATGAAGATTAGTTTTAAAACAACTGCGTTGGCTGCGGTTGCCTTGTTTGCCATAAACATTACCCAGGTTTCTGCACAGGAATTGGCTGTTAAACCTGCCGATCCGCCCAAAAATTGGCATACGCTGGATTTGAAGCAGGATGGCTACTTTGGCATCAGCTTAAACCAGGCCTACGATTTTTTGAAGGGCAAAAAGAGCAAGACGGTTGTGGTAGCAACCATTGACAGCGGGATTGATACTTTGCAAAAAGATTTGCGGCCAATTTTGTGGGTCAATACCAAAGAAAAGGCCGGCAATGGCAAAGACGATGACGGCAATGGTTACATTGACGATTTGCACGGCTGGAACTTTCTGGGTGGCCCGAACAACAAATGCGACGTAAACGAGACCACCGAAGAAGTGCGCGAGTATTTCAGGTTGAAAAACAAATACGCCAATATTACTACGGCTGCTGCCGCAAAAGACAAAGCAGAATATGCCTATTGGGTAAAAGTGAAAGATGTTCGTGATTCTACAGTGAGCAAATCCCAGGCAGAATTGGACCAATTGACGCCTTTGATGAATGCTTTGGTTACCACAGATGCTTTTATCAAAAAATCGTTGAATTTGAAAGCCGGGCAATCCTTCACCAAAAATGATTTGACCAAATTAGATGCTAAAAACGACACATTGAGCAAGAGCAAATATATTTGGGGCTTGATTTTGCAGGATGCCGACAATGCCAAAACGGACACCAAAACTATTACCGAACTGAGCGAATACATCACGAAGCTGAACAACGATGTTAACCCGGATTTGGAGGCGCGCAAACGTGTGGTTGGCGATAACCCGGACGACATCAACGATAAAAAGTACGGCAGCAACCAGTTAAAGTTTGAAGACGCTTCGCACGGAACTGGCGTTGCCGGGTTGATTGGTGCCGTTCGTGGCAATGGTTATGGTATTGACGGCGTTGCCGACAATGTCAAAATTATGGCGATAAAAGCAGTACCAAACGGCGACGAGTACGACAAAGATATCGCAAATGCTATCCGTTATGCCGTTGATAATGGCGCGAAAGTAGTGAACATGAGTTTCGGCAAAAAAATCTCCCCGCACAAAAAATGGGTGGATGATGCGATTAAATACGCCGCCGATAAAGATGTATTGTTGGTACAGGCTTCGGGCAACGACAACCAGAACGTGGATGTAAAACCGGAATTCCCCAACGATAATTTGCTCGACGGAACCAAAGTAGATAACCTGATCAGCGTTGGCGCTTCTGGTTCTTTAAATGATGAAAACCTGGCCGGTTCTTTCAGTAACTATGGTAAAAACAGCGTGGATGTTTTTGCGCCGGGCGTAAAAGTAACCTCAATTGATAAAGATGCCGAATTTAACACCGCCGACGGAACCAGTTTTGCTTCGCCGATTACGGCCGGCGTTGCCGCTTTGGTTTTAGAATATTACCCAACGCTTAGCGCCAGACAGTTGAAAGAGGTGATCATTGCTTCGGCAAAACCTTTAAACGGCACCACTGTGTTAAAACCCGGCAGCAAAGAAAAAGTAGATTTTACAACTTTAAGCAAATCCGGCGGTATTGTAAATGCTTTGGAAGCGCTGAAAATAGCTTCGAAAATGAAAGGCGAGCGAAAAAAGTAGCTTTTGATTTTTTAGAAAAAATAGTAAAGCCGTAATTATTATCGTTACGGCTTTACTGTTTTTTGCTCTTCTATATCTTCTTTGATTTCGTCAACTTCATCTTCCTCCAGGTTATATTCTTCTTTAATCTGGTCCAACTCTTCTTCGGTCAGTTTTTCAATCCCTAATCTTTTGTTGTTCCCTGTTTCCAAAGCATAAATAATTTCGTCCAATTTAAGCTGCGTGGCTTTATCAGCTTTGTTCTGGCCTTTTTGGATCAGGAACAGCATTACAAAAGTAATGATGGAAGTAACCGTATTAAGGATCATTTGAGACTCTTCAGAGAAATGTTCAAAATATCCGTAAATAAGCCACGCAATCATCAACCCATTGGCTGCCATAATTCCGGCGGTGCTTCCTGTCCAGCTAATTACTTTGGAGGTTACAGTCCCCCAAAAATCTTTTTTCATATAGCAATATTTAGTTGACCTGGTGTTTATAGTTAAACAAATAAAATTTTATAAGTTTAAAATCACTCAAAGTTAATACACAACCGCCATCTATACGCTTACAGAAATTAAACGGCTTGATTAATCAAGTATAATTTGCCTTTTGATGCTTTCTTCTAAAGATATAAAAGTTTCTGTACGTTGGATGCCGGGCACGCTTTGGATCTGTTCGTTCAAAATTTCCCTTAAATGTGTGGTGTCCCGGCAGATGATTTTGGCGAAAATGCTCCAGCTCCCGGTGGTATAATGCAGTTCTACAATTTCGTTTACGGTTTTTAATTGTTTTACGGCCTCGTTGTATTGTGATCCTTTTTCAAGAAAAATCCCCAGAAAAGCACAAACATCGTAGCCTAATTTCTGCGGGTTGATTTCGAGGTTGGCGCCTTTGATAATGCCCAAATCTTCCAGTTTTTTCATCCGAACGTGGATAGTTCCGCCGGAAACGATCAATTCTTTGGCAATTTCGGTATAAGGCGTAGTGGCGTTTTTCATCAGGATAGACAGGATCTGGATATCCAAATTATCAATTTCTGAATTATGGGGTTTTTTATGAGGCATAAATTTTGAAATATGTAACGTTTCACAATTATAATTTAAATAAAAATAAAAATAAAATTATTTTGTTGAAATATTTGCAAGGAATGGACGCGTGCCTTAAATTTGTGTCAAGCAATCAGAAAAACAACGTTCTTTAAATTGCTTAATGAAAGAAAATTGTAGGATGGTGAAATTTGGCAGACACACCTCCTTGTCCCGGTGGCGAAGATTATGGGAAACCACGGCAACGTGATAACCACTTCGTGAAGGTTCGACCCCTTCTCCTACAGCCCTTCTCATAATTTAGGTTTATAATTGGTTAGTAAAAGCCCCTGCCCATCAGGGGCTTTGCTGTATAACAACAATTTTTTGCCGGTAAAAGAAGCATTAATGATTTTTGACGATAGATGGATTTGCGCTATGATCAAGATCAAATTAAAAAAACAGGATGCTTCTTTTAGCACTATAAAATTGGTGGTCTGTATTTTACTGTTGAAGTTGTTTAAACTTTTATTATTGATTTCATGGTTTATTTACAGCTATTTATTAAGGACACACCCCTTGCCCCTCTCGAGAGGGGAAGCATAGTTTGCTACCTTACTAACGTTTGGAAAGGCGTCGTTTGCAGGTTCCCCTCTCGAGAGGGGCCAGGGGTGTGTCCTTTATTTTTATGCCGATAAAAGAAGCATCCGGAATTATATAAAGTTCATTAAATATTTACAATTAGTTTAGCTAAGTTTTTACCGACTTGGTTTTCCACTTGAAAATCAAGCATGAACCGGTCAAAACAGTTGATCCTTTCTTCCAGGTTTTGGACGTATCTGTTATGTGTGATT